>JACPCW010000005.1 GCA_016184365.1 Candidatus Rokuibacteriota bacterium
GGATTTGAAGTCCGGGAGGCCCACCGGGTTCCTAGACGCTTCCGCGGCCTGTGTGCTCCTGAGCCCTCCGAGTGTACCACCGTGGTTCGGAGGCTCGACCGCCGGCCAGGGGCGGAAACGCCGCGACGACGTCGTCCGGCTGGAGCAGCCGGTCATCGAGCGCATCGTGGCCGTTCACGAGGACGATCCGGGGCATCTCGTCGGGGATTCCGAGGGCGCGAAGCGCCTGCGTGACGGTCGTACCGGGGGGAACGTCGAGGAGCGCGCGGCCGTCCTCACCGGAGGGCGGCTGATACGGCGCGAGGGTCGCGAAGAGCTGGACTTCGACCTTCACCGAGCGCTGGCCTGCCGCGGTTCGCTCGGCAGGCGGATGTCGGTCACTTTCAGGCGGTCGCCCGGACGGATCCGGCTCCGCTTCTCGAGGCTGTTCCAGCGGAGCACGTCGTTGGTCGACACGCCGTAGTGCTTGGCGATCGAGCTCACCGTGTCGCGCGGCCGGACGACGTGGATGGCGCCGTCCCTCGTGGTCGAGGCGCGCGCGACCGACTTGCCGGGGACGCGGGCGACGACGCGGGCACGTACGCGCGACGGCGGCGGTCGCGGCGCTTCCAGTGCGATCAGCACACCGGAGCCGGTTCCGACCGGCACCCTGAGCGCGTACGGGGCGCCGGGTGGCGTGACGCTGCGGATCAGCGAGGGATTCAGCGACGCGAGCATGTCGGCGGAGACGCCGGCGGCTGCGGCGAGCCACCTGAGGCTCGTGCCGGCCGGCACGGTGACCGTCTCGAACGCCACGATGGTCGTGTCGCCGGTCTCGAAGCCGTACTGCGCAGGATCCCGGCCGATCATCGTGGCCGCCTGGATCTGCGGCACGAAGTCCTTCGTTTCGCGCATCAGGTGCCGTGAGCGGGCGAGGTCCCAGAAATCGTTCGAGCCGGTGGCGCGGATCGCCCTGACGACCTTCATCTCCCCGGCGTTGTACGCGGCCTGCGCCAGCCACCACGACCCGAACATCTTGTGGAGGTCGCCCAGGTACGCCGCGGCGGCGAACGTCGACTTCTCCGGGTCACGGCGCTCGTCGACCCACCGGTCGACGCGAAGCCCGTAACGGCGTGCCGTCGCCGCCATGAACTGCCACAGCCCGACCGCGCCGACGCGCGAGACGGCAACGGGATTGAACCCGCTTTCGATCATGGCGGTGAACGCGAGGTCTTCGGGCAGGCCCCGGGACTTCAGCACTTCCCGGATCATGCCGAGATAGCGGTTCGACCGGTTGATCCAGAGACCGATGACGTCGCGGCGCTCGCCGGTGAACCGGTCCAGGAAGTGCTGGACCTGGGCGTTGAGCACCAGCGGATACGCCGGCGGCTCGGGCTCGAGCTCGAGCGGGATCCAGGAGCGCACGGAGCTCGCGTCGACGAGCGGGTGTTCCAAAGACACGTCGCCAGACACGTCGGCGCGCGCGTCGTCGTCGCGTTGCGGCGTTTGCGCCAGGTACTCGATGGTGGCCTGATGGAGCGAAGACGAATCGGCTGCGACGGGTGTGGTGATGCCCGACGCCAAAACGATGAAGAAACCGAGGAACGCTGGGGTGAAACGGGGCTGAATCGCCATGGAAGCGGTGATTCCAAGCATTTTTTACCATGAGGCCCCTGCGCGGTCAAGGCGAAGCCCGATCACTTGACAGGTCTCGGACCCGTCAATAAAGTGAAGGCTGTATTTCTTGCAACATTCCCCGCTACTTAGGGCTCACCCGGTGGTTCGGTCCCCAGGGCGACCCACGAGGAGGGAGGCGACGGCGCCTTTCGATTTCCGCTAATTTCCGCAGTGCAGCGCACCATCAACCCACCCACAGCGTAAGGAGAATCAACCGGTGAAGAAGCTCGTCACTCTCGCGATCGCGTTCGTGTTCTTCGCAAGCTTCGTCGGCGCCGCGGCGGCTCAGACGACGACGGCCCCGGCCGACAAGAAGACCGAGAAGGCCGGCGAGAAGATGGACAAGACGGCCGACAAGGCCGAAAAGAAGATCGACAAGACCGCGGGCAAGATGGAGAAGAAGGCCGCGGCCAAGAACGCCAGCGGCACCATCAAGTCCGCGAGCGCCGACAGCATCGTCGTCGCCGGCAAGGAGAAGGGCAAGGAGATGGAGTGGACCTTCGCCGTCGATCCGAAGACGAAGGTCAAGAAGGCCGGCAAGGGCGCGACCGCGGGCGACCTCAAGGCCGGTGACACCGTCCAGGTGAAGTACACCGAAGAGGGTGGCAAGGCGACGGCCCAGACCGTGACCGCGAAACAGGCGAAGGCGGCGAAGATGGACAAGAAGGCGGCCAACCCCTGCGCCGCCAAGACGGACAAGAAGCAGTAACGACCGCGTCGCACGACGGGCGCCGGCTCAGCGGCCGGCGCCCGTCCGCTTCACCTCTTCGACGCCGCTGAACCAGACGTTCCGATCCGTGAGCTCGAACGCTTCCCGCCCGCCTGCCCCGACGGAGAAGTCCCGCAGCCAGAGGTTCACCGCCCGATAGCCCTCGAGCGGCGCTTCCAGACGGTACATCTGCCGCTCGCGCCGGGGCGCCGCCGCCGACGGCGTGTCGATGAACGCCGCATGCCAGCCGAGCAGCACCCACGCGCCGGGCGGCACGTCGAACGAGAATCGGCCGGTCGCGTCAGCGGTTCCCGTGACAATCAGTCGCGCGGCGTCCGCGTCGCGCAGGACGTGCCCGAGGTCATCCATCGCCGTCTTCATGGCGGCGACCGCGCCGCGATAGGAGGCGGTCGAGTCGCGCGCGCCCGCCTTGAGCGCCGCGAGGCGCGCGAGGAGCGTCTCCGAGCGCGGCAGCAGCGTGACCGAGGCGCCGACGAGCGGGGTGTCCGCCGCGCTCGGCCGCCGGCGCTCCTCGTACGCGCGGCCGGTCACGCTGGCCGTCGCGCCCGGCGGATATCGCGCGAGGTCGACGTCGAGCGCCGGGCGTCGGGGCGCGCGCGGATCGGCCGCGCCGCTGACGACCGCCGCAGCGCCCATGGCGAGCCGCAGCAGCCGGCGGCGCGTCACGACGGCCGGCGCTCCCCGGCGGGACGCGTGCGCCACCGCGCGTGCATCCACAGCCACTGATCCGGAGCCTCGCGCACCGCCGTCTCGATCGCCGCCGTGCAGCGCCTCGTGAGCTCCGTCACGGCGTCGTCCGACGTGGCCGCGTTCGGCATGATCGGCGGCCGCACCGTGATCCGGTGACGGCCATCGGGCTCGCGGCGGATGAACAGCGGCATGATCGGTGTGCCGGTGCGGATCGCAAGCGTCGCGACGCTCCGCGACGTGCTTGCGAGTCGCCCGAAGAACGGCACGAAGACGCCTTCCCGCCGCGAGGCGTTCTGGTCGAGGAGGATGGCGACGAGGTGACCGCCGCGCAGCGCCTCGAGAACGGGTCGCAGCGCGTCGCGCTTCGCGATCATGTTCGCGCCGCCGGCCGCCCGGAGCCGGCGCATGACGCCAGCGACCGCCGGCGCATCGAGCGGGCGGACGACCACCGAGAGCGGGAAGCCGCTCACGCGGTATGCGAGCGTCAGGAGCTCCCAGTTCCCGAGATGCGCGGAGACGAGCAGCGCGCGTCCGTGGACGGCCATCACTCCTTTGACGTACTCGAGCCCGTCCACGTTCACGCGGTCGAGCGTCGCCTCGACGGGATCCCGGAGCGCGCGACAGACCTCGGCCACGACCATGCCGAGGTGCTGGAACGAGCGGCGCGCGATCTGGCGCCGATCCGCGGCCGGGAGATCCGGGAACGCCACCGCGACGTTGGCGAGCGCCAGCCGCCGACGGGATCGCAGGAGCAGCCAGACGAGGTCGCCGAGCCGGCGCCCGAGCACGAGCGCGAACGGCAGAGGGAGCCGCCCCGCGAGGCCGGCGATGCTCGTTACCACTATGCGGAGCGCCGCCTCCGCTCCCTGACGATCTCGATGATGATCGGAATGACCGACAGGACGATCACGATCGCGACGACGATGTGGATGTGGCTGCCGATGTTCGGAATCGCCTGGCCCAGCAGGTAGCCGGCCCACGTCATGCTGACCACCCAGCCGACGCCGCCGGCGATGTTGTAGAAGATGAACCGGCGGTACGCCATCTGGCCGACGCCCGCGACCACCGGCGCGAACGTGCGGATGATCGGCACGAAGCGCGCGATGACGATGGTCTTCGCGCCGTGCCGCTCGTAGAACTGGCGCGTCCGCTCCACGTGCCTGGGATTGAACAGCAGCGACCGTTCGCGCGTGAAGAGTCGCGGACCGACGCGCCAGCCGATCGCGTACCCGACGCTGTCCCCGATGACCGCCGCGAGGATGAGCAGCACGTTGAGCCACCAGATGTTCAGCGCGCCCGTGGCCGCCACGAGACCGGCCGTGATCAGCAGCGAGTCGCCGGGCAGGAAGAAGCCGACGAGCAGGCCGGTCTCGGTGAACACGATCGCCACGAGGACGACGTACCCGCCCCAGCGCACGAGATCATCCAGCGCGTAGCGGCCCGACAGGAGGCCGGACGCGAGGTCGACGAGAGCCTCCACCCGCTTCTACTTGCTCCGGGCGACCGCTCCCACGTGCGCCCCGGCGCCGCCGGGCTCCGCCGTGCCGATCCGCATCGCGTAGAAGGACCGCCACACGAACACGGTCGAGACGATGAAGAACGCCGCGGCCAGCGCCAGCGGCAGACCCGGGCCGACCTTGGCGGTCAGATCGACGGCCAGCTCGACCGCGAGGAGACCGAAGAGCGTCGTGAACTTGATCACCGGGTTCATCGCGACCGACGACGTGTCCTTGAACGGGTCGCCGACCGTGTCGCCGACGACGGTCGCCGCGTGAAGCGGCGTGCCCTTTTCCTTCAGATCGACCTCGACGATCTTCTTCGCGTTGTCCCAGGCGCCGCCGGCGTTCGCCATGAACACCGCCTGGTAGAGACCGAAGAGCGCGATCGAGATCAGATACCCGATGAAGAAGTACGGCTCGAGGAACGCGAAGGCCAGCGTGGAGAAGAACACGGTCAGGAAGATGTTGAACATCCCCTTCTGCGCGTACTGCGTGCAGATCTCGACCACGCGCTTGCTGTCGGTGACCGAGGCCTTCGTGACGCCCTCCAGGCGGATGTTCGCCTTGATGAACTCGACGGCACGGTAGGCGCCCGTCGTCACCGCCTGCATCGAGGCGCCCGTGAACCAGTAGATGACGGCGCCGCCCGAGATGAGACCGAGGAGGAACGGCGGGTGCAGCAGCGACAGCTTGTCGAGGTTCTCGGTGAGCCCGTGCGTCAGCACCATGATGATGGAGAAGATCAGCGTGGTCGCGCCGACGACGGCGGTGCCGATGAGCACCGGCTTCGCGGTCGCCTTGAACGTGTTGCCGGCGCCGTCGTTCGCCTCGAGCAGATGCTTGGCGTGCTCGAAGTCCACGGTGAAGCCGTACTTCTTGCGGATGTCGTCCTTCACGCCGGGGATCGATTCGATGACCGACAGCTCGAACACCGACTGCGCGTTGTCGGTGACCGGGCCATACGAGTCGACGGCGATCGTGACCGGGCCCATGCCGAGGAAGCCGAAGGCGACCAGGCCGAAGGCGAACACGGCGGGCGCGATCATGAGCGCCCCGAGGCCCAACGTGCTGACGCCGAACGCGATGCCCATCAGCACCACGATCACGATCCCGAGCCAGTACGCGCTGAAGTTGCCCGCGATCAGGCCCGAGAGGATGTTCAGCGACGCGCCGCCCTCGCGCGCGGACGTGACGACCTCCCTCACGTGGCCGGATTCCGTCGACGTGAAGATCTTGACGAGCTCGGGAATGATGGCGCCGGCGAGCGTGCCGCACGTGATGACGGTCGAGAGCTTCCACCAGAGACTGCCGTCGCCGAGGCTGCCGATCGTGGCGTAGGACGCCACGTACGTGATCACCACGGAGACGATCGAGGTGATCCACACGAGCGACGTCAGCGGCGCCTCGAAGTTCATCCGCGTGGCGTTGGCGTAGCGGCCCTTCGCGATGGTCTCGTTGATGAGGTAGGACACGCCGCTCGCGACGATCATGAGCACGCGCATGATGAAGATCCACACCAGGAGCTGGACCTGGACGAGCGGATCCTTCACGGCGAGCAGGATGAACGAGATGAGCGCGACCCCGGTGACGCCGTACGTCTCGAAGCCGTCCGCGCTGGGGCCGACGGAGTCGCCCGCGTTGTCGCCGACGCAGTCCGCGATGACCCCGGGGTTCCGCGCGTCGTCCTCCTTGATGTTGAAGACGATCTTCATCAGGTCCGAGCCGATGTCGGCGATCTTGGTGAAGATGCCGCCCGCGATCCGCAGCGCCGCGGCGCCGAGCGATTCACCGATCGCGAACCCGATGAAGCACGGGCCGGCGTAGTCGCCCGGGATGAAGAGCAGGATGCACAGCATCAGGAAGAGCTCGACGCTGATCAGCAGCATCCCGACGCTCATGCCCGCCTTCAGCGGGATGGCGTAGCACGGGTAGGCCTTGCCTTCGAGGCTGGCGAAGGCCGTGCGCGAGTTCGCGAAGGTGTTGATGCGCATCCCGAACCACGCGACCGCGTAGCTGCCGCCGATGCCGATGACGCTGAAGACGAGGATCGTGAAGACCTTGAGCGCATCGAAGCCGACGAGGAAGCCGAAGTACGCGACGATGATGACGGCGATGAACGCCTCGAGCATCAGGAGGAACTTGCCCTGCGTGATCAGGTACGTCTTGCACGTCTCGTAGATCAGCTCGGAGATCTCGCGCATCGATTCGTGCACCGGGAGGCCGCGCAGCTGCGAGAAGATGACGAGCCCGAACAGGAGTCCGAGAACGCACACGCCGAGACCGGCGAAGAGGAGCGTGCGACCGTTGACGCCGAGGAACGACACCTGGCCGAGGTCGGGAACGACGAGGCTCGCTTCACCGCCGGGCTTGTGCTGCGGTGCGGCCGCGCCGGCGGCGGGTTGCGGCGCCGCCCACGCGTCGGCCGCGAGCAGCGGCAACGCGATCGCCAGCAACAGGATCGGCAGGAAGACGGCGAGCGCTCGTCTTCGGGACATGATGATGGCGGCTCCACCCATGGGTCGCTGGCTCCTTCGGCGCGGGAAATCCGTTGCTGAACCTTGTCGTCCGGACGAGAACGAAAACCGACCGCCGGCATCGACACTCTACGGGACGGCCCGGACGGTGTCAACGCGGTCACGCGCCGCCGATGCGCGGCAAGTCCGCGAGTTGACACGCTTTGTCGGCGGCCGGTACGATCGGTCCATCAACCCGCCCGCGCACACGTCCGGTAGGGATTCTGCCTCGCGTGGCGTCGCGTGTCCGACATGCGGCGCGCGCCGACCGTGGATCGGTAACCCGCAGCGACCATTCTGCTCGCTGACGTGTCGGCTCATCGATCTCGGGCACTGGCTCGATGAGCGCTACCGCTTCGAGGACACGACGCCGCCGGAGAACGACGACGATGCTCGGTAAACCGCGACGCGTCATCCTGTGCCCGTCGTGCGGCCGGCTCACGAATGCCGACGCCGCGGAATGCCTGATCTGCGGCCGCCGGAATCCCGGCATGTGGGGGATGACCGGGCTCGCGCAGCGCGTCTTCCGCGGCCGGGACGTCGCGCGCGTCATCATGATCGTCTGCATCGCGCTCTACGTCGCCAGCCTCGTCTTCGATCCCGGCGCGGCGCTCCGTCCGCGCGGGCCGTTCGACCTGTTGTCGCCGAGCGGCCCGGCGCTCGACGCGCTCGGGATGACGGGCGCCTTTGCGTGGGCGAACGGCCGGTGGTGGACACTCCTGACCGCGATCTACCTCCACGGCGGCGTGCTCCACATCCTGTTCAACGTGATGTGGATCCGCCAGCTCGGTCCGGCCGTCGAAGAAATGTACGGGCGCGCGCGACTGGTGGTCATCTTCACCGTCTCGGGCGTCGCGGGCTTCGTCGTGTCGAACATGCTGGGCGTCCCGTTCACCGTGGGCGCCTCGGGAGCGATCTTCGGGCTTCTCGGCGCGATGGTCGCCTTCGGACGGAAGCGTGGCGGGACGTACGGGGCGCTCGTGCTCCGCCAGTACGGTCAGTGGGCGCTCATCCTCTTCATCTTCGGCTTCTTCATGCCCGGCGTGAACAACTTCGCGCACGCCGGTGGGTTCGTCGGCGGCGCCGCGACGGGCTTTCTCGTCTCGCTCGCCGATCAGCGCCGCGAAACGGGGCTGGAGCAGCTCCTGGCTGCGGTGTGCGTGGGGCTCACGATCGTCGCGTTCGGGTTCGCGCTGTTCAGGGCGTTCGCCGGGTGACGCGGCACGCGCGTCGACCGCGGTGATCGATCTCGCGAATCCGGCGGAGGCCCTCGCAGGCCTCGCCGCGAAGCTCCCGGCACTCCTGATCGCCGTGACGGCGCACGAAGTCGCGCACGCCGTCGTCGCCGATCGCCTCGGTGACCCGACCGCGCGGCTCGCCGGCCGCATCACCGCCAATCCTCTGCCGCACCTCGATCCGCTCGGCGCCATTGCGTTCGTCGTCGCGGGGTTCGGCTGGGCGCGGCCGGTGCCCGTCACCGCGGCGAACTTCAAACGGCCGGCGCTCGACATGGCGCTCGTGGCCGGCGCCGGGCCCGCCGCGAATTTCATCGTCGCGTTCATCGCGCTGCTCGTGCTGGTGCCGGCGCGTCGCGCGCTCGGCGCTGATGGCGGCGGCGATCTCCTCGCGCACGTGCTGCTGCTCGTCTTCCAGTTCAACCTGGCGCTCGGCATCTTCAACCTGATCCCGCTGCCGCCGCTCGACGGCGGACACTTCCTGACCGTCGTGCTGCGCGGCGGCGCCGGGCTCGCGACGCTCGAGCAGTACGGCTCGATCGTGCTGCTGCTGCTCGTCGTCACGGGCGCGGTCCGCTACATCATCGGCCCCGTCTTCGACGCACTGACCCACGTCTACGTGTCGCTGCTCCGCATGATCTTCTAGCGCATGCCGGCCACGGTGCGGCTCCAGCGCGCGAGCACGCGCGGTCCACGGCTCACGATGGAAGACCGCGACGTCGCGGTGCAGCGCGACGTGCGCGGCAGGCTCGTGACGCTCGCGGCGGTCTTCGACGGGCACGGCGGTCCGGACGTCTCCGACCGCGCCGCCGCCGAGTTCGCGCCGCGGTTCTTCACCGCCGTCGAAGCCGGCGGTGACGTCCGCGATGCACTCGAACGCGCCTGCGCCGATGTCGCCGCGATGTGCGCCACCCACCAGCACGTCGGCAGCACCGCATGCGCGGCTGCCGTCGTCGACTCGCGCCTGACGGCGCTCTGGATCGGGGACAGCCAGATCGTCGTGGCCACACCGCGCGGCCTGGAGGCGGTCGGCACGCCACACCGGCTGGATGACGGAGACGAGCGCGCGCGCGTCCTCGCGGCCGGCGCGGGAATCGACGGGCCATACCTGACGCGCGGCGATCGCGGCCTCATGGTGACGCGCGCCTTCGGCGACGCGTGGTTTCGTCCCGTGGGGGTCGTCGCGGAGCCAGCGACGCTGGCGCTCGACCTCGAGCCCGGCGTCGCACATCTGGTGGTCATCGGCACCGACGGACTCTGGGACGTCATCGCGCCGGAGACGACGGTGCAGATGATCGCGGCGCACGAGGCGCGGTGCGGCTTCGACTATGCGCGCGCGCTCGTCGACCTGGCGCTCACGAGCAACACGCACGACAACGTCGCCGTCGTCACGCTCGAGCTTCGCGCGTGAGCTGAGTCACGCGGCGTTCCGGAAACGTCGGGCAGCCGGGGGAGGCTGAGGGGGGTCGCGCCCCTCAGCCTGATCCATCGCGTTGACACACAGAAACGCCCGGGGGGATGACCCCCCGGGCGTTGACGTGTAACCCCGGCGGCGACCTACTCTCCCACGCCGTTACCAGCGCAGTACCAT
>JACPCW010000006.1 GCA_016184365.1 Candidatus Rokuibacteriota bacterium
CTACCCCGGCCGGTCGAGCCCCAGCGCCGCCCACATCCACCCGAAGTCGTACGCCACACGGCCGGCGCGGCGGTCGCGCTCGGCCATGCTCTCCATCTGCTTCAGGAGCGCGATCACCCTGGGCCGGGCGGACGCGAGGCCGGCGGCCTCGCGCGGGGTGCGGTTGCCGAGCGCCGGCAGGCGTTCGTCCAGCCACGCCCGGTAATGCCGCTCGAAGAACTCGCCGACGACCCGGGCCTGGACTTCGGCCGGCACCTGGTCCCTGGGTTCGGCCCGGCGCCGCTCCATCGCGCGCTCGACGGTCTCGTACCGGGTCGCGCGGAACTTCACCGCGCGGCCCGCGATCTGCTCGACGAGCTTGCGCCCCCGCGCGGCGCGCGCCTTCGAGATGGCCTCGAGCACGAGACGGTCGCCGTCGAGCGCGAACGTCCCGAGCGTGCGACGCGCATCCTCGTCCCCTGGCCGCACCCGTTGGCTGCCGAGCATGATCGCCGGCCGGCGCCGCCTCCTGGCGCTGTCACTCACGGGCTCGACCTTCTCGAGCCACGCGTATGTGTCGTCGGACTGCCGGTCGAGCGCCGGATGTCCGTCGAGCGCCGTCCTGAGGGCGCCCGGGTCGAGGACGTCGAACATCACCTTCGCGAAGAGCAGCGCGTCGCCTTCCGGCGTCACCAGCGCCGGGCGCGGGCGCAACGCGACCTCGTCGAGCCACAAGACATGGAAGAGCGCCCCGATCCGCTTGAACCGCATGGTCTCGTCGTGATCGGGGAACCGCCGCGCGATGGCTCTCAGAGAACGGCGCACGGCCTTCATGACGCTGTCCTTCGCGCTCGGTGGATACCGGTACGGCTGGCCGTCCATCACGGGCTCGCCGCCCGGACCGAGCACGACGCGCGCCGCGAGCACCTCCCACTGGACGACCTCGCGGGTCGCGAGACGCTCGCGGACGCTGATGCGCTTGTTCGCCCAGAGGTCGAGGAGGTCGAGTCCTTCGTCGAGCCGCACCGCGATGATCTCGTACGGCCGCAGGTGCGTCCGGCGCATGCGCTCGAGGTAGCGGCGCACGCCCGAGCGGAGCCGGGCGCCGTGCCGCTCGAGGAACAGCTCCACGGGGGTGCGGCCCACCGCCAGCCGGAAGTCGAACGTGAACCATTCCTGGAACCCGGCCTGGCTCTGCCCGAGACCGAAGAGGTCGTTCAGCTCGTCCTGCGACAGATGGTCGAGCCGGTCGGCCCAGAACCCGAGGCGGGCGACTTCGCGATCGCCGGCGAACTCGGCGCGCGCGGCGAAGCGGAACAGCTCGTCGAGGGCTTCGCGCCTCTCGCTCTCGGTGTAGACGCCCGCGGCGGCGGTCTCCTTGCCGAGGCAGCATTTCTTGAACTTCAGCCCGCTGCCGCACGGACATGGGGCGTTGCGTCCGGCGCCGGTCACGCCGTCGCTCCACGCGATCTCCGCGACAGCGGCTGTCGCACGGCCGGGCTCGGCGCCGGCGGCTTGCGCGCCGTGGAGCCGCGGGCGGCCGGCGCGAGCCGCGCCACGAGCCGCTCGGCCTCCCGCCGGAGCGCCTCGCGGAGCGACGCGGGCGTCACGACCTCCACCTCCGCGCCGAAGCCGAGCAGCCAGCGGCGCACCTCGATCGTGTCCGCCACGCCGAGCGTCATCTCCAGCGAGCGGTCGGGCAGATCGCGGAGCTTCTGGCTCGGGTGCCAGAGCCGCTCGCGCACGTAGGGAGCGACGGCGGGCGCAAAGCGCGCCACGACGGTCACGACGTCGCCGCGGATCAGCCCCCACGCGCTCGCGAGGTACGCATGCACGTCGAAGTCCGCGGGCATCGTGAACGTCCCCGGCAACACGTCCACGGCGCGGATACGCTCCACGGCAAAGACGCGGACGGCGCCGCGTAGATGGCAGTGGCCGACCAGGTAGAGCCCGGTGGCGAAGTACGTGAGGTGGTACGGATCGACCCGCCGCTCGGTCTCCGCGTCGCGGCTCATGGAGTAGTAGCGGAGGCGCAGCTGGCGCCGCTCGCGCAGCGCCCGCCCGATCTCCGGCACGTGCTCCGCGGCCGGCGCCTGGAGCTTGGCGCCGAGCGCGCGGACGCCGACCCGGGCGGCCATCGCGTCGACCAGCGCCAGGGCCTGCGGCGTCAGGAGCGCGCGAAGCTTGCCGACGAAGGAGGCGATCGCCGGGCCGAGCGGGCTCGCGGACGCGGGGCTGAGCAGCTTCTCCGCGAGCAGGACCGCCACGATCTCGTCGAGCGCGAGGGGGACCGGAAGGCCGTGATGAAAACCGGCGCGGACTCGCCAGACGCCGCGGCGGCCGTCGCCGTCGCGGTCGTCGTAGATCGGGAAGCCGACCGCCTCGAGCACCGCGAGGTCGCGCCAGACGGTGCGCCCGGTGCAGTCGAGCTCGCGGGCGCCGTCGGCGATCGTCACGCCGCCGGGCCGGCTGACGAGAGTCAGCAGACGCCACTGCCTGACGACCTGGCCTCCGCGCGGCATGGGAGCGCCATTGTCGCCGCGCGTATGGCCCGCCTCAACCCGCATTTCACGGGCAGCCTCCGCGCCAACCGCGAGTCCGCGGAACGAGCGTCCGCCGCCGGACGCTCCTATAATCGACGGCGGACATCATCGACGGTGATCGCATGGACACCCTCCAGCTCGAGACGATCGCGAGACGACACGGCATCGTGCTGCTCCTGCAGTTCGGGTCGACGCTGACGGGACGACTCCACCCGCGGAGCGACGTCGACCTCGCCGTGCTGCTCGATCGGCCGAGCCTCTCGCTCGGCGAGCTCGCGGATCTCCATCACGACCTCCAGCGGCTCGTCCCCGAGCGCGAGGTCGATCTGGCCGTGATCAACCGCGCCGACCCGCTGTTCCTGAAGAAGATCACGGAGGATTGCCGGCTCCTTCACGGCGACCCGCGGCGGCTGCAGCGTCTCAGGATCTACGCCTTCAAGCGCTACCAGGACCATCGGCGGTTCCTCGCGATGGAGCGCGCGTACGTGGCGAAGCGGCTCGGCGCGGAGCCGGCGTGATCGACCCGGAGCTCGTCATCCGCAAGATCGTGCTGATCACCGGCGACCTCGACCGGCTCGGCGCGCTCGCGGCGACGCCGCTCGCCGACTATCTCGCCAGCCCGACCGACGAGCTCGTCGCCGAACGGCTCCTGGAGCGGATCATCGGCCGGATGATCGACGTGAACTACCACCTGCTGACGGAGTCGGGACAACCGCCGCCGCGCGACTACTACGACTCGTTCACGGAGCTGGCGAAACTCGAGGTGCTGTCCCCCGACTTCGCGGCGCGAATCGCGGCCTGTGCCGGGCTCCGGAACCGGATCGCGCACGAGTACGACGAGATCGACCCGGCGAAGGTGCACGAGGCGCTCCAGAACGCGGTGAAGGACATCCCGGAGTATCTCCGGCGCGTCCAGGCGTTCGTCACGCGGGCGTGAAGTCACCCGGATTGACGTGACGGGCCCTTCCGTCATACAAAACGTATGACAGGAGGGCCGTGTGATGATGGTGAGCATACGCCTGGACGAGGGACTGGACCGGCTGCTCGCCCGGACGGCGCGGGCGCTGGGCCGGACCAGGTCGGAGATCGTGAAGGCCGCGCTCCGCGAGTACTGTCGACGCGAGCTCCTGGAGCGCCAGGCGAGGCCCTACGAGCTCGTCAAGGACGTGATCGGGCGCGTCGACAGCGGTCGCGGCGATCTGTCGACGAACAGCCGGAAGTACATCCTCGAAATCCTGCATGCCAAGCGGATCGCCCGTTCTCGTTGACACGGGCCCGCTGGTCGCGATCATCGACAGGGGCGACGGGCAGCATACCCGGTGCGTCGAGGCGCTCGCGGAGATCCGAGCGCCGCTCATCACCGTCTGGCCCGTCGTGACGGAGGCGTTTCATCTCCTGTCGTTCTCGTTCGAGGCGCAGGAGGCCCTCTGGGAATTCATCGAGCGAGGGGTTTCGGTCGTCGAACTCAACGCGTCCGACGCGGAGAGGATGCGCTGGCTGATGCGAAAGTATCGCGACCGTCCGATGGACGTGGCCGACGCCGCCCTCGTGAGGGTTGCCGAGCGTGACGGCCTGTCGACCGTCTTCACGCTCGACCACGCCGATTTCCGGACGTACCGGCCGGCGCGCGGGAAAGCCTTCGCGGTGATCCCGGCCCGGCTGGGCTAGCGACCGCGCCGCTTACGCCTTCTTGCCCCAGACCTCCGGAACGAGCCAGTCGAGACCGAGACCGCGCAGCGTTTCGGGGAGCGGCTTCCCGGTCTTGCGGTCGTAGCCGACGTCGTTGTACCAGACGTCGATCATCTTGTCCCACTGGGCGGCGATGGACTGACCCTTCGCAGGCCCATCGACGGGCGTCGAGCTGTACCGCTTCGAGGGCTTCTCGATGGCGGGCGTGTATCCGCCGCGCAACGCGACGACGCGGTTGATGGCGGCGGTGCGCCGGCCGAACCGCACGGCGTCGGCCCACGTCCAGTTCCAGCCCGTCGCCGCGTTCAGCGCGCGGCAGATCAGCTCGAGCGTGCACCGCACCGTGAAGATGCAGACGCCGAGCGAGTCCTCGAAGTTCTTGCGCCCGCGCAGGCCGGCGACGTAGTGCGCGACCTGCTCGCCGTCGTACGGGTTGATGCGCGCCGGCTGGCCGACCTCGGTCGGAAAGGTCGGGTTGCCCGTCTCCATCGTGCCGGTGCTCGCCGTGGCGACGTCGAGCATCTCTTCCCAGCGGCCGCGATGGTCGTGGCCGCGCGGCGCCGCGCCCTTCTCGAAGTAGATCGCGCAGTCCTTCGCGGGCCCGCCGATCTTCTCGGCGGCGCGCTTCACGCCTTCCGCGAGGATGTTCCCGAAGCCCTTGCGGTGGCTGATCATCTCCATCAGCCGGTGGGCGCCCTTGATGTCGCCCCACGCGAGCTTGAAGCCGAGCTGCTGCTCCGTGATGTAGCCCTTCTCCTGGCACTCCATCACCCAGCCGCAGATCCAGCCGAACTCGTTCACGTCGAGGCACGCGCGGTCGAGCTGGGTGTTGAGCCACGCGACGTCCGCGATCTGGTCGGGGCGCGTCGCGCCGATCGTCCAGCCCGCGCCCGACCAGCCCTCGTACTCCGGCTCGTCGATGGTCTGCCCCTTGTTCGGACCGCTCCGGATGATCGACATGTGGCAGTGGTGCATGCCGCACGCGTTGCACTGGTGCCCGCGATGGTCGAAGCCTTCGCGGAGCTTCGGCGCCGCCCACTCGGTGATGTCGGCCGGCGGGACGTTCGTCGTGTAGTTCTTGATGGGCAGCACGCCGAGCTTCGAGAGATTCACGACGCCGGGGAGCGTGCCGTACTCGTACAGCGACTTGGACCCCGGATCGGTCTTGAGCGCGTGCGCGATGTCGTCGGCGGCCTGCATCAGCCCGCGCGGATCGGCGACGGCGAGCGGCTTGGTACCCTTCACGATCGCAACCGCCTTCAGCTTCTTCCTGCCCATGACCGCGCCGACGCCGTTCTTCGACGCGACGTGGCCGTAGTCGCCCTGGATCGCGGCGAAGCGGCACAGGTTCTCGCCGGCGGGGCCGATCGAGTACACGGACAGCTGATGGCCGGTGAGCCCGAGTTTGCCGGACAGCGTGTCCTGCGTCTCCCACGTGTCCTTGCCGGCCAGATCGCGCGCGTCGCGCAGCTCGAGCGTGTCGTCGTTGATGTAGAGGTAGACCCAGTCCTTCGACTGGCCCTGGATGACGATCGCGTCGTAGCCGCAATATTTCAGATTGGTCCCGAAGAACCCGTTCGCCTGCGTCGACGTCGGGCCGTTCGTGCCGGCGCCGATCGTGACGACCGTGAGACCGCCGGTGCCCCACACCGGCAGCCCGGCGAGCGGGCCCGTGGCCAGGATCAGCCGGTTGTCCGGGTGATCCCACGAGACGTTCCCCTTGCCGCTCTTCGTCTTCGTCTCGCGGTAGAGGATCATCGCGCCGAGCCCGATGCCGCCGAGGAGCTCCTGCATCTCCGCCGGCGACCAGGCTTCCGCCCAGCAGCGCTTCTTCGTCAGATCGACGCGAAGCAGCTTGCCGGCGAAGCCGGGCTGCGCGGGCTGGGCGGCCGCGCCCTTCGCCGCCTTGGGAACGTTCGCACTCGTCCGGACCGTCGCTGTCGTCATACCGCCACCGGGGTGTCGCCGGGCGCCTTCGACGGGCGGCCCACGACGGTTTCGGGAAGAAGTCGTGCCGTGGTTTTCGCGGCGATGAACGCGGTCTTCACGTCGAACGGCTGCTGCCGCAGTCGCTCCTTGAACTGACCGAGCGGCTGGCCGGTCTGCACCAGGCCCTTCAGCATGCCGACGTCGTTGGTCGTCCAGATGTCGCTCGACGGGCCGAGGATGATCGCGCCCGTCATGCGGTCGCCGCGAAACAGCATCTTGCGGTACGCGGGGCGATCGGGCCTCGATGCGCTGATCACTTCCGCGGTCGTGTCGTCCCACGCGCCGAACGAGGCGACGTCGAGGTGGCACACCTCGACGATGTTGATGATCACGCTGCCGCGGTACTGGACGTCCTTGCCGGCCATGTTCGCGCCGACGACCCGCCCGTGCTCCTGCGCCGTCGGCTCGATCGCGTGGATCGACGTGCCGCCCGCGATGAGGTCCGGGCCCTGGGCGACGTCGCCGGCCGCGTACACGTTCGGCGCGTTCGATCGGAGATGTGAATCGACGACGATGCCGCGGTCGATGCGGAGACCCGAGTCCTTCAGCCAGTCGAGGTTCGTCTTGATGCCGGTCGCCATGATGACGACGTCGGCGATGATGTCGCCGCCCTTCGCGCCCCTGGCGAACTTGATCCGCTTGCGCGCCGGCGTGCCCGGCTTGCCCTTCACGTCCTCGATCGCCGAGACGGTGGCGCCGGTGCGGATCGTGACGCCGTGCTTCTCGAGCCACTTCTCCACGAGCTCGGCGCCCGGCCCGTCGACCATGCGCGGCAGGATGCGCGGCGCGATCTCGACGATCGTCAGCTTCGCGCCGAGCGACAGGATCGAGTTCAGGATCGTGAACGAGATGAAGCCGGCGCCGACCATGACGACGTGGCTGCCCGGCGCGATCCCGGCGATGACGCCCTTGGCCTCGTCGAGCGTCCAGAACGAATGGACGTTGGCGCCGTCGGCGCCCGCCACGGGCGCGCGCACGGCCGACGAGCCGGTCGCGATCATGCAGTCGTCGTATTCGAGCTTCGTCCCGTCGTCGAGCGTCACGACGTTGCCCTTCGGATCGAGGCTGGTGGCGCGCCGCCCGACGTGACTCTTCACGCCCCATTCGGCGAGGATGCGCGGCGTCGCCGTGTACACGTGCGATTCGGCGATGGAGCGGTCGAGGAAGTACGGCAGCACCATGCGCGAGTACGGGCGCTCGGCGCTCACGAGCGTGATCTCGGAGCGCTCGCGCTCTTCTTCGCGGATGGTACGGATCGCGTTGATGCCGGCGGTGCCGCCCCCGATGATCAGATGTCGCGCGGCCATCACACGGTCTCCAGCAGGCGGCCGGCGCGATGGGCCGCGAAGTCGCCGATCCAGTCCACCGTCGCCGTGTCCTCGTACGTGATCGCCGCGGTCGGGCAGGCCGACGCGCACGCGGGATCGCCGCCGCAGAGATTGCACTTGAAGGCCTTCCGCGTGTCGGGGTCGTAGAAGGCGGTCCCGTACGGGCACGCGATCGTGCAGAGCTTGCAGCCGACGCACACGTCGTCGCGCACGTCCTTCGCGCCGGCGACGTTGATCGTGATCGCGCCGACGGGGCAGGCCGTCATGCACCAGCCTTCCGCGCACTGCGTGCACGTGTACGGCGCGTACGAGGTGTGGCCCTCGAACGGCGACACGCGAATCACGGACTTCGCGGGCTGGTACTGGCCCGTCTGCATGTACGAGCAGGCGAGCTCGCAGCGGAGACAGCCGGTGCACTTCTCGGGCGTGATCTTGAGGACCTTCATGTCACCGTTTCTTTCGCTCGGCACGGCGTTCGCGCCGTTTGCCCGTTTGCGACCCTTCGAGTCGGCCGATGAATTCGTCCATGGGAATGGCGGCCATCGTCATCATCTGCACGGAGCCGCGCGCGCCGAGCTCGACCGACACGCGCGCGACCGCCGCGTTGTCGGCCGCGTCGATGACGGTCACGAAGTCGTACGGGCCGAGAACGGCCCACTGCGCGACCACGCGCGCCCCCATGCGCTCGACGTCGCCGTTGACCTTGCGGATCCAGCCCGGCCGCTCTCGCAGCACCTTGCGGCCCGATTCGGACAGCGTGCTCAGCATCACATAGAGGCTCACGGTGGGCTCCTTCGAGTCGCCGCCGGTATCCATTTCGCCCCGCGGCGGGCGCCAGTATAGCACGCGATTTTCGGCGTTCCGGGCGACCCTGCAGCGATTTTCCCGCGCGCGAATGCACCCTGCACCGCCGTCGCTTCCGCTCGGCAGCGCGTTGCACGACCACGTCGATCCGGGCCGTGAAATGCGGCGCTGGCGCGACGGACTCGGCGTGGCACCCGGCTTGCCCCGGGACTAGGCATGCGACGTTCGCCTCGCCTCGCGCTCGGGCTCGCGCTCGGCGCGACGCTCCTCACCGCGGCCTGCGCAACGACGCGCAGTGGCGTCATGGGGCCGCTGGAGAACACGGAGCCGCTCGTGACGCTCGTGGTGACGAAGGACAAGTCGCTGATCCAGGACCACTGCCGCGGCGCGGTCGCCGTCGGTCCGATCCTCGGCTGTCAGGTGATGCGCGTGACCTCGCAGCCCGACGGGCAGACGGTGAAGGTCATCAAGATCGTCCGCTACACCGACGCGCTACCGTCGGCGGTGGCGTTCGAGATCGATCTGCACGAGCTCTGTCACGCGGCGGCGACGCTGCAGTCCGTCGCGGACCCCTGCCACAAGGACAACCACGGCTTCCTGCAGGCCTCTCCGCGGGCGGTGATGCAGACGCGTTAGCGCTCCAGCGCTTCGGTCGTCTCGGCAACAGACCACGACGCGACGACGAGGAGCGCCACGGCTGCGCCGGGGCGCGACGAGCGCTGGGGGGTATGGGGGGCCATGTCGGGGCCCCCCATCTAAACGGGCGCGTCTCCGCTCGAGGGCTCGAGGAACTTGTAGATCGACGTGAAGTCCTTCTTCCCGAGCCCGTGCGACGACGCGAGCCGCAGCGCCTGCTGCGCCGCCGGTGACACGAGCACGGGAATGCGCAGCTCGCGCGCGGCGTTGACCGCCAGCCCGAGGTCCTTCGCCATCAGATCGGTCGTGAATCCGGGCTCGTAGTCCCGGCTCGACGCGGCCTTGTCGACGAGGCCGGGCACCGGGTGCGCGGCTTCCATCACCCACGTGTTCCCCGACGACTTCGCGATGACGTTCGTCAGCGTCTTCGCGTCGACGCCGAATCCTTCGGCGATGCGAAACGCCTCGCTCACCGCGACGGCCGAGACGCCGGCGATCAGGTTGTTGCAGAGCTTCGCGACCTCGCCGGCGCCGACGGGACCGACGTGGAAGATGTGCGCGCCCATCGCGGACAGCACCGGCCGCGCTTCGTCGACGTCCTTCGGCTCGCCGCCGACCATGATCGCGAGCGTTCCGTCCGTGGCGCGCGGCACGCCGCCGGACACCGGCGCGTCGATGAATCGCACGCCGCGCGCGGCGAGCGCCGCGGCGACCCTGCGCGACGTCGCCGGATCGATCGTCGACATGTCGACGCAGAGACGTCCGGACGCGACGGCTTCGAGCAGCCCGCCCTTGCCGAGATACACGGCCTCGACGTTCGACGACGACGGCACGATGGTGACGATCACGTCCGCGGCCTTCGCCGCTTCCGCCGC
>JACPCW010000101.1 GCA_016184365.1 Candidatus Rokuibacteriota bacterium
CCCGACGTCCCGCGCGCCGAACCGCCGGCGCCGCAGCGCCCGGCCGCGAGCCCGACACCGGCCGAGCCGCGTCGCCTACGCCGGGTCGACGGCGACGTCGAACGCGTCCCGATGACCGAGATCCGCCGGACGATCGCCGCGCGTCTGGTCGAGGCGCAGCAGACCGCGGCGATTCTGACGACGTTCAACGAGGTGGACGTCACCGAGCTGCTCGCCGTCCGCGCCCGCTACCGCGAGCGCTTCAAGGCGAAGCACGGCGCCGACCTCGGTCTCATGTCGCTCTTCGCGCGCGCCACGGTCCTGGCGCTCCAGGATTTTCCCGTCGTCAACGCGCAGATCGACGGCCACGACATCGTCTATCACCGTCGCGTTCACCTCGGCATCGCGGTGGCGACGCCGCGCGGGCTCGTCGTGCCGGTCGTGCGGAACGCCGACACGATGAGCGTGGCCGAGCTCGAGCGGGCGATCGCCGACCTCGCGGACCGCGCGCGGCGCACGAAGCTCGTGCCCGACGAGCTGGCGGGCGGCACCTTCAGCATCACGAACGGCGGCGTGTTCGGCTCGCTCCTGTCGACGCCGCTCCTGAACCCGCCGCAGTCCGGCATCCTCGGGATGCATCGCATCCAGCAACGGCCGGTCGGCGTCGACGGCCAGGTCGTGCTGCGTCCGATGATGTACGTCGCGCTGTCCTACGATCACCGCCTGGTCGACGGCGAGCAGGCGGTGCGCTTCCTCGTGCGGGTGAAGGAACAGCTCGAAGACCCGGCGCGTATGCTGCTCGACGTCTGATACGATTCATCGCCATGAAGACCCGCTTCCTCACGCGCATCGTGCTGTTCGTCGCGACGAACCTCGCCGTGCTCGTCGTGCTGGCCGTCGTGCTTCGCCTGCTCGGCGTCGACCGCATCCTCGACGCGCAGGGGGTCGGGCTGGACTACCGCTCGCTGCTGATCATGTCCGCCGTCATCGGCTTCGGCGGCTCGTTCATCTCCCTCGCGATGTCGAAGTGGATCGCCAAGCGGGCGATGGGCGCCCAGGTCATCGCCCAGCCGCGGACCGAGGTCGAGACCTGGCTCGTCGGCACCGTCCGGCGCCTGGCCGCGGAGGCGGGCATCGGGATGCCCGAGGTCGCGGTCTACGCGAGCGACGACATGAACGCCTTCGCCACCGGCGCGCGGCGCAACCACGCGCTCGTCGCGGTGTCGACGGGCCTCCTGCAGCGCATGCGGCGCGAGGAGGTCGAGGCCGTGCTCGCTCACGAGGTGGCACACGTCGCCAACGGCGACATGGTGACGCTCGCGCTGCTCCAGGGCGTGGTGAACACGTTCGTGATCTTCCTGTCGCGAATCATCGGTCACGTCGTCGATCGCGTCGTGTTCCGGACGGAGCGCGGGCACGGCCCCGGCTTCTGGATCACCGCCATCGTGGCGCAGCTCGTGCTCGGCGTCCTCGCCACCGTCATCGTCCTCTGGTACAGCCGGCGCCGTGAGTTCCGCGCCGACAACGGCTCGGCCCGGCTGCGCGGCGCGCGGCCGATGATCGCCGCGCTCGAGCGCCTCAGCGGCGCCCGCGGCCCGGCCGCGCTCCCGGACAGCCTCAAGGCGTTCGGGATCCGCGGTCCGAACCGGACCGGTCTCGCCCGGCTGTTCATGTCGCATCCGCCCGTCGAGGAGCGGATCGCGGCGCTCCAGAATCTCGGGTAGCCCAGGCTACCGGCGGCCCGCCGTCTCGTTGCACGCGACGGCGGGCGCCACCGCTCAGAACGGACGCACGTCACCCGGGCAGTTCACCGTGTCCTCGCCCTCCTGCGCGACACCGTCACCGCACGTCGCCGGGCAATCCGGGCTGTTGTCCCTGTTCTCTCCGCGACTGACCTCGCACACCCCGTCGCCGGGATACGGCTCCGGGAACGGCGGCGAGTTCGGCCACAGCGACGGCTCGCCGTGATCGCCGAGCACGAACGGGAACCAGGTCGTGAGCGTCCAATGCGTGCGATCGAACGTCTTGATCCACGGCTGGTCGGCGAAGACGTCGCCGAGCGGCGGCATGGACGCGAGCATGCCGAGGCTCGCGAAGTCCGGCACGAAGGGGTCCGGCGGCACCACGCGATCGGCGTAGTACACGACCGTGGCGAGCTGCTCCTGCTCGTTGTAGAGCAGCCAGATCCCGCCATGCTCGTCGTGGCGCAGAGCGAGCTCGCGTACACGCTCGGCCACCTCGGGCGTCTCCGCGAAGCGCTCGCGCATCTCGACCGCCAGCGGCGACTGTACGACCCGGTGCTGCACGAGCGCTACGCCGCGCTGAACGCGCTCGACCCGTTCATCGCCGGGCGGTGCCAGGCCGGCCGCCTGCTCTGGCTCCTGGGCTATCCGGACCGCGCGCTGGCGGCCGTCGACGGCGCGGTCCGCATGGCGCGCGACCTGCGGGTGCCGTCGGGGCTCGGCTTCGCGCTGGTGTACGCCGCGTACGTGCACCAGATGCGGCGTGAGCCGGATCGCGTGCGCGAGCGGACCGAGGAAGCCCTGGCGCTCGCGACCGAGCATGGCCTCGCCGACGTGATGGGCTGGAGCGCGATCTGGCGCGGCTGGGCGGTGGCGGTCGAGACGGCGGGCCGCGACGGCATCGATGCGATCCGGCAAGGGCTCGCGGCGCAGCGCGCGTTCGGCTCCGAGATCGTGCGCCCTCACGCGCTCGCGCTGCTCGCCGAGGCGTGTCGCCTCGGCGGACGGCTCGACGAGGCACGCGCGGCGGTGGACGAGGCCGCCGCGCAGGCGGCGCGAACCGGCGACCGGTACTACGAGCCGGAGGTGCATCGCTTGCGCGGGAAGCTGTTGCTCGCGGCATCGGCCGATGCCGTGGCGGAGGCCGAAGCGGGCGTCCGCACCGCCATCGACCTCGCGCGCGCGATGGACGCGCGGTCGCTCGAGCTCCGGGCGACGCTGAGCCTCGCGCGGATCCTGACCGGGCGCGGCGAGCGCGCCGCCGCGCAGATCGCGATCGACGCCGTCTACAAACGGTTCGAGGAGGGATTCACGACGGCGGACCTCCGAGAGGCGGAGGCCCGCCGCCGCGAGTAGCTCAGTCGGCGTCCGCGCCGGCTACCGGTCGCGCGACGTGTTCAGGAAGCGCAGGAGATCCGAGTCCGGCCGCAGCACGATCGTGGTGTCCGGCGAGAACACGCGCTCGTACGTCTCCAGCCGGCGGACGAAGCCGTAGAACGCCGCATCCTGGCCGAACGCCTGCCCGGTGACCGTGGTCGCCAGCGCGTCGCCGGCGCCACGCAGGCTCTGGCTCTCCTGGTAGGCCTTCGCCATGATGATCTCCCGCTCCTTGTCGGAGCGCGACCGGATCTCGCGGCCCTTCTCCTCGCCTTCCGCGCGGTAACGCAGCGCGATCCGCTGCCGCTCCGCCTGCATCCGGGCAAACACGCTCGCCTGCACTTCGGCCGGGAGATCGGCCCGCTTCACGCGCACATCGACGACACGGATCCCGAACGGCTCCGCGAGCACCCGGGCCTCTCCCGTCACGGTGTCCATGATCGCGTCGCGCTTCTCGCGGATGATCTCCTTGAACCTCTCCTTGGCGACCTCCTGGCGCAGGCGCGCGGTGATGATGTCGTCCAGCCGGGCCATCGCGCCCGTCTCGTCGCGGACGGTGCGGAAGAACTGGAGCGGATCGGCGATCTGCCAGCGCGAGATGTGATCGATGAGCAGCCGCTTCTTGTCGAGCGTGAGATACTCCGCGCCGCCGGTGTCGGCCGCGAGCACGCGCTTGTCGAAGACGGTGACGACGTGGAGCAGCGGGACCCGCCAGTACAGTCCCGGCTCGCGCACGGTGCGGATGGGCTGCCCGAACTGCGTCACGATGGCCTGCTGCCATTCCGAGACGATGTACGTGCTCGAGCTGAACACCATCACGGCCAGTAGAGCGACGAGGATGCGCCACTTCATGACTTATCGCCCTCCCGTCGCCGGCGCGGGCGCCGGCCGAGTCGCCTGTGGAGTCGTCTGCCCGGGAAAGAAATCCCGGAGCGGCAGGAGCGGCACCACGCCGCCGCCGTCCGTGCGTCCGTCGACCACGACCGTCCGGGTCTTCGGGAGCACCCGGTCGATCATCTCGAGATACAGGCGGTCGCGCGTGACGGCCTGCGCCTTCCGGTACTCGCCCAGGACACGCAGGAAGCGGTCAGCGTCACCGCGCGCGCGAATCACGCGCTGTTCCTTGTACGCCTCGGCGGCCTGCAGCATCTGGACGGCCTCGCCCCGGGCCTTCGGGATCACGCCCTCCGCGTAGCCTTCGGCTTCCTTGATGAGGCGCTCGCGATCCTCCCACGCGCGCACGACGTCGTGGAACGCCTCCTTGACTTCCTTGGGCGGGTCGACGACCAGCAGCCGGGCCTCGGTGACGTGCAGCCCGGTGCCGTAGAGATCGAGCAGTTCCTGGAGCTGCGTCTTGACGCGGTCCTGCACCTCGACGCGCCCGTCGGTCATCGTGTAGTCGATGGTGTTCTGTCCCACCGCGGCCCGCAGGGCGACCTCCGTCGCGGAATGCAGGGCACGCTCCGGATCCCGCGCGCCGAACAGGAACTTCACCGGATCGCGCACCAGGTACTGGACGAAGAGCTGCACGTCGACGATGTTCTCGTCGCCCGTGAGCATCAGCGCTTCGCCCGGCACGCTGCGGCTGCCGCTCCGCTCGGCGCGGAACCCGATCTCCGCCCGGCGGACGCTCGCGATGTCGACGATGCGGTGCTGCTGGAACGGCGCCGGCAGCCGGTAGCCGAGACCGGACTCGGACTGGCCGACGACCCGGCCGAACAGCAGGACGACCGCCCGCTCGCCCGGACCCACGACGTACAGCCCGGACGCCAGCCAGAGCAGCGCCACCGCGGCCAGCGCGCCGATGACGATGCGCCGTCGTCCGAAGCGTTCGACGAATTGCAGGAACGGCTGAACGGCCTGCTCGAAATCGGGCATGCCCTGGCGTGGAGGCCAGTTGCTCATGCGGAACCTTCCTTTCGGTATCTCGCCCGGATCCATCACCCCGCCGCCCGGCGGCGGGGTACGTCATCAGAGAACGACGGAGGTCGGACGACGGCGGGGGTCAGGCGTCTTCGGAGAGTGAGCCCGAGCCGGAGAGCCGCGGGTGCGACCGTCGGAGAAACATCTGCCAGGTACGCGAGACGTCGGGCGCGGGCCGCCAGGTCAGCATGACCTGCGGCCGGGCGGGCGGGATGCGCTCGAGCGTCACCGTGAGCGGCGGCGCTTCCGCGACGTCACCGCCGCGGGGCCGCTCACCCTGCCGGCCCTCCACCGATTCTCCGTCGCCGAACGTGACCGCGCCCGGCATCATCGGGTTCGCGAAATCGAGGGAGCAGTAGATGGCGAACAGCAGGGCGAGCCGCATCAACCGCATCGGCGTATTCTAACGCACTCGACTATGATGCCGACGATCAGGCTTTGAATTGAGGGCCCATGCGTCGGACTTCTTCGGTCTGGATCGCGCTCGCTCTCGTCGCACTCGTCGCGTGCCAGTCGGTGCGTCTCGTCGATCCCGCCGGGCGTCCCGGCGCGTCCCCGCCCGACGTCGCCCGCCATGCCGACGCACGGGCGCGCAGTGAACGGCTCCGCGCCGCGCTCGACGACGTGTCGGCGGTGCTTGCGCGCGAAGGCGCCGCCACCGCGGTCTCGGAGCCGACGCACTCGCGCGTGCGCGAGATCAAGCGCGAGTACTTCGCCGCGCGCGAGGTGCTGTTCGAGCTCGCGCTCCTGCACGCGCCGGCCATCGTCGATCGTCGCGACACGCGGGATCCGCGGCCGACGCTCGATCGCATCGCGCTGTCGCTCATGGCCGCCACCGAGCTGGTGACGAACTTCCACGCGGTCGCGACCGTTCTCGGGCGGGCGCCGGCGCTCCGCCGGACGTGGAACGCGCCGGACCCGGCTCTCGGCATCCCGGAGAACAGCTGGTCGCTCGCGCTCGAGTCGTACCGGAACGCGCGCTATCGCGAGCTGTTCGCCGAGGCGATCGATCGGCTCGCCGCGCATCGGCGCGCGCTCGAGCGCGATCGCATCGCCGGTGATCCGGTCGTCACGGCGCTGTTCCCCGGCGGCGTCTCCGCCGGCCTCGACGCCGCCCGCCGGACGCACGCACTGCTGAGCGCGCGCCTCGCCGAGGAGGATCTCGCCGAGGACCAGGCGGAGCTCCAGGCGTTGCGCAGCCGCGCGCGCGCCGTGCGGACCGCCTGGGCGGCGCTTGCGCCGTCGCTCGCCCAGGCGGTCGCGCGTGATGGCGGCCTCGTGCGCGGCGAGGTGCATCTGGCCCTCCGCGAGGTGAAGCGCGAGTACGTCGAGCTCCGGGACCGCCTCTGGGGGCTCACGTTCAAGCACGCCGGCAAGCTCGATCGGCCGGACGTGCCGTATCCGCCCGTGTTCCGCCTGCGCGCGGTCGGCATCTCGCTGCTGGCCGCCATGACGCTCTACGAGAACGCGCGAGAGCTCGAGCTCCGGCTGCTCCCGCTCCGCGGGATGCGCGCGCTCCTGAACCAGGCGGACCCGGCCCTCGGCATCCGCCGCGGCTTCTGGGACGGCGTCGAGCGCGAGCTGCTCCGCGCCGGGTTCCGGACCGTCCTCGAAGCCGGCATCCAGGTGTTCGAGGACGAAGGACGAACGCCCGTCGACGCGGACAGCGACCTGCGATGGCTGGTCGGGGAGATCCTGACGAGCGCCGGCGCCGACGAGGCGCGGCGCGAGCGGGTCGCGCTCGCGATCGCGCACGCGCTCCGTCACTGGGCGAGGCGCCTGGATCTCGTCGACGTCGCGCTCCTGCGGCGCGGCGTGCTGAAGGAAGGCACGACCCAGGTGTCGAAGGTCATCAGCAACCTCGCGGGCGCCGTCGAGTGGCGGAAGGGCAAGCTCTATGACCAGGCCGCCTGGCTCGCGTTCGTCCGGGAGCGTCTCGAGCCGGGCGACCTGCTCCTCGAGCGCACGCCGTTCCGGCTGACCGACCGGTTCATCCCGGGCTACTTCGGCCACGTGGCGATGTACGTCGGCACCGCGGACGATGTCCGTCGTCTCGACCTCGCCGATCACCCCTGGGTCGCGCCGTGGCTCGGCCAGGTCGCGAGCGGTCGCACGGTCGTGGAGGCGCTCCGCCAGGGCACCCAGATCAACACGCTCGAGCACTTCCTCAACGTGGACGATCTCGTGATCATGCGGCCGAAGCCGGGCGCGATCCCGCGCGCCGATGTCGTCCGCGCGGTCGCGCTCGCCTTCTCGCACGTCGGCAAGCGCTATGACTTCGCGTTCGACAACAACACGTGGGACGCGATCGTCTGCTCGGAGCTCGCCTTCCAGACCTACGTCGGCGTTCGCTGGCCCTTCGCGCGCGTGCTCAACGCGTTCACGATCTCGCCCGACGACGTCGCCGTGCTCGCCGGCGCGGACGCGGCGCGGCCGTTCGAGCTCGTCACGTTCATCCGCGACGGCCGGGTGGTGCACGATCGCCGGCACGGTGTGCTCGACGAGGCGTCGTTCGCCGCCGTGCTCGGTCCGCGATATCGCGCCGCCGAACGATGAGGCGGCCTCGATGGTTCTCTGGAGCGACGGACTACGGAAGCAGCGTGAGCGGTCGAACGGCCTGGATGGCCTGGTAGTCCCGGTCGTCCTGCAGCACAGCCAGATCGTGCTCGAGAGCCAGTTGCGCCACCAGGCAGTCGATGGTGCTACGGACGGTAAGCCCGCGGCGGCGACAATCGAAGTAGATCCGGGCCGCACGCCGATGTGTCAGCAGCGGATCGGACGGATGCACGAGCGCCTGCGCACTCAGGTGTCGGTTCAGGGTCGCCCATTCCTTTTCGTCGCCTGCGCCCTGCAATACCTCCTGCACGATCACCGGCGTCAGGAACACCGGCACGTCCGCCTCGAGCGCGTTGGCCAGATAGCGGGCGGCGTCCGTGTCCGTCCCGCGAAAGAAAGGGACAAGGGCCGACGTGTCGACCAGGATCACCGCGCGGCTCGGAGTTTCTTCAAGTCGTAGTCATCGGCGAATCGGATCTTGCCGCGCAGGCGCAGAAGAGCCTTCCGGCTCCGGGCTCGGATCAACTCGCGCAGAGCCTCGTGAACCAACTCCTTCTTCGTCTGCGCCCGGCTGTGGCGAAAGGCTTCCTTCACGAGGTCGTCGTCGAGGACGATGTTCGTCCGCATGCGGTGTTCCCTCCTCAGTGTGTATGAGCATACACCCGAGGCGCGCTAACGGCCGGTGAACCGCGGCTCGCGGCCTTCCTTGTGCGAGGCCATACCCTCGTCGACGTCGCGGCTCCATTCGAGCGCGTGGCGGAGGGCGTCGGACAGCTCGCGCGCCGCGCGGAACCCGGACGTCGCGTGCGTGTTCATGATGCGCTTCGCACCGCGTGTCGCGAGCGGGCCGCTCTCGGCGATGCGCGTGGCCAGCGCCCGCGCCTCGGCGAGGAGCCGATCGCCCGGATAGACACCGAGCACGAGCCCGAGCCGCTCCATCTCGGTCGCGTCGAGCTCGCGTCCGGTGCAGATGATCTCGAGCGCGCGCGCCCGGCCGACGATGGCGGGCAACCGCACCGGGCCGCCGGCGCCGGGGAAGCCGCCCCACCGCGCCTCGGGCAACGCGAACGTCGCGTGCGCCGCGGCCAGCCGGATGTCGCACGCGAGCGAGAGCTCCGCCGCGCCGGCGCGCGCCGCGCCGTTGTAGACCGCGATCACGATTTGCGGCAGTGCCTCGATCGCGTCGTACGTGCGGTTCGCGAGGCGGACGAGCGCGACGATCTCGTCCTTCGCGTACGTCGCCCGGACGGCCAGGTTCAGAATGCCCATGGAGAAGAACTCGCGGCCGGCGCCTGTCAGGACGACGGCCTGAGTCTCCGCGTCGTCGCGCAGCTCGGTCGCGAGCGCCTCGAGCCGGAGCAGCACCTCGCGAGTCAGCCGGTTCTGATCGTCGGGACGATTGAGCGTGACGACGACGACGCGTCCGTCACGCTCGACGAGGACCTCGTCGCTGGGCATCAGCGTCCCGTGACGATCGGCGTGACGGCGCCGAGCATCCAGCGCGCCATGGCCGTCACGCGCGCGTCGTCGTGCGGCTGGCCGATGAGCTGCACGCCGACCGGCATGCCGCCGACGCTCAGCAGCGGCATCGTCACCGCGGGCGCGAACAGCAGTGAGCTCGGCGCATTGAAGACGAAGTCGCCGGTGGGACGCGGCGCCAGCGGCTGTCCCGGCACATCGCCGGACCAGAGCGGCGCCGGTCCCGGACACGACAGCGAGATCATCGCGTCGGCGAGCGGCGCCACCGCCGTGTGGCGCAGCTGCGCCGCCGCGCGCTCCGTCAACGCCGCGCGGTAATCGTCGACGCGCATCGCCTCCGCTTTCTCGAGCGTCGCCTTCGCGCGCGCGCTCACACCGTCCGGATGCTGGTCCACGAGATTGCGGATGCCCCAGCGGTTCTCCCAGCTCGTGATGGCGTTGCAGACCGCGCGCGCGTTGCCGACGGCCTGCTCGAGCGCCTCGACCCATGGATGCTCGCCACGACGGACGAGCGTCACACCGGCGCGCCGGAGATTCTCGAGCAGCGCTTCGAACGCCGACTGGCTCGCGGCGTCGAGCGCGGGCCAGCCTTCGGTTTCGAGGACGATCAGACGCTGCGGCATCGCGGCGGCCGGCGGTGTCGGTGGGCCGAACAATCCCGGGCAGCCGCGATCACCGCCCGCGCGACGGGCGATCTCGATCGCGACCTGCCACATGTCCTCGATCGAGCCGGCGTGCACGCCGTGCGTGCTCATGCTCGTCGCCTGGCGCTCGCCGCGGTTGATGCCGCCCTGCGTCGGCTTGAGGGCGACGTTGCCGCAATACGCGGCCGGTCGAATGATCGACCCGCCGACCTGCGTGCCGATCGCGGCGGGCACCATGCGCGCGGCCACGGCGGCCGCGGACCCCGAGGACGATCCGCCGGGCGTGCGTGCCGGATCGAACGGATTCGTCGTCGCGCCCGGATGCGCGCCACCGAGCTCGGCCGTCACCGTCTTGCCGAGGATCACGGCGCCGGCCTGGCGCAGCGCCCAGACGGCGGCGTTGTCGCGCGTCGGAAAATTCCCGCGATACGCCGCGCAGCCCATCTCCGTCGGCATGTCCTTCGTCTCGAGCAGGTCCTTGATGCCGATCGGCAGGCCATCGATGGCCGACAGCGGATGGCCCGCCTTCCAGCGCGCGGCGCTCGCGTCGGCCGCCTCGCGCGCGCCCGTCGGGTTCAGCGCGACGAACGCCCGCACGACGGGCTCGCGCTCGCCGATGGTTTCGAGGCAGCGCTCGAGATACGCGCGGGGCGTGTCGGAGCCGTCGCGGAATTTCGCGGTGGCGTCGTGGAACGTCAGCGCGATGAAGTCTCTCGGGTCATAGCTCTTGGGCACGGTCGAAATCATGGCTGGTGGCCTCCGGGACGCGGCATCGGGTGCCGCGACCTTACCACTCCGTGCGACTCCGGGCGGCCGACGGCCGAAGACTTAAAACGCGCACCCGCGCGCATCGGTTTGGTATCTAAGAAGAGATGTCTACCGTCACCGTCTCGGCCGTCGAGATGGGCGCGCGCCAGCGCGAGATCTCCGTCTCGGAATTCTTCACCAAGAACCGCCACCTGCTCGGATTCGACAACCCGCGCAAGGCGCTCCTCACCTGCGTCAAGGAAGCGGTCGACAACGCGCTCGATGCGTCCGAGGAGGCCGGCATCCTGCCGGAGGTTGTCGTCAAAGTCGACGTCGTGTCGAGTGACGGCGCGGCGCCGCCGCCCGCCAGCCAGGCGACGCGCTTCCGCGTCACCGTCATCGACTACGGGCCCGGCATCGTGCGCCAGCAGATTCCGCCGATCTTCGCCAAGCTGCTCTACGGCTCGAAGTTCCACCGGCTGCGCATGAGCCGCGGCCAGCAGGGCATCGGCATCTCCGCCGCGGGCATGTACGCGCAGCTCACGACGGGCAAGCCGGTGCAGATCATCTCGCGCACCGGCGCGCGCGCGGCCGCGCACTACTTCGAGGTATCGATCGACACCAAGAAGAACGAGCCGCGGATCTTCGAGAACAAGAAGATCGAGTGGGAGAGTCATCGCGGCACGCAGGTGACGCTCGAGATCGAGGGGCGCTATCAAAAGGGCCGGTCCTCGGTCGACGAGTACCTCGAGCAGGTGGCCATCGCCAATCCGCACGTGAAGCTCGTCTACCACGCGCCGGACGGCGAGGTGCGCGAGTACCCGCGGACGATCCAGGAGCTGCCGCCGCAGCCGCGCGAGATCAAGCCGCATCCGTACGGCATCGAGTTCGGCGTGCTGCTCCGCATGCTGCACGACACGAAGAGCCATTCACTCGCCGGATTTCTGGCGGCCGACTTCAGCCGCGTCTCCCACCCCCTCGCCGTCGAGATCTGCAAGACGGCGAAGCTGTCGCCGGACGCGCGTCCACGCAACATTCACGGCAGCGCCGCGGAAGCGCTCTTCAAGGCGATCCAGGCGACGAAGATCATGGCGCCGTCGTCGAACTGCATCTCGCCGATCGGCGAGAAGGCGATCCTCCACGGCCTGTACAAGCAGATCACAGGCGAGTTCTACACGGCGGTGACGCGGCCGCCGGCCGTCTATCGCGGCAATCCGTTCGTGATCGAGGCCGGGCTGGCCTACGGCAAGGGCCCCGACCAGGTGGCGGCGCCGGAAGCGCCCGCGGTCCCGCTCGCCGAAGGTGAGCAGGAGAAGGACGACAGCGAGCTCGCGCGCGTCATCCGCTACGCGAACCGCGTGCCCCTGCTGTACCAGCAGTCGGCGTGCGCGACGTTCAAGGCGGTGCTCGAAACGGCCTGGCGGAACTACGGGATCGCGCAGTCGCGCGGCGCGCTGCCCGCCGGGCCGATGGTCGTGTTCGTCCACATGGCGTCGGTGTGGGTGCCGTTCACGAGCGAGTCGAAGGAAGCGATCGCCGACTACGACGAGATCCGGAAGGAGATCCGGCTCGCGCTGCAGGAGTGCGGCCGGCGCCTCGGCGTGTTCCTGCGCCGGCGCGAGCGTGCGAAGAGCGAGTTTCGGCGACGCAACATCTTCGAGCTCTACATCGAAGAGGTCGTCGAGGCGTGCGCGCGGCTCAAGGGCGGCAAGCTGCCGAAGGAGAGGCTCAAGAGCCAGCTTCACAAGATCGCGGCCAAGCGGACCGGCGGAGCCAGGACCGACGAGATCCTCGGTCGCAACACCGGCCCGGAAGGGCTGCCGCATTCGATCATCGTCACGCCCGACGGCACCGAGGGCGAGGCGCCGGCGTTGCCCGGCACGCCGGGCGACGTCGCGCCGCCGGAAGAGCCGACGCCATCCGAACCCCCGAAGGCGCGAACGGAGAAATCGGACGTCCGGCCGGTCGCGAAAGCAAAGTCGGTGCAGACGAAGGCTGCGAAGCGCAAGCCGAAGGCAGCGAAGCGTACGGCGAAGACGGCCGGCCGGTCTCCGAAGGCGGCCCGCCGCAAAACGCGATAGAAGGACACCATGGCGCGAGCGAAGCCGAAGAACACCGGGGTGGTCGAGAAGAAGCTGATCGGCGTGGCGGACACGGTGATCACCGCCGCGGAGCGCAGCAAGGACCCGACGCTGTCGATCCCCGTGCGCAGCCTCGCCAACGTGAACTTCAACGAAAAGCGCGGGCTCATCGAGATGGGCCGGCGCAAGCAGGAGCGCACGTTCTTCAATGTGGCGATGGCGAAGAAGTTCATGCAGACGGTGCTGGTGGCGGACGCGCTGGCCGAGCTGCAGCGCGCGAATCTCACGACGTCGCTGCGCGAGATCTACTACCGCACGAAGCACACGATGAAGAGCTCGCACGAGAACACGTTCGATGGCCAGAACGAGTCCGACCCGCTGATCGAGGACCTCGAAGTCGCGCTGGCCGCGCTGCGCGAAGAGCTGCACGTCCGCGCGGAAAACGCCGGCAGCGTCGTGGGACCGCTCGTGCTCAACGACGACGGCGACCGGGTCGACTGCGCGCGCCTGGGCAAAGGCGGTTATTCCGTGCCGTCCATCGTGGAGCCGGAATACATCGCGATCCAGCGATGCACGGCGGACTTCGTCCTGCTCGTCGAGAAAGGCACCCAGTGGAACCGGCTGTCGGAGGACAAGTTCTGGCGCCGGTACAACTGCGTGCTGCTCACCGGTAACGGGCAGCCGCCGCGCGGCGTGCGGCGCCTGGCGCGCCGCCTCCACCAGGAATACAAGCTGCCCGTGTACGTCCTCGTCGACAACGATCCGTGGGGGTACTACATCTACTCGGTCGTCAAGCAGGGCTCGATCAACCTCGCGTTCGAGAGCGAGCGCATGGCGATCCCGAAGGCGAAGTTCATCGGTCTCTCGAGCGCCGATCCCGACCGTTACGGCCTGCCGCGCAACGTGGGCATCAAGCTCAACGACAAGGACGTGAGCCGCGCGAAGGAGCTGCTGAAGTACCGCTGGTTCCAGAAGAAGGAATGGCAGGACGAGGTGAAGCGGATGCTCGCGAGCGGGCTCAAGTACGAGCTCGACGCGCTGGCGAACAAGGACTTCCGCTTTCTGACGAAGACGTACCTGCCGCGCAAGCTCAAAGAGCAGGACTGGCTGGACTAGCGCGGGACGCATCCGCAGGCAACGCGCTAGACTCCTCCCATGCGGGAATACCTCTACGACCACGTCCATCTCCGCAGTCCGAACCCCGACGCGACCGCGAAGTTCTTCGAGACGATGTTCGGCGCCGCGGCGAAGCGCGACGTCTATCCGCCGGGAACTCTGTACCCGGGACAGATGCGGATCACGCTGGCCCTCGGCGGGCAGCGCGTGCTGATCGCCCCGACGCATCCGGTCGATCCGACCGCGCCCCCGCCGGCGTTTCCTCACTACGGGCTGGAGCATATCGGCCTCACGGTCGACGACGTGGACGCGGCCTGCGAGGAGTTGCGCGCCAGGGGCGCGGAGATCGCCATCGGCCCGCTGACTCGCAGCCCCGGTCTCCGGCTCGCGTTCGTCCGCGGGCCGGAGGGGATCATGGTCGAGCTGGTGCAGCGGTAATGGCGCTCTCTACGACAGGCATGGCCCAGATGCTGCGCACGATGATCCTCATCCGGGAATTCGACGAGCGTGCGATCCGGCTGCGTGTGGCCGGCAAGATCTACGGCGCCGTCCACCCCTACGTGGGCCAGGAAGCGGTCGCGGTCGGCGTGTGCGCGAACCTCACCCGGAGCGATCGCGTGACCAGCACCCACCGCGGCCACGGCCACTGCATCGCCAAGGGCGCCGACGTTCGCCGCATGATGGCCGAGCTCTTCGGCCGGGTCGACGGCTACTGCAAGGGCAAGGGCGGCTCCATGCACATCGCCGACTTCGCCGTCGGGATGCTGGGCGCCAACGGCATCGTCGGGGGCGGGCTGCCGATCGCCTGCGGAGCGGCGCTCGCCGCGCAGCTCGAGGGCAAGGGCGATGTGACCGTCTGCTTCTTCGGCGACGGCGCGGCCGCCGAGGGCGAGTTCCACGAGGCCCTCAACATCACCTCGGCGTGGAAGCTCCCCATCGTGTTCGTCTGCGAGAACAACCAGTACGCCGCGAACAACACCGTCGCCGTCCAGCATCCCGGTGTCGACATCGCCGCCCACGCGGGCGCCTACCACATGCCCGGCGTCATCGTCGACGGCAACGACGTGCTCGCGGTGCACGCAGCCACCGAGGAGGCCGTCGCGCGGGCGCGTCGCGGTGACGGGCCGAGCCTGCTCGAGTGCAAGACGTACCGCTGGCACTTCCACGCGATGCGGAACACGCCGCCCCCGGACACCCGCCCGCCGGAAGAGATCGCGTCCTGGAAGGCGCGCGATCCCATCGCGCGCTTCGAGCGCGACGTGCGCGAGCGGGGCGTCCTCTCGGCCCCCGAGATCCGCGCGATCCGCGAGCGCGTGAGCGCCGATCTCGACGAGGCGGTCGCCTTCGCCGAGGCCAGTCCGTTCCCCGATGCGAAGGACCTCTTGGTGGACATGTATGCGTGAGATCAGCTTTCAGCAAGCGCTCGACGAGGCCGTCGCCGAGGAGATGCGGCGCGATCCGCGCGTCATCCTGATGGCGACCGATTTCACGGGCGACCCCGTCAAGGAGTTCGGTCCGTCGCGCGTGCGCTTCACGCCGATCTCCGAAGCCGTGGTGACCGGCATGGGCCTCGGAGCGGCGGGCTGCGGCTTCCGCCCCATCGTGAACTGGCGGATGGTGACGTTCTCGTTCGTGGCGATGGATCAGGTCGTCAACCAGGCGAGCAAGATCCGTTACATGTTCGGCGGGCAAGCCGATTTCCCGGTGACGTACCGCTGCACGACCGGCGGCGGCATCGGGCTCGCCGCCCAGCATTCGCAGAGCCCGTACTCGATGTGGATGCATGTCGCGGGCTTGAAGATCGTCCTGCCGTCGACGCCGGCGGACGCGAAAGGCCTGCTCAAGAGCGCCATCCGCGACGACAACCCCGTGGTCTCCTTCGAGTGCAGCCGGCTCATGACCGCGACCGGTCCGGTGCCGGACGGCGACCACCTCGTGCCGATCGGCGTCGCCGAGGTGAAGCGCACGGGCACCGACGTGACGATCGTCGGTCTCGCGTACTACGTGGCGGAGGCGCTCGCGGTGGCGGAGGAGCTGGCGCGCGAAGGGATCTCGATCGAGGTGGTCGACCCGCGGACCCTGGTGCCCATGGACGCCGACACGCTGCGCGCCTCGGTGCGAAAGACCGGACGCGTCGTCATCGTGGACGAGGCGCCCGCGACGTGCTCGGCGGCGGCGGAGATCGCGGCGCTGCTGGCCGAGGATCCCGAGACGTTTCGCGCGCTGCGAGCCCCGGTGCGCCGTGTCTGCGCCGCCCCCGTGCCCGTGCCCTACAGTCCGTCGCTGGAACGCGCCGCCCTGCCCGGCCGCGAGGACATCACGGCCGCGGTCCACGAGGTGCTCAAGCAGTCCGTCTGACGCGGCGTCAGCGCTTCGGGAACGTCTTCAGGACGAGACCGCGCGCGCGCTCCGGATCGACACCGTTCGCGGCCATGCAGGGCGTCATCTCCTCGAGCACGCGCTCGGGGTCGTCCAGGAGCCGGTACTTCTTGTAGGTGTCCTCGACCTCGATCCCGAGCCCGCGGCCGAACAGCGTCAGGTAGTGCTCGATCGTGAGCGGCCGCTCCGCCTCGAAGCCACAGTTCATCCGGTGGCAGCCGTGGTAGATGCCGGCCAGGTGCGTGGCGCCGGCGGCGACCGCGCGGTCGATGTCGGCGAGCGCCATCGCGTTCCACGCCTCCTCGCCGAGCTGCTGCACGAGCGCCGGTGAGCACGTGCGGCCCCAGCGCGGGTCGGCGTCGAAGTCGACGAGGCTGATGCCGGGGACGGCTTCCAGCAATCGGCGGCCGGCCTGTCCTTCACGGCGCCGCGCCGGATGCGTGTGGTGGTCGTGCATCGCGACCCGGGCGTCCACCCGTTGCGTGAAGGTGAACCTGGGCAGCTGCTCGAGCAGGAACTCCGCGGGATGCCGCGTCGGGAACGGGAGCTCGGCTTTCAGGACCTGGTCGTAGAAGTGGATGCACGACGGGCACCACATCACGACTTCGCGCGGCGCCATCTTCTCGAACAGCTCGATGGTGTGGTGCGCGTACTTCTCGGCGGACGCGGGCTGGCCCTGGTTGTGGTGCTGGATGCCGCAGCAGTACGCCGCGCCGCCGACCGCGGCGTAGTCGACGCCGAGCCGGTCGAAGATCCGTGTGACCGTCTGGATCATGTGCGACGTGCGCATGACGTTGCAGCCGAGGTACAGCACGACGTCGTGCCGCTCGCCGTCGCGCGGCGGCTCCACGCGGAAGGTCCGCTCGTCGCGGGGCGTGAGGAGATCGGTCGTGAGCGCGATCTCTTTGAAGTAGCCGGCGAAGTCGAAGGCCATGTAGTGCTCCCGCACTAGAGTCTAGCAGGAGACCGTTGAGTCGCCGGTGCGGCCGATGTAGCGTGCGGGCCATGACACCACGCCATGCGCTCGTCGCTTCGGCCCTGCTCGTCCTCACCGCCGGCGTCGCCCTCGCCGTCGATCCCGCATCACCCGGCGCACCGGCCCCGGGCCGGCCCGGCGGCGTGCTGAAGGTGCTGACGCGGGAAGACCTGACCCAGGGATTCCTCATCCACGAGTCCGCCACGCTGTCGACGATCTGGCCCGCGCAGCCATGCTTCAACGGCCTCGTCGCCTTCGACCCGATGAAGCCGCTGGAGAATCTCGACAGCGTCCGCCCCGACCTCGCCGAGAAGTGGTCGTGGCAGGACGGGTATCGCAACCTCGTCTTCTTCCTCCGCCGCGACGTGAAATGGCACGACGGCAAGCCGTTCACCTCGCGTGACGTCAAGTTCACCTTCGACATGGTCCGCGAGGCGGCCGACGCGACGGCAAAGCTCCGCGTCAATCCGCGCAAGGAGTGGTACGACAACGTCGAGGCGATCGAGGCCGCCGACCCGCACACCGTCGTGTTCCGGCTCAAGCGGCCGCAGACGTCGCTGCTGCTCATGCTCGCGAGCGGCGATTCGCCCGTCCTGCCCGCGCACGTCCCCATCGCGGAGCAGCGGACGCGCTGCGTGGGAACGGGGCCGTTCCGCTTCAAGGAATGGAAGCGCGGCCAGTCCGTGGACCTCGAGCGCAATCCCGACTACTTCGTCAAGGGCCGCCCGTATCTCGACGGCATCCGGTATCTCGTCATCACCGAGCGCAGCACGCGGACGGCCGCGCTGCAGGCGGGCCGCGCCGACGTCGCGAGTCCCGCCGACGGATCGCCCCCGATCGCCGCGCAGCTCCGCGCCGCCGTGCCCGGCATGGTGATCACGCGCGTCGGGCTCAACTTCGCCGACCACCTGATGCTCAACCACACCCGCCCGCCCTTCAACGACGTGCGCCTGCGCCGCGCGCTGAGCCTCGCGCTCGACCGCGCGGGATTCGTGAGCGCGGTGCTCCAGGGCGGCGGCGTTCCCGGCGCCGCGCTCGCGCCGCCGCCGATCGGGTTCTGGGGCCTCGCCGGCAAGGACCTGCCGCGCGACAACGACAAGACGCGCGCCCGCGCGCTCCTCGCCGAGGCGGGCTACGGCCCGGGCCACCCTCTCAGGCTCGAGGTCGTGTCGAGGAACATCGCGATCTACCGCGACGGCGCCGCCTTCATCGTCGACAACCTCCGGCAGATCGGGATCGAGAGCACGCTGCGCCTCATCGAGACCGCCCAGTGGTACGGCCTGAGCACGCGGCGCGACTACCAGATCGGTTCCAGCATCGCCGGGTACGGGGTCGACGATCCCGATTCGATCCTGTCCGAAAGCTTTCTCTGCAAGTCCGCGCGGAACTATCAGGGCTATTGCAGCGAGCAGGTGGATCGGCTCATCGCGCAGCAGTCGCAGGAGCTCGACGGCAAGAAGCGGCGCGCGCTCCTGACGCGAATCCAGAAGACGATCGAGGACGACGCCGCCCGACCGGTGCTCGCGTGGCGGTTCGATCACTTCGCGCACCGGCCGGACGTGAAGAACCTGGTGCCCCACCACACGCCCTACAGCTACGGCCGCATGCAGGACGTGTGGCTGGACCGATAGGTCTAGCCGGGCAGCGCACCGCGCGTCTTCGTCTGGATCCGATAGACGCTCGTTCGCGCCGTGATGAACAGCACGCTCCCGTCCTCGCCCCACCCGAGGTTCGCCGGCAGCTCCGGCAGGACGATGCGCCCCAGCAGCGTTCCATCCGAGCGGCACACCCAGAGACCGCCCGGGCCGGTGCAGAAGACATTGCCGGCGAGATCGACCTTGAGGCCGTCGGGCACCCCGGGGTCGTCCGACGCCATCTCCAGCAGGATGCGGCTGTTGGCCAGCGTGCCGTCCGGACGCACGTCGAACGCGCGAATGTGCTTGCGGGCGGAATCGTCGATGTAGAGCACCGACTCGTCGGGAGAAAACGCGAGGCCGTTCGGCAGCGCGAAGTCGTCGACCAGCAGGTGGCAGGCCCCGTCAGGAGCGATGCGGTACACGCCATGGCAGGGCTGCTCCTTTCCCGCAATGGGTTTGGTCCACCAGCCTTCGGGTCGCGGCGTACCCGGCCGGCTCGGCTGGACGCCATACGGCGGGTCGGTGAAGTAGATGGAGCCGTCGGACTTGACCACGAGGTCGTTGGGGCTGTTGAGCCGCTTGCCCTGAAACTGCTCCGCCAGCACCGTGCGGGTGCCGTCGGCGGCGACACGCGTGACGCGACGGCCGTCGTGCTCCGCCGCGAGCACGCGTCCCCGGCGATCCAGCGTCAGGCCATTGGACGTGCCCCGGGCGTAGGTCGTCAGCTCCGGACCTTCCGGCAGGCGCCGCCAGCGCACGATGCGCTGGTTCGGGATGTCGCTGAAGAGCAGATCGGTGCCGCGCCACACCGGCCCTTCGGTGAACCCGAGTCCACCGGCAATGCGCTCGATGGCGATGTCGGACGCGATCAGATCGTGCAGGCTGGACATGACGCCTCCTTGGCGAAGATTCCGCGTCGTCAGTCGATCGCGGACTGGAGCAGACGCAGCAGCGAGCGCCGCGCGAGCAGATCGGCGGTGATCCTCCCCCGCACGGTCCGGCCCTCGACGACGGGCATGGCCGAGATCCCGTGGTGCTCGAGCTTGCGGATCATCTCGAGAATGCCGTCGCCGGGCGCGACGCTCACGACCGCGCGGGTCATGATCTCCTCGACCGGCTGGTCGTCCGGCGAGCCGCGCGCGGTCGCGCGCGTGACGTCCCACTCGGTGACGACGCCGGCGAGCTGGCCGTCGGACGTGACGACGGCGAGGATCGGACTCTGCGCGACCACGAGACACGTCGCCGCGGCGCGGACGGTCGACGCCAGCGGCAGGGTCGGAATCGGCTCCATCAGGTCGGCCGCCGTGCGATCACGCTCGCGCGCGGCGATCCGGCGCACGCTGATCCGCTCGGCGGCTTCCGCGGGCAGCATGTCCGGATCCGAGACGAGCAGGTCCACCAGCTCGCGCATGTTGCCGCGGATCACCTCGTCGCGCGCCGCCGCGCCCGCGTTCCGGCGGCGCTCGGCGAGCGCCTGGAACTCCGCCGCGTGGTCCGCGAGCCACCGGTCGACGGCGGCGCGATCACCGAGCAGCGCCTCGGGGACGCGAAGATCCGCCGGCGTCGGGAGGAGCTGCTCCTGCGCGGCGAAGACGACGCCGCCGGAGTTGACCAGGTAGTCGGTGGCGATGAGCACCCCGCGCTGGCGGTAGACGGCGCGCTCCATCCGGGCACGTGCCGCCCGGCGCGCAACGTCCGGCGAGTAAGTGTTCGCGCCTTCCACCACGACGCGCCAGTGTCCCATGCGATCCACCGTGACCGAGGGCCGCGACGCCGCGTCGGTGTCGAGGTAGTTGGCGACGGGCGCGGCGGGGACGAGACAGAAGGCGCTCTCGCGGAGCAGGTCATCCGGGGCGCTCGAGTACGTCACGGGCGACTCCTCGCCGGAGGCGCCGGCGGTCTCGACGAACCACGCGCGCGCCACCGGCCCGCGCGCCTGCCACCGGCGGAAGAGCTCCTCGACCGGCAGGCCGGCGTCGTCGCGAAGACACCCCGTCACGTCGCTGATGCCGGTGACCTTCGCGCCGGGCAGGCGCTCGCGGAGGATCCGCGCCACGTGCCCGCCGACGGCGCCGAATCCCTGGATCAGCACGGTGAGATCCTCGACCGCGGGGATCTCGAGGTCCGCGAACTGCGGCAGGACGCGCAGCCGCGGCATCTCGCCGAGCAGGGCCTCGAGCGCGATGACGACGCCGCCCGCGGCCGCGCCGAGCTGGTCGATGCGGTTGCCGCCCATGTCCGCCGGCTTCGAGACCGCGCCGTCGAGGCCGTTCTCGACGGCAATCGTCTTCATGTCGGCGTCGTTGGTGCCGACGTCGGGCCCGGGGAGATAGAAGCCGCGGTAGCGGCGGAGCAGCCGCGCGAAGCGGCGCACGACCTCGGCGTGCTCGTCCGGGCCGAGGCGTTCGTCGGCGACGATGCCGGCCTTGCCGCCGCCGAACGCCAGGTGCGCGGCGGCGTTCTTCAGCGTCATCCCGCGCGCGAGGTCGTGGACGGTCTCCGGATCGACCGTCCGCGACATGCGAATGCCGCCCATCGCCGGCCGTCCCATGGCGAGGTTGTCCACGACGACGTAGCCGCCGACCTCGATCGGCGCCGCCTCGTCCCACACGACGGCGACGAGGTGCGGCCCGAGCGCGTCGACCTCGATCCCGAGCCGGGCCAGCCGGACCACGTCGGTCGTGTCGAACTCGAGGTATCGGCCGTCGCCATCGGCGACGAGCCGGTGCTCCCACGTGTTCTCCGGCAGGTGCTCGCGCAACCACGCCTTCATGCGCCCGGGCATCATCGCGGCACGTCCTCCCCGTGAGGGTGTATCACCCGGCGGCCGCGACCGAGAGCACGGTCACCTCGACGTCGCCCTTCGGCCGGCGCAGCACCGCAGCATCGCCGGCGCGCTTGCCGAGGAGCGCCTGGGCCACGGGTGACGCGATGCTGATCTGCCCCGCGGCGAGATCGGCTTCGTCAGGGCCGACGAGGTCGTACGCGATCTGCCGGCCGTCACCGTCCTCGACGGTCACGCGCGTGCCGAAGCCGGCGCGTCCGTCGACGAGCGCCGGCTCCACCACGTCGACGGACTCGAGGATCTGGACGAGCACCCGAACCCGTCGCCGGCCGATCTCGGACGGCGCGGTCGGATTCCGTTGCGCGAGCTCGTCGAGCTCGCGCCGAAGTCGCGCGTAGCCGGCCGCGGTGATCGGAAGCCGGCGCTCTCGCCGAGGGAGCGCTTCGGTTTCGTCGGGCGTCGGCGTGTCTTCGTTCGTGAACGCCTTGGACATGCACCCTCCAACGACCGTGCGTGCTGCTCATCGCAGCTTACGTCATCGGAGATCCGCCGAGCGCCGAGTCCGTCGCGGCGATCTGCGACAACCCCTCCTGCACGACCGACGCGACGAGTGCGCCGTCGCGGCTGAACACGCGGCCCCGCGCCAGCGCCCGACCGCCGGCGACGCTCGGCACAGTGCTGCGCGTACAGGAGCCACGCGTCGACCCGAAACGCGCGGTGGAACCACATGGCATGACTCAGACTCGCCTGCTGGGCGCGCGGGTCGATCCAGGAGAGCCCGTGCGGATTTCAGGCGGCGCGCTTGCGGCGTGCGCGCGACTTGTGACGCGCGTACGGCCGACGCTCGTACGAGGCGACCTGTGCGTCCGGTTCCTTCTTCGGAACGGCCAGCAGATTCTTCGTCAGGATTGCGGTAGCGTCGAATCCCGCTGGTGGTGCTGGCGCTCGCTTGTCGCTCATGCGGTTCAGGCGCTATCCGTCATGTGCGTTGTCGCCTCATCAGAATAACGACGGTTGCGTAGTCGTCACAGATGAGCGCCTCAAGCGTGTCGTGTGTGATGTCTTCCAGCTTTCCAAGTTTGCTCGTCCATTGCCCAGACGGAAGCTGTCGAGCGACGTGGGCTGCGTCCCCTTCGCGATCAGCATAAATAGCAATCTTGTCCATATTCGCCTCCACGCTGCCGTCAGCGCATTCTTCGTACCCAAAGCATAATGCGAACAACTCTCGCCATGCCTGAACGCTGTCGTCTGCGCGGATGCCGTCAGGCCAGTAGTACCCGCCGATGCCGCGCGCCACGGGATCGAAATAGAGCGGACTACCGACGACGTATCCGATGCAATTGGGTCGATCAGATTGAGGGCTTGTAACCTCGTAGCCGCAGCGCTTGAGTCGCGGGAACAGCGATTCAAGATATTCGCTCATCCCCTATGAGGCGCGGTCCCTCCACCAGTCAAGCCAGGCGCGTTTCGCCTCATCGAAATCCGAGGAGCCGCGTGCCGGGTCCTCGCCAGTGATCGCACGAAGCGCCCAGAACCAGTCTCCCCCGCGCTGCTCTAGTTCCTCAAAGATCAGCGGCAGTGCCCTCGCCCCCATCCCGATGATCTCTTGATAGGCGGAATGCATAGAAACCTTGGCGATTGAGGAGGTCAACGCGGTGTCGCGCTTCCACCGTCGCACAAGTTCGGCAAACCGCGCCGTCGGACTTGATTCTGTGATCCAAGCCGTGACCGTGACGTTCATCCCTGCGACGCGGGTCTGCTGCTGTATCTGCTGCGTCGCAGAGCACGACGATATATCGGCCGTGAGCGTGAAGGCGACCCACGGACTGGCGACAGGGATGAAGCCCTGCGGAGCCTTCGCGAGCGTTTCCTTGACAGCATCGACAACGGCCATGACTTAAGCCTTCTTCACGAGTTCGTCAGGGGAGAAAATCACTGATACTGCCGTTCCCGGCACAGCGAGATACACGGGCCTGCCCTGCGGATCATACGCGCCTTCCATTCGAAAAACCTGCATCGTCGGATTTGCGACGCGGATCACTGAGCCGTCCTCAAGGCGATACTCAGCGACAGCCTCGCGCTTCCGATCAACGATCTCAACTTCCACGACGTCAACCTCTCGGTCACCCAGGTGGATCTTCCGTCTCTCAGGCATCGGGTGGCCCCGCTCCCAAAGGCCTCGTGAACCTACCGTCTGATCTTATCCCGGTCAACGCCCGAGACCCTGAGTTTCCGAACGCCGCCACACGCGCGCCGGATTCAGACCGGAGACATAGACATCGGGAGACGCGGCCGGTCAGTCGCCGTCCGGTCGCGCGGCGCATCAACCATATTATCCGCAGGCTACGTGATGACACCTTTCGCGACGAGCAGATCGCCGAGCCGACGCTTCTGCGGACCGGCCTGTTCGGACGGGATTGTGGAATCATCCGGGATGGCGCGGACGGCGTATGCGATGCGCCGCGCGTGCGCGGCGATCCTCGGTCACGAGCGATGTCGCGCTCGCGGCGAGACGTCGTGCAATCGCGATACAGAACCGGGCGGGCGGCCCGAAACGCGTAGATCACACCGTTTCGGGCCAGTCACGACGTGCGACGGTGGCGTTTTGATCCAGGCTGTCACGCCGGGCGATGCCGTGATGGCGCGCGGAGGTCAACGCTCCTCGGGATCGTCAGCGGAGGCGATCGGCCAGCAGCGCCACGCTGAGCGCGTAGTGGTGCGCGCAGTTGTAGCGAAGCAGCGCATCGTAGTTGTCGTAGACGAGGAACTGCCGCGTCCCGGCCCGGACGAGCCGCGCGTGCCGCGGCGTGGACGGCAGATCGCGGCCGTCGGCGCGCTTCGGTCCGAGCCGGCGCCAGTCCGCGAGTGACCGGACGCCCGTCATGCCGCGCATCGCACGGCAGCCCGAGTCGCGGGAGCCGACGCCCTTCGCGATTCGTCGCAGCGTCGCGGGCGTCGCCCGCACCTCGCGGCCCCACTCGTCCCCGCGCCAGCCGTGGCTCTTCAGGTAGTTGGCGATCGAGGCGAACGTGTCGGCGTGCGACGTCCAGATGTCCCGCCGGCCGTCGCCGTCGAAGTCCACGGCGTACGCGAGGTAGCTGGACGGCATGAACTGCGGCTGTCCCATCGCGCCGGCCCAGGACCCGCTCATGCTCGGCGCGTCGATGTATCCGCGGTCGACGATCGTCAGCGCGTCGTAAAGCTGGGAGCGGAAGAACGCTCCGCGCCGCGCCTCCCAGGCCAGCGTGGCGAGCGCGGCGAACACGGGAACGTCGCCGCTGCTCTGCCCGAACCGTGACTCGAGGCCCCAGATGGCGACGATGACGCTCGGCGGCACGCCGAAAGCGTCGCGGATCTCGCCGAGCACCTCGCGATGCGTGAGCAGCAGCTCCCGTCCGCGGCGCACGGCGTCGGGCGTCACGCGCCGACTGACATACTCCTCGAACGTGAGCTTCGCTTCGGGCTGGGTACGGTCGTTCTCGAGCACGTTCGGCAGCGGCTGCAGTCCGCCGAGCGTCCTGGCCAGCAGCTCATCGCCATAGCCGCGCTCGCGCGCCTCGACCAGCAGGTCGGCGAGCCACGACTCGAATGGCCTCGCGCTCGTCGCGTCCGGTGGAAAATCGAAGCTCGCCGCGCCGACCGGAACGATCGCGCAGATGACGGCGAGCAGCAGGATCCGTGGAGCCCGCATGCCGCCAGTGTGCCCTATGGCCGTGACTCGACAGTCCGTGCGATCGGGCGCTACAGCGACGCCCCGTGGAAGTCCCCCGCCCGTGACGTTCGCGCGTCAGCGGTCGCGCGGGCGCTCTTCCGTCGCGTCCGCGGCCCATGACGCGACCGGCAGCTGCCGTCCACCCCGCCGGCCCATGCGCCCGCGGAGCCGTCCGAGCGCCGCGCCGGCGTCGTCGAGCAGCGAGTACGCGACCGGCGTCGCCACCAGCGTCAGGAGCAGCGAGAGCGTCTGGCCGCCGATGACCACCACGGCGACCGCCCGGCGCTCCTCGGCGCCCGGTCCGGTGCCGACGGCGAGCGGGATCATGCCCGCGACGAACGTGAGCGTCGTCATCAGGATCGGCCGGAGCCGGTCGCGGTTCGCCTGCAGGATCGCGGCGAGCCGGTCCATACCCGCGGCGCGGAGCCCGTTCGTGTGGTCGATCTGGAGGATCGCGTTCTTCTTCACGACGCCGAAGAGGACGAGCAGGCCGAGGGAGGAATAGAGGTTCATCGTGTGGCCCGCCAGCCACATCGAGACGAGCGCGAAGGGCACCGCGAGCGGCAGCGATAGCAAGATCGTGAACGGGTGCACCAGGCTCTCGAACTGCGAGGCGAGGATCATGTACATGAACACGATCGCCAGCACGAACGCCCAGACGAACTCGCCGGAGGTGTCCTCGAGCTCCTTCGCGCGGCCGCCGACGACGGTGCGGTACCCGGCCGGGAGGTTCATCCGCCCGACTTCCTCGCGCAGCGCCTCGACGCGGTCGCCGAGCGCGAAGCCGGGCGCCACGTTGACGCGCAGCCGCGCCTCGCGCTGCCGGTCGAGCCGGTCGATGCGGGACGCCGCGCGCGCTTCCTCGACGCGCACCAGGTTGTCGAGCCGCACGAGCTCACCGCCGGTCCGCGGCACGTAGAGCCGCGGGATCGCCGCCGGGTCGTCGCGGTCCGCCTCGCGCAGCCGCAGCTGGACGTCGTACTCCTCGTTCGCGCCCGGGTCGTAGAAGCGCGAGACCTCCGCGTCGCCGCCGACCATGAGGCGGAGCGCCGTCGCGATGTCGGCGGTCTGCACGCCGAGGTCGGCGGCGCGCGCGCGGTCGATCCGCACGCGCAGCTCCGGCTTGTCGAGCTTCAACGTCGTGTTCGCATCGAGCAGCCCGAGGTCCGGCGCGCGCCGCCGCAGATGCTCGGCGTACTCGGCCAGCTTCACCAGCTCCGGCCCCTGGATCACGAAGTCGATGTCGATGAAGCCGCCGATGAACATGAACCCACGCGGGTTACGGACGGAGATCTGGAGGTCCTCCCGGTACTTCCGCAGGCGGCGCCGCACCTCCTGCATCACGTCCTGCTGCGCGTAGTTGCCGCGGAAGGACGCCCCCGGGTCGCCGCGGAGCAGTGCGCCGGCGAGCCGCGGGAGCGAAAACGTGCGCTCGTCGTGCGGCTGGAGCCGCACGTACAGCCGCGCGCTGTTCACGGATCCGAGGAACGAGCCGCCGACCGTTCCCATCACGAGGCGCACGCCCGGGATCGAGCGGATCTCGGCCTCGATCCCGCGCGCGAGAGAGTCCATGGCCGCCAGGCTCGTGCCCTGCGGCGCGCTCACCTGCACGTCGAACTCGCCCTCGTCGGAGCCGCTCGGCAGGTAGTCCTTGCCGAGCGCCCGGTAGAGCGGCACGGACGAGGCCATCACGGCGAGCGCGACGAGCGCGACCGCCAGCCGGTGCCGCATCGCCCACGCGAGAGTCGAGCCATAGCCCCGATCCAGCCAGGCATAGAACCCGGTCCGCGACCGGGCCTCGCGGCCGCTCGCGCTGTCGGCGGTACGCTCGGCGTGGAAGAGTCGCGCGCTCATCATCGGCGTCAGCGTGAACGACACCAGCAGGCTCACCATGACGGCGACGGCGGCCGTGAGCCCGAACTGGTAGAGGAACCGGCCGGAGATCGACGACATGAACGACACCGGGACGAAGATCACGACGAGCGACAGCGTCGTCGCCATGACCGCCAGGCCGATCTCGGCCGTCGCCTCGCGCGCCGCGTCGAACGGGCGCATCCGCTTCTCCTCGACGAAGCGGAAGATGTTCTCCAGCACCACGATCGCGTCGTCGATGACCACGCCGACCATGAGGACGAGCGCCAGCATGGTGACGCTGTTCAGCGTGAAGTCGAGCGCCCACATCATGCCGAACGTGGACACGATCGAGGCCGGGATGGCGACCGCGGCGATCAGGGTCGATCGCCAGCTCCGCATGAACGCCAGCACGACCAGCGAGGCCAGCACGCTGCCGAGGATGAGGTGGATGTTGATCTCGTGCAGCGCCGCGTGGATGTAGCGGGACTGGTCCTGGATGACCTCCACGCGCACGTCCCCGGGCAGCGCCGCGGCCGCCTGCGCGAGGTTGGCCTTGACCGACTCGATCACGGCGACGGTGTTCGCGCCGGACTGGCGGCGCACCTCGAGCACGACGGCCGGGGTGCCGTTCAGCCGCGCCGCCGACCGCACCTCCCTGGTGCCGTCCTCGGCGCGGCCGAGGTCCCGGATGCGGATGGCGCGGCCGTTGACGCGCGCCACCACGAGATCGTCGAAGGCGCTCGCGTCGGCGAGACGTCCCAGCGTCCGGAGCGAGTGCTCGCGGTCGGGTCCGGTGACGTTGCCGCCCGGCAGGTCGGTGTTCTGCCGCACGAGCGCGTCGCGCACGGCGGTGATCGGCAGCTGGTACGCGGCGAGGCGGCCCGCGTCCACCCAGATGTTCATCGCCCGCTGGAGTCCGCCGACGATCAGGACCTCGCCGACGCCGAGGGACCGTTCGAGGCGCAGCTTGACGACCTTGTCGGCCAGCTCCGTCAATTCGCGGATCGATCGCGGCCCCGAGAGCGCGACGGTGACCACGGGCTGCGAGTCGTTGTCGAACTTCGAGACGATCGGCGGCTTCACGTCGGGCGGCAGCCGGCCGAGGATCGCCGCGACGCGGTCCCGCACGTCCTGCGCGGCGACGTCGACGTCGCGGTCCAGCTCGAAGTTGACGACGATGATCGAGCTGCCGGCCGCGGAGATCGACCGGAGCTCCTCGATGCCCTGCACCGTGTTCACCGCTTCCTCGATCCGCTGGGACACGAGGATCTCGACCTCCTCGGTCGAGGCGCCCGGCAGCGCGGTGCGGATGATGACGGTCGGCAGGTCGACGGTCGGGAACCGGTCGACGCCCAGGCGGAACCACCCGGCGGCGCCGACCACGACCAGCGAGAGGATGATCATGGTCGCAAAGACAGGACGGCGGATGCAGGTTTCGGCGAGCTTCTGCATGGTGACCGGGCTACCGGACCTTCGGCGCCTGGGTGGTGACCGAGGCGCCGTCGTAGAGCCTGGCGAGCGACGACGTGGCGACCACCTCGTTCGGCCGGAGACCCGCCAGGATCTCGGCCATCCCGTCCTGCTTCCGGCCTGTCTTCACGTGGCGCTCGACGGCCTTGCCGTCCGTCACCACGAACGCCTTCGTGATGCCCGCGAAGTACGAGATCGCCGCCTCCGGCGCGAACGCGACGCCCGTGTCCCGCCGGGTCGCAACCACCCCCCGGGCGAAGAGGCCCGGCCGGAGCATCGCCTCCACGTTCGGCACCTCGGCCTCGAGGAGGACGGTGCGATTGGCCACGTCGACGGCCGGGCTCACGCGCGTGACGCGGCCGGTGAAGACACGGCCGGGCACGGGATCGACCTCGAGCCGTACCGTCTGCCCGGACCGGATCTCGAGTGCCGCGTGCTCGGCGACCACGCCGGAATACTTCAACGGGTCGCTCCGGACGATCGTGAAGATCGCGGTGTTCTCCCGCGCCGACTCCCCGGGATTCACGTGGCGACGCGCAATGGCGCCCGCGATGGGCGCGCGCAGCGTGGCATCGCCGCGCCGTTTCTGCGCCATGCCGAGCTCGGCTTCGCGCCTCGACACCTCGGCCTCGGCGACCTGCACCGCGGAGAGCTCGCTCTGGAGCTCCGCCTCCGCCACGCGCACCCGATCGGGGTACTGACCCATCTCGACCTGCGCGGCCTCGAACTGGGCCATCGTGGATTCGAACTGCGTCCGGGCGGAGTCCAGGTCGCGCTGCGCGACGAGCTGGCGATCGACGAGCGTCCGGTTTCGCTCGAGGTTCAGTCGCGCCTCCTCCGTGGCGACCTTCCACCGCCTCAGGTTCGCCTCCCACGTCTTGCGGCTCTCCCGGACCTGCCGGAGGCTCGCGCGGCTCGCCTCGACCTGCGCGCCGGCGCGGACGAGCCCGTCGCGCGCCGCACGCAGCGCGGCCTCGGTTTGCTGCACCGCGAGCACGAACTCGCGCTGGTCGAGCTCGGCGACGACCTGCCCCGCGTTCACGCGGTCGCCGAGGTCGACCAGCAGCTTCGTGACCGTCCCCGGCACGGCGGTGTTCAGCGTCACCTCCTGCCAGGCCAGGAGGCTGCCCGTGGTCTCGACGACGCGGTCGACGTCGCGCGCCTCGACGCGCGCCGTCGTGATGGTGAGGGCCTGCGGCGCGGCGGGCGCGGGCTTGGCCGCGGCGACGTCCTCCCGGCCACAGCCGGCGAGGCCGGCGAGCCCGAGCAGGATGACGGCGACGGCGAGTGTCCGGGCCGGCCGAGCGGGCGTGCGGCTCCGCCGTCCGTTGCGCGCGCCGTTGTCACCGGGGCGCGCCGCTGCCGTCAGCAGCGTGTCCAGTCCCGTGAGGACGCGGTCGCGGTCCCGCAATGACAGGCGCGCCAGCAGCGGCGTCACGCCCCGGAGCCGGCGGACGTGGAGGCCTTCGGCGAGGGTCCGGCCGGCAGGCGTCAGCGCCAGCGCATGGACACGGCGGTCGCTGGGATCGACGCCACGGCGGACCAGCTTCTTGTCCTCGAGCCGATCTACGATCTGGGTGACCGCCGACAGCGTGACCCCGAAGACCTTGGCGACATCGCCCATGTGACAGCCGGGATGGTCGGCGAGATGGTGCAGCAGCTGCGACTGCGCGTGCGTGAGGTCGGGCTCCGCCGCCTTCCGCCACAGCACCTGGCGGACGGTCATGTTCCCGAGCGCCTCGAGCAGGTCGACGAGCCGCTGCGCGTCGGCGCGAAGGCCGGGGCGTCGGGAGCGCGTGGGAGGCATCGGTGAATAGTCCATCGCCTACACAGTTCAGTCAATTAAGCGTTTGGGTGCTGGTACCGTGATCCACACGGTGGGACATCCGATGGACGAGCACGCGTTGCGTGAAGCGGTCGCCGACGTCAAGGCCGGGCGCCTCGGCCGCCGCGCGTTCGTGCGCGCACTGGCCGCGCTCGGAGTCACCGCGCCGCTCGCGCTGGAGATGCTGAGCGCCGCCGGCGTCGCCGCGCAGCCCAAGGCACCCGCGCCGGCGCCCGCACGGCGTGGCGGCGGCGGCGCGCTGCGTCTGCTCTGGTGGCAGGCGCCGACGCTGCTCAACCCGCACTTCGCCCCCGGCACGAAGGACAGCGACGCGTCGCGCGTCGTGCACGAGCCGCTCGTCTCCATCGATCCGGACGGCAACCTCCTGCCCGTGCTCGCCGCCGGGATCCCGAGCGTCGAGGCCGGGACGCTCGACCGCGGCGGGCGCTGGGTGCTGTGGCGTCTCGAGAAAAACGTCGCGTGGCACGACGGCACACCGTTCACCGCGGCCGACGTCGTCTTCAACTGGGAGTACGCCGCGGATCCCGCGACCGCCGCGGTCACGCACGGCAACTACCGTGACGTCGCGCGCATGGAGCGCATCGACGATCACGCCGTCAAGGTCGTCTTCAAGGATCCGTCGCCGTTCTGGTACCGCACGGCCCTCGATCAGCAGATCCCCGCGCACCTGCACCGCCGATGGAAGGGCCAGCGCGCCCGCGAGGCGCCGGAAAATCTGAAGCCCGTCGGCACGGGGCCGTATCGCCTGGTCGAGTTCCGTCCCGGCGATACCGCGCGGTACGACATCAATGCGAAGTATCACGTCGCGAATCGCCCGTTCTTCGATCACGTCGACCTCAAGGGCGGAGGCGACGCGGTGTCGGCCGCGCGCGCGGTGGTGCAGACGGGCGAGTTCGACTTCGCGTGGAACATCCAGGTCGAGGACGACATGCTGCGGCGCCTCGAGCGCGGCGGGAAAGGCCGCATCGATTTCGTGCCGAGCGGCTCGGTCGAGTTCATCCAGCTCAATCAGACGGACCCGCTGCGCGAGGTCGACGGCGAGCGGTCGAGCGTGAAGGCGCCGCATCCGATCCTGACCGACGCGAACGTGGCGGCGGCGCTGCGCCTGCTCGTCGACCGCCAGGCCGTGCACGAGCAGATCTACGGCCGGCAGGGTACTCCGACCGGGAACATGATCAACATGCCGGCGCGGTACCGATCGCCGAACACCCGCTGGGAGTTCAGCGTGGAGCGTGCGGGCCAGCTGCTCGACGAGGCGGGCTGGACGCGCGGCAAGGACGGCATCCGGGCGAAGGGCGGCCGGCGCCTCCGGCTCGTCTACCAGACGTCGACGAACGCGCCGCGACAGAAGACCCAGGCGATCGTGAAGCAGGCGGCCACGCGCGCAGGGATCGAGCTCGAGCTCCGGGCCATCACGCCGTCGGTGTTCTTCTCGTCGGACCCGGGCAACCAGGACACGATCGGCCGCTTCACCGCCGACCTCCAGATGTTCACGCAGCAGATGGGCGCGCCCGATCCCCAGGGGTTCATGGAGCAGTTCTGCTCGTGGGAAGTGCCGTCGAAGGCGAACCACTGGTCACGCAACAACCACACGCGGTGGCGCAGCGCGGAGTTCGACGCGCTGTGGAATGCCGCGGAGCGCGAGATGGATCCCGTCGTGCGCGCGCGTCACTTCATCAAGATGAACGACCTCGTGGTGCAGCAGGTCGTCGTGATCCCGATCATCTGGCGCAACCTCGTGCAGGCGGTCGGCGCGCGGCTGCGGAACGTCGAGATCTCGGGCTGGGACTCGAATCTCTCGCGGGTCGCGTACTGGTCGCGGGAGCGGTGACGACGACGGCGACCTCGTGACGACCACCACATCACCCACTACGTGCAGCGAACCGGCCGAGCAACGGGTACTCGAGCGTGCTGGTGGCGAATTATGACCGCTCGGTCGTGGTGAACCCGACGACGCTCCGGGTCTTCCTCAAGCGGCCCCAGGCCAACTTCATGCCCTCGGTCCTCGGCCGCACCTACCTCGGGATCGTCTCGAAGGCGTGGGCCGAGAAGACTCGACGCCACGCTGAAGTCGCGGAGCGCGGCGGTCTGACGTCGTGCCCCCTCGACCGTCCTGGCCTCGTCGCCATGGTGATTCTCCGTCAGGGCTTCGCCGAGGGGCCGGGAGCGCCCCCGCCCGATTTCGGGCCGAACGGCTCCGGGCGGAACTCGCCGTCGCGCTTGTCGAGAAACGCCTTCAGCCCGCCGGTCTGCATGAGATCGAGGAGCTCGCCGCGCTGGGCGTTGTACGACGCGTGCGCCAGGTTCGAGAGCGGGATGTTCATGAGCATGCCCGCGCCGATGCCCATCGCCATCAGGCCGTAGCACGTGACCGCCTTGTTGAGCCGCACGGACGGCTCGGGCACGCGCGCGATCCGCTCGGCGAGCGCGCGCGCCTTCGGCAAGAGCTCGGCCTCGGGCACGACCTCGTTCACGATGCCGAGGCGGAGCGCCTCGGCGGCATCGAAGTGATCGCCCGTGAGCCCGTACCGGTGCGCGGCCTTCCAGCCCGCGAGCGCGGCGAAGAGGAACGTCGTGTTCGAGATGTGACGGACCTCGGGCTGCGCGAACACGGCCGTGTCCGCGGCGATCGTCATGTCGCACGCGAGCGAGTACCAGAACCCGCCGCCCATCACCCAGCCGTGCACGGCCGCGATGACGGGCTTCGAGAGCTGCCAGATGTGCATGAGCCGGCGCGTGGAGTCACCGTCGGTCGTCCACCAGCGCTTGAGGAAGTCGGCCACCTCGACGCCGCTCGGGTCGAGCGACGACCTGCCGTCGGGGCGGCGCGCGATGTCGTAGCCCGCGGAGAAGCCGCGCCCGGCGCCGGTCAGGATGATCGCGCGGATCGCCGCGTCCGCCTCGGCCTCGTCGAGCGCCCGGTGCAGCTCCTGCGTCATCTGCGGATTGATCGCGTTGAGGGTCTGCGGCCGGTTGAGCGTGATCGTCGCCACCGGGCCCGCCTTCTCGAACAGGATCATCTCGTACGCCATGGTCTCCGTCTCCTCAGGGATTGGCCGGCCGCGCCGTGACGGGGCGCCGGCGGATGAGTCGCCAGATCGTCGGACCCACGAGGATCACGACGAGCATCGCGAGCAGCGTGCCGCTGATCGGCCGCAGGAAGAACACCGAGACGTCGCCGCGGCTCATGTAGAGGGTCTGGTGGAACGTCTTCTCGAGCATCGTGCCGAGCACGAGCCCGAGCACCATCGGCGAGAGGTCGAAGTCCAGCTTCTTGCCGACGTAGCCGACCACGCCCATGACGATCAGCACGAGCAGGTCGAGCATGCTGTTGTTGATGCTGTACGCGCCGACCAGCGTGAAGAGCAGGATCAGCGCGACGAGCACGGGCTGCGGGATGCGCAGCACGCTGACCCAGATGCCGACGAGCGGGAAGTTCAGGATCAAGAGCGCGACGTTGCCGACGTACATCGACGCGACGACGCCCCAGAAGACATCCGGGCGCTGCTGCATCAGGAGCGGGCCGGGCTGGACGCCCTGGAGCACGAGCGCCGCGAGGAGCAGCGCCGTGATCGGCGAGAACGGGATGCCGAGCGCGAGCAGCGGCACCATCGCGGCGCTCGACGCGGCGTTGTTCGCCGATTCGGGTCCGGCCACCCCCTCGACCGCGCCGTGGCCGAACTCCTCGGGCCGCTTCGTGATGCGGCGCTCGAGGCCGTACGACGCGAACGTGGAGAGCACGCCGCCGGGCCCGGGCAGGAGACCGATCAGGAATCCGACGCCGGTGCCGCGAAGGACGGCCGGGAACGCCTGCCGCCACTCGGCGCGCGAGGGAAACAGCTCGCGGAAGCGCACCCTCGTCACGTGCGGCAGCCCGCCGGCGCGCTCGGCCACCGCGAGCACCTCGCCCACGCCGAAGAGCCCCATCACGACCGGGACGAGGTCGATGCCCTGCGAGAGCTCGACGACGTCGAACGTGTAGCGCGTGGTCCCCGACGTGATGTCCATGCCGACCGTCGCCAGCGCCAGACCGATGCTCAGCGAGAGCAGGCTCTTCCAGAACGAGCCACCCGACAGCCGGGACAGCGCGAAGAGGCCGAGCAGCGCGAGCGCGAAGTACTCGGGCGAGCTGAAGCGCAGCGCGAACGCCGCGAGCGTGGGCGCGAAGAGCATGAGCCCGACGATCCCGAGCGTGCCGGCGACGAACGACCCGACCGCGGCGATGGCGAGCGCGGCGCCCGCGCGGCCCTTGCGCGCCATCTGGTACCCGTCGATCGCCGTGACCACCGACGCCGCCTCGCCGGGCACGTTCACGAGGATCGACGTCGTCGAGCCGCCGTAGAGGCTGCCGTAGTAGATGCCGGCCAGCATGATCAGCGAGGTCACGGGGTCGAGCGCGAGCGTCGCCGTGAGCAAGAGCGCCATCGCACCGAGCGGGCCGATGCCGGGCAGCACGCCGACGAACGTGCCGATGGTGGCGCCGACCAGCGCGGCGAGCAGGTTGCCCGGCGTCAGCGCAACCGAGAAGCCGAGGGTGAGACCTTCGAGCGCGCCGATGACGCGCGCCTCCTACCGCGACCAGAAGCCCGCGGGGAGCGGGACGCCGAGGACGACCGTGAACACGTAGTGCGAGATCCCGCCGACCGCGAGCGCGATGACGATCTTCACCGGCCAGCGCCGCATGCCCATCGCGTGCAGCACCGCGAGCGTCAGGAGCGTGCCGGCCACCGGGTGGCCGAGGTACCGGAGCAACAGCACGTACGCGAGGCTCGGCAGCAGGATGGCCATGAGGCGCCATCGCGCGCGGCCGACGGGCCAGTCGATGTGCCCGCCGGTCGGGCGAAGCGTGGCCTCCAGCGCGATGCCGACGGATCCGAGGATCAGGAGACAGCCGACCAGCACGGGGTAGAGGCCGGGCCCGGGCTGCGCGATCGTGCCCCACGAGTAGCGGCGCGCCTCGACGAGGTAGAGCGCGGCGAGCACGACGCCGAGCGCCCCCGTCACGACGAGCGCCCGTTTCACGGGCGGACGATCCGCGCCTACCTCTTCAGCTTGAGCTTCTCCGCGACCTTGCCGAAGAAGACGTAGTCCTTCTCGAGCTCGCGCTTCAGCTCGGCCGGCCCCCGGTACTCGATGTTCGCCGAGGTCTCCCGCGCGAACTTCCTGAACGCGTCCGACTCGATCACCTTCTTGAAGCCATCGTGCAGCGTCCGGATCACTCCGGGCGGCGTCCCCTTCGGCGCGAAGACCGAGTAATACACGCCGATGCCGGCGTCCGGAAAGCCGAGCTCCGCGAACGTCGGCACGTCGGGATAGACCGAGCTGCGCTTCTTCTCGCTGGTCGCGAGGAACCGCGCCTTGCCCGCGCGGAGGTGCGGGAGGACGTCGGACGGATGCAGCATGATCGCCTCGACGTGACCCCCGAGCAGCGCCGGGATGGACTCCGCGTTGCCCGCGAACGGCACGTGCGTCACGTCCGAGCCGGACTGGTCCTTGAGGATCTCGATCGCGATGTGGACGGTGGTGCCGATGCCCGGACTGCCGATGCGGATCTTGCCCGGCTCCTTCTTCGCGGCCTCGATCATCTCCCTGGCCGTCTTCCACGGCGCATCGGCGCGGACGACGAGCACGACCGGCACGTTGATGATCTCGATGACCGACGCGTAGTCGTCCGGCGTCTTGTACGGCAGCGCGACCCGGTGCGGCTGGAGCGTCATGATCGACATGGTCATGAGGCCGAGCGTGTAGCCATCGGGGCGGGCGCGGACGACCTCGGACGCCGCGACGCTTCCGCCGCCGCCGGGCCGGTTGACGACCGCGATCGGCTGCGGGAAGTGGGTCTTGCCGATCTCCGCGAGGTTGCGCGCGATCAGATCGGCGCCGCCGCCGGCGGGGAACGGCACGACCAGCGTGATCGGCTTGTCGGGATACGCGGCCGCGTCGGCCGTGATGCCGCAGACGGTGACCGCAACGGTCAATACGAGCATCCAGCGAGCGATACGCATCGACGTCTCCTCTCGTCTTCGAACGTCCTGCCGCACGGCCGTCACGCGAGCTCCACGAGCCAGTCGACCGCGACGACGCCCTGGCCTTCGTCCAGCACGAGCAGCGGGTTGACGTCGAGCGCCAGCAGGCGATCGCGATGCGCCTCCGCGAGCACGGCGAGCTCGACCAGCGTGTCGGCGAGCGCCTCGACGTCCGCGGGCTGGCGACCGCGGGCGCCGCGGAGCAGCGCGGCGCCGCGAAGCTCGGCGATCATCGCGCGCGCCTCGTGGAGGTCGACGGGTGGCACGCGGATCGACACGTCGCGCATGACCTCCACGAAGACGCCACCGAAGCCGCACACGAGGGCAGGCCCGAAGATCGGGTCCCGTTTCACGCCGAGGATCATCTCGGTGCCGCCGCGCACCATCCGCTGGACCACGAAGCCATCGATGCGCGCGGCCGGTGCGCGCCGCCGCACCTCGGCGAGCATCTCCTCGCACGCGCGGCGCACCGCCGCGGCGTCGGCCGCGCCGACGCGGACGCCGCCGACGTCGGTCTTGTGCAGGATGTCGGGCGAGTCGATCTTGAGCACGACGGGATAGCCGACGCGCTCCGCGGCGCTGACGGCCTCATCGGAGGTCTTCGCCGCGACGGTCTCGACGAGCGGAATCCCGAACTCGCGGAGCAGCCTCATCGACGCGGCACTCGAGAGCACGCCGCGGGCGGCGCCCAGATCCGCCGCGTGCTCGGCCGCCGGCAGGCCGGCCTCGCGCGTCGCCGCCCGCTGGCGGCGGCGCTCCAGGAACCGACGATGCTCGCGCGCATGACGCAGCGCCTGCATCGCGCTCTCGGTGCCTTCCAGGAACGGCACACCCGCGTCGGCCAGCGTCTGGACCACCTCGCGGTCGAGATCGCCGCCGGCGAACGAGTTGAACGCGACGACCAGGCGATCGGTGCCGCCGCCGACCGCCTCGCGCATCTGCTTGCTGAACTGTCGCGACGGCGCCCAGCCGCCCGGCTTCGGCACGTTCACCCGCATGTTCACCGCGATCACGTCGATCGTGTCGTCGGCAAGCAGCGCGTCGAACATCCTCGGAAAGAGCGTGGCGTCCTCGTACATCGCGCCGGTGCCGTCGAGCGGGTTGCGCGGGCTCGCGAAATCGGGCATGAAGCTCGCGATCCGCTGCACCGTCTCCGCCGACAGCGCCGGCAAGTCGACGCCGGTGCGCTCCGCGACGTCCGCGACGCGCCCGCACTCCCCGCCGAGGCCGCTGAACACGCAGACGCGCCAGCCCGGCCGGCGGTAGCGCGTCGCCGCGCCGAGGAGCGCGAGCGTGTCGAGCATCTCGTTGAGGCTCGTCACCTGCACGATCCCGCTCTGCCTCAGCACCGCGTCGACGATCTCCGGCGTGCCCGCAAGCGAGCCGGTGTGCGCGAGCATCGCCTGGCGCGCGTTCTCCGAGCGGCCGACCTTGAGCGCGACGATCGGCTTGCCGCGCTCGGTCGCGCGCGCGGCGACGGCGCGGAGCTCGTCGGGCTGCCGGAAACCCTCGACGAACACGCCGACGACCTCGGTGTCCTCGTCGTCGACGAGGAAGCCGAGATAGTCCTCGACGGTGAGACCCGCCTGGTTGCCGCACGACACGATGTAGGACAGCCCGACGCACCGCTGCTGCATCAGGTGCTCGGCGATCGCGTGGCTGAAGCCGCCGCTCTGCGACACGACGGCCACGTGGCGCCGCCTGACGCGCTTGGCCCGCGGCGCCCGCTTCCGCGAAGCCGCTCGACAGGATGATCGCGCCGCGCACGCCGGCATCGACGGCCCCGCTCAGCACGCCGGGGACGTCCGCCGCGGGGATGGCGACCACGACGGCGTCGGTGGGCTCGGGTGTCGACGCGAGGTCGGGATACGCGGGCAGCCCGAGGATCTCCGGGTACTTCGCGTTGATCGGGAAGATCCGGCCGGCGTAGCCGAACCGCTGCAGGTTCTGGATCACGCGCGTGCCGCGCGTCATGCGCTGCGACGCGCCGACGACGGCGATGCTCTTCGGCTTCATCAAGGGCGCGAGGTCGCGATGGACGTCCGACATGGCGCGCTAGGATAACGCGACCGGGCGGACGCCGCCGGGCGCTTGTGAGCCTCGGTCCTGGTGATGAAGTCGCGCCCCTCAGGAGGATGATGCGGATGGCCTACGTCCCTTGGTCCCATCGACAACGTCCGGCGGCCTGCACCGGTGGGGCCGATGAGCGGGAAGGAGAGTGAACGCATGATCACGGTCATCCACGAAGAGCGCGAAACGGACATCGCAGCGGCGCGGGTCGACCGCGATCGTCTGTGGCTGACGAATGACGACGACCGGTCGAGCATCCACGTCTTCGATGCGGAACGGGCCAGGGCACACCTGAAGCTGCCCGACGAGAGCATCGCCCTCGCGCACGCGCATTTTCGTCTGGGTCAGCATCTGCTCGGACGCGGCAAGGACGCGGAGGCGCAGCGGCATTTCGGCGAAGCTCGCCGGCTGCACCCGGAGTCGTGGAACATCTGGCGCCAGACCGCAGCCGTCGATGCGCGGGGCCTGGCGTCCGGACCGGAATTCTGGGCGCGGGTCGACGCGCTCGGGAGCCGCCGCTACTACGCGCCGGTCGACATGAAAGGCATGCCGGGCTGACGGGTCAGCCTGACGACGAGTCGCGCAGGCGCTCCGCGTCGGCCCGGCCCGCCTCCGCCCGCTCGGCATCCGCCGCCGCGAGCCGGCGCTCGAGCGTGCGCACGCGCGAGCCGAGCTGCCAGCGACCGATCCAGAGCGGGAGCCCGACGAGCACGATGCCGGCCGCGACGGATCCCAGGATCACGCCCGCCAGCGGCAGCTCGAGCGACCAGAGCAGGAAGCGCACGGACGCCGGCGCGGTGTTCTGGAGCGCGAAGACGGTGATGGCCGAGGCCACCAGCGCGACGATCAGGTATCTGACGGCCATCGCGGGGCCTCCCGCGTCACTTCTTCCGCGCGGTTTCGCGGTACTTGGCCGCGCCGGCGCGGACGCCGGCCTGCACGCTGCGCGCGATGATCTTCGTCTCGTCGAGCGCCCGGCGTGCGCGCGGCTCGAGCGTCTTCAGCGTGGCGTCGAGGCGGGCGAGCGTCGTCTGGATCGCGGCGCGCGCGTCGCGCTCGGCGCGGCGGATCCGGACCTTTGCCGTGCCGCGCGCCTCGTCGGCCTGGCCGCGCAGGATCTTGAGCCGGCGCTCCAGCTCCTTCAGCACGCCCTCGTAGTCGCGCAGCCTCGTCTTCGCGGCCTGGAGTCGTTCGCGGACGTTCCATCGATCGGCCATGGCGCACCTCCGACGCATCGCAGGGGTGGGATGTCGTCGGGGCTATGGTAGCCCTTCGCCGCCGAAGGCGCGGCGCGGGCGCGCGGGAACCGTTTGTGCTACGATGTGCTACATGGCACGATCGAGAGAGACCCGTGTCGGCGTCCGGGAGCTGCGCCAGAACCTGAGCGTGTATCTTCGTCGCGTCGCCGAGGGCACGACGTTCCAGGTGACGGAGCACGGCCGGCCGGTCGCGGTGCTGGCGCCGCTGGCGGCGGGCACGACACCCCTGGAGCGGCTGGTAGCAGCGGGGCGGGCCGCGGCGCCGCGCGGCGATCTTCGAGAGCTCGGAGTACCACGGAGCCGACGTGCAACCAGACGCGCCAGCACGGCACTCCGCGAGCTTCGCGCCGACCGTCTGTGACGGGGTCGCTCGTCTACCTGGACGCCTCCGCGATCGTGAAGCTCGTCGTGCGCGAGCCCGAATCACCTGCGCTGTTCGAATGGCTCGGGCCATGGCCACACCGCGTGTCCAGCGTGGTGGCCCGGGTCGAGGTCTTCCGAGCACTGCGGCGCGCGGGTTTCACCGGGGCGACCGTCCGGGAGCGGGCGGTGAACGTGCTCGATCGTATCGGCCTGCTGGCGGTCGACCGAGCCGTTGTCGACGCCGCGACCGAGCTTGAACCGGCCGAGCTACGGTCATTGGACGCGATCCACCTGGCGACGGCGCTGTCGGTTGGCGCCGATCTCGCCGGCCTCGTCACTTATGACGAGCGGCTTGCAGCGGCGGCGCGGGCGCGCGTCGCGGTGTGGGCGCCGTCTTGAGCGAGCGATGACCCGCAGCCGCCGCGATCAGACCACGGTGCCCGGCCCGCTCTGATCCGGCCGCGTGGCGTACGGATACGGCCCCTCGACCACACGCCCTTCCGCGAAGCGCCGCACGTTGAACGGCTCGATGTCCACCGTCTTCGCCCGGCCGTCGAGAATCAGCTCGGCGAGGCACGTGCCCACCGCCGGCGAGATCTTGAAGCCCGAGCCGCTGAACGCCGTGGCCAGATACAGGCCGTCGATGCCGTCGACCGCGCCGAGGATCGCGTGGCGGTCGCCGCTGTAGAGATCGAACGCGCGGTAGCCGCGCGACAGCGTCGCCCGCTCCATCGCCGGGATGCGATGGGTCAGGAGCGCCGCGCCTTCGGCGCTCGCGTGCGGCGCGACCCCCGTCCCGAGCGTGTCGGGGTCGATGTCCCATACGGGGCACGGCACGCCGACGAGCGTGAGGCTCCGGCTCTCGGTCCGGAAGTACGTGCCCTGCGGGTTGTCGATGAAGATCATGTGCGGCTCGGCCAGCTCGGGCGGGCGTGCGACGACGACGGTGTCGATGGCCTTCGGCCGCGCGGGGAGTGTCAGACCGATCTCGCGGCAGAGCCGCGGCGCCCACGCGCCGGCGGCGACGACGACGGCGCCGGCCTCGATTGCCCCGGCGGACGTCTCCACGCCGAGCACGCGGCTCTCGCGCCGCACGATGCCCGTGACGGACGTCCACTGGAGCACGCGGCCGCCCAGCTCCTGGATGCGCCGCCGGAAGCCGTCGATGACGGCCGACGGGTTCGCGTAGCCGCTCTCCGGCTCGTAGGCGGCGGCGCCGATGTCGTCGACGTTCACGAACGGCTGCAGGTCCTTCACCTGGCGCGGCGTGAGGGCGACGGTGTCGACGCCGATCCCACGCAGCATCTCGACGTTCTTCCGGAGGTTGTCGGCGTACGCGGGCCCGACGACGTTCATGAACCCCGTGCGCGTGAAGACGGGATCGCCGCCCATGACGTCGGGCCAGTCGCGGAACACGGGATAGCTGGCCCACGCCAGCCGCGCGTCCCACTCGTTCGTGTAATGCATGCGCACGAGCGCGCTCGAGCGGCCGGAGGCGCCGTCGCCCATGGCGCCCTTCTCGACGAGCGTCACCTTCGTGCCGCGCGCCGCGAGCGCGTACGCGATGCTGGCGCCGTTCACACCCCCGCCGATCACCACGACGTCGGCCGTCTGCGTCATCGTTGCTCTCCTTCCTCCGCCGCGCCGCTCAGGTGCGCGAGCGCGTGTGACGCGGGTCGAGCGCGTCGCGGAGGCCGTCGCCCAGGAAATTGAAGCTCGTGACGGCGAGCGTGATCATGACGCCCGGAAAGATCGCCACCCACGGCGCCGACACGAAGTAGCTCTGCGCGTTGTTCAGCATGTTGCCCCAGCTCGCGAGCGGCCGCTGGATCCCGTAGCCGAGGAAGCTGGTGTAGGACTCGAGCAGGATCGCGTGCGCGACGCTGAGCGTGCCCGCCACCGCGATGATGCCGACGGTGTTCGGCAGCAGGTGGCGCGCCATGATGCGCGTCGACGAGGCGCCGAGCCCGCGCGCGCCGGTGACGAACTCCTGTTCCCGCAGCGCCAGCACCTGCCCGCGGACCATGCGCGTCACGTCCATCCACGACGTCATCCCGATGCCGGCCACGACGAGCATCGCCGTGAGCATCAGGATGCCCATGAGCAACTATCCCAGGTCATGGGGCCGTTCGCGCGGGGACAGGCGATGCCGGAGACGACGCCTAGACCAAGAAACGGGGGGAGTTAGAACGCCTGAACCATTGCCTCGTCCGGTGCTCTCGGCTCTATTAGCCGCGACAGTAACCGCGGCAGGCCTCCCCCCGCAGGCGGCTGCGCTCTCGCGGGTTTTTCGGAAACCGGCCCATCACGAAAGAGGAGTGTCGAATGAACAGGCAGCTCACCCGCCGTACCTGGTTGAAGCAGACCGCCGGTGCCATCGGGCTCCTCGGGCTGGACGCCGTCGCGTCGCCTCGACTCGCCCGCGCCAGCAAGACGTTCAAGGCGCGCCTGGGCCACGGGCAGGCCACGACGCACCCGCTGCATCGCGCGATGGCCAAATTCGCCGAGCTTGCCAAGGACAAGTCCAAGGGCCGCCTCGACGTCGGCATCTTCCCCGGCTCTCAGCTCGGGGGCGCCGTCGAGATGGCGGAGGCTGTGCGGCTCGGGACGATACAGTTCACGCCCTCCGGCAACGCGTGGATCGAAGGCGTTGCGCCGATGACCGGTGTCGTGAACCTGCCGGCGCTGTTCCGCGACAACGACCACGCCTACAAGGCGATGTACGGCTTCATCGGCAAGGAGGTGTACGAGAAGAGCCTCCTGCCGCTGGGCGTGAGACCGCTGGGCTGGGTCAGCAACGAGTTCCGGCACGTCACCAACAACAAGCGTCCGATCAAGACCCTGGCCGACATGAAGGGGCTCAAGATCCGGGTGCCGAACAGCAAGGTCTTCGCCGAGACGGTGAAGGCGATGGGCGGCAACCCCGTGCCGGTCGACTGGGCCGAGGTGTTCGGGGCGCTCCAGCAGGGCGTGGTGGACGGGCAGGAGAACCCGTTCATGAACATCTACACCGCGAAGCTGTACGAGGTGCAGAAGCACCTCGCGCTCACCTCGCACATGTGGGACGTCTACGACCTCATGGTCAACGAGAAGTTCTTCCAGAGCCTGGACGCCGAGCTCCAGAAGGTCGTCCTCGCGGCTGGCCGCGAGGCGTGCGACTTCGGCTGGAACGAGGTCAAGAAGGACAACGCGGACTTCCTGTCGAAGCTCAAGGCCGCCGGCATGCAGGTGACCAAGCTCGACGGGAACGAAGTACAGGCGGCCGTCAAGCCGACCTGGAAGACGTACGAGGACAAGAACGGCGCCGCCGGCCGGGACCTGATCCAGCGCGTCCTGGATCTGAAGTAGCGCAACGGTGGCCCGGGGCCACCTACGAGGAACGTGATGGGGTCGCTCCCGAGCGGTGCCGTCACGACCGGGGCGATGCCGGCGCGCTCCGCAGAGCCGAGCGCGCTGGCGGTCCGGAGAGTCGTGGTGTGGCTCGCCGCGAACGTGGAAGAGGTGATCTGCGCCGTCCTGCTCGTCGTCATGGTCGGCTCGGTCTCCGCGGCCGTGTTCTTTCGCTACGTCCTGGATTCGCCGCTTCCCTGGCCTGAGGAGCTCTCCCGCTTCGCGCTGGTGTGGCTCACGTTCATCGGCGCCGCGCTGGCCGCCAAGCGACAGAGCCACGTGCTCGTCGATTTCTTCGTCGGCTTCCTGCCCGAGCGGGCCAGGTGCGCGCTCGCCGTCCTCGTGAACGTCACCCTGCTCGCGTTCCTCGTGCTCTTCTTCACGCTCAGCGTGCAGTTCGTGCAGAAGGCGTCGGTCGCGGTGTCGCCGGCGCTGTCGATCAGGATGAGCTACGTGTACTTCGCGCTGCCGGTGGCGAGCGTGCTGATGATCGTGCACATCGGGCGCCAGACGCTCGGTCTTGCTCGTCAGCTCGCGGGCTCGCGGAGGGGCTGAGCCATGGCGCTCGGCATCATGGTGCTGATGTTCGGCCTCATGGCCACCGCCATGCCCGTGGCGTTCACGATGATGCTGTCAGGCACCGCGTACTACTGGCTGAACGACGTCAACCTGCTCGTGCTGCCGCAGAAGATCGCCAACGCGACGCAGAGCTTCCCGCTGCTGGCGATTCCGTTCTTCGTGCTGGCCGGCGATCTCATGAACACGAGTGGCATCACCGACCGGCTGGTCCGCCTGGCCACCGTCCTGGTGGGCCGATTCACCGGCGGCATGGGACACGTGGTGGTGTTCTCGAACATGATCATGGCCGGGATCTCGGGATCGGCGGCCGCGGACGCGTCGGGCACGGGCTCGGTGCTGGTGCCGGCGATGGTGAAGCGCGGCTACTCGCCGGCCTTCGCCGCGGCGATCATCGCGTCGGCGGCCACGATCGGACCGATCATCCCGCCGTCCATCCCGATGGTGGTCTTCGGCGCCCTCGCGGAAGTCTCGACGAGCCGCCTGCTGATCGGCGGCCTCGTCCCGGGCATCCTCATGGGCGTCTACCTCATGGGCGCCAACTACCTGGTCGCGAGACGGCGCGGCTATCCCAGGGAGCCGGCGCCGACCGGCCGGGAGGTGGCGCGCGCCTTTCTCCATGCGGCGCCCGCCATGGGGATGCCGGTCATCATCGTGGGCGG
>JACPCW010000102.1 GCA_016184365.1 Candidatus Rokuibacteriota bacterium
AATCTGGAGGCTGCCTGTTCGATATATTCGACATTCAGCGCAACGTGTTTCAGCAGAATCGGCAGTTCGCGATGCCAATGCCCACGTTCGCTGAGGCGATCATAGAACTTCAGAGCGCGCCTTGGCTGATAGTAGGCGGCTCCGGCAACCGCCTCGACGACGGTATCGCGCGCGGCGGGAGAGCTGTCATACGCTGTCTCGATGTGCAACCAGACCGCATCCGCGAGCTGGGATTGACTCTCGTCCGCCTCCGTGAGGCGCCAGTCGAGCTTCGAGATGTTGAGCAGCATGTTTGCGAGTTGTCCCTCGTCGCACGCGGGCACAATGCGTTCGACGTATCCCGACGATCGACCTGTAGCCTTCAGGACGGAAGCATCTTCGAGAACGTATTCTGCAAAAAGATCGGGGACAATACGGAACATCCGACCTCGTCGCACGAGTACTCCCGCGTCATGGAGAAGCTGAATCGCGCGCTTGACTCTATCCATCGAAAAATGAAGGACTTGCTGCGCTACTGACGCCATCGACGTCGACTCCGGATCGATCGGCTGCAACAAGGCGATGAGATCAAGAGTGTTGCGAATTATTTCGTGTTCGGGCTGGTGCCCGATAAATTCTTGGGAATTATTTAGAGCGGCGGGATGGATCCGCGCCGTCGCGACCAGATAGCTGCCGACAACAAGCGCGAGCGGCGACCCGCGTGTCAGCCATGCGATCTGTCTGGCAAGGCCGACGGGTCCCTTCCGGTCATGAAGGATCTCCCGAGCTACGCTCTCAGCTTGATCGACTGTCAGGGGCTGTAAGATGACCGAGCCGTTCTCATCGGCATGCAGGCCGTTGTGTCGAGCTTCACTTCGAATTAGTTGCGCGGCGTATGGCCGGGTGGTGATCAGGAGACGGATGGGTAACGAGGCGCGAGCTAGGCGTGCAAGGAGTGCTCCGATGTCTGGCTGTTCGTGCGCGTCTTCGATAATGACTAACGACGGTTGGTCATTGAGGGCGTCAAAATCTGCGGCCGACGGCGCGCGGCCGACCGAGAGGATGAAGACTGCGTGATCCGCGCGATTCGCGCGATAACTCTCGGAGATCGCCCGGATGAGTCGACTCTTGCCAATCCCGCCACTGCCGATCAGGAGCGTGACCTGCCGACGTTCGCGGTCGGTCATCGCGATGAGCCTTTCCAGCTCTCGATCACGGCCTGCAAGTGTCCACGCATGAGAGAAGACTTGGTCGCGGTGCAGGAGTGGACCGAAATGCTCTTCGGGTGACTCGAAGGCACTCTCGTCGTCCAACCCTAGAAACGCCTTGCGATACGCTCGGAAATACGTGTCCACGATTCGGCGCTGTTTCGCAAGCGGGAGAGTCCGAATCTTCCTGGCGATATCCTCGGTATCCCAGAGATCCCATCTTCCTGATTTCGGGACCGCTTTGCGTGCCGCTGCGGTTGCGTTCCGAGAGAGAAGGATTACCGCACGATTGCACTTCACTCGGTGCTTACGCATAGCTCGGCGAACTTTTTCGGGGCCGAACGTTTTCTGCCTCTTGCATTGGAATGTTTCGTAGCGGCCGTCGGAGAAGCGCACCTCGATGTCGATCCCGTCCTGAGTGTCGCCCTCAAGACCGAACGCATTCACGGTCGCATTGCTGTAGAGAAGTTCAAGCAGCAACGCAGAGAAGGTTTGAAACTGTTGAAAGGAGAGTCGATCGAGCGGCAGCGTCTCCAGAAGGGGCTGCACGGGCTGTGGCTTTTGGATCTCTCGCGCTGTCGGCTTGTCGGAGGATCCGATCAACTGGAGCCAGGCAACACGATCGTGTTCAGGGAAGATCTGGGCAAGACGATCGAGGAGCGCTTCGGTTTCTGGCCGTGAGGTGCCCCGCTCCCAATTGCTGACAGCCTGTTGGCCGACCTTGAGGCGCCTAGCGAGTTGCGCCTGCGTAATCTTTCTCGCGATGCGAGCGTCCCGCAGCAGCGAGCCAAATGCTGCAAAGCGGAGAGGTTTTCTCGTACGCATATGGTGCGTACGGAATCCTACCACGGGGATCCTAGCTCCTACAAGCTAGACGTTTCGATGCGCGGGCTCCAGATTTGTGCTCGCCTCCTGCCGGAGGTCGAGAAGGGTTGTGAGCCCATCAGCTGCGCGGCAATCGCTTGTAGCGGAGGCGGTGCGGCTGCTCGGCGTCGGCGCCGAGCCGGCGCTTGCGATCGGCTTCGTAGTCCTGGTAGTTGCCCTCGAACCACACGCACCGGCCCTCGTCCTCGAACGCGAGCATGTGCGTCGCGATGCGGTCGAGGAACCACCGGTCGTGGCTGATGACCACGACGCAGCCGGCGAACGCGAGCAGCCCGTCTTCGAGCGCCCGCAGCGTGTCGACGTCGAGGTCTTTCGCGTCGGCTCGTCGAGCAGCAGGACGTTCGCGCAGTTCCGCTTCGAGCGCGTCCAGGTCCGCCGCGTCCTTGGCCAGCGCTGCGCGCAGTTCCTTCACCTTTGGTGATTGCTCGGGGTCCATCTGCGCACCCTTGATAGCCGCCGTGACCTTGGCGAGTTCCTCTTCGATCGCCGCCTTGTCCGCCGGCTGGTAGCGTGCGAACGCTGCCTTCACCTGCGGCAGCAGATCGGGCTGGTCGAGTTGGAACAGCTCCTTCAGGAGCGCGATCAGCTTGTTGAACCGTTCGCTCATCGTCCGTCTTCCCACAGCGCGCGGATCGGCACGGCGTACAAGCCGTCCCCGAAGCTCGCGCTCGTCTCGCCGTCGTACAAGACTACCCCGGCCGTGAATCGCTTCCCCACCCCCGCCGCGAGCTTCCGAAGCCCGCGGAAGTCGGCGTTCGTCACTGTGGCTCCCGCCTTCACCTCGACGCCAGCCAGCTCGCGTGCCCCACGCTCCAGCACCATATCGACCTCGTGATCGTCCTTGTCCCGAAAGTGATGGAAGCGAATCTCGTCGTCGTGCCAGCTCGCCTGCCGGCGCAGCTCCTGATACGCGAATGTCTCGAGCAACTGACCCAGTGTCTCCCGATCGCCTCGAAGCGCCCCTCCGTCCAGCCCGAGGAGTGCGCACGCCACACCGGTATCGCCGATGTGCAGCTTCGGCGTTTTGATAAGGCGGCTCAGCCGATTGCTATGCCATGGCGAGACCTCTTCCAGCAAGAACACGCGCTCGAGGAGCGTGACGTAGTCGCGAATCGTCGGGCGGCTCAATCGGAACGGGCCTGCCAGATCCGTCACGTTGAGAAGCCGTGCCGTCTGTCCGGCGGCAAGTGTCAGGAGTCTGGGAAGAGTATCGAGCGACGCAATGCGTGCCAGGTCACGCACATCACGTTGGACCATCGTCTCGACGTAGTCCCGATACCACGCGGTGCGCCGGCGGGACGTCGCGCGTGCAAGGGCGGCGGGATAGCCACCCGCAACGATGCGATCCGCAAGCTCGGCGCCCAAACGCTCGAATGGGCGCGTTTTGAACGTGCCCGTGAACAACGTATCGATGAAGCGCGATGCTCGGCCCGCCAGCTCGGACTGAGCCAGAGGAAAGAGCCGCAGAATCTCCCGGTGTTCGATCGCGGTCCACGATGCTCTTCAGCGCGGTGAACAGGCTCGGGACTCGCTGGACTTCGTCCAGGGTCGCGCGCGCCGGCAGTTCTGCGACGAAGCCCGCCGGGTCGGCTTCCGCGGCAGCACGCGAAACGTCGTCGTCGAAGGTGAAATAGGCGTATCCGCGCTTGTCGCCCACGATTCGCGCCAAGGTGGTCTTCCCGCATTGCCGGGGGCCGTGAATCAGGACGACGGGACTGTCGTCCAGCGCCTCCACCAGCCGGGATTCCGCGAAGCGAGGGTGGAGGTGCACGGGCGCCATCACGGCCGATCGTAACCTTTAGCCTCGGCTGATCGAAAGGTTCATGATCGGCCGATCGAAACGCTATCGGCGTACGTCACTGACCAGGTGACGCGGCCGGCGAGCGCCGTCCCGGTCGCCGACCGCTGATAGAATCCCGCATGCCGACGAACCCCCAGCTGGCGCCGCAGATCCAGCAGTTCATCCATGACAACCCGCAGGGCGTGCTGACCTCGTTCAGGACAACCCGCAGGGCGTGCTGACCTCGTTCAGGCGGAACGGCATGCCACAGCTCAGCATCGTCACCGTGTATCCCCGCGATGGCGGCGTCGGCATCTCCATCACGGAGAACCGGATGAAGTTCAAGAACCTCCTCCGGGACCCTCGGTGCTCGGTGCTGATCTCGCACGCCGACTGGTGGTCCGGGTTCCTGGTGTTCGAAGGCCGGGCGGAGCTCACCCATTCCGGCAACACCGACCCCGAGACACTCCGGATGGCGCGGCGGCACGTCTTCAGCGCCACCACGCGACGCCGCAGCGTGGACTGGGACGAGTATGACCGGATCGCGAACGACGACAAGCGCGTCGCCATGGTGCTGCGGCCCGACCACGTGTACGGCCCGGCCCTGGCCCGGATGCAGGCCGCGCTGGCGAGGTAATCGCGCTCGCTACTCGATGCCGCTCAGGCTGCCGAAGCCGTAGTGATCGTCGTAGCGCCACGGCGGGGGCAACGGGCCCGCCGTGGGCAGCGCCGCATCCGCGCCGGCGTGGAGGCCGATGGTCGAGCCGCGGAGCACCTGCTTGCTGGACACGCCGATCACGCGCGCGACGGCGGGCGCCTCCGGCACGGCCAGCGTCACGTTCTTGAAGAAGCTCGTGCTCACGATCGCGTCCGCCTCGGGCAGCGGCTCGAGCATGGTGGGCGCGCCGTCCGTCGCGTCGTCCTCGCTGGTGAGGAACACGGTCTTGATACCCAGCCGCTCGCACGCCTGGATGCTGCGCACGACTTCGATGAACTCGTTGCCCCCGGCGTCCCACGTCACCACCGCGCCGTCGGCGCCGAGCTGCTTCGCGAGCTTGGCCGTCTGATTGGCCATGAGCTGCTTCTCGGTCTGTGTGGTCCACTCCGTGCGAAGCGAGATCACCCCGAGGAAGTTCCAGTCCCGGCCGTGGCGGCGATAGAGGTCGAGAAAGAGCGGGTTGTTCGCCACCGTCCACGACATCGCGAACGCCGTGCGATAGGGGCCGGTGAGCGCGCCGTCGAGGATCTCGTTCGGATGCAGGTACCACGGCGGCGTGAGCTGCGTCAGCCCGTAGGTCGCCGTGCAGAACGCCGTCGGCGAGCCCGACATCGCCTGCGGGGAGTGCACGCACCAGATGTAGACGACGCGCGGCAGCGACGGGTCGACCGGCGTGAGCTCGAAGACCTCGCGCTCCGGCGGTGTGAGCGAGCGCACGGCCTCGCCGAGCTGATCGGCCACGCTCAGGGCGGCCCCGTGCACCGCGTAGTTCTTGATCTCCTCGCCCAGCGTGGCGTCCGGCTCGACGACCAGGCACAGATTCCACAGCGTGCGGTACGGGTACATCGCGCCGTAATGGCCCGACATGTCGAGGTAGGTCTCGACGAAGTCGCCGCCGGCGTCGTGCCAGTTCACGCTCGAGACTTCGACCACGCCCATGCCCGAGAGCCGATGCGTGCGCCCTTCGCCGACGGTGGCGATGTCGCGCCCGCAGATCCCCGGGTAGCAGACCCCGGGACCTTCCACCTTGATGCGCGGCTCGATGACGTCGCGCACCGGCCAGATCCGCACCGACTCCCCGGGCCGCGCGATCTCGAGCGTGGCCGTCGCGATGCGCGGGTCCTGTCGCACGGCGGCCAGCACCGCGTCCGGATCCACCGTGAGCCGGCCCGCGTCGTAACGCGTCGCCGCGCCGAAGACGATCTCCGTCACCGGAAAGCTGCCGAGCTCAAGACGCATGAGTCGCCTCCCCGCTCCGGCCGGGCGCCATCGGGTCGAAAAGCGTCGGACCGGGCACGGCGACGGTGAGCGTCTCGAGCGCCTTCGTCACGATGCGCATGCCGAAGGCATAGTCCTTCTCGGGGCTCAGCGTGGGGTCACCGCAGACGTGCTCGATGCGCGCGCCGCGGATCACCCGGTTCGCGCCCGTCGTGAGCGCGAAGTTGTAGATCGCCGAGATCATCCCCACCGGTATCCCGACCCGCTCGATCTCCTTCGCGATCGTTGCACCGCAACGATTGCACGTCCCTCAGGTGGCGACGAGCAGTGCGCCCTCGACGCCGGCCGCCTTGAGGTCGGCGGCGATCCCGCGCCCGTGTCCCGCGGACACCGCGACGGGTGTGCTCACCCCCGGCAGCGCGTAGATGTGCTCGTGGACCTTGCCGATCCGTCCCTGGCGCTCGAGGTCGCGCAGGAAGGAGAGCGGCAGGATGTAGTTCGGGTTCGCGTTGACGAGGTGATTGAAGTAGCCGGCGTGGTACGCCTCCCACTCCGCCGGCGAGAGCGACTCCAGCTCGGCCACCGTGTGCCGGTGGTAACGCACGGCGTTCGCCGCCACCTGCCGGTCGGGATTGCCCTTCCGCACGAGGCCGCCGGTGGTGACCATGGCGATGCGCGCGCGCGAGAGGTCGGCGATGGGCGGCGCCGGCGGCACCCGCTCCGGCGGGGCGTACGGGACCTCCGACCGGTAGGGCCGGCCGTCGAGCTTGTCGAGCAGCATGTCGAGCGCGCGCTGGTAACCCGGGCGCCCGCGGTCGTGCACGCGGCGCCTGCCCTGCGGCAGGTAACCCTCGATCTCGGCGGGCCCGAGCGTCTCGCCGCGACCGAGGCGCCGCGCGAGCTGCGCCAGCGCGGCGAGCGCGGCCGGCATCGCGATCGTCGACGCGCCGGTCGGCACGATGCAGACCCCGCGGCGCGCCTCCGACGCCCCGGGGTTCTCCGGGTGCATGGCGGTGATCGCGGGGACGCCTCGGTCCGTCGCGACCTTGCAGGCATGCGCGCAGGCCAGCCCGTAGCGCCCCGAGCCGAAGGCCGGGCCCGCGACGAGCACGTCGGGCTTCAGCCGGTCGAGCTCGGCCGCGATGGCGTGCGCGAGCTCGGCCGCGCGCTCCGTCGCGAAGTTGTCGCCGCAGACGATGGTGGCCTCGACACGGGCGCCGTCGCCGAGCGCCGTCTCGAGCGCGCGGCCCGGCCCCACCGCGCCGGTCTTCACGGTGACGCCGACGTGCGCCTGGTCCTCGCCGCCGAGGCCGCCGAAGAACTGGTTGACGTAGTGCACAACGCGCAGGCTGGTCATGGACGCCATCTCCTCAGGGTCCGTCATTCTAGTCGCATCGCCATCGCCTCGAACATGGCCTCGGCGCGCGCGAGGGCGGCCTGCGCCTGCTCGGCCTTCTCGAGCCGCGCGAGCGCGCGGCTCTCGAGGACGTGGCCCCAGGCCTGGGCCGGCCGCATCCCGAGCTCGGCGGCGCGTGCGATCGCCCGCGTCACGTGCTCGCTCGCCTCGTGCGGATCCGACTCGAGCAGAGTCTCGGCGAGGAGCACCGTCGCGTGCACCTCGGCGCCCGGCGACTGGACGAGTCGGGTCAGCTCGACCGCGCGACGGGCGAGGCGAACCGCGTCGCCCGTCCGGCCCGAGAGCAGGTAGGCTTCCGCGAGGCCGCCGGTACGCAGCCACCGTCCGTACGGGTCGCCGATCGCGATGGCCTGCTCGATCCCGGCCTCCAGCCGCTGGACCGCGTCGTGGACTCGCCCCACGCGCGCGAGCGACGCGGCGAGCGGGGCCGTGATCAGCGCGACGTAGACCGGCGCCTCGGCAGCCTGACAGTGCGCGAGCGCCTGCTCGAGCAGGCTGACCGCTCTCTCGTAGTCGCGCCGGCGGTGGTGCAGCACCCCGAGCCCGAGCCAGGCGAACACCTGCGTCACCGGGTGTCCGATCCGGTGGCCGAGCGCGACGCCTTCCTCCGCGCGCTCGAGCCCCTCGCCGAACGCGCCGGTCTCGGCGAGCGACCAGGCGAGGACGGTGCGCGAGTACACGGCGGGACACTGCATCATGCCGAAGCGTTCCATGGCCCGCTCTCCGTCGAGCAGGACGACGTTCCGCCGACAAAGCTCGGCCGCCTCGTCGTACCGGGCCACGGTGTAGTAGGCGACGCCGAGGTAGGCGTTGGTGATGACCTCGATCGCGAGGTCTCCGAGGGCTCGCGCGAGATCGAGCGCCTCGCGGCCATAGCGAATCGCCCGCGGGAAATCGAGCATCACCGTGAACTGGTTCGCCAGGAAGGAGGACACGCGGGCGAGCCGCTCGCGGTCGTCGATCTCCCGTGCCAGGCGCTCGGCCTCCTGGAGGTGCTCGAGCATCCTGCCGAAATCGGCCTGCGGCGTGAGCGCCGTGCGCAGCTCCAGGTGCACCTCGATCGTCTGCTGCCCGCGGTCGCGGCCCGGCGGGAGACGAGCGAGCGCGGCCAGCGCGTCCTCGAAGTGAAGGACCGCCGCGCGGTAGGCGCAGCGCGCGATCGCCCGCGTCCCCGCCTGCCGGCAGTACCGCGCGGCCTTGTCCCAGAGTTCGCCGCGCAGGGCGTGGTAGGCCAGGCGCTCGGCGGGCTCGTCCAGCCGGCCGGCCGGGCGCCGCTCGAGCGCGTCGACCAGTCGCGCGTCCAACTCGCGACGGCGCTCGCGGAGCAAGCCACCGTACGCCACCTCCTGGGTAAGCGCGTGACGGAAGACGAGCTTCGGCTCCGAGCCGGACTCGTCAGGGTCGATCAGCTCGGCCGCGTGCAGCCGCGCGACGGCGTCGCCGTCCTCGGCGACGGCATCGAGCAGCGCCATCGGCACCTCGCGGCCAATCACGGACGCGGCCTGGAGGACGAGCTTGTCCTCCGGCTGGAGTCGGTCGATCCGCGCGGCCAGCACGTCGTGCACGCTCACCGGCAGCTGGAGCGATGGCGGGGCGCGGCGGACAGAATAGCGGCCCCGGCCACCCTCGAGGACGCCGAGGTCGGCAAGGTTCCGCACGCTCTCCTCGATGAAGAACGGGTTGCCCTGCGTCCGCTCGGCGACCATGCGCCGGACCACGACACTCTCGGGCCGATCGCCGAGGAGGTCCCGCAGCAGCTCGTCGGCGTCGCTGCGCGACAGCGGTGCGAGGCCGATCTGGCCGTAGTGCGCCTTGCCGCTCCAGCCGAGGTCCGGGCCGGGCCGAGCCGTGACGAGCAGCAGGATCCGGGACGTGGCCACCGCGTCCACGAGCGCGTCGAGCACCAGCGCGGACTCGCGGTCATTCCACTGGAGGTCCTCGAGCACGACGGAGAGCGGCTCGAGACGGCTCAGGCCCACGAGGAGGCGACGGACGGCGTCGATCAGCCGTCGCCGACGCGCGGCGAGCTCGAGCACCTCCCAGGCAGGGTTCGGCGCGGCGTCGCCGAGCAGCACGAGCAGCGGTGCAGCGAGGTCGGCGAGACCCGGCAGGACTGCGAGCGTCCCGTCGACCTTGTCCCGGAGCGCCGCGCCCGCGGCCGCCTCGTCGACCTCGAACACCTGGCGCAGGACCTGGGTGATCAGCGCGTAGGCCGATCGCTCGTACGGGCTGGCCGCCCCCTGCACGATCCGCCAGCCGGCCAGCGATGCCGAGTGGAGGAACTCCCACGTCAAGCGTGACTTCCCCACGCCGGCCTCGCCAACGAGCGCGACGATCTGCCCGTGCCCGTTCCGGACGATCGTGGCGGCGTGCGCCAGCTCGGCGAGCTCGTGGTCGCGGCCGACGAGGTGGCTCACGCCGCGCGCGAGCGCGGCGTGGAGCCGCGACCGGGCCGGACCGAGACCGGTCAGCTCGTAGACGCGCACGGGGGCGTCGAGCCCGCGCACCGGGACGGGCCCGAGCGGTGTCACCTGCATCCACGCGCCGAGGAGAGCCGCGGTCTCGGCAGTCACGCGGATGGTGCCCGGGTCCGCCTGCTGTTCCATGCGTGCGGCGAGGTGCGTCGTCTGGCCGACGGCCGTGTAGTCGACGTGGAGATCGCTGCGGATGGAGCGGACGACGACCTCGCCGGAGTTGAGCCCGATGCGGATGCGCACGGGCAGCCCGGTCGAGACCGGCGCCTCCTCGGCCCAGCGCCTGACCGTCGCCTGCATCTCGAGCGCGGCGTGGCACGCGCGCACCGCGTGGTCCTCCTGGGCCAGCGGAGCGCCGAAGAGCGCCATGATGCCGTCGCCCATCACCTGATTCACCGTGCCCTCGTAGCGCTGGACGGCGGCGATCATGCGGTCGATGACGGGGTCGAGCAGCGCGCGCGCCTCCTCCGGGTCGCGGTCCGCCAGGAGCTCCATCGATCCGCGGACGTCGGCGAAGAGCACGGTGACCAGCTTGCGCTCGCCTTCGAGCGCGAGCCGCGACGCGAGCACGCGCCGCACGAGGTGCGCCGCCACCGGCGAGCGCCGGAACGCCGGGCCGCCGGCCGCATCGAGCGCGGCGCCGCACTGGCCGCAGAAGCGCGCCGCCGGCTCGTTGCCCGCGCCGCAGCCGCCGCACACGACGCTCAGCGCAGCGCCGCATCGCGAGCAGAAGCGCCGGTCCTCGAGATTTTCCGCGCGACAGGCGGGACACTGCATCGTGGAACTCGCCGGGCCCGAGCTTACGCGATCGACAGCGTGCGGAGCGCGAGGTTGTTGTCGAACGGGACGAGGTCGCGGCAGACCACCTGCGCGCCCGCCGGCAAGCCCGCCGTCACCGCCGGATCGGCAGCACAGTCGGCAACCACGAAGATCGTCTCGCTCCCGCGGGCGGCGGGCGTCCAGGCGAAAGGCCCCACGACCGCGCTCGCTCCCGCGCCGACGCCCGGGACGACGCGCGACGGCATCGCCGCATCGAGCGCCGTGAAATCGCGCGGCCACGTCGGCGCCGGCGCCGCCGCGCGATACGCCGTGACCGTCACCGCGCCGGAATTCGTGGTGCCGCGGTTCCGCAATCTCACGTGGAGGTGTGCCGGCTGCCCGCCCTGGAGCGCGGCCGGCGCGGCATTCCCGCCGCCGGCGTCGCTCGTCCAGACGTCGGGCCCAGCGTCGAGGGTGTCCAGCCAGAGGATCTCGTCGAACGCGTCGTCCCCGCTCACGCTGCCGTAGCCGCCGCCGCGGCGGGCGTCGATGTAGACGTCCACCGGCAACCGCGCGTATCCGGGCGCGCCGCGTCGCGCGAAGGTGTCGCGGATGACTTTCACGTGGAGGCCGGGCGGATACCGCCAGCCGTGGAGCTGCGTGTCCGCCGCCTCGAGCTGCTGCACGGCCTGGGTCACCGTCGCGCCCTCGGTGGGCAGACCGAAGTGGGCGCTCACGTGAAGCCGGATCGCGAGGTCGCGCGCGGCGGCTCGGGTGGCCGCGATGGCCGAGTCCCCGCCGAGCTTCCGGTAGAGCTCGAACATCGCCGAGCACCAGATCGCGCCCTTGTCGTAGGCCGACGCATCGGCCCATGCGCGGCCGTCGAAGCGGTCCGGACGGTCGTAGGTGCGGCGGGAGCCGGCCCGGCCGGCGGCGCTGTCGTTCCACGAGAACATCCGGCCGCGCGTCACCGCGGGGCGGGCGTGCTTGTCGTCGTAGTACACGGCGGCGAGGAAGTCGGGAAACCCCTCCGACAGGCCGCTCTGGTGGTTGCCGGTGGCGAGACCCGGGTTGATGGAGTCCTGCACGACGTGGCCGTACTCGTGGAGGATCACCATCGCGTCGGTCGCGTCGGGGATTCCGCCCTCGCCGAACACGATGCGATCGGGCGCGGCCATCGAGAGGTCCTCGCCGCAGAGCGCGTGCGCGTCGACCCGCACCGAGAAGTCGGCGACCGTCTCGAGCTGGAGGTCGTGGCGGAGGTACTCGCGGAACCGGTCGATGTGGAAGTACGCCATCACGTCCCGGAACTTCCGGTTCCTCCATCCGTAGACGAAGCGGCCGCTCACGCTCTTCGGTTCGGCGTGCGGCGGCGGATCCAGCTCCTGCATGCGCACCCAGGCGCCGTCCAGGCGGTACGCGCCGTCGCTCGCCCTCGGATGAAGCCGCCGGAGCGCGACGGCAACGCGCTCGGCGTTGACCCGTGCGGTGGACGACGCCGTCACGAGCCCCGGGTCGCCGCTGGTGACGATCGGGTTCGGGTCGAAGACCTTGCCCGCTCCCTTCGCGTACGCCATCTCGTCGCGCACGTCGATGACGTGCCCGTCCACGGCGTCGACGAGTACCCGCCAGCGCGAGAGCGGCCGATCCGTGGTGACGCGGACGTCCCACGCGAGCAGGTAACGCCCGTTTCGCGGACGCGGGTGACGGTCGAGGATCCGCCGGGCCGTGCGGACGAACGCCGCGCGCACGGGATGCGGCCGCCGGGACCGGATGACCGGCGGGCGGTCATGCGACCGCTGCCGGTACACGATGAGTCGCGCCGTGAGCTCCTTGTCCGCAAAGCGCCGGAGCAGCCGTGCCACGACCTCGCGCGCCTGGAGGCGGTCCACGCGGGCCTGCGCCGGGTCGAGGGTGGCCGGGACCTCGTGCTGGTACTGGCTGTAGACGGCGTGGACGCGACCGGCGCGGTCGACGTTAACGACCACCTCGCCCGGGTCCACCGGCAGCTCCCGGTGGACCTGGACGAACCTGGCGGAAAGGATGCCCGGTCCGGCGAGCACCCGCATGTGCCGGAGGTCGACGAGAGTCGGGTGCCAGCCGAAGGCCGCCGCGTGCGTGCGCATGAACGCGCGCGCCACGGCGTCCGCCGGGAACGGCACGATCGGCGCCGCGGGCGCCTCGAGACGGAACCACGCGCGGAGCCGCCCTTGCTCGTCGAACGCTCGGTATCCGCGCGCGATCGGGCTGCTCGCGCGCGGGGCCCGGGACCCGGCCACGCCGCGCCCGGTTACTTCTTCTTCGGCTTCGGCGGCTTCTTCGCCGCGGCCTTCGGCTTCGCCATCAGGTCGATCGCGAAGCCCTGGCTGTTCTCTCCAGGCAAGATGCTCACGCCGTAGACGTAGTGGTCGTTACGGAAGGTGAGCGCGTGGTACGTGGCCGCGATGAGCAGCACGCGGACGCCGTTCGGACCACAGACGAAGGGATTGAGCTCGATCGTCGTCGCGAACTTCTTGCTGTAGACGCTCGGATCGTAGTTCGTGTCGGAGACGTACGTGACCCACTGCTCGTCCGCTGCGACGCCGAGCGCGGCGGCGAGGTCTTGGGCGATCGCGTCGTTCGGGGGCTGCCGCGTCAGCGGCAGCACCGTGTTGTTCTTCCCGATCATCTGGAAGACGTCGACACGTTCGTCCTGTTTCACGCGCAGGCCGATTTTGATCCGACCCGGCGGCACGAGCGCGGTCTTCACCGTCGCCTCGCTCTCCTTGTGGATCTTCTTGTTCCCGCCTCCGGCGGCCGGATAGGTCGGATCGCTCCGCTTGACGACCGTGATGTCCCGCTTGCCGCCCCTGAGCCAGTTGCCTGCCATCGCCGCCTCCGCCCATCCGGGAAGCCGATGCGTCGCTGCATCGACGCGGTCATTCGCCCCGTGCGAGCCCGCATCGGAAGGCACCGTTACCGGATCGAGCGCCGCATTTTCGCACGCCGGGTGCGCGGGGGGGGCCGATTTCGCGGGCGTCGTGAAAGGGCGCAACGGCTGGCGTCATGCCGCGCGATCGGCGCCAGGCACGCACGACGACGGCCCTCGAGGCTCCCGGGGGCAGGTCGGCGCCCCGGTGATCAGCGATCACACGGCTTCAATCACACCAGATCCAGGTGTTTCTCCTCGAGCCACTCGAGTATCGTTAGCCGGAACTTCGTCGCTTCGGCGAGGAGTTCACGGAGGCTTGAAGGCCGGATTGCACGAGAGACAGACGCTCTCCCGTGAGGTCCGCAAGTTCTCGCTGATAGAAATCGCGATCGGGATTCATCAGAAGTGTCCGCAAGAGCGCGATGACGGCATGGCCCGAGAAAATCGCTGCGAGGCCATGCCCGCGCCGGGTGCGGCGCGTGACAGCCACCGCCCGTTTCCGACCTGTCCGGCTGGTCGGAGAACCTTTCGGATTGGTTTTACGACCATTGGTTCTGGTCACAGCCGGAGTGCACCCCAGGGCCAGGCAAGGCGCTCAGGCGCGCGGCAGGCGCTTGTAGCGGAGGCGGTGCGGCTGCTCGGCGTCGGCGCCGAGCCGGCGCTTGCGGTCGGCTTCGTAGTCCTGGTAGTTGCCCTCGAACCACACGCACCTGCCCTCGTCCTCGAACGCGAGCATGTGCGTGGCGATGCGGTCGAGGAACCACCGGTCGTGACTGATGACCACGACGCAGCCGGCGAACGCGAGCAGCCCGTCTTCGAGCGCCCGCAGCGTGTCGACGTCGAGGTCGTTCGTCGGCTCGTCGAGCAGCAGGACGTTCGCGCCGCTCCGCAGCACCTTGGCGAGGTGCAGGCGGTTCCGCTCGCCACCGGACAGCTCGCCGACGAGCTTCTGCTGGTCGCTCCCCTTGAAGTTCAGGGACGCGACGTACGCCCGCGACTGCATCTTCCGTCCGCCGACGTCCATGATGTCCAGGCCGTCGGAGATCTCTTCCCACACGGTGCGCTTCGCGTCGAGCGCATCGCGGCTCTGGTCGACGTAGCCGAGGCGCACCGTCTCGCCGAGGCGCAGGGTGCCGCCGTCCGGCTCCTCCTGACCCGCGATCATGCGGAACAGCGTCGTCTTGCCGGCGCCGTTCGGACCGATGACGCCGACGATGCCGCCGGGCGGCAGCTTGAACGACAGGCCGTCGATGAGCACGCGGTCGCCGTAGGCCTTGAGGAGCTTCTCCGCCTCGATGACCAGATCGCCGAGCCGCGGGCCGGGCGGGATGACGATCTCGAGCGCGCCGGCGCGCTGCTCGACCGACTCGTTCACCATCTGGTCGTAGGCCTTGAGACGCGCCTTGGACTTCGCCTGCCGCGCGCGCGGCGACATCTGCACCCACTCGAGCTCGCGCTCGAGGGTGCGCTGCCGCGCCTTGTCCGCCTTTTCCTCCTGCGCGAGCCGCGTCTGCTTCTGCGCGAGCCACGAGGTGTAGTTGCCCTCCCACGGAATGCCGGCCCCGCGGTCGAGCTCGAGGATCCACTTGGCGACGTTGTCGAGGAAGTAGCGATCGTGCGTGATCGCGACGACCGTGCCGGGATATTCGTGCAGGAAGCGCTCGAGCCACGCGACGGATTCGGCGTCGAGATGGTTCGTCGGCTCGTCGAGCAGCAGCATGTCGGGCTTCGCGAGCAGGAGCCGGCACAGCGCGACGCGGCGGCGCTCGCCGCCGGAGATCTTCGTGACGTCGGCGTCGCCGGGCGGACACCGGAGCGCGTCCATGGCGAGCTCCACCGTCCGGTCGAGGTCCCACGCGTTCGTCGCGTCGATACGATCCTGGAGCCGCGACTGCTCGTCGAGCAGCGCGTTCATGTCGTCCTCCGACAGCTCCTCGGCGAACTTCGCGCTCACCTCGTCGAAGCGCGTCAGCAGCGCGCGCGTCTCGGCCACACCGTCCTCGACGTTGCCGCGCACGTCCTTCGCGGGATCGAGCTGCGGCTCCTGCGGCAGATAGCCGATCCGCAGGCCGTCGGCGGGAAACGCCTCGCCGATGAAATCGTCGTCGGCGCCGGCCATGATGCGCAGCAGGCTCGACTTGCCCGATCCGTTGGGACCGATCACGCCGATCTTGGCGCCGTGGAAGAACGACAGGTAGATGCCGCGCAGGATCTCCCGCTTCGGCGGGACGACCTTGCGCAGGTCCTTCATGACGAACGCGTATTCGCCGGCCAATTTGATTTATCTCCTGGGGGGCCCCGACATGGCCCCCCAGACCCCCCGGCGCTCGGAGCGTCCCGGGAAACCCGTGCCGCTCCTCGATAACCGCATGCGTCGCATGTTATGCCGCTCCCAGCAGTCGCCGGTGCTCCGGCATCATGCATCGGTCCTGCACCACGCGGATGCCCGCGCGGGCGAGGAGCGCCGCCGCCTCGTCGTTGCGGATGCCGAGCTGAAACCACACCGCCTTCGGCCGCCACGGCAGCGCGAGGATCTCGCGCGCATGGCCCGGCAGGTACTCCGGACGCCGGAAGACGTCGATCACGTCGACCGGTGCTTCGAGATCGGCGAGCGCGCCGACGATCTGCTCACCGAAGACGACGTGGCCCATCAGCGTCGGGTTCACGGGGTGGATCTTGTAGCCGCGCGACTCGAGATACGCCGGCACGTAGTACGCGGGCGCCGAGCGCACGACTTTTGCGCCCAGCACGGCAACCGTGCGCGCAGTTCGCAGAATCTGCGCGAGCCCGGCGTCGTCATCGACGAGATTGCTGGTCCACGTGTCTCGATCGTTGCTCATTTTCACAGACTCGCCTCGCACACGCTTCGCGCCGTGCGGCGGCTTCGCCCTTCCATCGTCATCGTACCCGAAACGGCTCAACGCGCACGCCGCTCGACGGACGTGACGACCGCGACGATCTCCGTGCCGAAATTCGCCGCGCGCCATCGCCGCACGCCGTCGACGGCCGCGAGCGCCTCGAGCGTGGTCGGCCCCGCGTCCGCGATCCCCGAGATGAGCCGGTTCGGCAGGAGCACGCCCGGATCGAGCGCGTGGCGCTCCGCGGCGTCCACGCGCCACTTCTTCAACACCTCGGCGCGTCGCGCGGCGGCGGGATTCCCCGGCGGACGGGCCGAGCGTCGGAGAACCGGCAACGCCTCGGGCGGCAGCGCGCGGCCGCGCGCGATCGCGTCGAGCAGCGTCGTGCCCCAGCGTCCGACGACGCGCGGCGTACAGCCCGGCACCTGCGCGAGCTCCGCGGGCGTCGCGGGAAGCGTCTGCGCGAGCTTCAGCAGCGTGTCCTCCCCGAGGATCTTGAACGGCGGCCGATCGGCCGCGCGCGCCAGCGTCTCGCGCGTCTCGTACAGCTCGCGCAGCACGCCGAGCGCGGGCGGCGGCAGGTCGCGCGCGCCTTTGACGCGCAGAAACGCCTCGGGATCCACGAGGCGGTCCGGAATCTCCAGCGCCGCGAGCGCGGCGCACTCCTCCTCCACCCACGCGCGGCGGCCCATGGCGTCGAGCTCCTCGATCAGCCGCGTCTTCAACGTGAACAGGTGCTCCACGTCGGACGCGGCGTAGTCCTCCTGCACCGGCCTGAGCGGCCGCGCCGACCAGTCGTCCTTCTGGCGCGACGGCGGCAGCTCGACGCCGAGCCACTGGCCGAGCAGCGCGTCCAGCCCGAGCGCGCGCACGCCGAGGAAGCGCGCGGCGATCGAGGTGTCGAACACCCGGCCGAACGTGAACCGGTAGCGGCGCTTGAGCTCGATCAGATCGTTGTCACCCGCGTGCAGGACGAGCGTGATCGCCGGATCGGCGAACACGGGGCCGAGCGCCGCGAGATTGTCGATCGCGATCGGGTCGACGAACGACACGGTCCCGTCCGGCTCCGCGATCTGCAGGAGCGCGAGCCGCGCCGGGTAATGATGCAGGCTGTCGCCTTCGGTGTCGACCGCGATCTCGCTGGACCGGGCGAGTCGTGCGGCGAGCGTGGCGAGCGCGGCTTCGGTCTGGATGAACGGACGGGAGGGCGTCGCGAGACCCGGGCGCGCTAGCGCGTGAGCTCGAGGACCGCGCGCTCGATGCGCTGGAAGCGCTTGCGCAGCGGTTCGAGACTTTCCTCGTGCGTGATGACGTAGAGCTGGCCCCCGCGGATCGCGCCGAGCGTCATCCGCGCGACGTGATCGGGCTCGAGCGTGCGGCCCATGAGCTCCACCGCCGGGCCCGGCGACGGGGTGTCGTTCCGCAGTGACGCGGGGCGGTTCCGGTCGGACCTGCGGATCTGCGTCGCGACGCCGAGCGGACAGATGACCGACACGCCGATCCCGTACGGGCGCAGATCTTTCTGGAGCGTCTCGCTGAGCCCGACGACGGCGTACTTCGTCGTGTTGTACACGCCGAGGCCCTGGCTGGCGATCAGGCCGGCCATCGAGGCGGTGTTCACGATGTGTCCGCCCTGCTTGCCGGCGATCATGCGCGGCACGAACGCTTCGATGCCGTGGATGACGCCCCAGAGGTTCACGCCGAGCGCCCACTGCCAGTCCCGGTGCGTCGCGGTCTCGAGGCCGCCCCAGAGCGCGACGCCGGCGTTGTTGCAGAGAACGTGGACGGCGCCCCAGGTGGAGAACGCGCGGTCGGCGAGCGCCTGGACCGAGGCGAGATCGGCGACGTCCGTGGCGACCGGGATGGCTTCCCCGCCGCGCGCGCGAATCCCGCCGGCGACGTCCTCGGCGGCGCGCGCATCGATGTCGGCGACGACGACCTTCGCGCGCTCGCGCGCGAAGGCTTCGGCGAGCGAGCGGCCGATGCCGCTGCCGCCGCCCGTTACGACGGCAATACGCCCTTCGAACCCTTCCACAGCGGCGCCTCCCGCGCTCGATCGGAATCCGGACCGGGTCCGGGGTCGAGCAGCGGTCGGAGCACCGCTTCGAGACGATCCATGTCGGCGGGCTTTCTCAGGAACGCGGTGAAGCCGGCTGTCTCGGCCTTCATCAAGGTATCCGGGCTCATGTCACCCGTCAACGCGACGATGGCCACGCCCGCGGCCCGACCCGAGCGCGTGAGACGGTCGGCGAATTCGAAGCCGTGAATGCCGCGCAGCCGCAGGTCGAGCAGCACGACGCGCGGCCGCGTGCGCAGCGCCAGCTCGAGACCGCCTTCGGCCGATTCGCTCATCAGCACGCGCGCATCGGGGAACACGGCGGTCAGGTATTCCGCGAGGGCCTGCCGCGTGTCGGTGTCGTCCTCGATGACGAGCAGCACCGGCGCGGTGGAGCCCGTGACGTCCATCATCGCCGTCAGGCCGTGGAGGCCAGCTCCACCCGGCCGAGCCACGCGGGACGCTTCCCCGCGCGGGCGAGCGACTTCATGATGCGATCGACGTTGCCCCAGTCGCTCCACTCGACGCTCTTCACGCGGATCGCGGCGAGCCGTTCGACCGCGACCGCCAGGACGCGGTCGGAGAAGTTCACTTCGGGAAGCACCCGGTAGAGCCGGTCCGCCTCGTCGAACTCGGCCGTCCGGCCGAGCGCCGCGCGCAGCGGCTCGAACGCCGCGAGAAGCCCGGGCAGCGCCGTCCGATACAGCGCGAGGAACGCCTGCGTCCACCCGACCATCACGAAGCTGTTCCAGAGGCAGCCGCGCGCGAGCAGCGCTTCCGCGAGCCGTGCGGACGGCTTCTCCCAGAACCGGCGAATCGAGAACACCGGCTCGCCCTCGAGAGCGACCGGCATGGCGTGCGGCTCGATCCACCCGTATTCCGTCTCAGGACGATCGGCGTCCACGCCGAGCAGCACCACCAGGTCCGGCCGTTGCCGGACGATGTCGACGGCCCGGCTGACGTACGCCATGAACGCCTGGTCGTCCGCGACGTAGTGATCGGACGGCAGCATGGCGATCGGAACGTCCCCGGCGAGCTGCGCGATGTGCAGCAGCGGATACAGGATGCCGGGCGCGGTTCCGCGGTTCTGCGGCTGCACGACGAGCCGGCCGGGCGCGAGCTCGGCGTGAAGGTAGCGGTAATACGGCTCGTGCGACCGGCTGACGACCACCATCTGCCGGTCGAAGCGGGCGACCAGATCCGCGCGGCGGCGCGTCGCATCCAGCAGCGTCTCGCCGTCGAGAATCGGGCAGAACTGCTTCGGGCGTGCATCGCCGGCGATCTGCGTCGTCAGCGGCTTCAGTCGCACGCCGTCGCCGCTGGCGAGGACCATCGCCCAGGTTGATGTCGAGACCTGACCCATGACCCCTCCCGAACCGCGGGCTGGACTTCTGCGCGGTGAGCGCACAGGGGGAATAGCAACTCCGATGCCGCGCAGGGGATCCGGCGAACGCTGTGAAGACGTGTAAGTTCGGAGGTTCGACCGCCGATCACGGAAAGAAACTTCCGGAGCAGCGGAGAAATCCAACCCATTCATGGCAGGGCCCTCGGGTCAGGTACATCCCCGAGGACCCGGTGGACAACGCGGTAGATAAGGCGGGCTAAATCACGACCTTGCGCGAGCGGAGCTCGGCGATCTGCGCGGTGTCCAGGCCGATCTCGCGGAGCACCTCGTCCGTGTGCTCGCCCCGCGCCGGGGCGTGCCGCCGGATGCCCGGCTCGATCTTCGAGAAGCCGACCGGCATGCCGACGACCGGAATGTCGCCGAGCTTCGGGTGCTGCATGCGCCGGATCACCGTGCGCGTCTTCGTCTGCGGGTCGTTCAGCACCTGGTCGACCGTGTTGACCGGCGTCGCCGGCACGCCGGCTTCTTCGAGGCGCTTCAGGAGCGGCTCGCGATCCTGCGCGCCGATCGCTTCCTCGACCCGCGCTTCGAGCTCCTGCCGGTGTCGCACGCGCTCCACGTTGACGGCAAAGCGCGGATCGTCGGCCATCCAGCCGAGGTCGAGCGCCCCCGCAAGGCGCTTCCACAGCCGGTCGTTCGCGCCCGCGATGAAGACCCACTGCCCGTCGCGGCACCGGAAGTTCCGGTACGGCGACAGCGACGGATGCGCCGAGCCGAGCGCCTTCGGCACCAGGTTCGCGAGCAGGTAGCCCTCGGCCTGGAAGTTCAGCAGCCCGATCGCCGTCTCGAGCAACGACGCGTCCACGCGCTGTGCGACGCCGGTGCGCGCGCGATGGTGGATCGCGCTGACGACGCCGAGCGCGCAGAGGATGCCGGTCGTGAGATCGAGGAAGCTGACGCCGCATCGCACCGGCGCGCCGCCCGGCTCACCGGTGATCGACATGATCCCGGCGAAGGCCTGCATCAGCGCCTCGTAGCCGGCGCCGTCGGCGCGCGGTCCCGTGCGGCCGAAGGCCGAGACGGAGCAGTAGATGAGCTGCGGGTTGATGGCGGAGAGCGCGTCGTACCCGAGACCGAACTCCTCCATGGTCCCGGTGCGGAAGTTCTCGATGACGACGTCGGCGTCGCGCACGAGCCGGCGCACGATGTCGACGCCGTCCGGCGACTTCAGATCGACGCTGATCCCGCGCTTGTTGCGGTTGTTGACGAGATAGCCGGCCGCCTCGCCGTCCTTGTGCGGCGGCCACGTGCGCGATTCGTCGCCGACGTGCGGATCCTCGACCTTGATCACGTCCGCGCCGAGATCACCGAGCAGCGCGCCGCAGAACGGGCCCGCGAGCACGCGCGAGAGATCGACGACCCGTACACCGTCGAGCGGAAGCTGGGGCGTAGTCATAGGCCTTGCACTATAACCGGACTCGGGGGTGCCTCGGCGAGTGCGCTAGTATCGGTCAATGCGCGCAGCGTCCCGGGCCGAGGCTCTCCGGCGCGAGCTGTCACGGCGCATCCTCGTGTTCGACGGCGCCATGGGGACGATGATCCAGGCGGCCGGCCTCTCGGCCGGCGACTTCGGCGGCGCCGCGCTCGAGGGCTGCAACGAGCATCTCACCCTGACGCGACCCGACGTCATTCGCTCGATCCACACGGCCTACCTCGCCGCCGGCGCCGATCTCGTCTCGACGAACACGTTCGGATGCGCGCCGTACGTGCTCGCGGAGTACGACCTGGCCGACCGCGCCTGGGAGATCGCGCGCGCCGGCGCCGCGCTCGCGCGCGAGGTGGCCGGCGATCGCTTCGTCGTCGGCGCGATGGGGCCGTCGACGCGCTCGATCTGCGTGACGCGCAACGTGACGTTCGACGAGGTGCGGCGCGCCTACGACGTGCAGGCCGCGGGGCTCGTCGCGGGCGGCGCGGACGCCCTGCTCCTCGAAACGTCGCAGGACACGCTCAACGTGAAGGCCGCGGCGCTCGGCGTGCAGGACGCGCTGCGCGCGGCCGGCGTCGAGCTGCCGCTGATGATCAGCGCCACGATCGAGCCGATGGGCACGATGCTGGCCGGCCAGGGCGTCGAGGCGCTCTACGTCGCGCTCCAGCACCTCGGCATCTTTTCGATCGGTCTCAACTGCGCGACCGGTCCGGAGTTCATGACCGACCATCTCCGGACGCTCGCGCGGCTGGCGACGACGTTCGTCAGCGTGTATCCGAACGCCGGCCTGCCCGACGAGCGCGGTCAGTACGGGGAAACGCCGGACAGCCTCGCGTTCAAGCTGCGCCGGTTCGTCGACGAGGGCTGGGTGAACATGGTCGGCGGCTGCTGCGGCACGACGCCGGCGCACATCCGTGCCATCGCGGATCTCGTGCGCGGCCGCACGCCGCGCCCGCCGGCCGCCGAGGAGCCGCAGGCGGTGAGCGGCATCGAAGTCCTCTACCCGGCCGACGACAACCGGCCGATCTTCGTCGGCGAGCGCACGAACGTCATCGGCTCGCGGCGTTTCAAGGAGCTGGCCGTCGGCGAGCAGTTCGAGGACGCCGCCGAGATCGGCCGCGCGCAGGTCAAGGCGGGCGCGCAGGTCCTCGACGTGTGCCTCGCGAATCCGGACCGCGACGAGCTGCGCGACATGGACCGCTTCATGGTCGAGCTGACGCGGCGGGTGAAGGTGCCGCTGATGATCGACTCGACCGACGCCGCCGTCATCGAGGCCGCGCTGCGCCACTGCCAGGGCAAGGCGATCGTGAACTCGATCAACCTCGAAGACGGCGAAGAGCGCTTCGAGCGCGTCGCCCCGCTGCTGCGCACCTACGGCGCGGCGGTCGTGGTCGGCTGCATCGACGAGGACAAGCAGCAGGGCATGGCGGTCACGCGCGCGCGCAAGCTCGCGGTCGCCGAGCGCTCGTACGAGCTGCTCACGAAGAAGTACGGCGTGCCGGCGCGCGACCTGATCTTCGACGCGCTCGTCTTCCCCGTCGCGACCGGCGACAAGAATTACATCGGGTCGGCGATCGAGACGATCGAGGGCGTGCGCGCGATCAAGGCGCGCTTCCCCGACGGCAAGACCATCCTCGGCATCTCGAACGTCTCGTTCGGGCTGCCGCCGGCGGGCCGCGAAGTCCTGAACTCGGTCTTCCTCTACCACTGCACCAAGGCGGGACTGGACTACGCGATCGTCAACACCGAGCGGCTCGAGCGCTACGCGTCGATTCCCGACGACGAGCGCCGGCTGGCCGAGGACCTGATCGAGAATCGCGGCGCCGACCCGATCGCCGCCTTCGCCGCGCACTTCCGCGAAAAGAAGAAGGCGGCCCCCGTCGCGTCGACGCTGTCGCTCGACGAGCGTCTCGCGCGGTACATCGTGGAGGGCTCGCGCGACGGCCTCGTCGACGACCTGAACGCCAAGCTGCGCGACACGGCGCCGCTCGACATCATCAACGGCCCGCTGATGCGCGGCATGGACGAGGTCGGGCGGCTGTTCAACGACAACCAGCTCATCGTCGCGGAGGTGCTGCAGTCCGCCGAGGCGATGAAGGCGGCCGTCGCGCACCTCCAGCCGTTCATGGAAAAGAGCGACGCGGCCACGCGCGGGACGATCGTGCTCGCGACCGTCAAGGGCGACGTCCACGACATCGGCAAGAACCTCGTCGACATCATCTTCTCGAACAACGGCTATCGCGTGATCAACCTCGGCATCAAGGTGCCGCCGGAAGAGCTGATCGCGGCCTGCGCGAGCCACAAGCCGGACGCGATCGGGCTGTCGGGGCTGCTCGTGAAGTCCGCGCAGCAGATGGTGATCACCGCCCAGGACCTGCGCGCCGCGGGCATCGACATTCCGATGTTCGTCGGCGGCGCGGCGCTCACGCGGAAGTTCACGGCGACGCGCATCGCGGCCGAGTACGGCGGTACCACGATCTACGCGAAGGACGCGATGGACGGCCTCGACCTCGCCAACCAGCTCTTCTCCGCGCCGACGCGCGACGCGCTGCTCGAACGGCTGCGCGCGGAACAGGCCGCGCTCGTCGAGACCGCGACGCCGGCGCCGGCGGCGGCACCCGCCGCGCCCGGACGGGTCACGCGCACCGTCGACGCGACGACACCACCGGCGCCGCCCGACCTCGAGCCGCACGTGCTGCGCGACGTTCCGCTGAGCTACGTCTTCCCCTACCTCAACGTGCAGATGCTCTACGGCAAGCACCTCGGCCTCCGGGGGCCGGTGGCGCGCATGCTCGAGGCAGGCGACGCGAAGGCGCGCGAGCTCGAGGCCGTCGTCCAGGAGCTGCAGCGCGGCGCGATCGCGCACGGCTGGATCCGGGCGCACGGCATCTATCAATGGTTCCGCGCGCGCGCCGCCGGCGACAGCATCCGGGTGCTCTCCCCCGGCGGCGCGGACGTCGCGCGCTTCACCTTCCCGCGCCAGGCGGATGGCCAGCGGCTCTGTCTCGCCGACTACGTGCGCGACGACACCGACGACTGGATCGCGCTCTTCGCCGTCACGTGCGGCGTCGGCGTCCGGGACCTCGCGCAGGCGTGGAAGGATCGCGGCGACTATCTCCGTTCACACGCGCTGCAGGCGCTGGCGATCGAGACGGCGGAGGCGTTCGCCGAAATGCTGCACGCGCGCCTCCGGACGCAGTGGGGCTTCCCGGATCCTCCGGAGCTCTCCGTCGCCGACAAGCTGAAGGCGCGCTACCGCGGCCTGCGCGTCTCGTTCGGGTATCCGGCATGCCCCGACCTCGCCGACCAGGCGACGCTCTGGCGCCTGCTCCACCCGGAGACGATCGGGATCGAGCTCACCGAAGGCTTCATGATGGATCCCGAAGCGTCGGTCTCCGCGCTCGTGTTCCATCATCCGCAGGCGAAGTACTTCAAAGCGGAATGAGGGCCGCGCTCGCACGCCACTGGCGCTCGCGCGGGGCTCACGGCAGCCGCGTCGCGAGCTTCCTCATCGCGCTCGTCATCGCGGTGCTCATGCTCGCCGCGTGGTACAGCTCGCCGACGCTGCTGATCGGCGCCGACCAGGCGCTCTACGACCAGCACCTGCGGATCCGCGGCCCCCGGCCCGGCCACGAGGCGGTCGCGATCGTCGCGATCGACGAGCCGAGCCTGCGCGCGATCGGCCGGTGGCCCTGGCCGCGCAGCGTGCTCGCCGACCTGATCACGAAGCTCACCGAGGCCGGCGTCGCGGCGATCGGGGTGGATATCATCCTCAACGAGCCCGAGCAGAGCGGCGAGCTGCGCGCGGCGCGCATCCTCCGCGAACGTCTCGGCGCCCGCGCGGACGCGGCGACCGTGCGCGAGATCGATGCGCTCATGCGCGCCTCGGATCGCGACGCGCTCCTGGCCGACGCGATCCGGGCGAGCGATCGCGTCGTGCTGCCGAGCGTCTTCGACCTCGCTCCACCGCCGCCGGCGGCGCCGGAGCGGCAGGGCCAGCCATACAAGTCGGCGATCACGTCGTTCTTCCATTACGACGACCGCGGATTCTTTCCGCCGCCGAGCTCGCGGGCCGCCGGCGTGCCGATTCCGCCGCTGCTCGAGGCGGCGAAGTCGCTGGGCCACGTCAACATGATGGCCGACTTCGACGGCGTGACGCGGTGGGAGGCGCTCGTCGTCGAGTATCGCGGCTACTACTACCCGAGCCTCGCGCTCGAGACCGTCCGGGTCGCCGCGGGGCTCGAGCCGTCCGCGCTGAAGATCGACTTCGGCCGGAGCGTCCAGCTGCAGGATTACGAGATCGCGGTCGACTGGCAGGCGCGGGCGCTCATCAACTACGCGGGCGGCACGCACTCGTTCGCGCACCACTCCGCCGCCGCCGTGCTCGCCGGTCGCGTGCCCGCCGACCAGCTGCGCGACCGGATCGTGTTCATCGGCGCCACCGCCGAGGGCGTCTACGATCTCCGCGTCACCCCGTTCTCCTCGACGCTGCCCGGAGTGGAGAAGCACGCGAACGTCGCCGCGAACCTCATCGAGCGTCGCTTCGTGCACCGGACGGTCTGGGCCGAGATCTTCGAGGCGGGCTCGACGTTCCTGCTGCCGTTGTGGCTGGGGCTGCTCCTGCCGCGGCTCCGCCCCTTGCCGAGCCTCGGCGCCGCGCTCCTCATCCAGGCCGCGCTCGCCGTCGGCGTCCACGTCGCGTTCCGTCAGGGCGCCTGGGTGCCGATCGCGTTTCCGAGCGTCGCGATCGGCCTGACGTTCGTCGTGGTGACCGTGTACCGGTTCCTCACCGAGGAGCGGCAGCGGATGTGGACGAAGCGCGCGTTCGCGCAGTACGTGAGCCCGGAAGTGGTCGAGCGCATCATCGCGGATCCGGGCGCGCTGCAGTTCGGCGGCGAGCTCCGCGACCTGAGCGTGCTCTTCGCGGACATCCGCGGCTTCACGACCTACACGGAGTCCCATGACCCGCACGACGTCGTGGCGCGGCTGCGCGAGCACCTGACCGCGATGACGAACATCATCATCGAAGAGCGCGGCACGCTCGACAAGTACATCGGCGACGCGGTCATGGCGGTCTTCGGCGCGCCGATTCCGCTGCCGGACCACGCGGTCCGGGCCTGCCGCGCGGCGCTCCGGATGATCGAGGAAACCGAGCGCCAGGCGAAGCGGTGGGAAGAGGCCGGCACGGAGCCGTTCTTCATCGGCGTCGGCGTGAACAGCGGCCCCATGGTCGTCGGCAACCTCGGGTCCGAGCAGCTCTTCAGCTACACCGTCGTCGGCGACGAGGTGAACCTCGGCGCGCGGCTCGAGGCGCTCACGCGCGAGAAGAAGCCCGCGCGCTGGATTCTCATCAGCGAATCGACCTACGAGGCGGCACGCGACGCCATCGACGCGCGGCCGCTCGGGGAGGTCATGGTCAAGGGCAAGACCCGCGCCGTGACGATCTACGAGCTGCTCGCGATGAAGCCGGCGCCCGCGTCTTCCGCGGTCACCCCGTAGGGCGAGGGGGGCGGGGGTTCCTCCGGAATTCCGCGCTCGCTTCGCGCGCTCGCCGTAGCCACCGCAGGGCATCACACCACGCTGCGTCCGTTCGCTGGTCGAAGCCAAACGGAATTCCGGAGGAACCCCCGCCCCCCTCGCCCACCCCGCCGCCGCGCGCCGAACACGAAGCACCACCGGCACGATTCACATTGCGCGGCTCGCGTTCACATCTCGGGACTCGGCGGTCCGAGCGCGGGCTTTGCCCGCGCAACTTCGAGCGATGACTAGGCGCTAACGGCGAGCATCAGCGAGCGCCGTCGGGCGGTGGGGGGTTGGGGGGGAGCGGCAAGACGCTCCCCCCATCTCAGTCAATGATGGCAGGTGACGCAGTCCAGGGGCGCTTTCGTGTTCTTCTTCCTGTTGTAGTCCCGGTGACAGTCGATGCACCAGCCCATCGTCAGCGGTGGCGCACCCCTGCGGAAGCCGACCAGGGAGAGGAGATCCTGCCGGAGATTGCGGCCGGTGTCCGCGCCGACGACGCGCATCCGCTCGATCGGGCCGTGACACGTCTGGCACTCGACGCCCACACGCACGTGCGCCTTGTGCGGGAAGTACGTGAACTCCGGGATCTTGAACACGCGCACCCACGGGATCGCTTCGCGACGCTGGTAGTAGTCGTGGATCTTGCGGATCTCCGGATTGTCCGTCGCGCCGATGATCTTGTGACAGCCCATGCAGCGCTCGACGGACGGCAGGCCCGCGTACTCCGAGCGGCGGGCATCGGAGTGACAGTGCTGACACGCGATCTGGAACGAGCCCGCATGAATGACGTGGCTGAAGAAGATCGGCTGCGTCGGCGCGCCGGGGACGGTCACGAGCGGACGCGCCATCGACGGTGAAAACGCCGGCTGCGCCAGCGTGCGCATGAACACGACGAGCTGCCGGATCTGCTCCGCGCCGAGATACGCGCCGAAGCCCGGCATCGTCGGTGCGAGACCCTCCGCCGGTCCGCCGCGCTCGACGACGTTCACCAGGAACTCGTCGGGCAGCGCGTTCATCAGGCGACCGTCGGTCAGATCGGCGGGCTTCGTCGCGAGGCCGGCCGCGGACGGGCCATCGCCGCGACCGGACGTGCCGTGACACGTCGCGCAGTACTGGGTATAGACCGCGCGGCCGGTCTTGACGTCCTGATCAGCGGGCGACGCGGCGAGCACGCGCCAGAGCGTTCCGCCGCCGATCACCAGCGTCGTGACGACCGCGCCGAGCGAGAGCCAGCGCACCAGCGCGTTCATTCGCCCGCCGCGACCTACTCCTTGATGAGGTTGCGACGACGCTCCAGGTACGCGTGCCGAACGGCGCTGTACATGTCGACGACGGTTTCCTCGAAGCCCTGGTAGAGCTCGAGGTTCAGCGACCGGTCGTTCACCAGCTCTCCGGCGTCGACCGCCCACGAGACCCAGGCGTCGTCGACGTACCCGCCCGGGTCGGTGAAGACGTCGGTGACGTCCGAGCCCGGCAGGATGTACCGCAGCGGGTGGAGGAAGCCGTCCACGAGCTTCCCGAGGAAGTCACGCACCGTCGAGGGCGGATAGAACGGCAGGACGAGATACGGCCCCGGACCGACCCCGTAGAATCCGAGCGTCTGCCCGAAGTCTTCCCGGCTCTTTTCGATCTCCGCGGCCTTCGCCATGTCGAACAGCCCGCCGATGCCGACGGTCGTGTTCAGCATGAACCGCGACAGCTCGCGCACCGCGCCGTCCCACTTGCCCTGCAGCAGGCTGTTGACCATGCGCTTGATGGATTCGAGGTTGTCGAAGCCGTTCGCGAGCATGCGCTGGACTTCGTCCGGCACGACCTTGTCGTAGGCCTGGGCGACGGGCTTGAAGATGTAGCGGTCCAGCTTGCGGTTGAAGTCGAACATCGACTCGTTGAACGGCTCCCAGGGGTCGTACTCCTCGACGTCGTACTCGTCCTGGCCGCGCGGGCCGCGCGCCGGCGGCGGCGCGCTCGGCGCCTGCGCCACGACGACGGGCGCGTCGTCCACACCCGAAGCGTCCGCGGCGGCGACGTCTGCGGTGAGCGCAATCGCGCCGTCCTCGGGGTCGACGACCTCGTCGCGTGACGCCGGCTCCGCGCCGGGCGGCACGTCCGCGAGCGCGGGGTCGAACGGCAGCGGCGCGATGGCGGCTGGCGGATCGACGGCCGGCGTGGCGAGCGTGTGCGCGGCGGACGGCACCACGACCTGGGGCGCGTCGGCGGACGCCGACTTCAACACCCGCGACATGGTGCCGCAGCCGGTCAGGGCAACTACGGCGAAGACGAAGAGAAGGACGAACGGCAGCCGACGTCGAACCACCACGGTCGAAGGACGCAACGCGGAGCGCCTCCCCTAGTGCAAGCGTTCCCCCGCGACGTCCGAGGGTCGCCCAACTATATCGGAAATCGCCGCCGGCCTCGGCCCGGAAATGCGCCGGACACGTTCCAACATTGTGTCAGGCCGCTCGAAAGCGGTATGGTGTGGTTGTTGCTTGCGACGCCGGGCGTTACTGGCAGAAGGAGATCTGATGGGCCGCAGTCGTTGGCGTGAATTCTCGTGTGACGTCGTGTCCGAGCAAGTCCAGATCCGGCTCCGCCGGCCGGGTGGATTCGGGCAGCCGCAGGGCTATTTCGTGCAATGCAACCAGACCGAATGCCAGTATGTCGACGAGAACAAGCCGCCGTGCCCGCTGCACGTCGGGATGTTCAGCGACGAGATTCGGACGCTCGAGGAGGCGCGCGAGCGCCGTTCGACCGAAGAGATGGACTGAGCGACGAGCGGGACGCCGGCCTGCGCCGGCGTCCTCTCTACTTCTTCGTCACGTCGTAGATCGCACCCGCCGCCGCGCCGATACCCGTACCGATCAGCGCGCCTTTGCCTGCGCCCTTGCCCGTGCCCGCGCCGATCGCCGCGCCGGCTCCGGCGCCGACCGCCGCGCCGCCGAGCGTTCCGCACGCCGCCACCGTCGTCGCGAGCAGCGCGAGCCCGACCACCGGAGCGAGCATTCTCGCCTTCGTCATCGTCATCCTCCCTCCCCTCGTTCGGGGATGTCGAGAGTCAGACGACGGCTGCCGGGAGCGTATTCGGCGGACGCGCGATCGCGCGACGCGTTTGTAGGACCGTCAACGACGCGGTGTCGAGCAGCGCCACGGCTTGGCCGGGGCGGTGCGAGCGATGGGGGTTTGGGGGCCATGTCGGGGCCCCCATTATTTCGGTCGAAGGACGAGGATCGTCGGCCTCGCGAGATAGCGCTGCGCGACACGCTGCACGTCGGCGGCGGTGACGGCCTCGACGGCGCGGCGATAGCGCTCGGGATAATCGGCGCCGGCCCGCGCGAGCTCGTAGAAGGCGAGGTACCACGACTGGCGTTCGTTCGTGCGGCGGTCCATCGCATACCGGCCGAGCAGATAGCCCTTCGCGCGCCCCAGCTCCTCGGCGCCCACCGGCTGCGTCTTGATCCGCGCGATCTCCGCGAGCAGCGCCTCTTCGGCGCGCGCGGCGTTCCGGGGCGCCGTACCGAGATACAGCACGAACGCACCCGGTTCGCGCACCGGGTCGTAGTACGACGTCGCCGTGTATGCGAGACCGCGCTTGTCGCGCAGCTCCGAGAACAGCCGCCCCGCCATGCCGCCGCCGAGCACGGTGCTGAGCACCTTGACCGCCGCGTGATCGGCGTCGTTGAGCGCCGGCGCGATCCCGCCGGCGAGGATCTGCGCCTGCTGCGCGGGTTGTTCGACGACGACGCGCCGTCCCGCGGCCACGGGCGGCGGAATCGCGGCATCGGAGACCGCGCCACCGGCCGGCATGCCGCCGAAGAGTCGCCGCGCCGCCAGCACGACGTCGGCGGCCGTGACCTGTCCGCTCACCGCGAGGATCATGCGCTCGGGCCGGTAGAACGCGCGATAGTGCGCGACCGCCGCCGCGTGGTCGATGCGCTTCAGCGACTCGCGGGTGCCGAGCGACGGCAGCGCGTACGGATGCGCGCCGTAGAGCGCGGCATAGAACTCGTCGAACGCGCGCGACGACGGGCTGTCCTGGCGGCGCTGCACGCGGCTCAGCAGGAAATCGCGCGACCCGGCCGCGTCGTCGGCCGTGAGCTTCGGCTCGAGCGCGATCTCGGCGACGAGGTCGAGCGCTTCACGCCAGAACCGCGCGAGCGCGGTGGCGCGGATGCCGGAATAATCGACGTCGCCCGCGGCGCTGATCTTGCCGCCGAGGTTCGCCATCGTCTCCGCCAGCTCGGTGCCGCCGCGCTTCCGCGTCGCCTGGATCATCAGGTCGTGCACGAAGTTCGAGATCCCGGCCGTCGCCGGCCGCTCGAGCCGGCTGCCCATGTCGACGAGCAGCGTGACCGCGACGACGGGCGCCAGCGGGTTCTCGCGCACGATGACGGAGAATCCGTTCGGGAGCCGCTCGCGCGTGACCGACTCCGCGCGGGCCACGCCGCCCGGCAGGGCGGCGAGCAGCAGGAGTGCCAGGACCGCGGCGCGGATCACCGCGCCGCTCCGGGGATGAAGCGGACGCGCGCGTAGTTGTCGGCCCCGAAGTACTTCCGCGCCGCCGCCTGGATCTCGGCGGACGTCACGGTGCGAAGCCGCGCGAGGTACGCGAGCTCGTCGTCGAGCGTCCACGTCGTCTCCGCCTGGCCGTACGCCTTGGCGAGGCCTTCGGCCGTCTCGATGTCGAACACGTATCCCGATTCGGCCGTCACGATCGCCCGCTCGCGCTCGGCGTCGGTGACGCCTTCCGCCTGGATGCGGCGAACGACGTCGACGATGGCCCGCTCCGCCCGATCGAGGTTGGCCGCTTCGAGCCGTGACAGCACGCTGACGATGCCGCCCTTCTGCCAGGCGCCGTAGCCGGCCTCGATCGTGTACACGAGCTTCTCGCGATCGCGCACGATCCGGTTCAACCGGCCCGGCGCGGACGACGACTCGCCGAGGATGTACGTGAGCAGGTCGACGGCGAAGACATCGGCGCCCGAGACCGGCGCGGTCTTCCACGCGAGCCCGAGATACGCCTGCTTCTCCGTGCGCGTCAGGTCGACGCGCGGCGCGCGCGTCAGGGACGTCGAGTCCGGCACGGCCGGACGCGTCGGCGCCGTGCGCGCGAGCCGGCCGAACGTCGCCTCGACGATCGGCCGGACCTGCCGCGGCGTCACCGCGCCCACGACCACGAGCGTCATGTTCGCCGGCACGTAGTGCTTCTTGTAGTACGCGTTCAGCCGGTCGCGCGTCAGGCCGCGGATGAGCGGCTGCGTGCCGAGAATGGGGCGGCCGTACGGATGGTCGCCATACGTCGTTTCGTAGAGCCGGCGCTGGAGGAACTTGTCGCTGTCGTCCTCGAGGAGCCGCATCTCCTCGAACACCACCTGCCGCTCGCCGTCGATTTCTTCGGGCGGGAAGCTCGCGTTCACGGCGATGTCGGCGAGGAGCTCGACGCCGCCGCGCACGTGCGCCGTCGGCACGACGACGTCGTAGTGGGTCGCGTCGTAGGACGTGAACGCGTTGCTCGTGCCGCCGACGCCCTCGATGTAGCGGTCGATCGAGCCGGGCGGGCGCGCCGCGGTGCCCTTGAACAGCATGTGCTCCAGGTAATGCGACAGGCCGAGCTCGTCGGGCGCCTCGTCGCGCCCGCCGACGCGCATCCAGAGCTGCAGCGCGACGACGTCGCTGGCGCGGTGCTCCTGCACGACCAGCACGACGCCGTTCGGCAGCACGACGCGGGTCGGCCGCGGCACGCCCGCGGTCGGTGATCCGCCGTCGGCGCGCAGCCCCGCGCATCCGCCGACCGAGAGCACGAGAAGGCCAAGACCGACGAGGCCCGTGAGGTGACGCGAAAGCACGCGCATGCCGGCCGAGCCTAACAGATGTCCCGCCCTAATCAATGGCGCGAGGAGCGCCACGGGTTCGAGGCGAGGCCGAGGTTCCCTCGACCTCGCCGAGCGTTCGGGGGTCAGGGGGGCCCGTTCGAGGCCCCCGTGGTGATGATCGCGCCACCATGCGGCGGGCGGCGGCGGCGACGCGGACGCCGAGCACGACGGCCACGATGAGGGCGTAGAGGTACTGCTCGATGCGGCCCGTCTTCGCGAGCCACATGAAGTGCAGCACGGCGAGGACCGCCGTGACGTAGACGAGCCGGTGCAGCCGGTTCCAGTTCCGGCCGCCGAGCCGCCGGATCATCCCCGCCGTCGACGTCAGCGCGAGCGGGACCATCAGCACGAGCGCCGTGACGCCGACGGTGATGTACGGCCGCTTCAGGATGTCTTCGCCCATCCGCGCCCAGGCGAAGTAGTGATCGACGACAATCCAGACGCCGAAGTGGAGCGTGCCGTGGAAGAACGCGAAGAGGCCGAGCAGCCGGCGGAACGCGATCGGCCAGCCCCAGCCGGTGAGGATGCGGACCGGCGTCAGCGCGAGGCTCGCGAGCAGGAGCCGCATCGTCCAGCGGCCGAGCCAGTCGGTGATGAAGTCGATCGGGTTCGCCGTGAGGTCGTCGCTGACGGCGCGCCACCCGAGCAGCGCGAGGGGCGTGAGACACGCCGTCCACACCGCGACCTTGACGGCGATGCGTGTCCGGCGCGTCACCCTAGATGAACTTCTTGAGATCCATGCCGCTGTAGAGCGATGCGACTTCGCCGTACCCGTTGAACATCTTCGTCTCACGGCGCCGGAACTCGCCGATCCGCCGCTCCGTCGCCTGGCTCCACCGCGGATGCGGCACCGTCGGGTTCACGTTCGAGTAGAACCCGTACTCGTTCGGCTGGGCCTTGTTCCACGCGGTCTTCGGCTCGTCGGCCACGAGCCGGATCTTCACGATCGATTTCGCGCTCTTGAACCCGTACTTCCACGGAATCACGACGCGCACCGGCGCGCCGTTCTGGTTCGGCAGCACACGGCCGTACATGCCGGCGGTCAGCAGTGTCAGCGGGTGCTGCGCTTCGTCGAGCCGGAGGCCTTCGACGTACGGCCAGTCGAGCGACGACCAGCTGAAGAGCCCCTTCTTCTGCGCGGGCATCTGCTCCGGATCGACGAGCGTGTAGAACTCGACGTACTTGGCGTTGCCCGTCGGCTCGACGCGCTTGAGCAGTGCGGAAAGCGGCACGCCGATCCAGGGAATGATCATGGACCAGCCCTCGACGCAGCGGAGCGAGTAGATGCGCTCTTCGAGCGGCGCGATCTTGAGGAGCTCGTCGATGTCGAACGTCTTCGGCTTGCGCACGAGGCCTTCGACCACGACGTTCCACGGCCGCGGTCGAAGCGTTCCGGCGTTCCGGCTCGGATCCTCCTTGTCGACGCCGAACTCGTAGAAGTTGTTGTACGTGACCGCCGACTCGATCTTCGTCACGGGATCGGTATGGCGGTACGTCGGGTGCGGCGCCGCCTTGAGCGGCGGCAGCCTGTCGACCGGCGGCGGCGGCGCGGCGTCCGCCTCACCGGGCAGCAGCGTGAGCGCCGCGGCGCCGGCCATGAAGGCGCGGCGGCTGAGATAGACCGCCTCGGGCGTGATCTCCGACGAGCGGTACCGTGGCGCGTGACGAATCAACATCGGTCTCTCCCCGGGCGAGTCGTATCGCCCCTCTCGCGACAGCATCTCACACGGTCACGAACCGGTAGCCCTGCGCATGCACCGTCCGGATCCACACCGGCTGCTCGGGATTCGCCTCGAGCTTTCGGCGGAGCCGCAGGACGTGGGTATCGACGGTGCGTGTCGTGGGAAACCGCTCGTAGCCCCAGACTTCGTCGAGCAGCCGCTCGCGCGTCAGCACCTCGCCGCGATGGTCGACGAAGTACACGAGCAGATCGAACTCCTTGCGCGTCATGCGCAGCTCGTCGCCTGCCTTGAATACGCGGCGCGCGTTGCGCTGGATTCGCACGTCCCCGAACGCGAGCTCCTCGGACTTCTGGCGCGGGCCGGGTCGACGCAACACCGCGCGGACACGCGCGAGCAGCTCGCGCAGCGAAAACGGCTTGGTGACGTAGTCGTCGGCGCCGAGCTCGAGACCCCGCACGCGATCGATCTCTTCGGCCCGGGCCGTCAGCATGATGATCGGCACGTCGATGCCGCGGCGCCGCAGCTCCTTCGCGACGTCCCAGCCGCTCATCTCCGGCATCATCACGTCGAGCAGCACGAGGTCCGGCGCCTCGCGCGCCACCATCGCGACCGCCTCGGCGCCGTTCGATGCCGCCAGCGCCTCGTGGCCTTCGAATCGCAAATTGTCCGCGAGACCGCGCACGATCTCGGGTTCGTCGTCGACGACGAGGATCCTGGCCATCTATCTGTTGGGGGGCCCCGACATGGCCCCCCAAACCCCCCAGCGCTCGGAGACGCCGCAGCTCGGCTGCGGCGCCCCTCGGTCTCGCGGCGCGGCCTCCCGCATCACCGCACCGGCAGCCATAGCGTGAAGCGGCTGCCTCTCCCCGGCTCGCTGTCGACCGTCACGCGGCCGCCATGCGCCTCGACCACGTGGTGGACGAGCGCCAGGCCGACGCCGCTGCCCCGCCGACCCTGCGTCTCGCTGCGTCCCACGCGATAGAACTTCTCGAAGATGCGCGCCTGCTCGTCGCGCGGAATGCCGAGGCCGTCGTCCTCGACGCTCAGCGCGACGCCGCCGTCGCGACGGACCGCCGCGACGCGCAGCGCGCGCCGCTCGCCGGAGTACTTGATCGCGTTGTCGACGAGGTTCGCGAGCGCCTGGCCGACGGCGTCGGCATCCATCCGAATCTGCGGCAGGTCGGGCGGCACGTCGACGTCGACCTTGAAGCCGTGCTGCTCGAGCGGGATGGCGAAGGCGTCGAGCGTCTCGCGCACGAGCGGCTCGATGGCCGCCGGCGCCATGTCGTAGCGGCGGCGGCCGCCTTCGATGCGCGAGAAGTCCAGCACGTTGTCGATCAGCCGCGACAGCCGCTCGGATTCGCGCGTGATCACGCGGTAGTACTCCTGGCGCTGCGCCTCGCTCGTGACGCGGCCCATCTCGAGCGTCTCGCCGAACATGCGGATGACGGAGAGCGGCGTCTTCAGATCGTGCGAGACGTTGGCGACGAAGTCGGACTTCAGGCGCGCCATCTCCGTCTCGCGGCGCGTGAGGCGCCACGCCAGCACGATGCCGGCCGCGATGAGCGCGAGCAGGACGACGAAGGCCGCGGTGAAGACCATCACCTGCCGCCGCACGGCCTGGCGCGGTCCGAAGCCGGCCGGCTGGTAGAGCGCGAGGCGCCAGCGCGGCAGCTCGTCGCGGAAGGTCACGGCCGTCACCGGCTCGGCGCGCTCGACCGGCGCGCGACTCCACACCCGCCGATCGAGGTGGTCGAGCACGGCGACGATCGTCGGCGCCTCGAGGCTCGCGAGGGTCTTGTCGAGCACGTCACGCTTGAGCGCTTCGAGATCGCGCGCGACCGCCGCCACCACCGGGGCGCCGTCGCGCGCCTTCAGCACCGCGGCGACGATCACGTGCTCACCGACGACGAGGTCGCGCCGGCCGCCGCGCTCCCACACCGCCGGCGGAATCTCGGCCGGGACGCGCCCGAACACGGCGGCGTCGCCGTCACGGAACGCCGCCGGATAGACGAGCCGCCCGGCGCGGTCGAGCACGTAGAGGCGGGCGACGAGCGGCGACTCGGCGACGAGCTCCTCGACGCCGCGCGCGGCGTTCGCGCCGGCCAGGCGCGCCTCGAGCCGGAAGAAGAACTCGTCCTCGCCGTGCCGCAGCACCATGGCGACCTTCTCGGCCGCCATCGACGCCATGTCGCGCGCCTGCTCGCGAAACAGGAGGTCGGCGGACCGCTCCCACTGGCGGAGCGACACCCAGCCGAGCGCCGCGACGATGGTGACGCAGACGACGATCGTCGCGAGCGCGATCGTGGCGAACCGGCTTATCCCTGTTCCTCCAGCAAGCGGCGGATCACCGCCTCGGTTTCCGCGTACGCGCCCTCGCCGATGTGACGGAAGCGCACGACGCCTTTGCGATCGACGAGCACGAGCGTGGGCCACGCGCGCACGCCCCAGCGATTCCAGATCGTGTGGTCGTTGTCGAGCACGACCGGGTACCGGATCGTCTGCTTCTGCATCGCGCCGCGGACCTTGTCGGCCAGCTTCTCCCAGAAGAACTCCGGCGAGTGCACCCCGACGATCGTGAAGCCGCGCGGCTCGTAGCGCTGGTACCAGTCCCGCAACTGCGGGATCACGTTCCGGCAGTTGATTCAGCCGTACGTCCAGAACTCGACGAGCACCACGCGGCCGCGCAGCCCGGCCATCGTGAGCGGCGCGCTCCCGATCCACGGTCCGCCCGTGATGTCCGGCGCGGGCGCGCCGACGGCGAGTGGCGCCGCCGTCCCGCGCTCCGCGAGCACCGCCGCTCCCGCCGCCATGAGCAACAGCATCACGACGCCGAAGATCCGCCCTCGACGCATTCCCGCCTCCTCGCTGCGCCGACAGCCTAGTGGCTGCCGACCGCGGTTCGCAATGCCTCCACCAGCACCGACAGCGCGGCCGGTTCCGAGGCTTTCATCCGCTCCACGCGTACCGCGCTTCGAGGAGCCGCCATCGCGCCTCGTACGTCTCGCCGGCGCGACCGAGCGTCACCACGACGGTGTAGCGCTCGTTCGGCCCCGCCACCTCGTATTCGTAGAACACGCGAACGGCGTTCGCGGCTTCGCGCGCAAGCATGCGGCTCGCGACCAGCTCCGGCACCCACTGCGCCTGGCTCGCGAAGTCGGCGTACACCGCGAGCACTTCCGCGGGCGCCGCGCGAATCGCCCGATACGCCGTCGTCTCCGGCCACGGAAACTCCGCGACGGCGCGCGTGCGCACGACGACGGCGCCCGCGTCGAGCCGAGGACCGATCGCCGGCCGGCAGCTCGTCGGACGCGCTGCCCGTGACGGCGATCGCGAGCAGCGCCACGGTCAGACGGAGAATCCCTGCGGCTCGAGCGAGAACGCCTTGGCGAACTGGCTCGCGAACGTCTGGTAGCCGACGACGAACACGAGCTCGACGATCTCCGGCTCCGAGAAGTGCTCCCGGACCCGCGCGTAGCACTCGTCGCTCACCGCGTCGTCGTCGCGCACGATCCGCTCGGCGAACTCGAGCGCCACGCGCTCGCGCGCGGTGAACACCTCGCTCGTCGTCCAGTCGGCGAGCGCCTCGAGCTTCGCGTCCGGCACACCCGCCTTCACGCCGACGGCGTGACGGATGTCCATTCAGTACGCGGCCTGGTAGAGCCCGGCGACGTGGAGCTGCAGCAGCGCGCGCAGCTCGCCGGGCAGCCGCCCGAACCACTCGATCGAGCTCCACAGCCCGCCGAGGCCCAGCATCAGCGGCACCCGATGCGCCATGATGCGCTCCGGCGTCGGCACCTGCCCGAACAGCCGCTCGCCCACCTTGTAGAACGCCCGGACCGCGAGCCCGGGGCGCTCGATCTCGGAGATGCGTGTCACCATGGTTTCCTCTCCATCGTTCCCTTGTCGCCCATGCCGTCCTTCTTCATGCCGTCGCTCTTCGTCATGCTGTCGCTCTTCATCATCCCGTCGCCCGACATCGACTGGGTACATCCGCCGAGCGCCAGCGCTCCGAACACCGCCACCACCGCCCATCCCATCGCCGTCCGCTCCATGTGCCTCCCCCTAGGTTGGATGCCCTGCTGGGAGGAGTGTGGCGCGCGCCACGCCGCGACTTGTCACACCGCTGTCAATTCTTTCGGCCGCCACCGGCATCTCGCTGGTGTCCCGCTTGCACTTCGTCGTCGACGGCCCAGACTGTGTTGGGAGGCCGTCAGCGATGATGACGATCGTGACGCACGTGACGCTGCGGGAAGGCGCGGAGCCGGAATGGGACGAGGTGATGCGCCAGCGCCTGCTCGCCGCGCGCGAGCAGGCCGGATGGATCGGCGGCCAGCTGCTCATGCCGCTCGACCGGCTGAACCGCCGCGTGATCGTGGGGACGTGGCAGACGCGGGCGCACTGGGAGGCGTGGCACAACGATCCCACCTTCGCCGACACGCGCCGCCGCCTGCAGGGATGAGCTTTCCCTAGCGGGCGAGCGCGGCGAGGATGTGGCGCCGCAGCTCGCCGAGCGGCACGGGCTTCCGCAGGTACGCGAACGCGCCACGCTCGACGAGGGAGTCCGTGACCGGTGAGCGGTCCGCGCCCGACAGCACGAGGACCGGCACGGACGGATCGATCCGCCGCAGCTCCGCCAGGACCGCCGTGCCGGGCACGCGCGGCAGCAGCAGGTCGAGAATCACGAGGTCCGGCCGGCGCGTGCGGAACAGGTCGATGCCGTTTTCGCCGTCGATCGCGATCTCGACGAGGTAGCCGCTCGCGCCGAGCGCATCGCCGAGGGCCCGGCCGAGCGGCGCGTGGTCTTCGATCAGCAGGAGCCGCGGCGACTTCGTCGTCGGCATCGTCGGTATCCCGTGGTCCTCGGGTTAAAGGACGACTTCGTCTTCGCGCGAAACGACCTCCCCGAACCGTGACAGCGCCGGCGGCGGCAGCTCGCGGTACACCTCGGCGAGCCGCGCGTTGATCTCGCGGTTCGCCAGCGCGAAGAGGCTGCGCCCCTCGCGATCGCCCTCGACGAGGAAGGGGCCGAGGCGATCCACCTCGAGCACCCACAGCGCCTGGGCGATGCCGAGCTCCCGCAGCCAGTGCACGTCGACCACGCGCCGGATCGCCTTGCCGTACGTCGCGCCGAGCCCGTAGCCGACCGTCGTCAGGTACACGGCGCCCGCGGGCACGAACCACTCGCGGTACGCCGTCTCGGTGAGCCCGGCCTTGCCGACGATGACGCGTGATCCCGACCGCTCGAACCACTTCGGAAACGACTTGCCGAACCGGAAGCTCGCGGTGGCGGTGACGGCCTCGACGGCGTACGTGCCGTCGGGCCGGATCGCCGCCGCCGGCGAGCAGTGGAAGTTGACGTTGGTCAGCTCGCGCACGCCGGCCGGCAGCCCGCGGTCGTCGTCGACGACCTTCTTGTACACGCCCTCGCGCGCGGTGTAGAGCACGCCGGAGAGGTAGACCACGTCGCCGAGCTTCAGGCGCGCGATGTCCGCGTCCGCGACCGGCGTCGTGAGATGGACCTCGTCCATCCCGACGTCGTCGAGGCGCGTGTACGGGGCGGTCACTCGGTCACTCGACGCCTTCCCGCCGGTAGTAGTCGGTGAACCACGCCGGATCGTCGCGGAACTCGACGCGGCCGTCCGGATGGATGCGCGCCGTCGCGCGGCGCGACGACAGGCAGAACTGGTGCACGCCGATCGGCAGGCCGCCGGTGTGCGAGAAGGCGACTTCGATGTGCGTGGCGACGACCATCGACGTGCCGGCGAATCCCATCGCGCCGATGCCGATGTAGTTGCCGAGATCGGTCAGCTCCTGCTCGAGCTTCGCGATCTCCGGATCGGGATTGCGGCTGCCGACGACGCGCAGGCACGCCGCTTCCTTGCCGAGCCGCACGCACGTGTCCTTCGCGCCGCCGAGGCCGATGCCGACGATCGCCGGCTGGCACGCGAGGCCGCGCTTGCCGAACTGCACCAGACAGTCGACGAAGAAGCGCTTGATGCCCTTGATGCCGTCGGCCGGGAACAGCATGCGGTAGTCCGAACCGAAGAGCCCGCCCTTGTGCACGGTCGTGACGTCGATGAAGTCCCGGTCCGGCTCGAAGGCGTACGTGATCTCCGGCGCGTGCGTGCCGACGTTGTTGTTGTGATCGATCCGCGTGAGCGGATGGACGCGGTTCGGGCGCAGCGGAATCGTCGCCGTCGCATCGGCGGTCGCCTGCCGGAGCGCGCGCTCGAGCGCCACGAAGCCGCCGTCGATCGTCGCCTCGTTCCCGACGCGCACGTAGTAGCGCGGCAGCCCCGTATCGGCGCACATCGGCCGGCGATCCTCGGTGGCGATGTCCCAGTTGCGGTCCATCTCGTCGAGCACGAAGCGCGCGAGCCGGTTGCGCTCGCGGTCGCGCGCCCGGCGGACGCCGGCGCGGAAGTCGTGCGGGATGTCGATGGCCGCGCGCGACGTCAGCTCCCGCGCCGTGTCCTCGATGAGCTTCGCCGGGATTGACTTCGCCATCGCGCACACCCTACACGAGAATGGCCGCGGGAGGAACGCGCATGGGGCTGCTTCGGGCCACCGGACTCTTCGTCGTGACCGCGCTCGCCGAGATCGTCGGGTGCTATCTCGCGTATCTCTGGCTGCGGCACGGACGCTCGCCGTGGGTGCTCGTGCCCGGCGCCGCGAGCCTCGCCGCCTTCGCGTTCCTGCTGAGCCTGCACCCGGGCCCCGCCGGACGCACGTACGCCGCGTACGGCGCCGTGTACGTCGCGACGTCGATCGTGTGGCTCGCGCTCGTCGACGGCCAGCGACCGGATCGGTGGGATGTCGCGGGCGCGGCGGTGACGATCGTAGGTATGGCGATCATCGTCCTCGGACACGTGCGCGCGACGTGAATCTCGGCAACAGGTCCGGGCGGGTCGTCGAGTCACGCCACGGCTGTGCCGGGGTGCGACGAGCGTTGGGGGCATGGGGGCCATGTCGGGGCGCCCCCATCTATTCGGTCGTGAGCCGATAGCCGACGCCGGGCTCCGTCAGCAGATACCGCGGCCGTGCCGGCTCCGCTTCGAGCTTGTGCCGCAGGTGCGCCATGTACACGCGCACGTAGTGCCCCTGATCCGTGTGCGCCGGGCCCCACACCTCCCGCAGCAGCTGCTGGTGCGTCACGACCTTGCCCGCGTACTTCACGAGCGTCGTCAGCAGCTTGTACTCGATCGGCGTCAGGTGCCGCTCGGCGCCAGCGACGTGCACGCGGCGATGCAGCAGGTCGACCGCGACGTCGCCCACCTGGAACGCGGCGTCGCCGTCGTGCGACGCGCCGGCGCCGTGCCGCAGCGCGACGCGGATCCGCGCGAGCAGCTCGCCCGCGCCGAACGGCTTGGCGACGTAATCGTCGGCGCCCGCGTCGAGCGCCGTCACCTTGTCCCGCTCGTGACCGCGCGCCGACAGGACGATGATCGGGATGTCGCTCCAGCCGCGCACCTGGCGGATGACCTCGAGACCGTCGAGATCGGGCAGGCCGAGGTCGACGATGACGACGTCCGGCTGGCGCGAGCCGACTTCGACGAGACCCTGTGCCGCGGTCGTCGCCTCGAACAGGCGATAGCCCTGGCCCGTCAACGTGACGCGGAGGAACCGTCGGATCTCCGGCTCGTCCTCGATGAGGACGACGACGGGATCAGGCATCACGCGGCACGGCGGCCGGCGCGCCGGTGAGCGGCAGCGTGAACAGGAACGACGCCCCACCCTCCGGCAGGTTCTGTGCCCAGATCCGTCCCCCATGGGCTTCGGCGATGCTGCGACAGATCACGGTCACGCTCGCGTCCGTCGCCGTGGCGATGATCCGCAGGGGCGTGTCCGGCGCCGTGTATTTCAGCGCGTTGTCGAGCAGGTTCACGAGCAGCTGCTCGATCAGCACGTCGTCGATCGCGACCAGCGGCAGGTCCGGCGGCACGTTGACGGTGACTTGACGGTCGCGGAGCCGCTTGTCCTGGCGGCGGAGCGCCGCGCCGATGACCTCCTCGAGCGGGTGCCACTCCCGCCGCAGCTGCAGGGCGCCGGATTCGAGCCGCGTGAGGTCGAGGAGGTTCTGCACGATCCGGTTCAGGCGCTCCGCCTCGTCGCGGATGGATTCGAGCAGCTCCGTCTGCGTCGGCGTGTCGAGGCTGCCGCCGGCTTCGAGCATCGTCGTCGCCGCGCCGGTGATCGTCGCGAGCGGCGTGCGCAGGTCGTGCGACACGGAGGTGAGCAGCGAGCTGCGCAGCCGTTCCGTTTCGGCGCGGACGCGCGCGTCCTGCGCGTCCGCTGCCGCCCGGACCCGCTCGAGCGCGAGCGCCGCCTGATTGACGAACGTCTCGAGCTGCCGCCGCGCCTCGTCGGTGCCGAACGCGTCGCGACGATGCGGGGCGACCTTCACCACCCCGAGCGGGCCCCGATGTCCGCCCAGCGGCAGATAGCGCGCGCGCGCCCGCGGTGACGTCGCCGTTCCGAGGCCCGCCGGCTCACCGTGCTCGAGCACCGAGCGACAGAGCGCGAACTCGTCGGCATCCACACGATCACCGGCGTGCGGTCCCGCGACGGTGAGGTCGGCGTTCGCCGCCGCCAGCAGCACGACGACATCGGCGTCGAAGACGGTGCCCACGTGGCGCGCCGCGATGGCGACCAGCGCGTCCACGGAGCCGGCTTCCGCGAGCTCGCGGCTCATGGCGTAGAGCGCCGCGGTGCGCTCCTCGCGATGCCGCGCCGCCTCGGCCTGCCGGCGGATGCGCGCGGTGAGCCCGGTGATGACCAGCGCGACGACGAGCATGACCGCGAAGCTGAAGACGTAGTGCTTGTCGGCGACCGCGAGCGTCAGGTACGGCGGGACGAAGAAGAAGTCGTACGCGGCGACGCCGAGCACGGACGCGAGGACGGACGGGCCGCGCCCGCCGCGTACGGCCGCGAACACGACCGCCAGCAGGTACGTCATGACGAGGTTCGCCGGCTCGACGAAGGGGAACATGGGCCAGGAGACGAGCGTCGCGACGACCACCGCGGCGACCGCATAGGCGTATCCGCTCGTCAGCCAGTGCGGCGGAAACGACCGCTGCGGGATGTCGTGCGGCTCGCTCACAACGAAAGTGTAGCGCCATGCAACGGCGCCGGGG
>JACPCW010000103.1:0-38934 GCA_016184365.1 Candidatus Rokuibacteriota bacterium
GGTCGGGCGCAAGGCTCGATTCTCGTAGAACGGACTGGTGCTCACACCTTGTCGGTGAGCCAGTAGCATATCCAGCTGTCAAAGAACCGCTTGCGGTCAGCTTGGAAGTGACCGTGGAAGATCAGCGCCCTTGCGGGCGTTCACATCCCATCATCCGGGCGAAGATCGACTATACGCACGCCGCCTCAGCCTGTCAAGGCGAGCTCGGAGTCCCGACGAGACGCGGCGTTACGAGGCGCCCAGCACGACGCGCTTGAACTGCCGCTTGCCGACGCGGACGAGGTGGCTTCCCGCCACGATGGAGGCGTTCACGTCCGACACGCGCTGACCATCGACGTCCACCGCGCCCTGCTGAATCATGCGGCGCGCCTCGCCGTGGGAGGTGACGTACCCGGTAGCGACCAGCACCCTCACGAGTTGCGCCCGCTCACGGCTCCCGCCGACCTGGCCGAGCGTGATCGAAACTTCTTCAATCGCATCGGGGTCCTCGCGCTTCTGAAACACCCGCTCGAAGTGCGCCTGCGCGTCGGTCGCCGAGGACTCGCCGTGGTACATGGCGGTGATCGCGTGCGCGAGGCGCTTCTTCGCATCCATGGGATGCTCGCGGCGCAACGCCGCAATGTCCGCCTCGGGCCATCGCGTGAGCAGCTCGACGTAGCGCCACATGAGCGCGTCGGAGACCGACATCACCTTGCCGTACACGTCGGCGGGCGGCTCGTTGATCCCGACGTAATTGCCCAGGCTCTTCGACATCTTCTGCACGCCGTCGAGGCCCTCGAGGATCGGCACGGTGAGCGCGATCTGCGGCGCCTGCCCGTTCGCCCGCTGCAGATCGCGGCCGACGAGCAGATTGAACGTCTGATCGGTCCCGCCGAGTTCGACGTCCGCGCGGAGCGCGACGGAGTCGTACGCCTGCGCGATCGGGTACAGGAACTCGTGCAGGCTGATCGCGCGGCCGGCCGCATATCGCGCAGCGAAATCCTCGCGCTGGAGGATCCGCGCGACGGTGAGATGCGCCGTCTGCCGGATGAGGTCTTCGAACGTCAGCCGGCTCAGCCAGGTCGAGTTGAACTCGACGCGTACTCGCGCCATGTCCAGGACCTTGCCCAGCTGCGCGCGATACGTCTCCGCGTTCGCGCGGATCTCGTCCCACGTCAGCGGCTTGCGCGTCTCCGAGCGCCCGGTCGGGTCGCCGATCAGTCCCGTGAAGTCACCGATGATCACCACGATCTGATGGCCGAGGTCCTGGAAGTCGCGCATCTTCCTCAGGACGACGGTGTGCCCGAGATGGAGGTCCGGCGCGGTCGGATCGAGCCCGAGCTTCACGAGCAGCGGCGTGCCCGTCGTCCGCGACCGCTCGAGCTTCTGGCGCAGTTCGGCTTCCACGACGATCTCGGCGGTGCCGCGTCGAATGATGCGAAGCTGCTCGTCGACGTCGGCGAAGTGCGCGGAACTCAAGGCATCTGGCGTTGTATCACAGGGGTTTGGAACACGCAACAACCCGGCCCGCGCACGCGGCCGGAATGCGACCGACGGCGCCGGTATAATCGGCATGTGGCGCCCGAGCCGAAGTCGACCCGAGCCTCACGGGGCCGGAGCCGCCCGCGCAACACCCGCTGGCTGCGAATCTCTCTGCTGATCGCCGGCATCCTCGCGTTGCTGGTGGTGTCGGCCACCGCAGTCGTCGCGCTGTGGGTCGTCACCATCCTGCCCCGTTCCCTGCCGAACGTCGCCGCGCTCGAAACGCTCCAGCCGCTCGCCGGCTCGAAGATCTACGACGACAACGACGAGCTCATCACCGAGCTCCACGTCGAGCGGCGGATCTTCGTGCCGCTCGCGCAGGTCCCGCAGTCGCTGCGCGACGCGGTCATCGCGACGGAGGACCGGCGCTTTTACTCGCACTGGGGCATCGATCCGATCGGCATCGGCCGCGCGGTCTATCAGAACTACCGCCGCGGGCGCATCGTGGAGGGCGGCAGCACCATCACGCAGCAGCTGACGAAGCTGCTGTTCCTGACGCCGGACAAGAGCCTCGACCGCAAGCTCAAGGAAGCCGTCCTCGCGCTGGAGCTCGAGCGGCGGTACTCGAAGGACCGCATCCTCGAGATGTACCTGAACCAGATCTATTTCGGCCACGGCGCGTACGGCGTGGAAGCCGCGGCACGGACGTATTTCGGGAAGTCCGTGTCGGAGCTCGCGATCCGCGAATCGGCGCTGCTCGCGGGGCTGCCGCGCGCGCCGTCGAGCTACTCGCCCTTCGAGCATGCCGACCTCGCCAGGCGGCGCCGCGACGTCGTGCTGCGGCGGATGGTCGACTACGGCGCCGTGAAGGACGCCGACGCCAGGCGTCTGGCCAAGCTGGATCTCGGACTGATCCCCGCCGACCGGCGGCGGAACACGGGGCAGTACTTCCTCGAGTACGTGAGCCAGCAGCTCGAGACGAAGTACGGCGCCGACCTGGTGTTCAAGGGCGGTCTCAACGTCTACACGACGCTCAACCGCCCGATGCAGCTGGCGGCCGAGCAGGCGTTGCGCGACGGGCTGAAAGCGCTCGAAGGCCGATCGAAGACGCGCGGGAACGATCATCCCGAAGGCGCCGTCATCTCGCTCGAGCCGCACACCGGCTACGTCCGCGCCGTCGTCGGCGGTTACGACTTCTTCCGCAGCGAATTCAACCGGGCCGTCTACGCCAGGCGGCAACCGGGGTCGGCGTTCAAGCCCTTCGTGTACGCCGCCGCCATCGAGCGCGGACTGACGCCCGCGAGCCGCATCGAGGATGCGCCCGTCACCTATCCGGTGGGCCAGAACGGTCAGGCGTGGAAGCCGGAGAACTACGACCGGAAGTACCGCGGCTCGACGACGCTCCAGCAGGCGATCGAAGAATCGGTCAACGTGGTGACCATCAAGACGCTCGAACAGATCGGCGTCGGTCGCGCCGCGAGCCTTGCGCGCCGCGCGGGCATCGGGAGCCCGCTGGCGCAGGATCTGACGCTCGCGCTCGGAAGCTCCGATGTCACGCTCCTCGAGCTGACCTCGGCGTACGGCGCGCTCGCGAACCAGGGCACGTGGATGCCGCCGACGACGATCCGGTACATCACGGATGCGAACGGCCGGCTGCTCGAGGAGTACGTGCCGCAGGGCCGCGAGGCGCTCGCTCCGGAGCACGCGTACGTCATCACGCACATGCTCCGCGGCGTCGTCGAGCGGGGGACCGGCCAGGCGGCGAAAGCGCTCGGCCGACCGGTCGCGGCGAAGACGGGCACGACGAACGATTACTCGAACGCCTGGTTCGTCGGGTACACGCCGAAACTCGCGACGGGGGTCTGGGTCGGCTACGACCGGCCGCGCAGTCTCGGCCGCGACGAAACCGGCTCGCGCGTCGCGGTGCCGATCTGGGTCGCGTACATGAGTCGCGTGCTCGCGGGTGCGCCGAAGGAAGACTTCCCGATGCCGGAGCAGGTCGTCCTGGTGCCGGTGGATCTCGACGCGTCGAACGAATGCGTGCGCGTGGTGACGATGGCGTTCGTCCGAGGGACGGAGCCCGCCGTCGGCTGCGGCCCGCGGCGGCAACAGGTCCCGAGCCCGTCGGCCGACCCGTCGGCGCCGTCGACGCTTCCGCGCGACGTGGACGGCGTGCCCGGCGCCGTCATCGCGCCTCCGCCGAGCAGCAGCTTTGCCGCGCCCGCGCCGGTGGTGTCGCCGCTTCCGCCCGCCGTGAGCGTTTACGCGGGGCCCGCCGCCGGCGCGGCGCCGCCCTCCACCGATCTCACGCCGTCGCCTGGATCTTCCGCAAATCGGCGACCGGCAGAAGCAGGTCAGCAAGGCCCCTGAGCAGCGCCAGGCGGTTGTCGCGAACCGCCGGATCCTTGTCCATCACCATCACGGCGTCGAAGAACGCGTCGACGCGAGGCCTGAGGGCCGCCAGCCGCGTGAGCGCCTGCGCATAGTCGCCCGCGCGGAGCGCGGCGCCGACGGGCTCGCGACACGCGGTCGTCGCGTCGTGCAGCGCCCGCTCGGCATCGTGGACGAACCGCGCCGGATCCGGACGGCCCGTGAAATCGGGCGGCAGGATGTTGATCGTGCGCTTGAACGTGACGACCAGCGGATCCCAGTCGTCGCGCTGCATCAGCGTGGCGAGGGCTTCGACGCGCCGGACGACCTCCGCGGGCTCGTCGAAGCCGCTCGCGAGCACCGCGTCGACGACGTCGGCGCGGGCGCCGCGTCCGACGAGGATGGTCGCCAGCCGGGCGCGGAAGAACTCGAGCACGCGGTCGCGCGTCGTGTCCGCCGGCTCGGTGAGCTTCGCCGCGAGCAGCTCGAGCGCGCGGCGCACGACGGCGTCGAGCGACAGCCGGACCCGGTCGCCGAACGCGATCGCGATGTTCACGACGCCCTGCGCCTGTCGCCGCAGCGCGTAGGGGTCCTGCGAGCCCGTCGGCATCAGCCCGACGCCGATGCAGCCCGCGATCGTGTCGATCTTGTCGGCGATCGAGAGCAGCGCGCCTTCGAGCGACTCCGGCAGGGCGCCGTCCGCCGATCGCGGCAGGTAGTGCTCGCGGATCGCCCTCGCGACGGCGCGCGGCTCTCCGGCGCGCAGCGCGTACTCCTCGCCGATGACGCCTTCGAGCTCGGGAAACTCGCGGACCATGCCGGACGCGAGGTCGGATTTCACGAGGTGCGCCGACCGGCCGAGCGCGTACGCGTCGACGCCGGATGCCGCCGTCGCGAGATGCGCGACGAGCTGGACGATGCGGTCGGTCTTCTCGCGCAGCGTGCCGAGGCGATCCTGGAACACCATCCCGGTCAGCAGGTTCGTCCGCGCGTCGGGCGTGGACTTGAGGTCCTCCCGGAAATAGAAATCCGCGTCGGCAAGGCGGGCGCGAATGACGCGCTCGTTGCCGCGACGGATCTCGACCGGGTCGACGCCGGGCATGTTCGACACCGCGATGAAGCGCGGCACGAGACGGCCGTCGGCGGTCTCCATCACGAAGCAGCGTTGATGGTGCCGGATCGGCGTTTCGACGACTTGGCGCGGCAGGTCGAGGAAGTCCTTCGAGAAGCTGCCGACGACGGCAGCCGGCCACTCGACGAGATGGACGACCGTTTCGAGCGTCGACGCGTCGACGACGGCGCGGTGGCCGAGGTCGGTCGCTGCCGCCGTGACGGCGTCACGGACCATCGTCCGCCGCCGCGCGATGTCGACGATGACACGCGCGGCTTCGAGCTTCTGCGCGTACTCGCGGGCATGCGCCAGGCTCACGGCCGCCGGGTGCAGGAACCGATGCCCGTAGGTGATCCGCCCGGCCGGCACGCCCATGATGCTCACCGGCAGTACGACATCGTCGAGCAGCGCGACCACCCAGCGGATGGGCCGCGAGAACCGCACGTCGCCTTCGCCCCACCGCATCTGCTTGGCGAACGGCAGCGTCGCGACGAGACGCGCGAGGACGTCGGGCAACACCTCGGCCGCCGGCCGGCCTTCTTCGAGGCGGTCGACGCCGAGATACTCGCCGCGCTCGGTGCTGATCGTCATCAGCTGCTCGACGGTGACCCCCTGCGACCGCGCAAACCCTTCAGCGGCCTTCGTCGGCTTGCCGGCGGCATCGAACGCCGCCTTCTTCGACGGTCCGGTCACCGTCGTTCGCTGCGGCGGCTGGCGATCGACGAGACCGACGACGACCAGCGCGAGGCGCCGCGGTGATGCCTGCACGGTCAGCGTCTCGTAGGTGAGGCGCGCCTGGCCGAGGTCACGCGCGGCGTTGTCGCCGAGCGCCGCGAGGACCGTCGGCAGCTCGGACGGCGGGAGCTCTTCGGCGCCCACCTCGAGCAGCAGCGTGGCGCTCATGACCGCGCGACCGCCGTCTTCAGCAGCGGAAAGCCCAGCGCCTCGCGCTGGCGCAGGTATCCCTCGGCGATCTGGCGCGCCAGACCTCGCATGCGGCCGAGATACGACGCGCGCTCGGTCACGCTCACCGCGCCGCGCGCGTCCAGCACGTTGAAGACGTGCGAGCACTTCAGGCAGTAGTCGTAGGCCGGCAGCACGAGCCCCTGTTTCACGAGCCGCCGCGCCTCCGCTTCGTACGTCTCGAACAGCCGCAGATGCACGGCCTGATCCGCCGCGTCGAAATTGAAGCGGGAGAACTCCACCTCGACCTGGTGATTCACTTCGCCGTAACTGATGCCGGGCGCCCACTCGAGGTCGTAGATCGACTCGACGTTCTGCAGATACATCGCGATCCGCTCGAGCCCGTACGTGATCTCGGCCGAGATGGGCTTCAGATCGATCCCGCCCGCCTGCTGGAAATACGTGAACTGCGTGATCTCCATGCCGTCCAGCCAGACTTCCCAGCCGAGCCCCCAGGCGCCGAGCGACGGTGATTCCCAGTCGTCCTCGACGAACCGGATGTCGTGCCGCAGCGGATCGACGCCGAGCGCCGTGAGGCTCTTCAGATACAGCTCCTGCACGTCGTCGGGCGACGGTTTGAGAATGACCTGGTATTGGTTGTAGCGCTGGAGACGGTTCGGATTCTCGCCGTACCGGCCATCCGTCGGGCGTCGCGACGGCTGCACGTAGGCGACGTTCCACGGCTCCGGACCGAGCACGCGAAGGAAGGTGTCCGGCGCCATCGTGCCGGCGCCGACTTCGAGGTCGTACGGCTGCTGGATGATGCAGCCGACGTCCGCCCAGTAGCGCTGGAGCGCGAGGATGATGTCCTGGAACGTCATCGGGATCCCTCGAACGACACCCGGCTCACCTCGCGAAGGAAGCGCGCCGAGCGTGTGGACTGGCCGATCAGGCCGGAGATCTGCGCTTCGAGCAGCGCGCGGAGCTCGCGCTCGGCCGGCCCGAGCGGCAGGGTGGTCGCTTCGTTCCAGCTGGCCCGCCGGAGGCGCTTGAGCGCACCCAGCGTGCCTCCGCCGACGACGAACGCGCCGCCGAGCGCGCCGGCGCAGGCGCTGCACACCGTGCCGCCGCCGCTGACGTCGAAGCCGGCGACCCCGTCGCTCACGACCGCGGTCGCGCCGCACGCGACGCACGCGTCCGTGCGAAGCCGGTGACCGAGAAGATCGACGTACCGGAGTCCGAACGCGAGCGCGACGCGCGCGGGCGGCAGGCCGGCCTCCATGGTCTCGAGCGCCCGGACGAGCAGCGCGTACACGCCGGCATTCGGGTCGCGATCCGCCGTCAGGCGCGTCACGCACTCGACCATCCACGCCGACTGGCCGAAACGCTCGAGGTCGTCGCGCGCGGCGGCGAACGGCTTCACGATGTCGAAGTGGTCGATCTGCACGAGGTCGGTGCGGCCGTTGTCGAAGAAGACGAGCTCGCCGAGCGTGAACGGCTCGAGCGCGCTGCCGAAGCGTGATCGGAGCCGGCGGGCCGCGCGCGCGACCCCGCGGACCTTGCCGAAGCCTCGCGTGAAGAACGTCACGACGCGGTCGCTCTCGCCGAGCGAAAACCGGCCGACGACGACGGCGGACGACCGCTCGACGGCCATCAGGACGTCTTCAGGAGGCCGAACTCGAGCAGCGCGCGCGGATCCTTGCGCCAGTTGCGCCGCACGGCGACGGTGAGCCCGAGGAAGACCTTGATGCCGAAGAACGCTTCGAGGTCCTCGCGGGCGGCCGTACCGATCTTCTTCATCATCGAGCCGCCCTTCCCGATCAGGATGCCGCGCTGCGAATCCTGCTCGACGAACACCGTCGCACGGATGTCGAGGCGCTCGGGGCGCTCGTGCTCGGTCAGGTCTTCGACGCGGACGGCCACGGCGTACGGGACTTCCTCGCGCGTGAAGTGGAACACCTTCTCGCGCACGACCTCGGCGACGTAGAACGTCTCCGGCTGGTCCGTGGTGACGTCGTTCGGGAAGTAACCCGGATGCTCCGGCAGGATGTCGATGATCAGTGCGAGCAGCCGGTCGCAGTTCGTGCCCTTCACGGCCGAGATCGGCAGGATCTCGCGGAACGCATGGGCCTGGCGCCACGTCTCGATGAGCGGCAGCATCCGCTGCTTCGGCTTCACGAGATCGGCCTTCGCCAGGAGGCAGAACACCGGTCCGCGGTAGGCGGCGAGCGGCGCGAGCACCACGTCGCTCGGCCGGGCCTTCGCGTCGGAGGCGTCCACCAGCAGGCACACGAGATCGACGTCCTCGACCGCGTGCGCGACCGTCTGCCGCATGAACTCGTCGAGTTTTCCCCGGGCGGTGTGGAGGCCCGGGGTGTCGACGAAGACGATCTGCGCCTCCGGAAGGTTGCGGATGCCGGTGATGCGGTTGCGCGTCGTCTGCGGTCGCGGCGAGACGATCGAGAGCTTCTCGCCGACGAGCCGGTTCAGCAGCGTCGATTTCCCGGCGTTCGGGCGGCCGATGAGCGAGATAAATCCGGATTTTCTCATTTGAACGTCGGGGGGAGCGAGCGCAGATTTCGCGACCGAAGGGGCTGACGCCCCCTCGGACTCCCCGGCCCGACACCCCCCACCGCTCGAACGAAACTGCCAGGATTGCGCCGGCGAAGCCGGCGCTCGGAATCACGCGATGCCGGCTTGTGGCGATGACGCCCGCGCGCGGATCGCTCCGGAACGGCCGGAACCGTACGCAACAGCCCACGCCAGAGCCGATCAGGGACGCGGGTTCCGCCGGCCGAGAGGATATCCCGCTCGCGGCGATGCATCAGGTCCGCCTCGACGGGATCGCGGTCGTCGTACCCGACCAGGTGCAGGAGGCCGTGGGTCACGAGCAGGTCCATCTCCATCGCCAGCGGGACGCCGATGCGTCGCGCCTGGCGCGCGGCCGTCTCGGCCGAGATCACGATCTGGCCGAGGAGTGCCGCATCAGGAATTTCCAGCGGGAACGCGAGCACGTCCGTCCGGCGGCGCACGCCGCGAAACCGGCGGTTCATCCGGCGGATCTCGCGATCGTCGACCACGTCGATCTCGACCTCACCCGCCGGCCGGCCCACCGCCGCGAGGGCGCGGGTGGCGGCTCGACGGACCCGCTGGAGAGCGATGGGAACCTTGCGCTGGCGATTGGCGACGGCCACCGCCATCACGGCGTCCGGTCGGTCGTTCCGTCCTCGCGATGCCGCGTGTCGAAGGCATCGTACGCGCGGATGATCGCCGAGACGAGCCGGTGACGGACCACGTCCTGGTCCGAGAAGTACACGAAGTGGATCCCCGGCACCGATTCGAGGATCCGCTGCACCTGGATCAGGCCGGACCCCCGGGACGCCGGCAGGTCGACCTGCGTGACGTCGCCGGTGATCACCATCTTCGAGTTGAAGCCCAGGCGGGTCAGGAACATCTTCATCTGCTCCGCCGTCGAGTTCTGCGCCTCGTCGAGGATGATGAAGGAGTCGTTCAGCGTGCGCCCGCGCATGTACGCGAGCGGCGCGATCTCGATGGCGCCCTTCTCCACGAGCGAGCTCACCTTCTCGGCCTCGAGCATGTCGTAGAGCGCGTCGTAGAGCGGCCGGAGATACGGATGGATCTTTTCGTACAGGTCGCCGGGCAGGAAGCCGAGGCGCTCGCCGGCCTCGACGGCCGGGCGCGTCAGGACGATCCGGGCGACCTCGCGCTTCATCAGCGCGTTGACCGCCATCGCGACGGCGAGGAACGACTTGCCCGTCCCGGCCGGACCGATCCCGAACACCATGTCGTTCGTGCGGATCGCCTCGACGTACCGCTTCTGGCCGAGCGTCTTCGGCGCGATCCACTTCTTGCGCGACGGCACGGAGATCGCGTCGGCGAACACCGCCTTCACGTCGACGTTCTCGTCGTCGGACAGCATGCGGAGCGCGGCACGGACCTCGGTCGTCCGGACGGGCGCGCCGGTGCGCACGATCTCGGCGAGCTGGACGAGGGCGCGCTCGGCGGTCTTCACCTGGTGCTCGTCGCCCTTCAGCATGATCTCGTGGCCGCGCGCGACGATGCGGACATCGAGCTCGGATTCGATGGTACGGAGGTGATCGTCGTTGCGCCCGAGCAGCGGAAAGAGGTCGACGTCAGGCGCGATCGAGATCCGGCGCGTGACGGTGGTGGCTTCGCTCAACGAGTCGAGTCTACCACGTGGATGTGGAGCTCCCGGAGCTGGACCGCCGTGACGGGCGCCGGCGCCTCCGTCATCGGATCCGTGCCCTTCTGCGTCTTCGGGAACGCGATGACCTCGCGGATCGAGTCCTCGCCGGCGAGGATCGCCACGAGACGGTCCAGGCCGAAGGCGATGCCGCCCATCGGCGGCGCGCCGAACTCGAGCGCATCGAGGAGGAACCCGAACTTCGCGCGCGCCTCGTCCTTCGCGATGCCGAGCATCTCGAAGACGCGCTGCTGGAGGTCCTGTCGATGGATGCGGATCGAGCCGCCACCGATTTCCTGTCCGTTCAGCACCAGGTCGTACGCCTTCGCCTGCGCGCGACCGGGATCGGTCGCGAGCAGGCCGACATCTTCGTCGCGCGGCGCCGTGAACGGATGGTGCATCGAGTTCCAGCGATGGGCCTCGTCGTCCCATTCCACCAGCGGGAAATCGACGACCCAGGCGAGCGACAGCCCGTCGGAGGGCACGTGGCCGTGCTTCTGCGCGAGGTCGACGCGGAAGCGCCCGAGCACCGTCGCCGCCGCCTGCGGCGCATCGCCAACGAGCAGCAGGAGATCGCCGGCGCCGGCGTCGACACGCGTGAGCAGCGCCTGACGAATGCCCTCGAGGAATTTCGCGACCGGGCTCTGGATGCCGTCGGCCGCCACCTTGATCCACACGAGGCCCTTCGCCCCGAACGACTTCGCGGTCGTGACGAGGTCGTCGGCGTCCTTCCGCGAGAGGCCTCCCGCGCCCGGGATCCGCAGCGCCTTCACGACGCCGCCGCCTGCGACGACCTGCGCGAAGGCCTGGAAGTCGCCGCCGCGGAAGAGATCGCTCACATCGACGAGTGGCAGTCCGAATCGGAGATCGGGCTTGTCGCTCCCGTACCGGTCCATCGCCTCCGTGTAGCTGATCCGCGGAAACGGACGCGCGACCTCCACGCCCTTCACGCGACGGAACACCTCGGCCACCATGCCCTCGATGACCGGCAGGAAGTCGTCCCGGTCGAGGAACGACGTTTCGATGTCGATCTGCGTGAACTCGAGCTGCCGGTCCTTGCGCTGGTCCTCGTCACGGAAGCACCGGACGATCTGGTAGTACCGCTCGAAGCCGGCGACCATCAGCAGCTGCTTGAAGAGCTGCGGCGACTGCGGCAGCGCGTAGAACGCGCCCGGGTTCAGGCGGCTCGGCACGAGGAAGTCGCGCGCGCCTTCCGGCGTCGAACGCGTGAGGATCGGCGTCTCGACCTCGAGGAAGCCATGACCGTGCAGATAGTCGCGCACGGCGCGGCACACCTGGTCGCGCATCGCGAAGTTCCGGTAGAGCGAGGGACGACGGAGGTCGAGATACCGGTACTGCAGCCGCAGCAGCTCGTCGACCTCCCGCTCGTCGTCGATCTGGAATGGCAGCGGCCGCGACTCGTTCAGCACCCGCAGCTCGCGGACGTGGACCTCGATCTGGCCGGTCGGCAGCTTCGGGTTCTCGGTGCCCGCGGGCCGACGGGCGACCTCACCGACGACGGCCAGGACGAATTCGTTCCGCACGTCCTGAACGCGGATGTGCGCCCCGCCACCCGTCGCCGGATCGAACACGCACTGCGCGAGGCCGGTGCGGTCGCGCAGGTCGACGAAAATGAGGCCGCCGTGGTCACGCCGCCGATGGGCCCAGCCCATCAGCGTGACCGTCTGCCCGGCGTGTCCTGCCGCGAGCTCGCCGCAGGCGTGGCTGCGTTTCCAGTCGCCGAGGACGTCCGTCACTTCGTCTCCTCAATCCGGCCGGGCAAGCGATCGCACGCGCCACGGCTCACCGTCATTGTATCGGACCCATCCCGCGAACCCGTGCGCGGCCAGATCCTCCGCCTGCTTCTTCCAGTTCTTTCGACGAACTTCGAGCGACACGAGGCGGCCGTCGCGACGGAGCCGCTGTGCGACGGAGACCGGCCCGGCCAGATCCGCATCCGGATCGTCGATCAGCAACGCGATCCGCTCGCCCACGGCCTCGGCAGCGGCGGCTCCCGCCGGCCGCTCGCCGAGGATCGAGATCAGCCGCTCGAAGCCGATCGAAAATCCGGAGGCGGGAACGTCGCGGCCGAGCAGCTTGCCGATCATCCGGTCGTAGCGGCCGCCGCCGGCGATCGACGACGGATATCCCGCCGCCGCGATCTCGAAGATCGGTCCGGTGTAGTAACCCATCCCGCGGACGAGCGTCGGGTCGAATCGCACCTGGCAGCCGGGTGGCAGTGCGACCGCGACGGCGTCGATGATGGCCCGCAGCGCCGCGGCGCTCGACGTCACGTCGGGACTCGCCACCGAGGTGACGGCCGCCATGACGTGGTCGATCGTCGCGTGCGCGGGATCGAGGGACGCGAGCAGCGACTCGAACGTTGCCACCGCGGCCGCGTCATGCCCGGCCTCGCGGAGCTCGCGGATCACGCCGGCCGGGCCGACCTTGTCGAGCTTGTCGAACGCGATGAAGAAGCCGCCCCGGCGCGCGTCGTCGAAGCCGCAGGCGCGGGCGATGGCGGCGAGGATGCGGCGGTCGTTGAGGCGAACGGTCAGCTCCGACAAGCCGAGCGTCACGAGCGCCTCGGACGTCGCGAGGACGAGCTCGACTTCGACGACCGGACCGCCGACGCCGAGCACGTCGATGTCGCACTGGGTGAACTGACGAAACCGCCCGCGCTGCGGGCGCTCCGCGCGCCACACCGGGCCGATCTGGATCGCCTTCAGTGGATTCGGCAGCTTCGCGTGGTTCTGCGCGTAGTAGCGCGCGAGCGGCACCGTCAGGTCGAAGCGCAGGCCGAGGTCGGCCAGCTCGTCGCCGCGCTCGCGCGCCGCCCGAAGCTCGTCGCCGCGCTTCAGGACCTTGAAGATCAGCTTCTCGTTCTCGCCGCCCTCGCCGCTCGTCAGCAATCGGAGGCTTTCGAGCGCCGGCGTCTCGATGCGCCGGAAGCCGTAGCCGCGGTAGACGGCGAGGATGGTCTGCACGGCGCGGTCGCGGAGCTCCACCTCGTCGGGCAGCACGTCGCGCATGCCCGTCGGCGGCGTGGTCGGAACGCGGTCGCTCACGTGGATCTACGGGTGACGGGTGGAACGATCGGGCGCTGCATCGTGCGACGGGGAACGGGCGACGCGCGGTCTGGTGGCCGTCGCCAGCGGCGTCAGGCGGACCGCGGAGACGACGTCACTCCGGCGTCGTCATGATGAGCTGAGTGGTTCCGGCGGTCTTGAAGACGTTCTTGTGGCGAACCACCGCGGCCACCAGCGTCGGGGGGCCACCGCTGTCGTTCGGGAAGCCGCCGAGCCCCGAGATCAGGCCTTCGAAGCCGGAGTTGAGCTGTTGCAGCCGAAGGCCGGTGGGGCCGCGGTACACCACGACGAGCATCCCCTCGATCTGGTTCTGCGGGACGATGAGCTCCTGGATGCCGTCGCCGTCGAGATCGATCGCGAGCGGAATGGGCTCGAGGGTGTAGAAAAAGCTGCGGCCCCCGCGCTCGGACATCCGGAACACCTCCATCTTCGGCATTCCGCCTCCGACCAGTGACGACGACGCCCACAGCTCGTCGGTCGGCGACGCGACGCGCAGGCGGTTGTGGTCGTCGATGTACGCGAGCACGCGCGGTCCCTTGCCCGCCAGGCCGACCAGCGCCGCGCCCGTCGCGCGAAACGTGTCGGGCACGACGGCGGGGCGCTCCCGCACGAGCGCGCCGCCGCGGATGCTCACCGTGTCGACGCGTCCGTAGCTGAAGAACGTATCGCGGTGGTACGGCTGGGCCCACAGCGTCTGCTTCACGCCGGTGCCCTTCTCGTCCACCGCGAGCAGGATCGAGTCGATCTGGTCGACGAGCGCCGTCGGCTTGCCGTCACGCAGGCCGACGATCACCGAGGTCATCCCGACCCGCGTCTCGAACCGGTTCGCCACGACCTGCAGCGTCCCGTCACCGAGCAGATCGGCGAGCTGAACGGAGAACACCTGGCCCAGGGACCGGGCGTTGAACGTCCACTCGGGCGTGAGCGTGCTCCCCTCGATCCGGTAGACGAACAGCCGCTCACCATCCGTGAGAGCAACGCGCGGCACGCGGTCGCCGGGCGCGACGGCGGTGTCCATGGAGATCACGACGAAGTCGACGCGTCCGATCTCGACCAGCGGGATCGACGCCTCGCCGGCCGAGTACTTGCCGGACTCGAGATCGCCACCGAGCAGCCGTGCGAGGAGGGACCGCGGCTTCCGTTCCGGCGCCGCCGCCTGCGCGCGATCCGCGGCGGAAAACCGCCCGGGCTGGACGGGCTTCACGGTGCTCGGCACGAACATCGCGGTGGCCAACGCCGGTTCCGCGCGGTCGGCGGTGAAGAGCCGCACCTCCATGAAGGGCTTCCGCTCGACGAGCTTGACGTGGACGACCACCATGTTGTCGAGCTTGAAGGTCCGGGCGGCGTCCGCCGCGCCGCGGCCGCTCAGGAACACCTCCGGCGTGATGCCCTGCTGACGGAGCCAGGGCGCGACCTGCTCGCCGAGCTGCACCGCGAACCGTCCGGACCGGTTCAGGCCGTCGTAGAGCTCCCCGACGACCGCCTCCAGCATCGTGTCCTTGACCCCGCTGCCGGCGAGCGGCACGACGACGAGCCGGACCTTGCCCGGGGTGGTTCGCACTCGATCACCCGGCGCCACGCTGCCGCCTTCGAACCGCGCCGTCGAGTAGCCGTCGAAGACGCTCTCGACGATCGCGCGGCCTTGCGTATCCTCCGCGCGACCGAGGACGCGGCCCGTGCGGGGATGCCTGATCTCACGCCCCTCGCGATACACCTCGAGCGCGAGTCCGGGCAGCACACCGGCGGCACGTCCCGCGGACAGCGTGATCCGGCCGCCCTGAACCTCGACGACGTCGCCGGTCACTCGAGGAAACGCCGCGACGGTCTGGTCGATCAGCGCGCTCAGTGAGACGGGAGGCGCTCCGGTCTGCGCGGCCGGGATGGCCGGCGAGAGCAGCGAGGCGAGCAGGACGAGGGCGAGGGAGAATCGCCGAAGACAGCCCGACATCGCCGCGACTATATCACGAGCGCAAAAAACGCGGGGCCCGGGAGAACCCCGGGCCCCGCCGACCTTCAGACCCGACGGAGAGCTAGAACGAGTAGCGCAGCCGCAGGACGGCCGACTGCACGTTGTTGGGGTTGTTGTTGCTGCTCGTGACCGTACCCGCCGCCGTCGCGGACGCCCACGCCGGACCGATGAACGAGTACGCGTACACGGCGTCGAGCGCGACACCCGGAGCGAACTTCCACTGGAAGCCGAGGTCCACTTCGGTGCCGAGGTACCGGTGATCACCAGCGCGGGTCGCGCCGGCAGACGGCGTGAGACCCGTGGCGACGGCGAAGGCGCCGTCCGTGTCGACCTGCTCGGACGTCCACTGCGTGGTCACGGCCACGCGCGGCGTGAAGGCCGGCGTCACGGCGTAGCTCGCCCGCGCGCCGAACCGCCACAGACCGTACTTGTCGTAACCGATCGAGTTGCAGGAGCAGGCCGTACCGCCGGCCTCGCGGAGCGCCATGAAGTAGTCGATGTTGAGAGCGAAGTGCTCGGCCCACCCGCCGTAGAAGCCGGAGTCGGCGCTGATCACCTGGTACGCCCGGAGCGTGGCCCCGGCGTTCCGGATGTCGTCCTCGGCACGGTTGCCGGGCGTCCAGATCGCCGCGGCCTCGAGGAGCAGCGGACCCGTGCGGAACCCGCCACGCACGTCGAGCAGCCACGTGCGGATGTCCTGGTCCCGCGAGATCAGCTCGCGCTCGCCGAACTGGTACAGGAACGTCGGGTCGAGCGTGAACGGGCCCATGGACACGCGGGCGTCGGCGCCGATCGTCCAGCGGTTCTCGACGCTCGCCCGCGAGAAGAACGCCGCCGCGTTGGACACGCCGCCGCGGCCAAGACGCGCCGCGCCGCTCGTCGTGCCTTCTGCCCGCATCCACGCGAGGATCGGACGGATGTCGATGCCCTTGACCGGCGTGATCTCGACGCTGCCGACGAGCGCGAAGTCCTCGCCGTTGTTGAAGCCGTCCCCGCTGCCCGTCACTTCCTCTTCGATCTGTGCGTACGTCAGGTTCAGCTTGATGGGCGGCGCGATGGTCATCGTCAGGTGCGCGCCACCGAAGTCACCCGTCGCCAGCACGCCACCCTTGTACGTCTGCGCCCAGGGCTGGGCGCCGAGGCGGAGGCGCGAGCTCCACGGAATGCCCGGCAGGCCGAACTCGGCGTACGCCCACTTGAGCTCGAGCGAGCTCGCCCGGTCCGTGTTGAGGTCGAAGCTGCCGGTCGTCCCGAACTTCTGCGGCGCCGCCACGTCCGAGCCGCCCGCGCCGGTGGCGCCGAACGCGGAGTCGATCTCGAGACCGATCACCATCTTCGTGGTGCCGAGTTCCGCCGTGATGTCCGGGCGGAACCGGCTGCGGGCCGTCCACTCCGAGTCGCCCTTCTCGAGGTTGTTGTCGTACGTGCTGATGTTCTGCGACCAGGTGGTCATGGTGTCGACGAGGCCCGTGATCGTCACCTTCGTCGTCGGCGCGGGCGCCTGCGCGAACGCAGGCGTGGCGACGAGAAGGGCGAGCAGGGCGAGGACAAGGACTCTCCTCATTACCGCCTCCTCAAATGTGGGTTGGATGAAACGGTCGTACTGCGTGCACTTCCGCCAACAACACCAACAGATGCCGACGACAATGAACCTCGAAGGTTTTACCGCAGGGGCTCTCGAGCGTCAAGAAAAGATTGGCCAATTGGCCAGATCGGCACGCCCGGAACAGCGGCTAACCGCCCTCACCGAGCGTTTTGAGACGCTCGACGGCCGCCTGACCGAACGGGGAATTCGGCGCGACCTCGCGGGCCCGGCGGAATGCCGACATGGCATCGTTCTTTCGATTCACGGCGAGCATGACGAGTCCGAGGTAGTAGTACGGCTCGGGCCCGAGCTCGGGAGCGAGGCTGATCGCGAAGCGGAGCGCCTGCTCGGCCTCGCCGTAGCGCTGCGTGTGGTACAGCGCGACGCCGAGGTTGTGGTATCCGACGTCGGTCGACATGAGCCGCGGCGACTTGATGGCGCGTTCGTAGGCCGTCACCGCAGCGGCCCACTGCTGCTGTTCGGCGTGCGCGATCCCGAGATTCAGCTGCGCCTCGGCATAGTCCGGATCGAGCTCCGTCGCCCGCTTGAACTCCGCCTCCGCGAGGTCCGGTCGGCGCAGCTGGAGCAGGGCGACGCCGAGGGCATTGCGATACACCGTGACGTTCGGGTCGAGCGCGTTCGCCTGCTGCAGCGCCGTCAGGGCATTCGCGAATTCGCGGCGCTCGAGGTGCTTGGCCGCGACCTCGTACGCGTTCTGCGCCTGGAGGCGGTCACGCTCCGTGACGTGCGCGGCGCCGGAACAGCCGGTGATCAGCAGCAGGCCCGCAACGACGAGCGCGAGCGATGCCTGTCTTGACACCTTTGGACCTCCCATGTAGCCTCCAGCTTAGTGCCAACTTACGAATACGAATGCGATAAATGTCGCGAAGTCTTCGAGATCCGGCAGCGGATCACCGAGCCGGCGCTCACCACTCATGACCAGTGCGGCGGCGCCGTCCGCCGCCTGCTGTCACCGGCGCCGTTCATTCTGAAGGGCGACGGCTGGTACGTGACCGATTACCCGAGCGACTCCCGCAAGAAGGCCGTCGCCGCGGAGAAGGGGCCGTCGGAGAAGGCCGAGACGAAGACCGAGTCCAAGCCGTCGGAGCCGGCCAAGCCGAGCGCGCCGTCGACTACGACCTCCTCCGGCGGGGCCGCGAGCTCGTCCTAGCGCGCCGGCCGCGCGCGACGAACACGGCCGTCCCCCGCTTCGCGCCGAGCAGGCGCGCCGCGCTGCCCTCCCGGACCGCGACCTCCAGCCGATTTCGCGATCCGAGCAGCGCACCGGCCTGCCCGCGAGGAATGTCGCCGTACGTCCGCACGAGTGACAGCCATTCGCCGGCGACGCGCACGGACAGCCCGTCCTCCTCGCGGATCGCGCTCGCCGGAATCGACGTGACGAGATTGCCGAAGCGATCGATGTGGACGACTTCACCGAGCAGCCCGCCGTCCAGCTCGCTCGGCGTCGGCCATCGGAGCTCGACGGGATCCGCGACCGGCGGCCCGAAGGCGGAGGGGGCGACGCCGCGCGCCAGGTGCGCCGCGGCCGGGCCGAAGACGTCACGGCCATGGAACGTGCGGCTCACGTCGGCCAGTCGATACGCGGGCTCGACGAGCTCCCAGGCGCGCCACTCCCCGGCGAAGAAGGGCGTGAACAGGCCGTTGTCGGGTCCGACGAACCGGTACCCGGCGGCCTCGATCACGAGACCGCGTCGCTCGGTGCCGACCCCCGGGTCGACCACCGCGACGTGGATCGTGCCGGCCGGGAAATAGCGCGCGGCCGCCTCGAGCGCGAGCGCCGCTTCGGTGACGTCGTGCGCCGCGACGTCGTGCGTGACGTCGACGAGCTGCACCTCGCGCGCGATGCCGAGGATGGCGCCCTTCACCTCCGCGACGTACGAGTCCCGCAGGCCGAAATCGGTGGTGAGCGTGACGATCGCGCCGGCGCCGGTCAGCGATCGCGCTCGACGACGAAATCGGCGACGAGTACCAGCGTCTCGCGTTCGTCCGACGGCGGAAACGCGTCGAGTTCAGCTTTGGCCGACTTCGCGCGCGCGCGCGCGCGCTCCCGCGCGTAGTCGACGCCGTCGTGCTCGACGACCAGGCGGCGGATCGCCTCGATCTCGTCCGCCGGGAGCGACCGGCGCGCGAGGAGTGCGCGGATCCGGGCCGCGTCGGCGGCGCTCGCGCGCTCGAGCATCGCGATCAGCGGCAGCGTGCGCTTGCCTTCGCGCAGATCGGCGCCGATCGCCTTGCCGAGGCGGTCCTGGTCCGCGGCGAAATCGAGCGCGTCGTCGGAGATCTGGAACGCGATGCCGAGCTCCAGGCCGAAGCGCGTCAGCGCCGCGGTCTGGTCGGCCGACGGATCGCCGAGGAGCGCGCCGATGCGGCAGCACGCCGAGATGAAGGACGCGGTCTTCTGCGTGATGATCCGGAGATAGTCCGCTTCGGTCGTGACGCCGAGCCGCTTGCGCTCGAGCTGGAACACCTCCGCCTCGGTCATGGACACCGTCGCGCGCGCGAGCGTCTCGAGCACGGCGCCGTCGTTGTCGCGGACCAGCATCGCGAACGACTTCGCGTAGAGGTGATCGCCGACGAGCACGGACGCGTCGTCGCCCCACTGCGCATTCGCGGACGGCCGTCCGCGCCGGAGCGGCGCCTGGTCGACGACGTCGTCGTGGATCAGCGTCGCCGTGTGCAGCAGCTCGACGACGCAGGCGAGGCGAACGGCCCGCGGCCCCTGCGCGCCGGCGAGGCGCGCGGCCAGGAGCAGCAGCATGGGACGCAGCCGCTTGCCGCCGGCGCTCGCGATGTACCCGCCCATCTCCTGGATCAGCGCGACCGGGGCGGCGAGCTCGCGCCGGATCTCGTCTTCGACCGCGGACAGGTCGTCGCCGATGAGCCGGGCCACGCGCTCCCTGAGGACCTGCTCCAGCGTATGGGCGGGCACGCGGCAGCGCTACTTGGGAACGACGCGGTCCTTGATGCGGACCTCGGCTCCCTGGGCGAGCGTCTGGATCTCGGCGACGGAGAACTTGTCGCGCAGCTCCGTCACACGCGCGGTCGCGACTTCCTCGTCGAGCTCACCGAGCACTTCGCCGGTGATCGGATGCACGATCGGAATGCGATCGCGGCGGAGGCTCACCGTCGTCCCGGGCCGCACGCCGTCCTGCGCGGTGAGGTCGATCACGATGCGCGTGGTGTCGACCCACACGACGAAGCCGCGCTTCGCGGCCTCGGGCGCCGGCGTGCTGACGGCGTTGACCGTCTCCGATCCCGCGCGGCGCGCGGCCGGCGCGGCCGTCGCCGTCTCGGGCGCGAGCACGATGCCCTGGCGCGTGCTGATCTTGCCGCCGCCGGGCGGCGGTCCGTAGCGCGCGACGATTTCCGGCGGCGCGATGATGGAGATTCACGCTCGGATCGCCGGGCGACACGACGCCGAGAACATTCTTGATCGTGCCGCAACCCGTGAACGCGACCGCGACGAGGACCAGCGCGGCGAGGTGCTTCATCATCCGCGGACTACGATAGCACAGCCGGCCTCAGTCCTCCGGACGCGGCTCCCACGGAAATCGCTGCTCTTCCGAGCTGCTGGCGGTCACCAGCGCCTGCCGTCGCGAGAAGAGCGCGGTGCCCGTCACGGCGGAGATCCACGTGACGTCGAGGTACGTCGTGCCTCGCCGCTCGAGGATGACCGGCACGAGCCATCCCATGACCTCGAGGTTGCGCGCGACGCGTGATGCGCGCTCGGGTCGCGCCAGCACTTCCTCGACGCGCACCGACGCGGACGCCAGCATGTCGTTCACGGCCAGCGGGTCCACGACCTGAAAGCGCTTCGACCGCTCGAGCATCGTCGCGATCATGTACGGCAGGCGGCGCAGATCGGCGTCGTTCCGCGTGAGGTCGAGCACGGGCGTCACCGCGACGCGGATGCGGCCGCGCGTGATGCGCGCGCCGTCCTCCGGCGCGGGGCGCGGCCTGTCGGGCAGCGGGATGAAGAGCGCCTCGGCGAATCGCGGATGCACGCGGCGGATCTGCGCGTAGCCGAGCACGTCTTCGTACCGACCGAGCGGCCGTCCCGTGATCGGGTGGCTGAACGCCTCGCCCTTGCGGTAGATCACGAGCTCCTGGCCCGCCTGCGCCGACGTGCTCGCGCCGGCATCGAGATACACGGTGTCGCCTTCGATCTGGACGACGATCGTCTCGAGCGGCGTGAAGGCCGTGATGAAGTCGTCGGCCATCAGCGCGAACGTGGTGCCGGCGCGATCGGCCGTGCCCGCATACGCCGGCAGCACCGCCAGCAGGACGACGAGCAGCGCCCCCATCCGCAAGAATCCGCCCATCTAATGAGCCTCGCGGAATTGGTTGACGGCTCCGGCGCCCGCCGCCGCTGCTGGCGAGCCGTCGTCGCCGTGCTCGTTCCGACGCAGGACGAGCGAGGCTCGCGGATCGGCAGCTCTCGCGCGGCCCCCACTGGGGGATGGGGGGTCGAAGCTCGTCCTGCCTCGGAACGAGCTACGGCGACAGGCGAGCCAGTCGCGGCGGCGGGCGCCGGAGCCGTCAACCAATTCCGCGAGAGTCATTAGAACGTCACCGCCGGCTGGTGCGTGCCGAACACGCCACGGAGGCGGTCACAGATCTCGCCGAGCGTGACGGAGGCGTCGACCGCGTCGACGATCGCCGCCATGACGTTGTCGCGGCCGCGCGCCGCGCGCTCGAGCGCGTCGAGCGCGCGCGCCGCGGCGTCGGCATCGCGTCCGGCGCGGAGCTTCTGCGCCTTCTGCGCGAGCGCGTCACCGATGCCGGGATCGACCTGGAACCGCGGCGCGGGCGCCCCCTCCTCCGTCACGAAGTCGTTGACGCCGACGACGATGCGCGCCTGCGCCTCGACCTCCTTCTGCCAGCGATAGGCCGCGTCCTGGATCTCGCGCTGCATGAAGCCGATCGCGGCCACCGCGCCGCCGAGCTGATCGATCTTCGTGACGTACGCCTCCGCTTCCGCTTCGATGTCGGCGGTCCACCGCTCGATCGCGAACGAGCCGCCCAGCGGATCCGCGGTCTCGGCCACGCCCGACTCGCACGCGAGGATCTGCTGCGTGCGGAGCGCGATGCGCACCGCGCGCTCGGTCGGCAGCGCGAGCGCCTCGTCCATCGAGTTCGTGTGCAGGGACTGGCAGCCGCCGAGCACGGCGGCGAGGGCCTGCACCGCGACGCGCACGATGTTGTTCTCCGGCTGCTGCGCGGTGAGCGTGCTGCCGGCCGTCTGCACGTGGAAGCGCAGCATCATCGATCGGGGGTCCCGGGCGCCGAAGCGGTCGCGCATGATGCGCGCCCACAGCCGCCGCGCCGCGCGGTACTTCGCGACCTCCTCGAGCAGGTTGTTGTGCGCGTTGAAGAAGAACGACAGCTGCGGCGCGAAGGCGTCGACGGCGAGGCCGGCGGCGCGCGCCGCCTCGACGTACGCGATCGCGTTCGAGAGCGTGAACGCGACCTCCTGCACCGCGGTCGATCCCGCCTCGCGCATGTGGTAGCCGGAGATCGAAATGGTGTTCCAGCGCGGCACGCGGTCCCGGCAGTACGCGAACGTGTCCGTCACCAGCCGCATCGACGGGCCGGGCGGGAAGATGTACGTCCCGCGCGCGATGTATTCCTTCAGGATGTCGTTCTGCACGGTCCCGGTCAGGCGGTCGGCGGCGATGCCCTGCCGGCGCGCGACGACGACGTAGAGCGATAACAAGATAGACGCCGTCGCGTTGATCGTCATCGACGTCGACACGCGATCCAGCGGAATCGCCTCGAAGAGATCCTGCATGTCCTCGACGGACGCGATCGATACGCCGACCTTGCCGACTTCCCCGAAGGCGAGCGGGGCGTCCGGATCGAAGCCCATCTGCGTCGGGAGATCGAACGCGACGGACAGACCGGTCTGGCCCTGGTCGAGCAGGAACCGATACCGCGTGTTCGTCTCCGGCGCCGATCCGAACCCGGCGTACTGGCGCATGGTCCAGAGGCGGCCGCGGTACATCGTCGGATGCACGCCGCGCGTGAACGGCGCCGCGCCCGGCTCGCCGAGACGCTCGGTGAGATCGGGCGGCGCGTCGGCGGGTCCGTACACGCGCGCGACCGGCGTACCCCACGACGTGCGGAAGAGGCGGGTGCGCGGTGTCGGCTCCGGCGTCGTCATAGCGGGATGTTCCCGTGCTTCCTCGGCGGATTGGTGTCGCGCTTCGTCTTCAGGATGTCGAGCGCGCCGGCGAGGCGCGCGCGCGTGTCGCGCGGCTCGATGACCTCGTCGACGTAGCCGCGCTCCGCGGCGATGTACGGATTCGCGAACTTCTCGCGGTACTCGCGGATCTTGTCCTGGCGGAGCGCCGCCCCCTGTGCGCCCGCGCGCTCGATGTCGCGCCGGTAGAGGATGTTGACGGCGCCCTCCGGTCCCATGACGGCGACTTCCGCCGTCGGGTACGCGAAGTTCACGTCGCCGCGGATGTGCTTCGAGGACATGACGTCGTAGGCGCCGCCATAGGCCTTGCGCGTGATGACGGTGAGCTTCGGCACCGTCGCTTCGCAGTACGCGTAGAGCAGCTTCGCGCCGTGCTTGATGATGCCGCCGAACTCCTGCGCCGTCCCGGGCAGGAAGCCGGGCACGTCGACGAACGTCACGATCGGCAGGTTGAAGCAGTCGCAGAACCGGACGAACCGCGCGGCCTTGAGCGACGCGCCGATGTCGAGACAGCCCGCGAGGTGCGCGGGCTGGTTCGCGACGACGCCCACCGGGCGTCCGCCGAGCCGGCCGAAGCCGATCACGATGTTCGGCGCGTAGTCGGGCTGCACCTCGAAGAAGTAGCGGTCGTCGAGCACGGTCCGCACGAGATCCTTGATGTCGTACGGCCGATCCGGCTGCGCCGGCACGATCGTCTGAAGATTCTCGTCGCGCCGGTCGATCGGATCGAGCGTCGGGCGGATCGGCGGGTCTTCCATGTTGTTCTGCGGCAGGAACGTCATCAGCTCGCGGATGAGCGCGAGGCACTCGTCCTCGGAGTCGGCCGCGAAGTGCGCCACGCCGGACGTGGTGCCGTGCGTGGTCGCGCCGCCGAGGTCTTCGGCGCTGACCTCCTCGTGCGTCACCGCGCGGATCACGTCGGGGCCGGTGACGAACATGTACGCCGTGTTCTTCACCATGACGATGAAGTCGGTGATCGCCGGCGAATAGACCGCGCCGCCGGCGCACGGTCCCATGATCGCGGAGATCTGCGGCACGACGCCCGACGCGAGCGTGTTGCGGAGAAAGATGTCGGCGTAGCCGCCGAGCGACGCGACACCTTCCTGGATGCGCGCGCCACCCGAGTCGTTCAGGCCGATCACGGGCACGCCGGCCTTCAGGGCGAGATCCATGATCTTGCAGATCTTCCGCGCGTACGCCTCGGAGAGCGACCCGCCGAACACCGTGAAGTCCTGCGCGAACACGTACACGTGCCGGCCATGGATGCGCCCCGATCCGGTCACGACACCGTCCCCGAGGATGCGTTGTTCGTCCATCCCGAAGTCGTGACTCTGATGGACGACGAACTTGTCGATCTCGGTGAAGGAGCCGCGGTCGAGGAGGAGCTCGACACGCTCGCGCGCCGTCTTCTTGCCGGCCTTGTGCTGGCGCCGGATGCGCTCCTCGCCGCCCCCGACCTCGGCTTCGGCGTGACGGCGGTGGAGATCGGCGAAGCGGTCGTTCAAAGACACGCAGGATTGTAGGGACCCATGCTTCGTAAAGTCAACGCATCATTGACTTTCTAGGCGATTCGACCCATCATCTGCGCCCATGCTTCCTGCGGTCCAGGCGGTCATCGCGCTCGCGTTCGTCGGCCTCGTCGTCGCCCTCATCGTCACCTGCGTCGCCGTGCGGCGGGCCGCGCAGCGGGCGGAGAACGTCCTTGGTATTCTCGAAACGGAACTTCGTCCGCTGGTGGCCGACACGCACGCCCTGCTCGCGGACGTCCGGTCGCTCACGCGTCAGGCCAACCGCGAGATGGAGCGCGTCGGCGTCGTCACCGAGCACGTCGAGGTCGTCGCCGAAGGACTCGGCCGGGTCGTCGGAGCGCTGTCGGGCTTCGCCCGCGTCGGCCAGGTTCTCGGCGTCGCGCTCGGGTTGAAGAAGGGCGTCGACGTATTCCTGCACCGCCTCGCCAAGGGGCAAGGAGATCATCACCATGGCTAACGATCGAGGCGACGCCGCCGGCTATCTCGGCTGGTTCCTGTTCGGCACCGCGCTCGGCGCAGCCGCCGCAATCCTGTTGTCCCCGAAAACGGGCCAGGAGACGCGTGACCTGTTGTCCGAGAAGAGCGAGGAATGGGCGCGGCGCGCCCAGGAGCTCGCCGGCGAAGCGCAGGGACGCGCCGGGCAGTGGCTCGACAAGAGCCGCGAGCTGTTCGAAGAGCAGACGCAGCGCCTCATGAGCGCCTTCGAAGCCGGGAAGGACGCCATGCGGGAGGAGACGCGCAAGGGCCCGCTCGACCCGCGTGGCTGAGGTCGAGCTTCCCGATCCCGACGAACTCGAAGAGCGACGCGACAAGGCCTTCAGCCGTCGCGCGGGCCCCACAGGAACGTACCCGCCGAGTCGCCGGAGTATGTGAACGAAGCGGTGATGTGGTGAGACGCCGCCATTCATGCGGCTCATCACCGCTTCGCTCACGAGCGTTCGCGTTCGATCTCGAAGTGGTGAGACCCCGCTATTCATGCGGCTCCTCACCGCATCACCGGATCGCACGGCAATTTCTCGAGTAACGCCAGCGGCGGCGGGTTCGGCCGCTGTGGTCGTCGCACGCCGCTGCGCCTTGCCGGCCATGCGTCAGTCGCCCGCTGTTGCGAGCGGGTTGGCCAGGGGATGCAGGACGTCGAGCGCATAGCCGACGTTGAGTCGCTCTCCGAGCCAGCCTGGCATCGACGTGCGCGGGTGAATGCACAGGCCGTTCGCGGCGTGAGCTTCGCGAAGCGCTCGTAGCGGATCGGCGGGCATCGCAGGCGGAGCCGGGACATCGGGCACGATACGGCCGTCCGGTCGCCGGAACTCCAGCGTGCCGTCCGGCTGTCGCTCCACGGTATAGCCGCCCTCGTGGACCGTGCGATGGTGTCGGTTGCATAGCGACGTGAGGTTGCGTCTCGGCGAGCAGGGCCAGCGCGTCCGCCTGCTGCTGCTCCATGCTTGGAACGTCCTGGGCCGGGTCCGTCGGGCGCGCCTCGCCGCGCGCCTGCTGGTACAGCGTCTCCCGGGCGGCCTCCAGTGCCCGCAGCAGCAACGCGCCCACTTCCGGCGCCAGTCGTCCCCGGATCACCACCATGCCGTCGTCCGAAACTTCGGCGGGCCCGGGATGAACCCGGGCCCGCCTCTACGTCGCGCCCTCCGAATACCTCCGGTCGTATTTCACTGATCGATCGCGAACCTCAGGAGTTCACCGTCCGCGATCGGACCGAGCCTGGCGCGAATCCGCGCCAGCACCATCACGCTATGTTCACCGCACAGGCTGAGCGTCGCCGCCCGATCGGTTCCGGTCTCGCAGTAGAAGCACGCGCCCTCCGCGACCTTGTCCGCGCGATGTGTCGTCGTTCGCATCCTCAGAGTCTCGAATCGTTACTGCAGCTGCAGGTCGAGCCGCACGAGCGGCGTGTTGAGCGAACGTTCGTCCGACCCCACCGGCACGATCGACGTGGGGCTCATCAGATAGCTGGGGATTCCGCCGTACGAGAACGGCAGACGGAAGACGCCCGTGAACGTGCCGTTGCGGTCGGTGCCTTCGAGCTTGGACCGGCCGCGCGCCGTCCACGTGCCGCTGATCGTCCCGTACGGGACGCCGAGGAGCAGCGCGGGCGACAGATCCATCTTGCCCACCAGACTGCCCTGGAAGACGACCTCCTCGGGGGCGTCGACCAGGTTCTGATCCTGCACGACGATGGCGAACGTCCCGTTCACCGGCCCCTTGCCGGTCGCGAGGTTCACGTTGTCGCTGGCGAACGCGGCGATGTGGCACCGCTCCACCGTCGGACAGATCGGCGTGCCGCCGTTGACCCAGCCCACGAGCGCGGCGTTCGCCACGCGCCGGGCCATCTTGCCGCCCTTGACCTTCATCGTTTCCGAGACCTCGTACAGCACGGCATCTTGCGCGCCGGCGAGGCCCGGACTCGCAAGGGCGCTGACGAGCAGCGCCGCTCCCAGGAGTGCGATGCGTTTCACGAAGCTCACGGTCATCTCCTCACCTCTCGCCGGTCCTGCCGGCGAGCCCCAAGTAGAAACTTCCAAAGATGATCGGGGACCCTTCCCCGCCTTCCGTCGCCGGCCCCAATGGATCGGCGAACGCAGCCCCGAGGTAAGGCAAAGGCTAGGCCAGAGTGGTGAGGTCACGGAAGTGACCGAAAAACAATGAGACATGCGCCCCAGAGGGACGTGCCGGACGGACGTTTCCTAGCCGGCGCCGAGGCGGGTGGTCGAGGAGAAAAAAGCCGCGCAATTCATGCGCGGAGGCTGCCGATCGATCACGTCAACCGCGCCAGTCGACGCGCGACGGCAGCAGATGGTCCGCGATGAGGTTGCGCATCATCTCGAGGGTGCCGCCGCCGATCGCGAACATCCGCGCGTCGCGCACCATGCGCTCGAGCGGCGCCTGCCGGCTGTAGCCGAGCGCGCCGTGGATCTGGAGCGCTTCGCTGGTCACCTGCTGCGCGATCTCTGCCGCACACGTCTTGGCCTTGGCGGCCTCGAACGCGTCCGGGAAGCCGTGACCGGCGCGCACCGCCGCGCGATGGATGAGCAGCCGCGCGGCGTCGAGCTTCACCGCCATGTCGGCGAGCTTCCAGCGGAGACCCTGGAATTGCGCGATCGGCTTGCCGAACTGCTTGCGGTCGGTGAGGTAGCGCTGCGCCAGCTCGTAGGCGCCCTGCGCGATGCCGAGCGCCACGGTGGCGGCGCCGAGGCGCTGGCCGTTGTACGCGCGCATCAGCTTCTTGAAACCGTCGCCGGGGCCGACGAGCACGCTGCCGCGCGGAACGTCGACGCCCTCGAAGTGCAGCTGCCCCTCTGGAATCCCGCGCAGCCCCATCATCAGCTCGCGCGGACCGATCCTGAAGCCCGGCATGTCGCGCTCGAGCCAGAGCCCGCCGATCCCGGGCGCGCCCGGCGTGTCACCGAACCGCGTGTAGACGAGATACAGGCGCGACGTGCCGGCGCCGGTGATCCAGCGCTTCGAGCCGGAGAGCCTGAAGCCGCTCGCCGTCTCTTCGACACGGGTGTCCATGTCGGTCGCCGCGGATCCGGCCGCGGCTTCGGTGATCGCGATGGCGGGCTTCTCGCCTTCGAGCACCCACGGGAAGTACCGGCGCTTCTGCGCCTCGGTGCCGTACGCCTTCAGCGCGCCGACGGCGCCCACGTTGCCCTCGACGACGATGCGCCCGGTGATGCCGCACGCGCGGGCGATCTCTTCGATGACGAGGATCACGTCGATGAGCGAACGATCCGCGCCGCCGTACTCCTTCGGGATCGTCATCCCCATGAACCCGGCGCGGACCAGATCCTTGACGTTCTCCCAGGGATACTCCTCGCGCTCGTCGAAGCCGGCGGCGCGCTCGGCGAAGACGGTGTCGGCCAGCGTGCGCGCCTGCTGCTTGAGGTCCAGCTGCGCGGGCGTCAGCTCGAAATCCATGCGGCGGAGTGTACGCGACGTTATCCGAACCGAAAAGCCGCGCGGCTGTGCGCGAGTTCGAGCGGCGGCTTCGCCGCCGCAATCGAGCCAAGAAACCCGAGCGGGTGACCGGTGGGGGCCATCGGCCGGGGAGCCCGAGGGGGCGTCAGCCCCTTCGGTCGCGATTCCGGCGATCGCTCCCCCCGATCTAAATATGTATTGCCTGCCCGAGCGCGGCGAGCGTCGCTTCGAGCGCGGCCTCGGACAGCGTCGGGTGCGCGTGGATCGTGTGCATGATCTCCTCGAGCGTCGCTTCGAGCGTCCGGCCGACGGCGAACTCGTGGATCATCTCCGTCGCCTCCGGACCGATGATGTGCACGCCGAGGATCTCGCCGGTCCGCTTGTCGGCGACCACCTTCACGAAGCCTTCCGTCTCGCCCATCGCGACGGCCTTGCCGCTCGCGGTGAACGGGAACTTGCCGACGGCGACCTCGCGGCCGTTCTCCTGCGCTTTCGCCTGCGTGAGGCCGATCGACGCGATCTGCGGCCGGCAGTACGTGCACGACGGCACGTTGCCGTACTCGACGGCGTGCGCGTCGCGGCCGGCGATGATCTCGGCGGCGAGCACGCCTTCCGCCATCGCCTTGTGCGCGAGCAGCGGCGGCCCGGCCATGTCGCCGATGGCGTAGATGCCCTTCACGGAGGTCTCCATCGTCGGCGACACCTTCACGAAGCCGCGGTCCATCGCGACGCCGACGCCCTCGAGGCCGACGCCTTCGACCTTGGCGGCGCGGCCGACGGCCATCAGCACCGCTTCGGCTTCGAGCTTGCCGGCATCGGTCTCGATGGTGACGCCGCTCGCGCCGGGCGCGACCTTCGACACCTTCACGCCCGTCTTGATCTCGATGCCGCGCCGGCTGAACGAGCGATTGAGCTGCGCGGAGACTTCCTCGTCCTCGATCGGCACGACGCGCGGCAGCGCTTCGAGCAGCGTCACCTGGGCGCCGTACGCGCGATAGACGTCGGCGAACTCGACGCCGACGGCGCCGGCGCCGATGATGACGATCGACTTCGGCCGCGTCTCGTTGCGGAGCGCGCCCGTCGACGAGAGCACGCGCTGCTCGTCGATGGTGACGCCGGGCAGCGAGCGCGGCGCCGAGCCCGTGGCGAGGATGATCGTCTTCGCCTCGATCGTCTCCGCGCCCTTCGAGCCGGACACTTCGACGGTCGTCTTCGACGTCAGCGTGCCGCGCCCGGGGAAGAGCGTGATCGTGTTCTTCTTGAAGAGGAACTCGACGCCCTTCGCCATGCGGTCGGCGACGCTGCGGCTGCGCTTCACCGCCTGGGCGTAGTCGGCCTTCACCTCGCCGGTGGTGATGCCGAAATCCTGCGCCCGTTCCACGAGATGCACGACCTCGGCGTTGCGCAGCAGCGCCTTCGTGGGAATGCAGCCCCAGTTGAGACACACGCCGCCGGGACGATCGTCTTCGACGGCGGCGACCTTCAGGCCGAGCTGCGACGCGCGGATGGCCGCGACGTACCCGCCGGGACCGGTGCCGACGACGACGAGATCGAACTGATGCGCCGCCATCGCTAGACCAGCAGCCGGAGCGGTTCCTCCAGCAGCCGACCCACGTCCTGGAGGAATCGCGCGCCCATCGCGCCGTCCATGACGCGGTGGTCGCACGAGATCGTCAGCTTCATGCGGCGGCCGACGCCGAGGCCGGTGTCGGTCACGACGGGCTGCACCTTCACCGAGCCGACCGCGAGGATCGCGCCCTCGGGTGGGTTGATGATCGCGCTGAATTCCGAGACGTCGAACATGCCGAGATTCGAGATCGAGAACGTCGCGCCGGACAGCTCGTTGGCGCGCAGCTTCCGGTGGCGCGCGCGCTCGGCGAGATCGCGCGCCTCGGTGGCGATCTGCGCGAGCGACTTCGCGTGGACGTCGCGGAGCACGGGCGTGATGAGCCCCTCCTCCAGCGCGACGGCGATGCCCATGTGCACGCGGTGATGGACGCGGATCGACTCGCCCTGGAACGACGCGTTCACGCCCGGATGGCGGAGCAGCGTGAGCGCGCACGCGCGGATCACGAGGTCGTTCACCGAGATCTTCGGCTGGCCAGCAAGCCCGTTCAGCGATTCCCGCAGCTCCCAGGCCCGGTCCATCGCGACGTCCGAGGTGACGTAGAAGTGCGGCACCGGCCCCTTCGACAGCGGCATGCGCTTCGCGATCGTCGCGCGCATCGAGCTCAGCGCGACGTCTTCGTATTCCGGGCCGGTCGCCGACGGCGCATACGCCGGCGCCACCGTTCCGGACGGTCCCGCCGTCGCGGCGGCCTCGACGTCCTTGCGGATGATCCGACCGCCCGGACCCGATCCGCGGATCAGGCGCAGGTCGACGCCGGACTGCGACGCGATCTTCTTCGCGAGCGGCGACGCCTTCACGCGTCCACCGGCCGGTCCGGCCGGCGCGGCGGCCGCCGCCGGGTGCGCCGCGCCCGACGGCGCCGTCGCAGGCGTTCCGGTCGCGGCAGGCTTGGGCGCTTCACGTGTCACGAGCTCGTCACCGCGCTGCGGCAGCTTCGGTGCAGCGGCCGGCGCGGCCGCGGGCTTCGAGGGCGGCGCGGCGGCCGGCCTGGACGGCGCCGGCTCGGTGGTGGCGGCGGGCGCCGGCGCCTGTGCCGCGCCGCCGGCTTCCGCGACCACGGACGCGATGTCGTCGTTCGGCTCGGCGATGACCGCGATCAGCGCGCCGACGGGCACCCGGTCGCCGGGCTGCACGAGGATCTTGCGCAGGACGCCCGCGCCGAACGCCTCCATCTCGACGTCGGCCTTGTCGGTTTCCACCTCGGCGACGATGTCGCCCGCCTGGACGCGGTCGCCTTCCTTCTTGATCCACTTGATGAGCTTGCCGGTCTCCATCTGCTCCGACAGCTTCGGCATGACGACTTTGCTGACGGCCATCGCTCAGCCCCCGTTGGCGTAGCAGACGTGGCGGATCGCGGCGATGATCTTGTCCTTCGACGGCGTCTTCGCGCGCTCGAGGTTCCGCGCATACGGCATCGGCGCGTTCTCGCCGGTGACGCGCTCGACCGGCGCATCGAGGTCGTCGAACGCGTGCTCCTGGATCCACGCGGAGATCTCCGAGCCCATCCCGGCGAAGCCGGCGCCCGCTTCCACGACGACGGCGCGATGGGTCTTGCGGACCGACGCCATGATCGTGTCGACGTCCATCGGTCTGAGCGTGCGCGGGTCGACGATCTCGACGGAGATGCCTTCCTTCTCGAGCTCTTCGGCGGCTTCCATCGCGCGGTAGTACATGCCCATGTACGCGACCACGGTGACGTCCGTCCCTTCGCGACGCACGACCGCCTGGCCGAGCGGAATCGTGAAGTCCGGATCCTCGGGCACCTCGCCCTTCACGGCGTAGAGCGTCTCCGACTCGATGAAGATCACCGGGTTGTCGTCACGGATCGCCGACTTCAGGAGGCCCTTCGCATCGGCGGGCGTCGACGGCCGAACGACCTTCAGTCCGGGCACGTGATAGAAGTACGTCTCCATCGATTGCGAGTGCTGGGCGGCGAGCTGGTGCGCGGGCCCGCCGGGCCCGCGGATCACGATCGGGATGTGGTACTGGCCGCCGGACATGTAATGGAGCTTCGCGGCCGAATTCACGATCTGGTCGAGCGCCAGCAGCGCGAAGTTGAAGGTCATCATCTCGACGACGGGTCTCAGACCGACCATGGCGGCGCCGATCCCGGCGCCGGTGAATCCGGATTCCGCGATCGGCGTGTCGACGATGCGCCGCGGACCGAACTCCTTCAGCAGCCCCTGCGTCACCTTGTACGCGCCCTCGTAGAGCCCGACTTCTTCGCCGATGACGAAGACGCGGTCGTCGCGCTGCATCTCCTCGCGGAGCGCCAGGTTCAGCGCCTCGCGGTAGGTGATCACTGGCACCTCAGTCGTTCTCCTTGTAGATGTCGGTGAACAGCCACTCGACCGGCGGCTCCGGCGAGGCCTCGGCGAACGCGACCGCTTCGTCGACGCGGTCGTTGACGTCCTTTTCGAGCGCCTTCACGTCGGCGTCGGTCAGCACGCCCGCTTCGCTCGCGCGCGTGCGGAAGAGGACGATCGGATCGCGAAGCTTTTCGCGCTCCACTTCTTCCTTCGTCCGGTAGACCGCGCCGGCGGGATCGCGCATCGAGTGCCCGCGGAACCGGTACGTCCGCGCCTCGACCAGCGTCGGCGCCGACTCGCGGCGCGCGCGCTCGACGGCCTTGCCGATGCTGTCGCGGACCGCGAGGACGTCCATGCCGTCCACGGGCTCGCACGCCATGTGGTAGGCGTGTCCGAACTTCCAGATCTCGGTCTGCGCCAGCGCGCGCTCGAGCGACGTGCCCATCGCGTACCGGTTGTTCTCGCAGATGAACACGACCGGCAGCTTCCACAGCGCCGCGAGGTTCATCGATTCGTGGAACTCGCCCTCGGGCACGGAGCCGTCACCGAAGAAGCACAGGATCACGCGGTCATCGGACCGGTATTTCGACGCGAACGCGACGCCGGTGGCCAGCGGCAGGTGCGCGCCGACGATGGCATGGCCGCCGAGGAAGTTGACGGTCTTGTCGAAGAGATGCATCGAGCCGCCCTTGCCCTTCGACAGCCCGTCGCGCCGGCCGAACAGCTCGGCCATGACGCGCCGGGGATCCGAGCCCTTCGCGAGGCAGTGGCCGTGCTCGCGATACGTCGAGATCGCGTAGTCGTCGGGGCGCAGCGTGGAGATCGCGCCGACGGCGACCGCTTCCTCGCCGATCGACAGGTGGAGGAAGCCGCCGATCTTGCCGAGCGCGTACATCTCGCCGGCCTTCTCCTCGAAGCGGCGGATGAGCATCATGTCGAAGAGGAGCCGCCGGGCAAGCTCCTCGTCGAGGGCCGGCACACGCGGCGCCGGCCCCTTCGCTGTCCTCTGGGCCATGCAATACCCCTCGTCTCGAAGCTACCACCGTCTCGGCCTCCGGTCGTCGGACGCAGGCCGGGCGCGCGGCGCCGGAAGGTTCGTCACGATGGCGGGCGAGAGCCGCCGTGTTACATCAACTCGTTGATGAGCGCCTGCGCGACGTCCGGAGCGACGCCCAGTGGGCGATGCGCCAGCGGGCCGCCGTTGAGGACCGGTTCCAGCTGGTCCAGCGCCGGCAGGTCCTGGCGCCTCCAGAAGAGGCCGATCGGGATCACCTCGCCCCACGCCGAGCCCTGTGCCATGGCGGCGTGGAAGTCGGTCGGGTCATGGCCCAGCTCTTCCAGCTTGCGGGTCCGCTGCTTGAAGAACTCGTGCGAGTTGTCGTGGTTGTACGTCACGCAGGGGCTGAAGGTGTCGATCAGAGCGAAGCCCTTGTGCGAGAGGCCCCCTTTGATCAGCTCGACCAGGTGCTTCTGCTGACCCGTGAATCCCCGGGCGACGTACGTCGCCCCGGCCGCGATGGCCAGGGGGATCGGGTTGATGGGGTTCTCGACGCTGCCGAAGGGCGTGCTCTTGGTGTTCATGCCCTTGATGCTGGTGGGCGAGAGCTGCCCCGTGGTCAGGCCATAGACCTGGTTGTTCATGACGATGTAGGTCAGGTCGACGTTACGGCGCATCGAGTGGACGAAGTGATTGCCGCCGATGCCGTAGCCGTCACCGTCACCGCCCGTGACGACGATCTTCAGGCGGTGATTGGCCAGCTGGGCTCCCGTGGCCACGGCGAGCGCCCGCCCGTGCAACGTGTGCATGCCGTACGTATTGATGTAGCCGGGCAGGTTCGACGAGCAGCCGATGCCGCTGATCGTCATGACCTCGTAGGGCTGCAGCCCCAGCTCGACGATCGCCTGTTTCAGGGCGGCGAGCACGCCGAAGTCGCCGCACCCCGGGCACCAGTCGGGATCCGCCCTGCCCTTCAAGTCCTTGATCGTCGGCTTGGCGCGTTCGGTGTTCGCTCCGGCCTGATCAACCGTCGTGGCCATCGTGATCTCCTTCATAGACTTGCCTCGCACACGCTCCGCTCTCGCGGCTCTTGATCGTAGTGTCGGCTCGGCCGTCGACCGGCCTCACCTCCCGATGCCACGCCGTGCTGCGGCTTCGCCAACCACTCACACCCGGATCTCGTGCACGGGCACGTACTGCTTGACCGCGCCGGACAGGATGGCTTGCACACCGTCGACGATGTGGTGCGGCATGAACGGCTCGCCGTCGTACTTGCGGATGTGACCGTCGGCCGCGAGGCCGGTCTCCGCTCGCAGGTAGCGCGCGAACTGGCCGCTGTAGTTGTTCTCGACGATGATCCATTTCGGGGCGGCCGACAGGATCGACGCGATCGCGTCGGCGTGCAGCGGGACCAGCCACTTGATCTGGAGATTGTTGGCCACCACGCCGGCGCCGGCGAGCTGCTGGATGGCCTCGCGAATCACGCCTTCCGTCGATCCCCACCCGACCAGCGTGACGCCCGCGTCCGCGGCCCCGTGGACGACGGGAGCGTCGAGGAGCGGCAGGATGCCGTCCATCTTGCGCATCCGCTTCTCGTGGATGGCCCGGCGCTTGACGGGGTCCGTGAACTCGTCGCTGATCAGCACGCCGTCCTCGTCGTGTTCATCGGTGGCGACGACGTGCATGTGTCCGGGAGTCCCCGGCAGCGCCCGCGGCGAGATGCCACTCTCGGTGATGCGGTAGCGCTGGAAGCCGCCGTTCACCGCCGGGAGGTCACCGTTCAGGCCGATCACGTCGCCGCGCTCGATGGGCACGTTGAAGTCCAGCTCCGCGGGGTCGATGCTCGACCGGCCCTCGGACAGGAGCAGATCGGACAGGATGATGCCCGGGCACTGGAACTTGTCGACGAGGTTGAAGAGCCGCGGGACGATCTTGAAGCAATCGGCCATGTTCGTCGGCGCGACGATGATGCGCGGGTAGTCGCCCTGCCCCGCGCCCAGCACCTGCCAGAGATCGCCCTGTTCGGTCTTGGTGGGCACGCCGGTCGCCGGCCCCGCCCGCTGGACGTTGATGCAGACGACGGGGATCTCCATCATGGCCGCCGCGCCGAGGGCTTCGGTCATCAGGGCAAAGCCGCCTCCGGACGTCGCGCACATCGCGCGGCAACCCGCGTGCGCCGCGCCGATCGCCATGTTGATGACGCCGATCTCGTCCTCGACCTGTCGCACCATGATGTCGAGCTGACGCGCGTGCCGCGCCATCCAGTGCAGCACGCCGGACGCCGGGCTCATGGGATAGGCGCAGTAGAAGCGCACCCCGGCGGCGGCGCCGCCCATCGCGAGCGCCTGGTTGCCCTCGAAGAAGGCCAGCCGCTTGCCCGTGTCGGGCAGTGAGAACGGGAACGCCGTGAAATGCGTCTCGGCGTAGTCGTAGCCCGCTCGAGCCACGCCCACGTTCTCGGCGACGGCGGCGGCGCCTTTCCGCTTGAACTGGAGCGTCAGGATCTCCTGGAGGATCGCGAAATCCACCTTGATCAGGCGGAGGATCGCGGCCAGGGCGATGGTGTTCTGGACGAGATCCCCCTTGATCCCGGGCGCCAGCGCCTTGACGGAGAACGGGCAGAGCTGCACGCCGTCGGCCACGGCGCCGGGCGTGATCGTGTCGCTGTTGAACAGCACGGTCGAGCCGGCGCGCATCAGCTTCAGGTGACGATTCATCGAATCCTGGTTCAGCGGCATGAGCACGTCGAGCGTGTCGCCGTGACTCAGGACCGGCTCGTCACTCGTGCGGAGGGTCAGGAAGATGTGACCGCCGCGAATGATGGACTGGTAGGCGTTGTAGGCGTTCACGTGCAGTCCGCGGCGCACGAAGATCCGGGCCAGGATGTCGCCCGGCGTGGCGATGCCCTGGCCGGCCGCGCCCCCGATGCCGATGGCGAGATCGATGCTCTTCACGGTGTTTTCCTCTCCTATCCGCGCGCTGTCCCGACCCTACCACCGCATCAGGCTGAGGTCGTCGACCGACAGCCGGCGGCGGAGGCGGAAAATCGTCACGATGATGGCGAGGCCGACGGCCACCTCGGCCGCGGCGACCGCCATCACGAAGAACACGAGCGTCTGCCCTTCGGCGTTGCCGAAGCGGTGGCCGAACGCCACGAGCGCGAGGTTCGACGCGTTCAGCATGAGCTCGACCGACATGAAGATGACGAGCGGATTCCGGCGCAGGATGACGCCGACCACGCCGAGCGTGAACAGGACGGCGGAGAGCGCGACGTACCAGGATTCGTCGACGTTCATCTACGCTCCGCTACGCTCCGCGCCGCGAGAGCAACATCACCCCGACCATCGCCGCCAGCAGGAGGACGCTCGTGAGCTCGAAGGGGAACAGGTAATCGGTGAACAGCAGACGTCCGATCGCCTCGACCGACCCGGCGGGCCGCGCGCCCGCCGCCGGCGCGGCGGAGTTGCGCACGACGCTGACGATCACGATGAGCTGGAGGAAGAGCACCGCACCGGCCGGCAGCGCGATGAGCCGCCAGCGGCGTCGCGGATCCGGTCCCGTTTCTTCCTTGCCCGGAATCAGCACCATGATCGCGAAGACGAACAGCACCATGATGGCGCCGGCGTAGACGATGACCTGCGCCGCGGCGAGGAATTCCGCGCCGAGCGTGAGGTACAGCACGGCGACGCAGCCGAGGTTGACGACGAGGAAGAGCGCGCCGTGAATCGGGTTCCTCTTCACCACGAGCCCGACGGCCGACGCGACCGCCAGGGCCGCGACGATGACGAAGGTGACCTGCGCCATCAGGCGTCGACCGTGCGGTTCGCCGGGATCGGGACCGGCGAGCCGGGCTTGCCGTCGGGGCCGGCCGGCTCCAGCGCGAGCAGCGCCTCCTTCGTGTAGACCATGCCGCCGCGGCTGAAGGAGCTGAACTCGAGGATGCCGGTGTCCATCCGGATCGCGTCCTCCGGGCAGGCTTCGACGCAGTACCCGCAGAACACGCACTTCCCGAGGTCGATGTCGAAGCGCTCCGCCACTTTTTCGATCTCGGGATTGGGATGCTCGGCGGCGACGATGTAGATGCAGTGCGCCGGACACACCGTCTCGCACATCATGCAGGCCACGCAGCGGGGCGAGCCGTCCTCGCGGCGCACGAGCCGATGCAGCGTGCGGAGCCGCGGCGAGTACGGGCGGCGCTCCTCCGGATACTGGATCGTGACCGCGCCGCGCGCGCCCCCCTTCCGCCCGAGCGAGTGCGCCACGTGCCGGCCCATGTTCTCGAAGAAGTGCCGCGCCGTCAGGCCGAGGCCCGACAGGACTTCGAGCAGATAGAACCGCTGGCGGAGCTTCATCGGCTGACGACCAGCAGCCATAGCCCGGTCACCACGATGTTGAGGATCGACAGCGGAAAGAGTCCGAGCCAGCCGAGGCGCATCGCCTGATCGTACCGGAAGCGCGGCAGCGTCCACCGGATGAGCATCAGGACGAAGATCATCACGCTGACCTTCGCGAGGAACGCGCCGACCTGCATGAGCACCACGAGCGCGTACGGCAGCGCGATCGCCGCACCCCACGGAAAACGGAAGCCCTCGGCGTCGAGGTAGGGCACCTGCCAGCCGCCGAGGAAGAGCGCCGTCGTCATGCCGGCGATCACCACGGTCTCGAGCATGTCGGTCATCAGGAACATGCCGAACTTCATGCCGCTGTACTCGACGTTGTAGCCGATGATCTCGGATTCACCCTCGGGCGTGTCGAACGGGATGCGCTTGGTCGCCGCGATGCCGGCCGTGACGAAGAGCACGAAGCCGAGCGGCTGCGTCAGGATGCCCCACATCGGGATCCATCCGAACAGCAGGTCGCCCTGCCGGACCGCGATGTCCATCATGTTCAGCGAGCCGTACGTCATGATGACGCCGATGACCGAGGCGCCGATGGCGATCTCGGCCGAGATCATCAGCGCCGCGGCGCGCTGGGCGCCGAGGAGCGCGAAGTTGTTGCCCGACGACCAGCCGGCCATCATGACGCCGTACACGCCGAGCGAGAGCATCGCGAACACGTAGAGGATGCCGACGTTCAGGGTGACGGCCTGGAGCGGGATCTGCCGGCCGTCGACCTCGATCACGGGACCGAACGGGATCGACGCGAACGCCACGATCGCGAAGAAGACGGACACGAACGGGGCGAGCGTGAACAGGAACCGGTCGGCGCGCGCCGGCCGGAAGTCCTCCTTCGCGAGCATCTTGAGCGCGTCCGCGATCGGATGGAACAGGCCGAGGACGGTGAAGCCGAAGATGGATGCGCGATTCGCCCCGATACGGTCCTGCATGATCGCCGACTGCTTCCGCTCGACCCAGCCGAGGAGCGCGCTCGCGTTCAGGACGAACATCATCACGAACATGACGCGTCCGAACGCGATGCCCAGGTCCGCGAGCAGGCTCATTGATCGTTCTGGGGGCCCCGACATGGCCCCCAGCCCCCCAACGCTCGGAACCGGCCCGGCGCAGCCGTGCCGGCCCTCGATCTCACGCGACGTGCCCGAGGGCCCCGACATGGCCCCCAGCCCCCCAACGCTCGGAACCGGCCCGGCGCAGCCGTGCCGGCCC
>JACPCW010000103.1:39045-76755 GCA_016184365.1 Candidatus Rokuibacteriota bacterium
GCGGCGAGGTCGCGGAACCAGTGCTCGGCGCGCGCCGTGCCGTCGGCCGGGCCGGGCATCGCCCCGCCGAGCGCGACGCCAAGGCGGCCGAGGACGTCCCAGTCCGCGAGCGATTCGCCGAGCGGGTCGAGCGCGGCGCGGAAGCGCTGCACGCGGCCTTCGAAGTTCGTGAACGTGCCGTCCCGCTCGACCCACGCGGCGGACGGCAGCACGAGATGCGCGAGCGCGCTCGTCCGGTTCGCGTTCGTCCCGCTCCAGATGAGCGCGGGCACGCCGCGAAGCGCGGCGGTGACCTCCGCCTCCGGCCACGTGCCCGCGAAGAGATCGTGGTGGAACACCCACAGGCACTTCAGGCGGCCGGCGCGCGCCGCGGCCAGGATGCCGGAGGTGTCGCCGTCGAGCCCGATGAGCTCGGCGCCGCGCGTGTTCGGATTCCTGTCCGCGCGCAGCAGCAGATCGTCCTCGTCGCCGGGCTCCGCCGGTACGCGGAAGCCGATCTGTCCGGCGCGGCCGCCGAGAACGCGCTCGAGCGCAAAGAGGTCCTCGTTCGACATCCTCGGCGACGCGATGACCGCGATCTCCCCGGGCCGATGGCGCGAGAGCGCCCCGGCGACGTCGGCGATCGCCTCGTCCCAGGCGAGCTCCACGCTCGCATCGCCGTCGCGCCGCGACGGGAACTTCACGCGGTCGGGATCGTCGACGAACGTGTAGCCGTACCGGCCTTCGTCGCAGATCCACCACTTGTTGACGTCGGCATTGAAGCGCGGCTTCAGGCGCGCCACGCGCCGGCCCTCGGCGTGATGCGGGCGGCGCCGGTTCACGTGCACGTCGATGTTGCAGCCGCGCGCGCAGCCCGGACACACCGACTTCGCGGCGTCGAGATACCAGACGCGCACCTGGAACCGGAAGTCGCGGTCGGTGAGCGCCCCGACCGGGCAGATGTCGATGACGTTGGCCGAGTACCGGTTGTCGAGCTCCGTGCCCGGGAACAGGCCGATCTCGGAGTGGTCGCCGCGATGGAAGATGCCGAGCTCGCCCGTCTTCGTGATCTCGTCGCAGAACCGCACGCAGCGGGAGCAGAGAATGCAGCGCTCGGCGTCGAGCATCACGTGCGGACCGAGCGGCACCGCCTTCGGCTTGTGGACCTTCGTGTCCGTCATGCGCGGGTCGTAGAGGCCGTGCTTCATGTAATAAATCTGCAGCCAGCACTCCCCGGCCTGGTCGCACACGGGACAGTCGAGCGGATGGTTGATCAGGTGGAATTCCATGATCGACCGCCGCGTGTCTTTCACGCGGTCGCTCTCCGTGTGGACGACCATCCCGTCCGCCGCCTGCGTGTTGCAGGCGATCGTCGGGCGCGGCGCCTTCTCGATGTCGACCATGCAGAGCCGGCACTGCCCGGCGATCGTCAGGCCCGGGTGGTAGCAGTAGTGCGGGATCTCGGCGCCGATCTGGCGAGCCGCCTCGATCAGGTTGGTTCCCGCCGGAACCTCGACCTCCTTGCCGTTGATGGTCAGCTTGGGCATGGGCTACGCGTGACCGAGGTGCGTCCCGGCTTCGCCGGGACGCGCCGAGCGCTGGGGGGTCTGGGGGGCCATTTCGGGCCCCCCCCGGTGAATCAGTTCTTCGAACTCGGCGCGGAACTTTTCGATGTAGGAGATGTACGGGCCGATGGCGCCGTCGTAGAACGCGCAGATGGTCGTGCCCGCGCCGCGCTTCGCGACGTCGAGGATCGTGTCGAGATCGTCCTTGCGGCCCTTCCCGTCGACGATGCGCTTGCACATCTTGTAGATCCAGCCCGTCGACTCGCGGCACGGCGTGCACTGGCCGCAGCTCTCGTGCGCGTAGAACCGCGCCACGACCATGAGCGCGTCGGGGATCGACACGCTCTCGTCGAAGACGACGATCCCGGCGGACCCGATCATCGTCCCGGCGTTCCGGCATCCATCGACGTCCATCGTCACGTCGATCTGATCCGCGGTCAGCAGCGGCGCCGACGAGCCGCCGGGCACCACGGCCTTGAGCTTGCCGGTATGGCTGACGCCGCCGGCGTAGTCGTAGATGAGCTGCCGCAGCGTCACGGACACCGGCGCCTCATAGACCGCCGGCCGCTTCACGCGTCCGGAGACCGAGTAGAGCCGCGTACCGCCCTGCGTCTTGCTGCCGAGCGCCGCGAACCATTCGGCGCCGCGGTTCACGATGTGCGGGACGCAGGCGAGCGTTTCCACGTTGTTGACGATCGTCGGCATGCCGAACGCGCCCTTGATCGCCGGGAACGGCGGCTTCACCTTCGGCCAGCCCTTCTTGCCCTCGAGGGAGCTGATCAGGCCGGTCTCCTCGCCGCAAATGTACGCGCCCGCGCCGCGGTGGACGACGATGTCGAAGTGCTCGCCGAGCAGCCCGGCCTCGCGTGCCTCCCGGACGGCGCCGGAGAAGATGCGCCACGGCTGCACATACTCGCCGCGGATGTAGACGAATCCGAGCTTGCAGCGAATGGCGCGCGCCGCGATGACCATGCCCTCGATGAGCGCGTGCGGATCGCGCTCGAGGATGTACCGGTCCTTGAACGTCCCCGGCTCGCCCTCGTCGGCGTTGACCACGAGGTATACGGGGCCGGCGTGGTCCTTCGGGATGAACGACCATTTCATGCCCGTCGGGAAGCCGGCGCCGCCGAGGCCGCGGAGGTTCGACTTCTTCACGAGGTCGACGAGCGCGGCCGGCTCCATCGTGCGCGCCGTGTCCCACGCGGTGTAGCCGCCGGACTCGCGGTATCCCGCGAGCGTCGACGCGTTCGCGCGGTCGAAGTTCCGCGACAGGATCTTTTCGCTCACCGGAGCTCCTCGAGGATGCGGTCGACCTTCTCGGGCGTGAGATTCATCTCGTACCGGTCGTCGACCTGCATCATCGGCGCGGCTTCGCATGCGCAGAGGCATTCGACGCTCACGAACGTGATCCGCCCGTCGTCGGTGGTTTCGCCGGGCTCGATGCCCAGCCGCTGCTTCACGTGCTCGATGATCGCCGGCGCGCCCGCGAGATGGCAGGAGAGGTTGTGGCACACCGAGACCACGTGCCGGCCCTTCGGGGCCTGGAAATACATCGTGTAGAAGGTGACGACTTCGTGGACGTGCGCCGGCGAGAGCTCGAACAGTCCCGCGACGTAGGCCTCCACGTCGAGCGACACGTAGCCGAACGTCTCCTGCGCCAAGTGGAGCACGGGCAGCAGCGCGCCGCGGCGGTCGGGATAGAGCGACTGCAGTCGCCGGACCTCGGCGATCTGCTCGGCGGAGAACGCGATCGGGCCCGACACCGGCGGCGCCGGGTGCGGCGTCACCGGTCGAGCTCCCCGCCGATCATGTTGACCGAGCCGAACGTCGGAATCAGGTCCGCGATCATCTCGCCCTCGATCATCCGGGGCAGCGCGGCGAGCGGCGGCAGGCATGGCGGCCGGCACCGCACGCGATACGGCCGGTCGGTGCCGTCGGACACGACGTAGAACCCGAGCTCGCCGTTGGCGCCTTCCGTTGCGAAGTACGCTTCGCCGAGCGGCGGCCGGATCCCGTAGCCCTCCATGATGAGCATGAAGTGGTTCATCAGGCCTTCGATCGATCCGTACGTGTGTTCCTTGGGCGGCAGCACGACGCGCTTGTCGTCCGCGTTCACCTGCACGTGCTTCCGGCGCTCCTGACCTTCGAGGTTCGGCGACAGGCGGATCGGAACGAGCAGCAGTCCGTCGGTCTTCCCCTGCTTGCCCTGGTCGACGTACGCGGGCGGCTCGACGGCGCGGCCCTCCCAGTCGACCTGGATCGGGCCGCCGGGCATCGTGGCGAGCGCCTGCTCGGCGATGCGCATCGACTGCTCCATCTCCGCCATGCGCACGAGGTAGCGCGAGTAGTTGTCGCCGTCCTTCTGCGTCGGGACCTCGAAGTCCACGCGGTCGTACGCCCAGTGCGGCTGCGCGCGCCGCACGTCGTAGCCGACCCCGACGCCGCGCAGCAGCGGACCGGTGATCGAGTACGCGATCGTCTCCTCGCGCGACAGCACGCCGACGCCGACCATGCGGTCCATGAAGATCCGGTTGCCGGTCAGCAGCCGGTGCACCTCGGACAGCACCTCGCGGACGTCCTTGAACGCCCTCGTCGCCTGGGCGGCGAAGCCGTCGGGCAGATCGGCCTTCACGCCGCCGACGCGTCCGTAGGAGATCGTCAGCCGCGCGCCGGTCACGTCCTCGACGAGCTCCCACAGGAATTCGCGCGCCTTGATCATGTAGAGGAACACCGTGAACGCGCCGAGCTCCATCGCGGTGGCGCCGACGCACGTCAGGTGGTCACAGACGCGCGAGATCTCGGACATGATCGTCCGGATGTACTTGCACCGCTCCGTGACGTCGATGTCGAGGAGCTTCTCGATCGCCGAGGCGTACGCGAAGTTGTTGATCAGCGGCGACACGTAGTTCAGCCGGTCCGTATACGGAATCGCGTTGTTGTAGCCGCCGACCTCGCAGTCCTTCTCGAACGCGCGGTGGAGATAGCCGATCTCGACGTCCGCCTTCCGGATCACCTCGCCGTCGAGCTCGGTGACGATCCGGATGATGCCGTGCATCGCCGGGTGCTGCGGCCCGAGACCGAGGTGCATCATCTCCTGGCCACCGCTGCCGGTGCCCGCACCCTCGCCGAGCATGAATTCGCGCCTGACGGTCTCGGCCACGGCTACGTCTTCGGCCCGATGAGCGGCTGGCGCCGGTTGATCGGGTAGTCCTTGCGGAGCGGATGCCCGACGAACTCCTCGTAGAGCAGGAGGCGGCGCAGGTCCGGGTGTCCCTCGAACCGCACGCCGAACATGTCCCAGACCTCGCGCTCGAACCAGTCGGCGATGGGCCAGAGCGGAACCGCGGTCGGAACGACGGCGTCGTCTTCCTCGACGCGCACCTTCACGCGGAGCCGATGCCCGTGCGTGAGCGAGTAGAGGTGATAGACGACCTCGAACCGCGGTCCGTCCTCGCGCCCGGGATACTTCGCATAGTCGACGGCCGTGAGATCCATCAGGAAATCGCAGCCGAGCGCCGGCTCGTCGCGGCACGCGCGCAGCACGTCGCGCAGGCGCTCGCGCGTCACGACGACGGTCGTGTCACCCCGGTGCTCGTGGGTCTCGACGATGGCGGACGCGAAGCGCGCGCGGAGGGCGCTGAGAATCTCGGCTCCGCTCACCTAGTACCTCTGGGCCGAGACCGCGATCTGGTCCTGCAGCTTCATCAGGCCGTCGATCACCGATTCGGGGCGCGGCGGACATCCCGGGATGTACACGTCGACCGGGATGATCGTGTCGATGCCCTGCACCGTCGCGTAGTTGTCGTAGAACCCGCCGGTGCACGTGCAGACGCCGAACGCCACGACCCACTTCGGCTCCGTCATCTGGTCGTAGATCCGCTTGAGGACCGGCGCCATCTTGTGGCTGATCGTGCCGACGACGAACAGCACGTCCGCCTGGCGCGGCGAGAACCGGGGCAGCCCGGCGCCGAACCGGTCGATGTCGTAATGCGAGCACGCCGTCGCCATGTACTCCATGCCGCAGCACGCGGTCACGAACGGGTACTGGAAGATGGAGTACTTCCGCGCCCAGCCGAGCGCCTCGTCGAGCTTCGACGTGAAGAAGCTGCCTACTCCCATTCGAGCCCACCCTTCTGCCAGATGTAGAGGAACCCCAGCATGAGGATGCCGAGGAAGACGAGCATCTCCGCGAGACCGAACCAGCCGAGCTGCCGATACAGCATCGCCCACGGCCAGATGAACAGGAGCTCGATGTCGATGAGGATGAAGAAGATCGCGATCGTGGAGAACTTGACCGCGAGCTGCCCCTCCGAGACACCGAGCGGGTCCTTGCCGCACTCGAACGGCTGCTCCTTCACCGGCGTCAGGCGCTTCCGCGGAGCGAGCAGCGACGGCAGGCCGATCAGCGCGCCGCCGACGACGGCCGCGAACCCGAACACCATCAGGATCGGCACATATTCCATTAACGTTGGGGGGGAGCGAGCGCCGGCTCGCACGTCGGAGGGGAGCTACGCCCCCCTCGGTCTCCCCCGGCCCCAAGCCCCCCCACCGCTTCGACCGCGGCGATTGCGGTGGCGGCTTGTTTCTTCGCGTGGTAGGAGCTCCGCACGAGCGGCCCCGATTCCACGTGTGCGAAGCCGAGCGAGCGGCCGATCTCGCCGAGCTCCGCGAACTCGTCCGGCCGGTAGTATTTCACGACGGGCAGATGCGCGGCGGACGGCCGCAGGTACTGGCCGAGCGTGAGGATGTTCACGTCGGCAGCGCGCAGGTCGCGCATCGTGTCCACGAGCTCCTCGAGCGTCTCGCCGAGCCCGAGAATGATCCCGGACTTCGTGACGAGCGACGGCGCCGTGGCGCGCGCCCGGCGGAAGAGCTCGAGCGTCCGGTCGTAGCGCCCGCCATGGCGCGCGAGCTTGTAGAGGCGCGGCACCGTCTCCGTGTTGTGGTTCAGGATGGCGGGGGCGGCGTCGATCACCGTCGCGAGCGCCGATGCGAGTCCCTGGAAGTCCGGAATCAGCGCCTCGACGCGACACGCGGGCGCCAGCCGACGCACGGCGCGGATCGTCGCCGCCCAGTGCGCGGCGCCGCCGTCGGCGAGATCGTCGCGATTCACGGACGTGATCACGACGTACTCGAGGCCGAGGTCGGCGATCGCGCGGCCGATGCGCTCCGGCTCCTCACGGTCTTCCCACACCGGGCGGCCGTGCGCGATCGCGCAGTACCCGCAGTTCCGGGTGCAGACGTCCCCGAGGATCATGAACGTCGCGGTGGCGTCCTCCCAGCATTCCCCGATGTTCGGGCAGTGCGCTTCCTCGCAGACGGAGTGGAGATTCCACTGCCGCATGAGCCGGCGGAGGCGCATGTAGTTCGGTCCGCCCGGCGCACGGACCTTCAGCCACTCGGGCTTGCGCGGCCCGAGGGGACGAGGGGCTTCAGCGCCCGGCTGGATGACAGGAAGTGACATGTCCACGCGCACTTGTCGGCGATGCCAACCGGGTCATTATGCCACACGGCCAACGACGGCCGCCGTTGCGCCCTGCGCGTTCTCCAGCGAGACAGGGCGTGAGGTGCCCGTATTCCGGCGGCAGGCCCGGCCGGCTGCGATTACGTTCGGACCGCCTGTCGTGCATCCGAAGAACACGGCACGAAGAAGGCGATGGCCGGGATTCAGAGGAGGAATCGATGGTGCCGAAGGGGGGACTCGAACCCCCACGGGTTGCCCCACACGCCCCTCAAACGTGCGCGTCTGCCAGTTCCGCCACTTCGGCTCGTGAACGAGGAGTCAGTATAGCGTCGGCGTTCTGGACCGGCAACTCTGCGGGCCCAAAACCACAGCGCAAACGGCTGCATGAGCCCACCCGGGGGGCGACCGGGAGGGCCCGGCGGACTGGATCCGCTGGCATCCCGGTTGCCGCGTTTCCTTACCGGCCGACCGGGCCCGGAGGTGAGGTATGGGCGGTGATGGCGTGAAGCGTGTCCCGGCCGAAGAGGCGCGCCGCAAGGTGCAGAAGGGCGCCGCGTTGCTCGTGTGCGCATACGAGGATGAAACGAAGTGTCGTGAGATGGCCCTCGAGGGCGGGATCACGCCGGCCGAGCTCGAGCGGCGGATGACGCTGTTCCCGGCCGACAAGGGACTGATCTTCTATTGCGCCTGACCCGAGGAAGCGACGTCTGCCGGTCAGGCAGCGAAGTATCAGTCGCAGGGATTCGTGAACGCCGTCGCGCTCCGCGGCGGGGTCGACGCGTGGCGGGCGGCCGGCTATCCGATGGCCGCGTGAGTCAACGTCCGCGGCCCATCGCCTGTCGCAGGCGTGGATCGAGGGCGTCGCGGATGCCTTCACCGAACAGGTTGTAGGCGAGCACCGTGACGAGGATGGCGAGGCCCGGATAGAACGACAGCCACCAGGCGATCTCGATCGCGTCCTTGCCCTCGTTCAGGATGTTGCCCCACGTCGCGTACGGGGGCTGCACCCCGAGCCCGAGGAACGACAGCCCGGACTCCGTCAGGATCGCGGCCGGAATGCCGAGGGTCATCGCGACGAGCACGGGCGCCATCGCGTTCGGCAGGATGTGCCGCCACACGATGCGGAAGCCGCTGGCGCCGATCGCGTGCGACCACAGCACGAACTCGCGCTCCTTCAGCGTGAGGAACTCCGCGCGCACGAGCCGCGCGACACGCATCCAGCTCGTGAGCCCGATGACGGTCATGATCGTCCAGATCGACGGCCGCAGGAACGCCAGCACCGCGAGCAGCAGGAAGAAGCTCGGGAAGACGAGCATCAGGTCGACGAGGCGCATGATCGCGCCGTCGGTCGATCCGCCCTTGTAGCCCGCGACGGCGCCGAGCACGATGCCGATGAGCGCTGCGATGCCGACGGACACGAAGCCGACGGCGAGCGAGACGCGCGCGCCGTGGATCATGCGCGACAGCACGTCGCGTCCGAGCTGATCCGTGCCGAGCAGGTGCCGTCCCGACGGATCTTCCAGCATGCGCTTCACGTCCGGCCGGTGCGGATCCCACGGCGCGAGGAGCGGCGCGAAGACGGCGACGAGGACGAGCAGCACCACGATGGCGCCGCCGGCGACGGCGAGCCGGTTCTTCCGGAACGTCCGCCAGAACGCCGACACGTCAGCGGCTGCGCCGCCCGGCCAGGCGGATGCGCGGATCGACGAAGCCGTACGCGAGGTCGGCGACGAGGTTGGCCAGCAGCGTCAGCGTCGCGACGATGACGAGGTTGCCCATGATGACGGGATAGTCGCGCGCGAACACGGCCTGGACCATGAGTTGCCCCATGCCCGGGATCGCGAAGATCGACTCGACGATGACGCTGCCGCCGATCAGCCCGGGCAGCGAGAGCGCGAGGATCGTCACGATCGGCAGGAGCGCGTTGCGCAGCGCGTGCTTGCGAATGACGACGCGCTCGGCGAGGCCTTTGGCGCGCGCCGACTGGATGTAGTCCTGCCGGACGACCTCCAGCATCGACTGCCGCATGTAGCGTGAGAGCCCGGCGAGCCCGCCGAACGTGGCGACGATCACGGGCAGCAGGAGGTGCGCGACGAAATCGAGGTGCTGCTTCCAGAACGACAGGTATTCCCAGTTCAGCGAGCGCAGCCCGGAGATCGGCAGCCAGCCGAGCTGCACGCCGAACAGCATCATCAGGAGGAGCGCGAGCCAGAAGTCGGGCGTCGCGAATCCGACGAAGACGAACACGGTCGTGACCTTGTCGAAGAGCGAATGCTGCCGCGTCGCGGAGAGCACGCCGATCGGGATCGCGAGCGCGATGATGACGAGGAGCTCGATGACGTTCAGGAGCAGCGTGACCGGCAGCCGCTCGCTGATCTTCTGGATCACCGGCCGGCCGTCGGGCGCGAAGGACCGTCCGAAGTCGAGCCGCACGATCCGCGTGAGCCAGTTCCAGTACTGCCGGTGCAGCGGCTGGTCCAGCCCGTAGAGCTCGCGCAGCATCTTCTGCGCCTGGGCGCTCGATTCGATCGAGGGATCGCCCGTCTGCAGCTCGACCGGATCGCCCGGCGCGAGATGGATCACGAGAAACGAGACGAACGTGATCCCGATGAGCAGCGGCAGCGCGAGCAGCAGTCGCCGCAGGGCGTAGAGGAGCATGGCCGGCTATTCTAGCGCGGCCGGCGCGTCAGTCCGCCGTGTAGCGCTGCTCGCCGCGTGGCACGTACCACCGCGCAAATTCGTAGGTGAGACCGTTCGGGCCGACCTCGACGCCGCGGATGCGCCGGGCGACGACGGGCAGCGCATCGCGGAAGAAGAGGAACACGTAGGCCTGCTCGGCGGCGAGGATCTCCTGGATCCGGTGGTAGTACTGCACGCGGTCCTCGCGCCGGCACGCGGTGCGCCCGCGCTCGAGGAGCTCGTCGACCTCGGCATTCTGGAACGACACGTGGTTCAGATCGTCGGGGCCGGTCTTCGACGAGTGCCAGATCGCGTACTGGTCCGGGTCCTCGCCGATGGCCCAGCCGAGGACCAGCGCCTCGAAGCGTCGCTTCTTCACGTACTCCTTGATGAACGACGCCCATTCGAGCACGCGGATCTCGACGCCGACGCCCAGCTCGCGCAGCGAGGCCTGCACGATCTCGGCGACCTTCTTGCGCTCTTCGTTGCCCTGGTTCGTCAGCAGCTCGAACGTGAACGGCTTGCCGTCCTTCACGAGGAGGCCTTCGGCGTTCTTCTCCGTCCAGCCGGCCTCGGCGAGCAGCGTCCGCGCCTTCGCCAGGTCGTACGGGAAGCGCGCGACGTTCGGCGAATGGACCCACGTCCCCGGCTTGTACGGCCCGGTCGCCTCGCGTCCGAGCCCGAGCAGCACCCCGTCGATCAGCTCCTGCTTGTTGATCGCGTGGGCGAAGGCCCGGCGCACGCGGCGGTCGGCGAACCGCGGATCTTTCATGTTGAGGCCGAGGTACGTGTACTGGCTGGCCGGATACCGGTACTTCGCATACGCCTTGCGGAACGCCGGGTACTCGGTCTGCCGCGTGTACTGCAGCGCGGTGAGACCGCGCATCAGGCCGGCCGAGTCGAGACCGTGCGCCTTCAGCTCGAGAAAGATCGTGGCCTGGCTCGGGATGACGCGATACACGACGCGGGACAGATACGGACGGCCCGCGAAATAGTCGGGATTCGCCTTGAGCGCCACCTTCTCGCCCGACCTGATCTCCTCGAACTTGTAGGGCCCCGTCCCGACCGGGTGCGTCCAGTGCTGCGGCGCCTCGCGGAGCTTCCCCTGCTCGACCCATGTCCGGAGCAGGTGCGCCGGAAGCATGGCGGTGGCCCAGCTCATCAGCGCGCGCGCGTACGGCTTCGCGTAGCGGACGTGCACCGTATACGGATCCGGCGCCTCGATGGACTCGACCGCGGCGAAGTCGTCGCGGCGCGCCGTCGGCGTCTTCGGATGCACGAGCGCGGCGTGCGTGAAGAGGACGTCGGCCGCGGTGAACGGCTTCCCGTCGTGCCACCGCACGTTCTTCCGGAGCCGGAACGTCAGGCTGCGGCAGTCCGCACCGAAGTCCCACGACTCCGCGAGCGCCGGCACGAATCGCGAGTGATCGTCGAGATCGACGAGCCCGCTGTAGATCAGGCTCGAGACCTGCGACGAGATCATGTCGTTCGTGAGCTGCGGGATCAGGCCGGAGATGTTCCCGAGGATCGGCTCGACGAACACGTCGCCGTAGGCCGGCTTCGCCGGCGTGCTCGCCGCCGCCTCGCCCGGGCCGTCAGGCTCGCCCGCGCATCCGGCGAGCGCGAGCAGCGCCAGCGCGAGGACGACCGTAGCGAAGCGCCGGTCGGCCAGACGCGACAACTTACTTCGTCTTGTCCGCGGGCGCGGGAGGCGTGGCGGGCGCGGGCTGCGCGGGAACGGCCGGCGGCGTCGACGTCGGCGCGGCCGGAGCCGGCGCGGTCTGCGCGGCCGGTTCGCGGATCACCGAGGAGCTCCGCTCACCACCCATCAGCGCGAGACCGAACGACGTGACCGCGAACATGACGGCGACCACGCCCGTGATCTTGCTGAGCACCGTCGGCGTGCCCATCGATCCGAAGACGGCCTGGCTGCCCGCGCCGCCGAATGCCGAGCCGATGTCCGCGCCCTTGCCCGACTGCAGGAGCACGATGCCGATGATGGCGGCGCACATGAGCACGTGGACGACGGTGAGCGCGATGAACATCTAGGCTCCTCTCGGCGCGGTCGCGGCGCGCGCCGCATGTTTCGCGATGGCGACGAAGTCGGCGACCTTCAGCGAAGCGCCGCCGACGAGCGCGCCGTCGATGTCCGGCGCGGCGACGAGCTCCGCCGCATTATCGGCCTTGACGCTGCCGCCGTACAGGATCCGGACGGCCTGCGCGATTTCCTTCGACGTCAGCTCGGACAGCAGTCCACGGAGATAGCCGTGCACTTCCGACGCCTGCGCCGAGGTCGCGTTCTGGCCGGTGCCGATCGCCCACACGGGCTCGTACGCGAGCACGCCCTGCGCGATCGTCTCGGCGGGAATGCCCGCCAGACCGGCACGCAGCTGGCCCTCGACGGTCGTGAACGTCAGGCCCTGCCGGCGCTCTTCGGCGGTCTCGCCGACGCACAGCACCGGTGTCAGCCCGTGGGCGATCGCCGCCTTGACCTTCCGGTTGACGAGGTCGTCGGTCTCGCCGATCTCTTTCCGGCGCTCGGAATGCCCGAGCAGCACGTAGCGGCAGCCGAGCTCGACGAGCATGCCGGGCGAGATCTCGCCCGTGTGCGCACCAGCCGCGTCCCAGTGGCAGGTCTGGCCGCCGAGCGCCACGGCGCTCTCGCGGACGATCTCGCCGACGGCGGCGAGCGCGGTGAACGGCGGGCAGAGCGCCACGTCGGCCCCGCGCACGCGACGGAGCCCGTCACGCACGCCGGTCGCGAGCGGACGCGCCTCCGCGAGCGTGCCGAACATCTTCCAGTTGCCGATGACGAGCGGGGTTCGCATGGGCGTCTATTCGTAGGCGGGGGGAGCGAGCGCCGCTCCCCCCGGCATCCCCCCACCGATCACCCGCGTGCCAGTAGCAGGAGAAGGGGCGCCGGCAAAGCCGGCGCTCGAACCCCCGACAACACGCGTCGCGGCGGTCACGATGTGTGTTTCAGACATCGGTCAGCGCGGCCACGCCCGGCAGCGTCCGGCCTTCCAGGAACTCGAGGAACGCGCCGCCGGCCGTCGAGATGTAGCCGATGCGATCGGCCACGCCGGCCGCGTTGACCGCCGCGACGCTGTCGCCGCCGCCGATGACGGAGAACGCGCTCGCGCCCGCGACGGCGTGCGCGATCGCCATCGTGCCCTGCGCGAACGGCGCGCGCTCGAACACGCCCATGGGACCGTTCCACACGATCGTCCGCGCGTCGCGGATCGCGGCGGTGAAGCGCTCGACGGTGCGCGGGCCGATGTCGAGCCCCATCTCGGCCGCGGGCATGCGAGCCACGTCGACGATCCGGCCGGATGGACTGTCGAGACGCTCGGCGACGACGGTGTCGGTCGGGAGCAGCACCTCGACGCCGCGGCCTTTCGCGGCCTCGAGCACGCGCCGCGCCGTCTCGACGTGCTCGGCTTCGACGAGCGAGCGCCCGACGTCGTGTCCGAGCGATTTCAGGAAGGTGAACGCCATGCCGCCGCCGATCGCGACCGCCTGCACCCGCGCGAGCAGGTGTTCCACGAGCGTGACCTTGTCCGAGACCTTCGCGCCGCCGAGGATCGCGAGCATCGGCCGCGCCGGCGATCCGAGCACCCGGCCGAGCGCCTCGAGCTCACGCTCCATCAGGAGGCCGGCCACCGCGGGCTGCAGGTGCCGGGTGATCGCGGCGATCGACGCATGCGCGCGATGCGCGGCCGCGAACGCGTCGTTCACGTACACGTCGGCGAGCGCCGCCAGACCGCGCGCGAAGGCATCGTCGTTGGCTTCCTCTTCCTCGTGAAATCGAAGATTCTCGAGCAGCAGGAGCTGGCCCGGCCCGAGCGCCCGCGCCTGCGCCTCGACCGCCGGGCCGACGCAGTCGGGCGCCAGCGGCACGTCATGGCCGAGCAGCGTCGCCAGACGTTCGGCGATCGGTTTCAGGCTGAACTCCGGCGTCGGCTTGCCCTTGGGACGCCCGAGATGCGAGCCGAGCACGACGCTGGCGCCGGCGCCGAGCGCCATCTGGATCGTCGGCACGACGGCGCGCAGCCGGGTGTCGTCCGACACCGCGCCGCCCTCGAGCGGCGCGTTCAGATCCGCGCGCAGGAAGACACGCTTGCCGCCGAGCGGCACCCGGGCGATCGTCAGCTTGGGCACGAGCGCGGTCGGGCCTCAGAGCGACTTCGCGATGTACCGGATCAGGTCGCGCACGCGGCTCGAGTACCCGAACTCGTTGTCGTACCAGGCGAGCACCTTCACCATGTTGCCGTCCACGATCGCCGTCGACGGCAGATCGACGATCGAGGAGTGCGGGTTGCCGTTGAAGTCGACGGACACGAGCTCTTCGTCCGTCGCGTCGAGAATTCCGCGGAGCGTGCCGGCGGCCGCCTCGCGGAACGCGTTGTTGATCGCCTCGACCGACGCGGACTTTTCGAGCTCGGCGACCAGGTCCACCACGGAGACGTTGACCGTCGGCACGCGGATCGCGATGCCGTCGAGCTTGCCCTTCAGCTTCGGCAGCACGAGACCGACGGCGGTGGCCGCGCCGGTCGTCGTCGGGATCATGCTGACGGCGGCCGCGCGCGCGCGCCGGAGATCCTTGTGCGGAAAGTCGTGCACCGGCTGGTCGTTCGTGTAGGAATGCACCGTCGACGCGAAACCGCGCTTCAACCCGAACGCGTCGTCGAGCACCTTCACGGTGGTCGCGAGGCAGTTCGTCGTGCACGAGGCGTTCGAGATGATGCGATGCTTCGCCGGATCGTACGACGTCTCGTTCACGCCGAGCACGATCGTGACGTCGGGATCCTTCGCGGGCGCGGTGATGATGACCTTCTTCGCGCCGGCCTGGATGTGCTCCGACGCCGTGGCGGTGTCGCGGAACAGGCCCGTCGACTCGACGACCACGTCGACACCGAGCTCCTTCCACGGGAGCGACGCGGGGTCGCGGAGCGCGCACACGCGCACCTCGCGGCCGTCGACGAAGATCGCCTCCCCCTTCGCCGTGACCTCCGCCTGGAGATTGCCGTGCACGGAATCGTGCTTGAGGAGATGCGCCAGCGTTTTCGCGTCGGCGAGATCGTTGACGGCCACGACCTCGACATCCTGCGCGCCGAGCACCGTACGGAAGAAGACGCGGCCAATGCGTCCAAAGCCATTGACGCCGACTCGAATGCTCATGGGAGGGCTCCTTGTGGGGGCTCAGGAGACTTCGCCGACCAGTATACCTTAGCCGCGGGGGCCGCTATCCGACCCGGGCCACGGTGATCACGCCGACGCGGCGCGCGCCGGCCGCGCGCAGCGCACGCGCGCACTCCGCCGCCGTCGCGCCCGTCGTCAGGACATCGTCGACGACGGCGACCGCACGGCCCGCCACCGCCGGTGACGCGGAAAACGCGCCGCGCACGTTCGCCCGGCGCGCGCTCGCCGACAATTCCGTCTGCGCCGCCGTCGCGCGCGTGCGGCGCAGCCAGCCCGTCTCGACCGGGACGGCGAGACGACGCCCCAGACGTTCGGCGAGCAGCGTCGCCTGATTGAAGCCGCGGTCGCGCTCGCGCGACGGGGCGAGCGGCACGGGCACGAGCGCCTCGACGTTCGCCGGCATCGCGTCACCGAGCGTCTCGACCACGAGATCACCGAGCGGTCGCGCCATCGCGCGACGACCGCCGAACTTGAACGCGTGGAGCGCCTCGCGCACGACGCCCTCGTACGGCGCGGCCGCGCGCGCCCACGCGAAGCCGGGCGCGCCGGTGGCGCACGCCTGACAGAGACCCGTCGACGCGAGGCCGTCACGCGGCGCACACGTCGGGAACGGGAGCCCGCATCGGTCGCACCACGGCGGCGTCAGGCGCGGGATCGCCGCCCAGCACGCGCCGCACAGCGGATCGCGCCGGCCGGCGCCGAGCCGCGCATCGCACACCGGACAGATCGCCGGAAAGACGAGATCGATCGCGGCCGAGAGCCAGGCCGTCGGAGACGAGACGGCGCTCATCGGTCCCGGCGCGTCAGCGCGGAAGCGACGTCGGGCGCAGGCTGTTCCAGCGGCCGCATCGCGGGCAGCGGTCCTCCCACGTCGGCGTGGACGCGCTGCAGTGCCCGCAGCGGTGCGGCCAGGTGAAGCCCTGCGCGAGACGGAGCGCCTTCCGATACTCCTCGAAGGCTTCACGCGTCTCACCGCGGCGCTCGAAGATCGCGCCCAGAAACGCGTGAATGACGGGAAACTCCGGCGCGCGCACCTCGAGCTTCTCGAAGTGATCGGCCGCCTCGTCGAGCATCTCGAGCTCGAAGTACACACGACCGAGCGCGACGGCGAGCGCCATGTCGTCGGGCACGCGCGCGGCGGCGGCTTCGTACAGCGCGATCATCCGGGTGGGGCGCCCCTCGATGCGGTACGCCCGCTCGAGGCGCGCGAGCACCGGCAGCGAGGGATCGCGCTCGGCCGCGCGCTCCCACACGCGCGCGGCCTCGCGCGTATCGCCGGTCATTTCGAGGGCATCGCCGAGCGCGAGCGAGGCGGGAACGAACCGGCGGTCCGCGCGCACGCCGAGACGAAAATGCGCGATCGCCGGGTCGAGGCGTCCCGCCGTCATGTCCTCACGGCCCTGCTCGTAGTGGAACGCGGCGAGCCACCCGGTCTCCTCGGAGCGCTCCGTCGCGGGCACGAGATCGACGAGCGCCTGCTCGGCCTCGAGCGCTTCGGGCCACCGGTGCGCGTCCGCGGCGAGGTCGCGCAGTCCACGCAGCGCGCCGACGTGCGCCGGACGTCGCGCGCGCACGGCGCGATACAGCACGGCCGCTTCCTCCACGCGTCCGGCCAGACGCGCTTCCGCGGCGCGACGGAAGAGCTCGCGCGTCTCCGGATCGTCCTCGACGGGCGCGGGCCGACGACGCACGAACGCGCCCCAATCGACGGGGAGCGCCCCGGCGAGGCGACCGAGATCGCGAACCAAACCGGTGAGCGAGCGAAGGGAGCCGAGGAACGACCCGGAGCGCGCGGATGCCGAAGACGTCATGGGCGCGCGCCGCCGCGGGGACGGGGGACGATCGCCGCGATCAACCCGCGGCGGTGCGCTCCTCTTCCTCCACGACCCGCTGGCAGGTGATGCAGTAGCGGGCGAACGGCAGCGCCTCGAGCCGCTTCTCGGCGATGGCCTCGCTGCACCGCTCGCACGAGCCGAACGATCCATCGTCGATCTTGCCGAGGGCCGTGACGACGTCGCGCAGCATCCGCCGGTCGCCGTTGCCGAGCTCGAAGAAGAACTCGCGCGTGTACGCGGTGTTCGCCTGGTCGCCGAGGTCCTTGATCGCGTCGTCTTCCGTGTCCTTGCCGTACGACGCGGCCCGGCCGACCTCCGCCACGAGCTGACGTTGCTTCTCGACCAACTGCTTCTTGAAGTACGTCAGGCGATCTTTTCGCATGCGCGCCTCCTTCCGAGCGAATCCCGCGCGACCGGAGAGTAACGCTAGCATGCGGTCCGGAACCGGGCAAGCGTCGCGGCACGCGCATCACCCTTCGAGCGTCACCGCGGGCGCGTCACCCCACAATCGCTCGAGCGCGTAGTACATGCGCGTCTCGTCGAGGAACACGTGGGCCAGCACGTCACCGTAGTCGAGCAGCATCCAGCCGCTCGACGCGGCGCCTTCGGCGTGCTGCGGCCGATGGCCGTCGGCTTTCAGCTCCGCGCGGATGGCCTCGACGATCGTGTCGACGTGCGTCGTCGAGCGCCCGCTGCAGATGAGGAAGTAGTCGGCGACGCTCGACACGGCGCGGACGTCGAGCACGACGACGTCGAGCGCCTTCTTGTCGCGCGCGGCGCGCGCCGCGCGCTGCGCTTTCTGCTCGGTCAATTGATCACGTGGGGGGCCCCGACATGGCCCCCCACGCCCCCCACCGCTCCGAGCGCGCCGGCAAAGCCGTCGCGCTCCTCGATCACCCCTCGGTGCATGCTCATCGACGAGATTCTCCCGTGTAGAGACCGCGAGCGTGGATGTAAGCGGCCACGGTGTCCGGCATGCGGTACGCGAGCGAGCGTCCTTCACGGACGCGCGCGCGGAGCTCGGAGGCGGAGATCGGCAGCGACGTCGCGTGCACGATGAGCACGCCGCGATCCGGCACCCGGCCGCGTTCGGCGCGGGCGAATCCCTCCATCCCGATCTCCCGCAGCACTTTCTGCGCCGCCGCGCTCTCCGCGTCGAAGAGACTGCCCGCGCGCGGCACGACGATCAGCCGCGCGAGCGCCGCGACGCGGCGCGGCGCGCGCCACGACAGCAGATCGAGAAACGTCTCGGAGCCGATCAGCAGCGACAGCTCGTCGCCCGACGCGCGCAGCTCCTCGAGCGTGTCGACGGTGTACGACGGCCCGGGGCGCCGCAGCTCGATGTCCGACACGTCGAACTTCGGATGTGTCGCGGCCGCGAGCGTGACCATCGCATGACGGTCGGCGGCCGGCGCGAGCGTGGCCGGCGCCTTGTGCGGCGGAACGGCGGCGGGCACGAAGAGGACGCGGTCGAGACCGAGAACGTCGAGGACGTCGTCGGCGAGGAGCAGGTGACCGGTGTGGATCGGGTTGAACGAGCCGCCGAAGACCGCGGTCTTTCGCGCCACTTATTCGCGAACCTGCCCGTCGCCCATGACGACGAATTTCGTGGTCGTGAGCTCCTGCACGCCGACCGGACCGCGTGCGTGCACCCGCGACGTCGAGATGCCCATCTCGGCCCCCATGCCGAACTGGTTGCCGTCGACGAGCCGGGTCGAGGCGTTGACGAGCACGGCGGCGGCATCGACTTCGCGCGTGAAGCGGCGCGCGCTGGCGAGGCTCGACGTGACGATCGCCTCGGCGAGGCCGGAGCCGTGGCGGCGGATGTGCGCGATCGCGGCGTCGAGATCGTCGACGACGCGGACGGCGAGCACGAAATCCAGGTACTCGGTGTCCCAGTCCTCGGCCGTCACGGCGCGCGCTTCGGGGACGAGCGAGCGCGTCTTCGGGCAGCCGCGAATCTCCACGCCGGCCTCGATCAGCCGGCGCGCGGCCGGCGGCAGGAAATCATCGGCGATCTCGGCGTGCACGAGCAGCGTCTCGAGCGCGTTGCACACGCTCGGGCGCTGCGCCTTCGCGTTGACGACGATCGCGGTCGCCATCGCGGGATCCGCGTCGGCGTCGACGAAGACGTGGACCAGGCCCTTGTCGTGCTTGAGGATCGGGATGCGCGACGTCGACGCGACCCAGCGCACGAACTCCTCGCCGCCACGGGGGATGATGAGATCGATCAGGCCGTCGAGCCCGAGCATCACGGTGACCGCTTCGCGGTCCGTCGTGTCGATGAACTGGATGGCGTCGCCCGGGGCGCCGGCCTTTTCGAGCGCCTTCGCGAGCACGGCCGCGATCATGCCGTTCGAGTCGATCGCTTCGCTGCCGCCGCGCAGGATCACGGCGTTGCCGGACTTGACGCACAGGCCGGCGGCGTCGGCGGTGACGTTCGGGCGCGATTCGTAGATGAACCCGATCACGCCGAGCGGCACCCGAACGCGCGAGATCTCGATGCCGTTCGGCCGGCGCCACGTTTCCACCACAGTGCCCACGGGATCGGGCAGTGCGGCGACCTGGCGCAGCCCCTGGGCCATCTCCTCGATCCGCGTCTCCGTCAGCGTGAGGCGGTCGATGAACGCGCGCGCGAGCCCGCGGCCGCGCGCCCGCTCGACGTCCCCGCGGTTCGCGTCGATGAGGGCCGCCGACTTCTCCTCGAGGCCGCGCGCCATCTGCGCGAGGGCGTCGTTCTTCACCCGCGTGGGACAGAGCGCCAGCGCGCGGGCCGCCTCGCGAGCCGCCCGGGCCTTGCTCTCCACGACGCTCTTCAGATCCATGACGATCTCCGTCCTCTGTCCATGGGGGGCTCCGGGCACCCCCCATTCCCCCCGGCGCTCGGCGTGCGCCGGCGAAGCCGTCGCACGCCTCGATCACCCGATTTCTTCACGGGCTCCTCTGTCCATGGGGGGCTCCGGGCGCCCCCCATTCCCCCCGACGCTCGGCATGCGCCGGCGAAGCCGTCGCACGCCTCGATCACCCGGGTTGTTCACGGGACTCTCATACGATCACGAGGTTGTCGCGGTGAATGACTTCGTCGAAGCTCCGGTAGCCGAGCCGTCCCTCGATCTCCCGGGTCTTGGCGCCGCGGATCCGCCCGAGGTCGGCGGCGTCGAAATTCACGAGGCCGCGTGCGAACTCGTGACCGTCGCCCGCGTCGACGACGGCGACGACGTCGCCGGCCACGAACTGGCCCTCGACGCCGACCAGCCCCGACGGCAGGAGGCTCTTGCCCTCGTCGGCGAGCGCGCGACGCGCGCCCCCGTCGACGAGCAGCCGACCGGCCGGCGGCACGGCGAACGCGATCCAGCGCTTCCGCGCGGCGAGCTTGTCGGCCTTCGGTGCGAAATACGTGCCGATGGGCTCACCGGCCAGCAGGCGCGCGAGCACGCGCTTCTCGCTGCCGCTCGCGATGACCATGGGCACGCCCGAGGCGGTCGCCTTCTGCGCCGCTTCGAGCTTGGTGGCCATGCCGCCCACGGACAGCGCGCCGCGGCGCCCCCAGACGAGCTGCCGGATCTCGTCGGTGATCGCGTCGACGCGGTCGAGCTTGCGCGCCGTCGGATCCTCGGCAGGATTCGCGGTGTAGAGGCCGTCGACGTCCGTCAGCAGCACGAGCAGGTCCGCGTCGATCAGCGCGGCGACGTGCGCGGAGAGGTTGTCGTTGTCGCCGACCTTGATCTCCTCGACGGCGACCGTGTCGTTTTCGTTCACGACCGGCAGCACGCCGAGGCGCAGCATCGTCGTGAGCGTGTTCCGCGCGTTCAGATACCGCGGCCGATCGCTGAGGTCCTGCGCCGTCAACAGGACCTGGCCGATGGGCAGACCGTGGCGCTTGAACGCGACGTCGTACTGCCACATCAGCGCCGACTGCCCGACGGCCGCCGCCGCCTGCTTTTCGGGAATCGATCGCGGCCGGCCGCCGAGACCGAGACGCGCGACGCCCGTCACGATCGCGCCGGACGTGACGAGCACGACCTGGCGTCCCTCGCGCACGGCCGCGATCTCCGCGGCGAGCGTTTCGATGCGATCGACGTCGGCGCCGGTCGCCGCGCTGGTGACGAGGCCGCTGCCGACCTTCACCACCAGCCGGCGGACGCGGCCTAGCTGGCGGCGCGCAGCCATCCGGTGTCTTCGAGGCGGCGGGCGATGCCGCGGATGAGCTCGGGGAGACCGCGGCCCGTGGCCGCCGACACGACGTGCAGCTCGAGCCGCTCGCGCCCGGCGAGCTCGCGGATGCGGTCGAGCCGCGCGCGAGCCTCCGAGGGCGCGGCGGCGCTCTCGTCGCCGACGAGATCGGCCTTGTTCGCGACGAGGATCTGCGGCCGCTCCGCGAGCTCGGGCGAATACGCCGCGAGCTCCGCGTTGATGGCGCGGAAATCGTCGAGCGGCTCGCGGCCGGTGTCGGGATCGAGATCGAGCACGTGCAGCAGCACGCGCGTGCGCTCGGTGTGCCGCAGGAACCGGTGGCCCAGCCCCTTGCCCTCCGCCGCGCCGGGAATCAATCCGGGCAGGTCGGCGATCACGAACGTCCGGTCCGCGTCGACGCGCACGATGCCGAGCGTCGGTACCAGCGTCGTGAACGGATAATTCGCGATCTTCGGGCGCGCCGCGCTCAGGCGACCGACGAGCGTCGACTTGCCGACGTTCGGGAACCCGACGAGACCGACGTCGGCCAGGAGCTTGAGCTCGAAGTGCAGCCAGCGGCTCGGTCCGGTGCGGCCGAGATCCGCACGGCGCGGCGCGCGATTGGTCGACGACACGAACCGGGCGTTGCCACGACCGCCGCGCGCGCCCCGGATCGCGAGAATGCGCTGGCCGGGCGCCGCGAGATCGCCGAGCTGCTCGCCGGTGTCGCGATCGGCCACGACCGTGCCGAGGGGAACACGCAGGACGAGATCGTCACCGGATGCGCCGTGGCAGTTCGCACCTTCGCCGTGCCGGCCGCGCTCGGCCTCGTAGTGCCGGCGATAGTGGAAATCGAGGAGGGTCGTCAGCGTGGGGTCGGCCTCGATCCAGACGCTGCCGCCGTCGCCGCCGTCGCCGCCGTCGGGACCGCCGCGCGGGACGAACTTCTCGCGCCGGAAGCTGACGCAGCCGGCGCCGCCGTCACCGCCCTTGACGGAGATATCGATTTCGTCGACGAACACGTGGTTCGCTCGTTCCATCGCCCCGGCGCGGGCGGCAGCGCGGGAGCGAGTCGGCCCGCACCCGCTGCAGCGGGCCGAGCCGGGGCCCGCCAGACATCACGCCGGCGGCGTGATGCTCACGTAGCGGGAGTCACCGCGGCGCGCGAACTGCACGACGCCGTCGATCTTGGCGTAGAGCGTGTCGTCCGAGCCGCGTCCGACGTTCGTGCCGGGCTTGAAGCGCGTGCCGCGCTGCCGGACGATGATGCTGCCGCCGGTGACGAGCTGCCCGGCGAAACGCTTCACGCCGAGCATCTGTGGATTGGAGTCGCGCCCGTTCCTCGAGCTTCCGACGCCCTTCTTGTGTGCCATGCCTTCGCCTCAGACCTCGATCGTGGTGATGCGGACGCTCGTCATCGGCTGGCGATGTCCGCGGTTCCGGCGGTAGTTCTTGCGGCGCTTGAACTTGACGACCGCGATCTTGCGAGTGCGCGCCTGACGGACCACCTCGCCGGCCACGCGGGCCGACCCGAGCCGGGTGCCGGTCAGGACTTCGCCGTCCCGGCTGACCAGCAGGACCTCGCGGAACTCGACGGCGCTGCCTCGGTCGCCCGGAAGCTTCTCGACCGCGATGACCTGGCCGGGCGACACGCGGTACTGCTTGCCTCCGGTTGCGATGACGGCTTCCATCAGATGAGACCTTCCTGTTTCGTTAATAGTGACGAGCACCGATCAGACCATAGGGGTCCGGTATGCGTCAACTGTACGACCCCTCGCGAAGCGGTGTTCCTCGCCACATGACGGCCTCCGCTTCCCATCGCTGGTCCAGGACGACGTGGCCGCCGGGCTCGGCGATGTCCGTCAGGGCGCCCAGCGTCTGCCGCAGCACCGCCCGTTGCTTGGCGTGGTTGCCCGGCTCGCCGAACATCGCGCCGCGCGGAAACCGGACCTGCACCCATCGCGGCGGGCGGACCCGGGCTGTCGCGCCGGGATTGTTCGACAGCGAGACGGTCGCGATCCCGTTCGCTTCGAGCTCGCGCTGTACCAGTCCGCCGGACTGGTGGCACACGGGTCAGACGGGAACGACGATCGCGATGTCGACGCCGTCTTCGCGCATCAGCGCCGCGATCGTCGGCGCCGTCACCATGGCGAGGTCGTCGGCGCGGACCGCGTAGCCCATCGTGCTGTAGTGCGTCGGCGCCGTGTAGCCGATCTCGCCCTCCGCGACCGCCTGGTGCAGCAGATCGAGCGGAAAGATCGTGTTCATGTCGGCTTCCGCCGGACCGTGCGGGAAGTGCGTATGCGCGATCGCGAGCGACTGCGGGTCCGTCGTGTCGGGAATCGCGCGGAAGCTCGTGTCCCCCGCCGGTGCGTCGCGGTCGAACGCCACGTCGAGGCCCGGGCGGAACAATCCACCCGTCGTCACGAGCGCCACACGACAGCGCGACAGCCGCCGGCGGAACGGCGTCCACGGCGTCTCGGTGAACGTCGGCCACGGATAGGTCGCGAATGCCTTGCCGTACTCGTGCGCCTGCACGAGCGGCTCGGCGCCGGCCCACCACGGGTCGAAGCGCGCGCGGAAGTCGTCGATCCAGCGCGTGTCCGTCTTCAGCGTCACCGCATCGCCTCCATCCACGCCGACAGTCGCTGGCGGAGATAGAGACGCGAGCGGTGCACGCGCGACTTCACGGCGGGCAGGCTGATCCCGAGCGCCTCGGCGATGTCGGGATTCGACATGCCCTCGACGTCGTGCAGCACGACCGCGGTGCGATAGTCGTCGGGCAGCGTCGAGATCGCCTCTTCGAGGACCTCGCGCAGCTCCTTCTGCATCGCCTGCTCGTCGACGCGCCGCGACCAGTCGTCCATCGGCTCCCAGTGGCGACCGTCCGCATCGAGCGCCGGGACGACGTCGTCCAGCGCGATCTCACGCGCGCGGCCCTTCCGGCTCCGCACCTTCTGGTAGGCCGCGTTCGCGGCGATGCGATACAGCCAGCTGCCGAACGCGGAATCGCCCTTGAACGAGTCGATCTTGCGCGCCACCGTCCAGAGCGCGTCCTGTGCGGCTTCCTCCGCGTCTTCGCGCGAGCCCGTGATGCGCACGGCGAGCCGATAGACCCGGTCGCCGTAGGCCTCGACGAGCGCCGTCGCCGCCTCCGACGCGTTGCGCCGGAGGGCCGCGACGAGCGCGGCGTCCGGATCGGTCCGCGGAGCCGCGCCGATACTCACGCCGTCACCTCGTAGCTCGCGAGATAGCGCTTCATCTCGGCCACGCACTGCTCCATCACACTGATGTCCTTCGTGAGCTTCGTCATGAGGATCGCGCCCTCGAGCGACGCGACGAGGAAATGCGCGACGGCGGCCGGCGCGCAGTCCGCGGTCACGAGACCGCGCGCCTGGGCGTCGCCGACCGCGCGCGTCAGCCGCTCGCGCCACGTCGAGAACACGCCGGCGAGACGGCCGCGGAAGCCTTCGTGCACGTCCGACAGCTCGCACGCGAGGTTGCCGAACGGGCAGCCGCCGACGCAGTGGCGTCCGCGCTGCGCCTCGAGCACGCGATCGAGGAGGCAGTGGACCTGGGCGATCGGGTTCCCCTCCGGGTCGGCGAAGCACGGCTCGAGCGTCCGCGCGAGAAAGTCGGCGACCAGCTGATCGAGGATCGCGTAGCCGAGCTCTTCCTTGCTCTTGAAGTAGTAGTAGAAGTTGCCCTTGCCGACGCCGCTTTCACGGAGCACGTCGTCGAGGCTGGTGCCGTGGTAGCCGTGCAGCCGCATGAGCTTCGTCGCCGCGGCGATGACGGCCTCGCGTGTCGCTCGGCTGTCTCGCGTCCTCGGCGTCGTTGGCGTCGTGTGCGTCGTGCTCATCGTCTGTACCGACTGGTTGGTACATTAATACCGGCAAGAATGCAGAGCGTCAATAGTCGCGTAACCATGCGAAATATCACTACGAGAGCCTAGAACAGCGGCGCAGCGACCCGGAGGGCCGCCATCACGACGCCCTTCGGCCAGACACCGAGGGCAACGATCCCGATCAGGCAGAGCACCACCGAGACGGCGAGCGTCGGCGCCACCAGGACGGGCGCCGGCCGGTCCGGCGGCTCGATGTACATGCGCTTCGCGATGAGGAGGTAGTAGAAGAGCGCGACGACCGTCAGCACCGCGCCCACGAGCACGAGCCAGTACAGCCCCTGCTGCGCGGCCGCCCAGAAGACGTAGAGCTTCGCCCAGAAGCCGGCCACGAACGGGATACCGCCGAGCGACAGGAGAAAGAGCAGCATCGCGAGCGCGAGCAGCGGTGAGCGCTGCGCGAGGCCACGGAAGGCCGACACGTGCTCGCTGCCTTCGGATCGCGTCACCGCTTCCACCACGAGGAACGCGCCCATGTTCCCGAACACGTACGCGACGAGGTAGAAGAGGACCATCGCCGTTCCGGCCGCCGAGGCCGCCGCGAGACCGACGAGCAGGTAGCCGATGTGGGCGATGCCGGAGTACGCGAGCAGCCGCTTCACGTTCTGCTGCGGCAGCGCCATGAGGTTGCCGGCGAGGATCGTGATCGTCGCGAGCGCGGCCATGACCGGCAGCCAGTACACGACCCGCTCGCCGACGCCCTCGAAGTACACGCGGAACAGCGCGACGAACCCGGCGGCCTTCGGCGCGACGGACAGCCACGCGACGAACGGCGTCGACGCGGCCTCGTACGTGTCCGGCACCCACATGTGGAACGGGAACGCGGCGATCTTAAAGCCGAAGCCGGCAAACGCGATCAGCAGACCGAGCGTCACGAGCGGCTCGCCGGCGGCGAACGCCTTCGCCGTCCCGGTGAGGCTGGTCGTCCGCGCCGCGCCGTACACGAACGACAGCCCGTAGACCATGATCGCGGACGACACGCTGCCGACGAGGAAGAACTTCAGCGCGGCCTCGACGGACGCCTCGTCACGCTTCAGGAAGCCGGCGAGCGCGTAGAGCGGCAGCGACATGAGCTCGAACGCGACGAAGAGCAGGATCAGGTCGCGCGCCGACGCGAGCACGAGCATGCCGAGCAGCGACGAGAGCATCAGCAGGTGATACTCCCCGCTCCGCCGCAGGAACGGCGTCTCCGGCGCGGCCAGACCGGACAGGATGCCGATCGCCGTCGCCGCGAGGAACAGCCGCTTCGCGAAGATCGCGAGGCCGTCGAGCACGAACGCGCCGCCGAGCGCGGGCGCCGTTGGCGCGAGCGTCATCGACACCACCGTGAGCGCCGCCACCCCGAAGAACGCGAGCCAGCCGAGATGCCGGCGATCCGCGCGCGTCGTCGCGAGGTTCGCGAAGAAGACGATCAGGAACAGCGCCGCGAGGCCGATCTCGAGGACGAAGGGCGACGCCGTCATGGGAGCGGCAACCGTGCGAGGAGCGGCACCGTCGCGGTGTCGACGAGACCGATCGCGATGCCCGGCACCATGCCGAAGAACACGATGATGATCGTGAGCGCCACGACCGCGACCCACTCGGGACCGCGCGCGTCCTCCAGGTGGTGGAAGTGCGGCGACGGCGGACCCCAGAAGATCTGCTTCACGACGCGCAGCACGTAGATGGCCGTGAGGAACGTGCCGACCACGGCGGGGATCAGCCACCACCGATGGTCGGAGCGCCAGGCGCCCATGAACGTCAGGATCTCGGCGACGAATCCGGACGTCGCCGGCAGCCCGAGCGACGAGAGGCCGCCGATCGTGAACGCGGTCGCGATGCCGGGCATCACGCGGCCGAAGCCGCCCATTTTCGGGATGTCGCGCGAGTGCGTCTTCTCATAGACGAGGCCCACGAGCGCGAAGAAGAGGCCGGTCATCACGCCGTGCGCGAACATCTGGAAGACGGAGCCGTTCAGCCCGGCCTCGGTGAGCGTCGCGGCGCCGAGCATCACGAGCCCCATGTGCGACACCGACGAGTACGCGATGACGTACTTGAGGTCCGTCTGCGCCATCGCGGACAGCGCGCCGTACACGACGTTGATGCACGCGATCGTGCCGACGAGCCACGCGAGGTCGACGGCGCCCTCGGGCAAGAGGCCCATGCCGACGCGCACGACGCCGTACGCGCCGAGCTTCATGAGCACGCCCGCGTGCAGCATCGACACCGCCGTCGGCGCCGAGGCGTGGCCGTCGGGCGACCACGTGTGCAGCGGCCAGATGCCGGCGAGGATGCCGAAGCCGACGTAGAACACGAAGAACACCCAGCGCTGGACGCCCGGCTCGAAGCTCGTCGCTTCGAACGCGAGGAACGAGAACGACGACTGCCCGGCCTCGACCCAGAGCGCGAAGATGCCGACGAGGATGAAGGCGGACCCGAAGAGCAGATAGAGGGTCAGCTTCATCGCCGCGTATTCCTTCGTGCCCACGCCGGTCTCGCGAAACGCCCACGCGAAGATGCCGCGCGGCCGCACCTCGCCCGTCGAGCCCCAGATGCCGATCAGGAGATACATCGGCAGCACGGCGAGCTCGTAGAAGAGGAAGAGCACGAAGAGGTCGAGCGAGCAGAACACGCCGTAGACGCCGGTCACCAGCGCGAGCAGGAGCGCGTAGAACTCCTGGCTCCGCACCTGCACCGTCCAGGACGCGAAGACGCCCGCCGTGATGATGATCGATGTCAGCAGCACCATCAGCAGGCTCATGCCGTCGACGCCGAGCTCGTAGTTGATGCCGAGCGGCGGCACCAGGGCGAACTTCTCGTAGAACTGGAAGCCGGCGGCCTCGGAGTCGTAGGCGACGTAGGCGACGACCGAGAGCACCGTCGAGACCCCCGTCGTCGCCAGCGAGATCAGGCGAACCGCGAGCGGGCGGTGGCGCGCCGTGAACATGACCAGCAGCGCGCCGATGAACGGCATCCACGTGATGAGGCTGAGGATCGGGAGCGTGTAGGTCATCGATCGTGCTGGGGGCCCCGACATGGCCCCCAGACCCCCACCGCTCGGCGGCCGCCGGCGAAGCCGTCGCCCGCCTCGAATGCGCGCTGCGTGTCGCTCACTGCGCCCACCAGTGGAACCACACGACGACGAGGAGCACGCCGAACGCGACGCCGTAGAGGTAATCCTGCGCGCGGCCCGTCTGGATCCGCCGCAGTCCGTCGCCGCCGCGGAGGGTCCACGCGGACAGCACGTTCAGGATGCCGTCGACGAAGTACCGGTCGATCCAGCCGATCAGCCCCGAGAACCCGAGGATGAACGCCTGGTAGAGACCGCCGTACAGCGCGTCGAGCCCGTACCGTCGGCGCGCCATGAAGTCGATCGGACGCAGCGCGCGCGACAGCGCGGCGGGCTCGATGGCGCCTCGCTGGTACATCGCCCACGCGAGCGCGATCCCTGACAGCGCGAGGACCACGGAGAACGGCGCGAGCCAGCCCGGCGCCGGGTGCGCGTCGTCACCGTGGCCGCCGATGGCATAGCGAAGACCGATGGCGACCGTCAGGATCGCGAGGATCCACAGCGGCCCGCGCATGAGCCAGGGCGCGTCGTGCGGGTGCCCGGCGGCGTGCGCGCGACCGAAGAACACCAGGAACACGGCCCGGAACATGTAGAACGCGGTCAGGAACGCGGTGAGCGCGAGGATGACGAAGAGCGTGGTGGCGCCGTGCTGCCACACGCCGGCGAGGATCGCTTCCTTCGAAAAGAATCCGGCGAGCGGGGGCACGCCGGCGAGCGCGAGCGTCCCGACGATGAAGACGATCGCCGTCTGCGGCATCGCGCGTCCGAGGCCGCCCATCCGGAACATGTCGTTCGTGCCGACCGCGTGAATCACCGCGCCCGCGCCGAGGAAGAGCAGCGCCTTGAACACGCCGTGCGTCAGCAGATGGAAGAACCCGGCGGCGGCGGCGGCGAGCCCCGCGGCCGTCATCATGTAGCCGAGCTGCGAGACGGTCGAGTACGCGAGCACGCGCTTGATGTCGGTCTCGACGCACGCCATGGACGCCGCGAGCAGCGCGGTGAAGGCGCCGACGGCGGCGATGATGCCCATGACGTCCGGCGCCAGCAGGAACAGGGGCTGCGCGCGCGTGACGAGGAAGACGCCCGCGGTGACCATCGTCGCGGCGTGGATCAGCGCCGACACCGGCGTCGGACCTTCCATCGCGTCCGGCAGCCACACGTGCAGGGGGAACTGCGCCGACTTCCCGACCGCGCCGAGGTAGATGAGGAAGAGCGTCAGCGTGAGGCCCTCGGCCGGGATCTGGTTCTCGCGCGCCATCGCGAAGAGCGTGGTGAAGTCGAACGTGCCGGTGGTGCCCCACAGCATCACGATGCCGACGACGAACCCGACGTCGCCGAGCTTCGTGACCCAGAACGCCTTGACGGCGGCGCGCGCGGCGGCCGGCCGGTCGTACCAGTAGCCGATGAGCAGATACGAGCAGAGGCCGACGAGCTCCCAGAAGATGAACATCTGCAGAAACGTCGGCGACAGCACGAGCCCGAGCATCGAGAACGCGAACAGCGAGTGGTACGCGTAGTAACGGCCGAGGCCGCGGGCCGGCTCGTCGTGCAGGTAATCGAGCGAGTAGACCTGCACGAGCAGGCTCACGAGCGTGATCAGCGCCAGCATCGCCGCCGACAGCGGATCGACGAGAATGCCGACCGTCGCCATCGGTCCGCCGTCGGCAGGAATCCACTCCCACCGCGACTCCGTCCGGAAGCCCTGCGTCCACACGCCGAGCGCGCCGAGGAACGCGCCCGCGATCGCGAGAATCGAGATGACACCGGCGCCGCGCCCGGTCCGGCGCAGCGGCGGTACCACCGCGAGGAGCAGGAACGACGCGAACGGCAGGCCGAGGACGAGGAGCGGGAGCCAGACGAGAATGCGCATGCTCAGCCCCGCAGCAGGTCGAGGCGATCGATCAATTGACGGCGGGGGGAGCGAGCGCCGCTCCCCCCAGCACCCCCCACCGTCAACACGAGTGCCCATGATCGCCGAGTTGCGCCGGCAAAGCCGGCGCTCGAACCGCGCCGCCGCCGACTCTCCGTGGTCGTCATCGCCATGGGCACCGCCTCAACCCCGCAGCAGGTCGAGGCGATCGGCCTCGACCGTCTTCCGCACGCGGAAGATGACGATGACGATGGCGAGCCCGAGCGCGACTTCCGCCACCGTGATCGAGATGGTGAACAGCGAGAACACGAGGCCGCCGAGATCGCCGGTGAAGCGCGAGAACGCGACGAGGTTGATGTTGACGGCGTTCAGCATCAGCTCGATCCCGAGCAGGATGCCGATCGCGTTGCGCCGCGTCAGGACGCCGAAGAGCCCGATCGCGAAGACAAGGGCCGAGAGCGTGAGGTAGGCGTGCAGGCCCATGTCGTCCTAATCCTCGGCGCGCGCGAAGTACACCGCGCCGAGCAGCGCGGCGACGAGCAGCAGGCCCAGGAGCTCGAGCGGCACCGCGAACGGCCCGACCAGCGCTTTGCCGATCGCGACGGTCTGCTCGGCCACCGCGGTCGCCGGCGGCGTCATCGCCGGCGCCTGGACGAGGAACCCGATCACCGCGACGAGGACGGCGGCGGCGACGATCGCGCCGTTCACGATGTCGCGGCTCGTCTGCGCGATGCGCTCACCGACGAGGCGCTCGGTCAGCATGATCGCGAAGACCACGATCGTGACGACGCCGCCGGCGTAGAGCAGCAGCTGGACGGCGAAGAGGAACGGCGACGCGAGCAACAGGAAGATGCCGGCCGTCGAGACGAGCGCCGCGGCCAGATAGAGGACGGCGTGGAACAGGTTCTTCGTCAGCACGACGGCGAGGCTCGACGCCAGCAGCACGACCGCCACCACCGCGAACCCCACGGTCTCGACGATCACGCGCCCGTCTCCTTCGCGTCCCCTTTTGCGGCCGGTTCCTTGGCGCCGTCCGCCCGCGCGGCTTTCGGCGGCGCCTGCATGTCGCGCAGCTTGTTGCCGGTCGCCCAGGACGGCGTGTGCTCGAGACCGAGCGCGTGCAGCCGGTCCTTGTCGAGCAGCATCGTGCGCCGGTCGGCCGTCGCGAGCTCGAAGGTCTTCAGCATGATGATCGCGTCGGTCGGGCACACCTGCACACAGAGCTCGCAGAACTCGCAGGCGTAGAGCTCGAGCGTGAACGTCTTGGCCCAGTTCCGCTCCTTCGCCTTGAGCATCTCGACCTTGATGACCTGCGGCGGACAGATCAACTCGCAGAGCCGGCAGCCGATGCAGTTCTCCTCGCCGGTCTCCGTGTCGTACGTGAGCGCGAGGATGCCGCGGAAGCGGTCCGGATAGACGCGCCGCACGTCCGGATACATGACCGTGACCGGCCGGCGCCAGAGGTTGCGGAACGTCACGCCCATCGCGCGCGACACCGCGCGCACGAGCTGCGCCGTCTCCGTCCAGAAGCCCTTCGGCGCGGTGCCGTCATGCGCCATGGCCGGCTCCGAACGCGACGACGAAGGCCGACGCCATCAGCAGCAGCAGCGAGAGCGGCAGCAGGAGCTTCCACGAGATCGCGAGGATCTGGTCCACGCGAATTCGCACGAAGCTCCAGCGGACCCACGTGACGAGCAGGAACACGACGAGCGCCTTCAGCAGGAACCACACGGGGCCGAGCCACGCCGGGCCCGGGCCGAGCCACCCACCGAGGAAGAGCAGCGCGCCGAGGAACGACGTGCCCAGCATGTGGGCGTACTCGGCGAGCTGGATCAGCGCGAACTTCATCCCGCTGTATTCCACGCGGAAGCCGGCGACGAGCTCGGATTCCGCCTCGAGGATGTCGAACGGCACGCGGTTCTCGGCCGCGAGCGTCGCGACGATGAAGGCGATGAACGCGAGCTGGCCGATGACCGGATAGAAGAGGAACCAGCCGAGCAGCCCGGCCTGCGCGCCGACGATCGCGGACATCTGCATCGAGCCGGCGAGCACGACGGGGACGAGCGCGGCGAAGATGAACGGCAGATCGTACGAGATGATCTGGTTCACGGCGCGCATCGCGGACAGCAGGGCGTACTTGTTGTTCGAGCCCCACCCGCCCATGAAGAGACCGACGATCTCGAGCGCCGACACCGCCAGGAAGAACAGCACGCCGATGTTGAGGTCGGCGACGCCCAGGCCCGGCGCGAACGGGATCGTCGCGAAGATGAGCAGGCACGGCACGAGGAAGACGATCGGCGCCAGGTTGTAGACCCAGCGATCCGCCGCGTCCGGCACGACGTCTTCCTTCATCATGAGCTTGAGCGCGTCCGCGATCGGCTGCAGCCACCCGTGCGGCCAGCCGACGTAATACGGTCCGATGCGCGACTGCATCCGCGCGGCGAACTTGCGCTCGAGCAGCGTCACGTAGGCGACGACGACGAGGATCGCGTTCAGGACGATGAACGCCATGAGCGCCTGGAACGCGATCGGCGGCAGGGTCACCGGATCACCTCGTGGGGGGCCCCGAAATGGCCCCCCACACCCCCCGACGCTCGCAGCGCCCCGGGGAACCCGTGGCGCCGCTCGGGGGCGCGGGTGCGGCAACTCACCGATCAACCTCGCCGAAGACCGGATCGATCGAGCCCATGATCGCGACGACGTCGGCCACCTTGCAGCCCGGCAGGATGTGCGGCAGGACGGCGAGGTTCGAGAAGGAGGCGCCGCGCCACTTCATGCGATACGGCTTCGGACTGCCGTCCGCGACGATGTAGCACCCGACCTCACCCCGCGCGCCCTCGACGCGCGAGTAGCCTTCGCCCTTCGGCACGCGCACCTGCCCGACGGACTTCACGCCCGGTCGCGACGAGATCGGGCCGTCCGGCAATCCGGCGAGCGCGTCGCGCACGATCTTGATCGACTCGCGGAACTCGACCATCCGCACCCGATAGCGCGCGAAGCAGTCGCCGGCCGTCTCGACGGGGATACGGAACTCGAAGTCCTCGTAGGACGAGTACGGCTCCGCCTTGCGGAGATCCCACTGCAGGCCGGAGCCGCGCGCGAGGGGGCCGGAGACGCCGACCTCCTGCGCCAGCGTCTGGCTGATCGTGCCGACGCCCTGCGTGCGGACGAGGAAGAACGCGTTGTCTTCGAGCATCGCCTCGTACTCGTGGAGCCGCTGCTCGATGTGGTCGAGCGTCGCGCGCACCTTCGCGTCCCATCCCGGCGGGATGTCGTACCGCGTCCCGCCGACCTGGTGGAAGCCGTAGAGCAGGCGCGCGCCGGTGAGCGACTCGAACAGGTCGAGCACGTCCTCACGCTCGCGGATCGTGTAGAGGAAGACGGTGGCGCCGCCGCCGAGCGCGCCGCCCATGTCCATGCACCACGTGCCGAGCCAGAGGCAGTGGGACGCGATGCGCTGCAGCTCCGCCGCGATCACGCGCAGGTACCGCGCGCGCTTCGGCACCTCGAACTTCGCGATCTTCTCGACGGCCAGCACGTACGCGAGCTCCGACGTCATCGCGGCGACGTAGTCGGTCTTCGACGCGATCGTCGGGTACTGCACGTAGGTCAGCGTCTCGCCGAGCTTCTCGTGGCAGCGGTGGAGATAGCCGATGACGGCGTCGACGGCCACGACGGTCTCGCCCTCGAGCGTGAGGATGGCGCGGAACACGCCGTGGGAGGACGGGTGCTGGGGCCCCATGTTCATCATGAGGCGCTCGCCGCCGCCGTATCCGACTTCGACCGTGGTGCGCGCTACGGCCATGTCGTGAGCGTGTCCTGCGTCACTTCATCGGGGAATGAGGCGCAGGCATCAACACCGTGGCGTCCTGTTGCTGGAGCAGCGGGAGGGCGCGCGCGAGGAAGGCCTGCCACTCGGGATCGCCGAGCGCCTTCGCACGCGCCGCGGCGCGGTCGTTCAGGTCCTTGTAGACCCAGAGGTGCACGCCCTCGTTGAGCTGGGACACCTCCGTCTGCCAGTAGGCGACGTTCCGCGAATACTTCTCGCGCGCCGGCAGGATGTCGCGCGTGAGCGCGAGCCATTCGCCGAGCTTTCCGGGATACGCGCGGTACCAGCGGAGCTCGTAGACGTTGCCGCTGTCGGCCGGCGGCTTGAACGGCGTGACGGCCGAGAGGATCTTGTTCTGCTGCGTCTGGATCAGTGGCCGGATCCGCGCGACGTATTCCTTCGCCCACGCGTCGTTCTTCTGCAGCTCGAGGCGCAGGCGCTCGCGCTCGTTCAGATCGGCGTAGCTCCAGAGATGCACGTACTGGTTGAGCGTCCCGAACTCGGTCGTCCATCCGCCCTCGAACTTGCCGTAGTTGTCGCCGCGGATCTTCCGCCCGACCTCGGCCGAGAGCTTCAGGTACTCGCCGAGCTTCCCCGGGTGGAACGCGTACGTGCGCAGCTCGAAGATCGGCATGACGTCTCCTTCTTATCGGTAGGGCACGTGGCCGCTGTCGACGAAGTCCTTGCGGAGCGGCGGCCCCAGCTCCCAGTTGTCGCCGAGGAGGAGCCGGCGCAGGTCCGGGTGACCGTCGAAGGTCAGGCCGAACATGTCGAAGGCCTCGCGCTCCATCCAGTTCGCACCCGCCCAGACATCCACGAGCGTCGGGCACCGGAGCTCGCCGGCGCCGAGCTTCGTCCGCATCATCACCGCGACGCCCGTGGCGAGGTTCTCGACGCGGCAGATGACCTCGATCCCCTCGGCCTTCCAGTCGATGGCGCTGAGGAAGTTCAGGTAGAGGCAGCCGAGCGTCTCGCGCGCGAAGCGGCCGAAGTCCGGCCACTGCTCACGCGCCAGCGGGACGGTGACGAGACGGTCCTCGACGCGGGGCTCGATCCCAAACGTCTGCCGGATGAGGTCGGCGGCGGCCGCGGGAGCGAGGCTCACGCTGTGGTCGTCGCCGTCGCGCGCTTGCCCGTCGTCTGAAACTCCGCGACCTGCTCCTGCAGCTTCAGCAGCCCGTACATCAGCGAGTCGGGCGTGGGCGGACAACCGGGAACGTAGACGTCGACGGGCACGACACGGTCGACGCCCTTGACGACGTGGTACCCGTGCCGGAATGGGCCACCGGAATTCGCGCACGAGCCCATCGAGACGACCCACTTCGGATCCGGCATCTGCTCGTAGATGCGCTTGAGCATCGGCGCCATCTTGATCGTCACCGTGCCGGACACGATCATCAAGTCCGAGTGCCGCGGCGACGCCCACGGCACCATGCCGAAGCGCTCGACGTCGAACCGCGACGCGAACGTCGCCATCATCTCGATCGCGCAGCACGCGAGACCGAAGGTCACCGGCCAGATCGACGACTTCCGCGCCCAGTTGAAGATTTTCTCGGTCGACGTCGTCACGATCCAGCCACCCGGCATGTGATGAATGCTGTCGGCGATCGCGGCGAGCGTGTTCGAGGTCTTGTCGCCGTCCGAACGCTCCTGGTGGTACTTCTCCCACTCCTGGAGGTCCTTGAACTCCGTCCAGACCGGCGCCGGCACCTGCGGGACCGGCGGTTTCACTTCCATTCGAGCACTCCCTCCCGATACGCGTACAACCAGCCCAGGAGGATGATCGCGACGAACACCGCCATCACCCAGAAGGCCGTCATCCCGATCGTACGCAGCACCATCGCCCACGGGAACAGGAACACCGCGAGCGCGTCGAACACGATGAAGATGATGGCCACCAGATAGAACCCGACCGGGAACTGGATCCACGCGGAGCCGATCGGCTCGGCGCCGCACTCGTAGTTGGCGAGCTTCACCGGATCCGGACGCGCGGGTCGCAGCACCCACGCGACGCCGAGTGACATGACGCCGAATCCGAGGATGAAGATCGCGAAGACGAGCACGCCGGTGAAGTCGCCCACGGATACCCCCAAAGGAAGTTGGCCCGAGGAGCGAGTATACCGACCCGTGGAACAGCGCGTCAACGCGCGAGACGCGCAAATGATGATCCCGGCTACTCAAAATGGAAACTCTGCGCTAGGTCAAACCGTTGCAGGCGCCCCGTCGGACGCCGCGCTTCGTCGCGTTCGTATTGGCTGGCGGCCGTGGCCCCGCGCTTGCCACCATGGAAGCCCATGAGGGTGACGAACGTATGAGTCCGGGTGGGCATCTCGTGACGACCGCCGCCGCCTGCGTGGCCGCGGCGACGCTGACCGAATCGGCAACGCTGACCGCCACGATCGCCGCGGGCGGGTTCTTCATCGACGTCGATCACGCCGTCGATTACGTCGTCTTCGAACAGCAGCGCGACTGGACGCCGGGCGCCTTCCTGCGCTACTACCTCGGCGGCCACGTGCAGCGCGCGGTGCTCGTCCTGCATTCGTACGAGCTCTTTGCGCTCCTCGGCCTCTGCGCGTGGTGGACCGACGCGCTCGCGCTGTGGGGCTATCTGCTGGGCGCGCTGATGCATCTGGCGCTCGATCTCGTGTTCAACGGCGAATACACGCCGCGCTCGATCAGCGCGTTCTACTCGTTCACGTACCGCATGGCGCACGGCTTCAGCATGCCGGCGCTCCTCGGCCAGCAGGCCGACACGCTCGTGCTGCCGAGCGGGTTCTGGGCGGCGTTCTTCCGCGGTGCGACGCTCCGGACGCCGCCGCCGCGGCCCGCGGCGCCGCCGCTGAACGTGACCTCGACCGCCTGGGACTGACGCCTCAGGGCGTCTCTGGCGCGCGGCCCGTTCCGTCATGGTTCGGTCATGCGGCCGCGTGCTAGACTGCCGGCAATGCGTGTTCTGGTAGTCGAAGACGAGGCCGATGTCGCTGACGTATTTTTCGACTACCTGACCGAGCTGGGCCACGAGCCCACCGTCGTGCGCAGCGCGGAAGCCGCGCTCGGCCGGCTGCAGAGCGACCGCCCCGACGCGATCCTCCTCGACATCAACCTGCCCGGCATGAGCGGCGTCGAGTTCCTTCAGCTCAAGCGCATTCGTGACGCCGGTGTGCCGATCGTCGCCGTGTCCGGCGTCGCCACCGAAAGTCAGGCGCGCGAATGCCTGAGGCTCGGCGCGATGGACTTCATCGGCAAGCCGATCGCGCTCGATCGGCTGAACGCCGTCCTCGAGTGTCTCGAGCCGCACGCGCTCGAACAGCGGCTGGAGCAGGCGCTGCGCGAGGATCGCCGTCGCAGTCCGCGCGTCCCCGTGACGCTGCCGGTGTTCGTGACCGATTACGGCAACGCGTCGTGGCATGCGACCGCCGTCGATCTCTCGCCGCACGCGCTCAAGATCCGTTCGCGCGAGACGGTGCGTCCCGGCCACGTCGTGCGCCTGACGTTCACGCTGCCCGACGGCGGGCCGTCGCTCACGGTCATGTCGCTCCTCACGCGCGAAGATCCCGACGGCTTCACGTTTTTCTTCGTGAATCCCACGCCCGCCGAGGCGCAACGCCTCACGGATCTCGTCGCCCATCTCTCGCGCGCCTGACCGTTCGTTCGGCAGGCGAAAATATTTCCCTCTCCGCGCGCCGATCGCTTGAAAAGTTGCGCGCGCGTACTACGCTGGAATCAGCCGCATCGCACATCCCCGGTGGTCGAGCCGACACGGCGGGACCGGAGGAGTCGACATGCGAATCTTTCGACCCGAAATCGAGATCGCGCTCAAGGCCGTCGGTGTCCTGACGCTGCTGTCGCTCATCGTGATTCCCGTCGCGTGGGGCTACGGTCAGCGGCAGAAAGCCCGGACGTGGCAGAACCTCGCGTGCGCGTACCGGATCAAGGAGGTCGAGCGGCGCACGCCGATCCTGTCGAGGATCGAGCCGGGCCGCGACGCGTGCGTGACGCTGGAGCGCCTCGGGTTCGCGCTGGACGTTCCGCGGTGACCGCGCGCCGCGCGCGCGCGTCGCGCTAGCCCGGACTATTCATGAGCGCGTCGCGCACGAGCCGAACGGCATCCGCGACACGACCGCGAGCGGTGGGCGGAGGGTCGCTCCGGGATTCCGCGAG
>JACPCW010000104.1:0-23008 GCA_016184365.1 Candidatus Rokuibacteriota bacterium
CGGGTCGGCTGCCCTCGCGCCGCCCCCTGTGGGGGATGGGGGGTCGCGCTCGCCCTGCGCCGGAACGAGCTACGGCGACAGGCGAGCCAGTCGGGGCGTCCGGGGCGGGGCCGTCAACCAGTTCCGCGAGGTTCGTTAGCTCGCGCGCGCGGTGGCCTGCGCCACCGCGTGGCGCAGCTGATCGTGCGTGACCGGCTTCGACACGACGATGCACACGCCGGGCGGCCGCTCACCCTTCGCGGCCATCAGCTCACCGAAGCCGGTCAGCATGATGATCGGCTTGTCCGGCGCGACGTCGTGGATCGCGGCGGCGAGCTGGTCGCCGCCCATCTCGGGCATCGCGCGGTCGGTCACCACGAGGTCGTACGAGCCGGCGAGCAGCTTCTCCAGTCCTTCGGCGCCGTTCACCGCCGTCTCGACGGCGTGGCCCTGATCGGCGAGCTGGTCGGTGAGCGCTCGCCGACCGCCGGATCCTTCTCGGCGAGCTGGTCGGTGAGCGCTCGCCGACCGCCGGATCCTTCGTCTCCGCGCCGGCGCGCTCCGTGTAGACGGGCAGGCGCAGGATGAACGTCGTGCCCTGGCCCGGCCTGCTCTCGATGTCGACGGTGCCGCGGTGCCGCTCGACGAGCGCCTGGACCATGGGCAGCCCGAGGCCCGTGCCTTGCGGCCCCTTGGTCGAGAAGAACGGCTCGAGGCAGCGCTGCCGCACGTCGTCCGTCATGCCGACGCCCGTGTCGCGGATCGCGAGCCGCACGAAATCGCCGTCGGGACGGCCGGTAATGGAGATGGTTCCGCCCGACGGCATCGCATCGACCGCATTGAAAATCAGATTCGTCAGCACCTCGCGCATGGCGCTGCTGTCGCCCGCAATGTGCGGGACGTCCTGGGCATCGACGTCGACGTGGATCGTGGCGCCCTTCGCCATCGCCTGGTTCTTCCAGCGCGGCTGCGTCAGCGCGACCGCCTCGTCGATGCATTCCGTGAGATTCACGGCGGAGATCTCGACCGGCTCGGTGCGCTCGCGATAGAGCTCGCGCAGACGCCCGACGAGTCCAGAGGCGTCGCGCGCCGCGGTGTTGATGTGCCGCATGTACGCCTGCACCAGCGCGGCGTCGTGCGGCTGACCCGGGCGCAGCAGCAGCTCGCTGAAGCCGAGGATCGGCGCGAGGCTGTTGTTGAAGTCGTGCGCGATGCCGCTCGCCATCTGGCCCATCGCGCGCAGCCGCTCCTGCCGCAGCACCTGGCGCTGCGTCGCCTCGAGCTCCGCCAGCGCCTCTTCGAGGCGCCGGTGGCTGTTCTGGAGGTCGGCCTGCACGCGCTTGCGCTCCGTGACGTCGCGGAAGCTGACGACGACGCCGGTCAGCGTGCCGCGCTCGATCATCGGCGTGCTGATGCAGTCGACCGGGAACGTCGTCCCGTCCATCCGCGCGAACAGCCCCTCGGTCACGGAGCGCGGCCTGCCGTCGTGGAGCGGCGCGAGCAACGGGGACTCGCCGGCCGGGATCTCCGCGCCCTCCGCGTTCAGCGGCCGCAGCAGCCCCGCGACGGGCCTGTCGGTCAGGCGGCTCGCGCTCGCGCGCAGCATGGTGGCCGCGGCGGGATTGACGAACGTGATGCGGCCCTCGGCGTCGAGCCCGAAGATGCCTTCACCGGTGGCTTCGAGAATCAGCGACGTCTGCGCGAACGCGCGCTCGTTGAAGCGCCACGCGATGACGCTGCCGACGCACGCCCACAGCACGAACATGGCGTGGATCGCGGCGAAGGTCCACGGCGCCTCGATCGCGGCCGGGTGGTTGTACACCTCTTCCGGCCACATCACGCCGACGACGCCGTGATGCACGGCCACGAAGCCGACCGCGAGCAGGTATGGACTCCACTCCTGCAGCAGCGCGAGGAACACGAGCATCACGAAGAAGTGGAAGTGGAGCTCGATGTAGCCGCCCGAGAGATGCACGAGGATCGCGGACGAGCCCATCAGGCCGAAGCCGACGGCCGTCGCCTGCACCATGCGGCTCGACCGGCGCCAGCTCGCCAGCGCGGCGAACGACGCGACGACGAGCGCTTCGGCGACCGGATGCAGCACGGTGCCGTCGTCGAACAGCGCGCCGAACCCGATCTCCCAGCGATAGCCGAGGAACGGTCCCGACGCCGCGATGATCGCCGCGTGGAACCACGTGAGACCGATGAGGAAGCGCAGCCGGCCGCGCCACACATCCGCTGGCAGCACGCCGCTGGACGGGACGAGTGCCCAGAGGCGCATCACGAGCTTGACGAGCGAAGCCCGGGCGTTCACGAGGGCCGACGCAGCAAAGGCAATGCCGAACGAGGCGCGTCCCTGAATTCCGATGACTTACGCGAGCCGGGGTGCTGCTGATGCGCGCGCGCCGGACAGTTTCTGGCCGCTACGTCGAGCTGCTCGGAGCTTCCCGGATCATCGCCTGCGCCACCGCCCGGCGCCCCTCGATGAGCGCGAGCATGTCGGGCAACCCGGTTTTCGCGGTGAGCCCGCCGTCCACCACGATGGCCGCGCCCGTGATGAACGACGCGTCGTCGGAGGCGAGGAACAGCACCGCGCTCGCGACTTCATCGGCTTCGCCGCTACGTCCTGGTGTGGCGCGCGCCGAAGTCCTTCACGCGCTACAGCCCCGGCATCGTGAACTGCTTCTGATCGAGCTCGGTGACGAGCGCCTGCGCCTGCTCGCGCGTGAGTGCCACGAGCGGCGGGCGCACCGTCGCCCACGAGGCGTCGCGGCCGTAATGCGCGATCGCGGCCTTGAGCGCCGGGATCATCGGGAACTTCTGGAACACCGTGCGGATCTCGTCGAGCCGCGCCTGCTGGGCGTCGGCGTCGGCGCCCTGCCAGCGGTCGTAGAGCCGCGCGATCGGACCGGGATGCACGTTCGCCGTCGCGCTGATGCAACCCCGGCCGCCGTTCCGCATGTTGCGGAGCAGGAACGTCTCGGAGCCCGCGAAGACGTCGAAGCCCGAGGGTGCGAACGCGTCGAGAAACGCCTTCGTGTTGTTCCAGTCGCCGGAGCTGTCCTTCATCCCGGCGACCTGCTGCGGATACGCCTTCAGCAGGCGCTCGACCAGCCCGAGGGTGATCGGCACCTGCGCGACCGGGGGGATGTGATAGAGGTACACGCGCAGCCGCGACTCGCCCACGCGCTCGATCACTTCCGCGAAGCTCCGGAACAGTCCGTCGTCCGAGACGCCCTTGTAGTAAAACGGCGGCAGCATCAGCGCGCCGGCGCAGCCGAGCTTCACGGCGTGCGCGGTCATGCGCACGGAATCCGGGAGCGCGCAGTGTCCGGTGCCCGGCATCATGCGCGCCGGGTCGATGCCGGCGCCGACGAGCCGGTCGAGCAGCTCGATCTTCTCGTCGACCGACAGCGAGTTCGCTTCGGAGTTCGTGCCGAACACGGCGAGGCCGACGTTCTGCGACGAGAGCCAGCGGCACTGGCGCACGAACCGGTCGGGATCGGCGGCGAGATCGGCCCGGAACGGGGTGACGACCGGCGACAGCACGCCGGTGATGCGCTGGGCGTCGTTCATCGATTCCTCACCGTCCGGTGAAGACGGGGTTGTCGGTCGTGTCGACGAGCGATTCCGGGCCGTCGGTCGGCAGGCGCTCGGCGTAGGCCTGCGCGGCCTGGATGTCGTGCTCCCACACGTCGCGCGGGAGCTCGTAGAGCACCTCGATGCCGTGGTGGTCCGGATCTTCGATGTACACGCTGTGCGTCATGCCGTGATTGATGCGGCGCAGGAACGGCACGCCCTGCTCGCGGAGAAACCGGATCTGCTTCAGCCACGTCTCGCGGTCGGGGTAGGAGATCGCGACGTGGTTCAGCCCGACGCGCTTGCCCGCCAGGCTCCACGTCTCGTCGCTGCCGTTGCCGTCCGCCGACGCGACCTCGGCGAGGGCCAGGTCGTGATGCGTGACGTCGCCCTTCTCGTCCACGCCGCTGTAGAAGTGCATGCGGCCGCGCCGCCCGGGGGCGGCCTCGAGCTGCGCGACGCAGTGAAAGCCGATGACCTCCGTCCAGAAGCGGTGCGACACGTCCATGTTCCGGACGTTCAGGACCACGTGATTCACGCCGCGCGGACTTTGAGCCATGGTGTCCTCCTCGCCCGCCTCAGCGAGCCTTGAGCTTCAGCTCTTCGACCGGCGCCGCCCACGGATACGGGTCGATCAGCATGAGCGCCGCCTGCTCCACCCGCGGCCCCACGCCACTGGGCCAGATGTAATCGTAAATCCCCGCGAACCGCACGCGCTCGTGAAGCAGCCGCTGGATCTGGTGCAGCATGGCCTCGCGCTTCTTCTTGTCCGTCTCGCGTCCCTGGTCGCGATACAGCGCTTCGATGTCAGGGTACGCGCCGTACGCGTACGCGCCCTCGCTCGGCACGATCTGCGAGATGCGCGACGCCGCGTTGCCGTACACGGCGACGATGCAGAGACACACGCCGCGCAGCTTCTTCGTCCCGAGCGCGGAGTAGAACGCCGCGCGCTCCATGGTCCGAAGCCTCATCTTGATGCCGACGGCGCCGAGATACGTGGCGACGGACTCGGCCATCGAGTTGTAGGGCGGCCACGGATGCAGCTCGCCGGCATCGAAGCCGTTCGGATACCCCGCCTCGGCCAGGAGCCGCTTCGCCCTGCCGGCGTCGTAGGCGTGCGGCTCGAGCGTGAGCGCGAAGTCGAACGTGCGCGGCACGACGTTGCCGTTCAGCTTCGAGGCGCCGAGGTTCTCGGCGTCGTTGATGGCGCGGCGGTCGAGCGCGTGACTGGCGGCCAGGCGCACGCGGCGGTCGTGCCACGGTGATTTCGGGTCCCACTGGTCGAAGAAGTCGAGATAGAACGTGCCGATGCCGCCGGAGAAGGCGAGCTTCAGATTGGGATCGCGCTTCACTTCCTGCGCCTGCGGCGCATCGAGCAGGTAGGCGATGTCGACCTCGCCGCGCTTCAGCATGGCGAGGCGCGTGCTGCTGTCCGGCACGCTCTTGAAGACGAGCCGCTTCACGCTCGGGACCTTGCGCCAGTACTGTTCGTTGGCCTCGACCACGAGCTCGATGCCGGGCTGCTGGCTCACGAACTTGTACGGCCCGAGGCCGATCGGGTGCTTCTTGAACCCGTCGGGGCCGACCTGCTCCATGTACTTCTTCGGCACGATCCACGCCGCGCCGGACGCGAGCGTGCCGTAGAACGTCATGAAGTCGGGCCACGGCTCGTGGAGGTGGAAGCGCACGCGGTTCGGCGCGACGGCCTGCACCTCGCGCACCTTGTCGCGCAGGATCTTCGTCTTGACCCGGCCGAAGCTGAACTTCACGTCCTCGGCGGTGAACGGATCCCCGTTGTGGAACTTGATGCCGTCGCGCAGCTTGAACTCGTACGAGCGCCCATCGGGGCTCGCGGTCCACGACTCCGCGAGGCTCGGCGCGCTCAGGTTGCCGGGCATCGGCTTCACCAGCGCGTCGTGGAGCGCGTACATGATCCAGAACGGCGTGATGAACCCCAGGACCTCCGCCGGGTCGTACCACGCCGGCGCGAGCGTCACGTACATCGCGAAGCGGATCTCGCCGTCGGGCTTCTGCTGCGCCACGGCCGGCGCGAGCGCTCCGGCGGCGACGACGAGAACGGCGGCGAGCACGAGCGCACGTGAGAGCGGTCCGCGGGGCATCATGAGCGACCTCCCGGCCGGAGATTTAGGCGGCAAGTGTACGCTTGGCCCCCCGCGCGACGCCGATTTTGTACGGCCGGTGATATAACCCCGCGGGGAGGAGACACGACGCATGCGCACGCTGATCCAGGGCGGCTGGGTGGTCGGGTACGACGGGCGCGGGCACGAGCTGATCCCGAACGGGTACGTCGTCTTCGAGAACGATCGGGTGGTTCACGTCGGCCGCGCGTTCGACGGCGCCGTCGATCGCCGGATCGACGCGACCGGCAAGCTCGTGTCGCCGGGGTTCGTCAACTGCCACCTGCACGCCGCCGTCAATGCCGGCCAGACGGTGTACCTCGAGAGCCTCAAAACCGACTACTTCGGCAGCAACTTCATCACGTATGCGGCGCCGCGCCGGGGCAAGCCCGCGCCGCGCACGCTGGCCAACGCCGAGCTCGGCGCTCGCTACGGCATGTGGTCGGCGCTGCGCTGCGGCGCCACGACGATCCTCGACGTCGGCACGATGCCCGGCGGTCCGGACGCGTTCACGAAGCTCGTCGGCGAGCTGGGCATGCGCGCGTGGCTCGGCCCCGGGTTTCGCTCGGCGGAGTACGTCTGGGAAGGCGATCGCGTCGTGTGGGACTGGAACGAAGCGAACGGCAAGGCCGGCCTCGAGCGCGCGGTGAAGTACGCGAAGGACTACGACGGCGCCTACGAGGGCCGCATCCACGCGATGCTCTATCCCGGGCAGATGGACACGTGCACGCCGGAGCTGCTGCGCGACGCGCGCCGCTGGGCCGACGAGATGAACCTGCCGATGCAGTTCCACGCGGCGATGAATCTCCGCGAGTTCCACACGATCCTCGAGCAGACGGGCAAGACGCCGATCCAGCTGCTGCACTCGATCGGATTCCTCAAGCCGCGCACGGGCCTCGGCCACTGCCTCTTCCACAACGCGCACTCGTGGTGCCATTACCCGTACGGCGACGATCTCAAGCTCCTCGGCGACAGCGGCGCGACCGTCGTCCACGCGCCGTACAAGTACGCCAAGATGGGCATCAAGCTCGAGTCCTTCGAGCGGTACCGGAAGAGCGGCATCAACATCGCGATCGGGACGGATACGTACCCGCAAGACATCGTCCACGAGATGCGGTGGGCGCAGATGATGTGCCGCGTGGCCGAAGGCAGCTTCAGCGCCGGGCAGCCGCGCGACGTGTTCGACGCGGCGACGCTCGGGGGCGCGCGCTATCTCGGCCGCGACGATCTCGGGCGGCTCGCGCCCGGCGCGAAAGCCGACATCGTCGTCGTCGATCTGCTCCGGATGCACTTCGGCGCCGTGCACGATCCGATCAAGGCGCTCGTCGAGCTCGGGAGCGGCAGCGACGTCGAGACCGTCATCGTCGACGGCCAGGCGCTGATCGAGAACGGCCAGGCGCTGCGCGTCGACGAGGCTGCGCTGCTGCGAGCCGTGCAGGAAGAGGGCGAGCGCATCTGGGAGGCGGTTCCGCAGTGGCACTGGTCCGCCAAGACCGTCGACGAGATCGTGCCGCCGAGCTATCCGGTGCGATGAAGATGGGGGCCCCGACATGGCCCCCAACCCCCCCAACGCTCGGCACGCCCCGGCAAAGCCGTGGCGCGCCTCGACATCTCGCGCCGCAACGAGCCAACGCCGAGATGACGAACGATCCTCAGATGGAGGCCGCATGAACGATCTCGTCATCGACAACGCCGTCGTCGTCGACGGCACGGGCTCGCCGCGGCGCGAAGGCGGCGTCGCGGTGAAGGACGGCCGCATCGTCGCCGTCGGCACGGATCTCGGCGCCGCACGCCAGCGCGTGGACGCGCAGGGCCTCGTGCTCGCGCCCGGCATCGTCGACATCCACACGCACTACGACGCGCAGCTCACGTGGGATCCGTTCGCCACGCCGTCGACCGCGCTCGGCGTCACCACCGTCGTCATCGGCAACTGCGGCTTCACCATCGCGCCGTGCCGCCCGGCGGATCGCGATCTCACGCTGCGGAACCTCACGCACGTCGAGGGCATGGCGCTCGAGGCGCTGCGCGCCGGCGTGAACTGGGACTTCGAGACGTATCCCGAGTTTCTCGACGCCATGGAGCGCCGCGGCGTCGTGCCGAACGTCGGGTCGTTCGTCGGTCACTCGTCCGTGCGGACCTACGTGCTCGGCGCGGACGCGACGAAGCGCGCCGCCACGGACGCCGAGATCGCGGAGATGCGCCGGCTCGTGGTCGAAGCGCTGCGCGCCGGCGCGATCGGGTTCGCCACGTCGACGCTCGAGCAGCACAACGGCGAGAACGGCATTCCGATGCCGTCGCGGGTCGCCGACGAGCGCGAGCTCCTCGCGCTGACGGGCGCGCTCGGTGACGCGCGCCGCGGCGCCTTCATGCTGACGAAGGGCATGACGACGACGGTGCCGTGGCTCGAGAAGGTCGCGGCGGCGAACGGCCGGCCCGTGATGATCGCGGCGATGTTCGTCGATCCCGGCGACCCGACGCGCGTGTTCCGCGAGCTCGGCGAGATCGAAGCGGGGCGCGCACGCGGCCGCGAGCTGTGGGCGCAGGTCGGCTGTTTCGCGCTCGGCATGGAATTCACGCTGCGGCACCCGTACCCGCTCGAAGCGTTCATCGCATGGCATCCGGCGATCGAGGCCGCGAACGAGGCGGAGTATCGGCGCATCCTCGGCGACCCGGGCTTCCGCGACAAGTTGAAAGCTGAGACAGCGACAACCGGGGTGCCGAACCGCTTCGGCGACAAGACGTGGCCGCATCTGACGATCATGGAGGTCACGCGGCCCGACCACCGTCATCTCGTCGGCCGCACGATCGGCGACCTCGCGCGCGAATCACGGCGCGATCCGTGGGACGTCTTCCTCGATTTCGGGCTCGACGGCGAGCTCGACGCGATGTTCGACTGCCGGCTCTTCAACACCGACGAGGAGGAGGTGCGCAAGCTGCTGAGCCATCCGCACGCGGCGGTCGCGCTCTCCGACGCGGGCGCGCACCTGTCGTTCCTCTGCGACGCCGGATTCGGCCTGCACCTCTTCGGGCACTGGGTCCGCGAGCGCGGGGATCTCACGCTCGAAGAGGCCGTCAAGCGCGTGACGAGCGACGTCACGCGCGCCTACCGCATCAAGGACCGCGGGCGGCTGCTGCCGGGCGCGTGGGCCGATCTGCTGCTGTTCGATCCGGCGACCGTCGCGCGCGGACCGAAGCGGCGCGTGAACGATCTGCCGACCGGCGCCTCGCGCCTCGACACCCCGGCCGTCGGCGTGCACGGCGTATGGATCAACGGCGTGCGCACGGTCGACGACGACGGCGTGGTCCGCGACTGCGGCCGGCCGGGACAGGTGCTGCGCGAGTTCAGCGCCTGATCCTCACGACACCGCCGCGCCGCGGATGCGGCAGCCGATCTCCCACGGGCTGACGTAGGCTGCGGTCGCGCGCCGGCGGAAGACGCCGCTCGTCGCCCAGTCGTAGAAGCGTCGGCCGCAGCCGAGACAGCGGTACGGCCGAAGTCCCGTCAGCACTCTGAGCGCGTGCTCCTGCCATCCCCATGCGGTCTCGCGCGCGATGACGCTCTTCACGCAGTGTGTACCAGAGGCCGACGACCTGCGCGGCCTCGTCCGCGAGCGCGGGGATCACCCGATCGATCGTCAGCGTCTCGTACTCGCGCCACGACTGCGGACGCAGGGAGGCGATCACCAGGATATCGAGCGTGCTCATCGCAGTGACGGCAGGACCGCCTCGGTGAACCGCTCGAGCTGCCCGCGCTGATCGATCATCTGGTGGGGGGCCCCGACATGGCCCCCCACACCCCCCGACGCTCGGCGCGTCCCGGCGGAGCCGTGACACGCCTCGATTGCGTCATGTTCGCAGCGCCGGCAACACGGCCTCCGTGAACCGCTCGAGCTGCCCGCGCTGATCGTCGCCGACGAACCGGAGGCAGAGGTCCGTGACGCCGGCGTCCGCGTAGCGCCGCAGCGCGGTGACGACCGCGTCCGCCGGACCGAGTCCCATCAACCCGCGCTGATGCACGCCGCCGCCGTAGTACGCGGCGAGAAACTCCGTCACCTCGCGCTCCGCCGTGCGCACGTCGTCGTGCATGCGCACCGTCGTGTACACGCACAGCGGAAAGTCCGGCAGCGTGCGGCCGTGCTTCGCCAGCGCGGCCTCCGCCTGCTCGCGCACGAGGCGACATTCCTTGTCGTCGAGATACGTGGTGATGATCCCGTCGCCCAGCCGCGCGAAGCGATCGAGCTGCGCCGGGATGATCTCGCCGCGATTGCCGGCGGTGATCAGGACCGGCGGGCCGGCATCCGTCCACGGCAGCGGTCCGATCGTGTGATCGACGAGCTCGACGCCCGGCGCCGTGTGCGTCACCGGCTCGCCGCGCCAGAGCATGCGCCAGATCTCGACGTGCTCCTCGAGCCGGCGCGCGCGGCGCCTGTGGTCCGCGCCGCACGCCGCCCACTCGCGCGCCGCCGACGGCAACCCCCAGCCGACGCCGAGACCGAGCACGACGCGGCCGCGCGAGATCTGATCGACGTTGGCGATCTCGTGCGCGAGCACGACGGGCTGCCGCAGCGCCGGCAGCAGCACCGCCGTGCCGAGCCGCACCTTGGTCGTCATGGCCGCGAGGTACGCGAGCGTCGTCAGCGGCTCGAGACGCGGCTTGGCGACGACGCTGTCGCCGACCCAGACCGCGTCGTAGCCGGCGGCGTCGGCGTGGCGCGCCATCTGCCAGCACTCGTCCACCGGCGGGCGCCGGGCGGACAGCATGACGGCGCCACGCGTCGGGATCAGGATGCCGATCCGCATGCCTACGACGGCAGCGCGACGCGCGCGAGCGGACGCGGCAGCCCGGGGACGTCGACGCGCGTGCGGTACACGGTGCCGCAGTTCGGGCCGGGTCCGCCGCGCGAGCCGGTGACCACGTAGAGGTCGCGCAGATCGTCGCCGCCGAAGCAGACGCTCGTGACCATCGGCAGCGGCACGGGCAGCCGCGCGCGCTCGGAGCCGTCCGGCTCGAGCACGAGCACGACGCCACCGTCGGCGAGGGCGACCCACACCGAGCCGTCTTCCGCGACGGCGAGCCCGTCGGGAATCGCCGGCGGGGTGACCGTCGCAAACGGTCGCCAGCCGCCGACCGAGCCGTCGGCGCGCACGTCGTAGACGCGGACGAGGTGACTGCGGGAATCGGAGTGATAGAGCCGCGTGCCGTCGGGCGAGAATCCGAGCCCGTTCGTCAGCATCACGCCGTCGCTGATCGTGCGCATCGTGCCGTCGAGATCGATCACGTGCAGATGGCCGGGCTTCGGCGTCTCGCCGTGGACGACGCGGAACGCGAGCGAGCCGACGTAGATGCGACCCGCCGCGTCGGTCGTCAGGTCGTTGAAGCCGACGGCGCCGGGCAGTGCCGCGCTGTCGAGCAGGACGACGGTGTCGTCACCGCCGAAGCGCTTGAACGCGATGTTGCGGCCGCCGACGACCAGCCCGCCGGTGGCGTGGAGCGCCATGCCGCCGATGCCGCGCCGGTGCGGAATCGCCGTCGAGCCCGCGCCCGACGGCGACAGGAGGAAGACACCGCCGTTCACGACGTCGCTGAAGTAGAGGCCGCGCCCGGGCCGCCAGACCGGGCCTTCGATGAGTCCGTATCCGGTCGCGAGCGATTCCATCGTCATGTTGGTCAGATGCTAGCCTAGAGTGGCATGGCTTCGAGTCGCGTACGCATCGAGGTCCCCCGCGAGCGCCTCGCCGAGTTTTGCCGGCGACACCACATCCGGAGACTCGCGTTGTTCGGCTCCGTCCTGCGCGACGACTTCACGCCCGCAAGTGACGTGGACGTTCTCGTCGAGTTCCAGGCCGGCGAGACGCCGGGGTTCGGCTTCTTCCGGATCCAGGACGAGCTCGCCGAGCTCCTTGGGAGGCGTGTCGATCTGAGAACTCCGCCGGAGCTCAGCAAGTACTTCCGCGACGAAGTGCTGGCTGAAGCCGAGGAGCTCTATGTCGAAGCGGGATGACACGGTCCCGATGCGACACATGCTCGACCATGCGCGGGAGGCTGTCGTCATGGCGCGAGGCCGTGTTCGCGGCGACCTCGATACGGATCGCATGTTGCAGCTGGCGATCACCCGAATTCTCGAAATCGTCGGCGAAGCAGCGAGCCGGGTCACCGGGCCGGGACGTGAGCGATATCCCGGTATCCCGTGGCAGGACGTCGTCGACACCCGGAACCGTATCGTGCACGGATACGACACCGTGAACTACGACATCGTCTGGCGGATCATCACCGACGAATTGCCGACGCTCATCGCCGCTCTGGAGCGCGCCCTGCCGGGCCACAGGAGCTGAGGAGCGGCCCGGATTCAGCCGCAGGCGCTTCGCGATGATGTCGGGGCCGGGATCGGCGGTGAACCCGGTCACGTTCCCACCGGGCCGTGCCAGAGTGTGGATCAGTCCGCGACGGATCGGCTCGATGCCGACCCCCGGCGCCGCGGGCGTCAATGAGGCGGCCGCACTACGAGCTACGGATCGATCAGCACGCCCGGGTTCAGCAGGCCGCGCGGGTCGAGCGCCTTCTTCGCCGCGCGGAGCGCCGCTGCGAAGAGCTCGGGACGCTCGCGGTCGTAGTACGGCCGGTGCACGCGGCCGACCGCGTGATGGTGCGTCACCGTCCCGCCGTTCGCGACCAGCGCGTCGAGCAGCGCGTGCTTGATCTCCATGTACTGCCGGAGCATGACGGGCTTGTCGAGCGGGAGCTGCAGGCTGAAGTACGGCGCGGGGCCGTCCGGATAGAGATGCGTGAAGCGACAGGTGAAGCTGCCGTCGCGGCCGGTGACCTCGCGCATCACGCGCCGCCCGGTGTCGATCACCTTCGCGTGGAAGTCCTTGAAGCGGTCCCACGTGATCGCGGATTCGACCGTCGTCGCCATCACCCCGCGCGCCGCCAGATGCTCGATGAAGTACGGCATGCGGATGAACTTGTCGCGCCATTCGCCCGCCGCGCCCTGGCGCTGCGGATCGGCGGCGCCGAGCGCCGTGCGGTCCCACGTCCCGCCGTGATGCTCGCAGATCTCGAGCGCGCGCTTCATCCACGCGTCGAGGGGGTGATCCGCGGATTCGAACGCGAGCACGAGCACGGCGCCCGGCTCGTCGATCGCCGCCGTCGGTGACGCCTCGGACGCCTCGAGGAGCCGGCAGTTCGCCGGATAGAGCCCGGACTGCGTGATGTCGCGGACGGCGTCCGCGCCCGTGTAGTAATCCTTGAAGCGCACCGACGTCGCGGTGCGGAACACCGGCTTCGGCCGGATGCGCACCCATGCCTCGGTGATGATGCCGAGGATGCCCTCCGAGCCGATGAACAACCGGTCCGGCGCCGGCCCCGCGCCCGATCCCGGCAGCCGTCGCGTTTCGAGCGTGCCCGCGGGCGTCACCACGCGCAGCGACTGGACGACGTCGTCGATGTGCGTGTAGAGCGTCACGAAGTGCCCGCCGGAGCGCGTGGCGATCCAGCCGCCGAGCGACGAGCACTCGTAGGCCTGCATGTAATGCCGGAGCGTGAACCCGCTCGGCTTCAGCTGCGCCTCGAGCGCCGGCCCGTACACGCCGGCCTGGATGCGGGCCGCGTGCGAGACACGGTCGACGTCGAGCACGCGGTCGAGATGCCGCAGATCGAGCGTCACGACGCGCGCGGCGTCCGCCGGCGGCTCGATGCCGCTCACGACGCTGGAGCCGCCGCCGTACGGGATGACCGTGGCGCCGATCTCGTCGCACCAGCCGAGGACGCGCACGACGTCCGCTTCGTCGCGCGGAAACGCGATCGCGTCCGGCGGGCTCGGCACCGCGCGCAGGAACATCCGCGCGACGTCGTACCAGTTCTTGCCGTACGAGTGCTCCAGCCGGTCGCGGTGATCCGTGGAGACGATGGTCGCCAGCGACGCCGGCACGGTGACACGCGGCGCGCGCAGCGCGATGTCGGCGGGTGTCGGCGGCGGCGTGACGTCGAACGACCCGAGGCCAAAGCGCCGCGCGACGATCGCCTCGAACGCCTTGACCTCGGCGTCCGAGGCTCCCTCGCCTTCATAGCCCCAGGCGTAAAACGATTTGCGGCGGTCGGTCACTGCGATGCGAGCTCCGGGATGACCCAGAGCGGCGCGCGGCCGGACGCCACGCGCTCGATGTTGTCGAAGCCGTTGCGGAACCGCGACCACCAGTTGTCCCACGTCGGCCCCGCGGAATGCGGCGTCAGCGTGACGTTCGGCAGCGCGAGCATCGGATGGTTCGGCTTCGGCGGCTCGTCGACCATCACGTCGAGCCCGGCGCCCATGATCTGCTCCGACTTGAGCGCCTGGTAGAGCGCGTTCTCGTCGATGACCGGCCCGCGGCACGTGTTGACGATGATCGCGCTCGGCTTCATGAGCGCGATCTCCTTCGCGCCGATCAACCCCCGCGTGCTGTCGTCGAGCGGGACGTGCAGGCTCACGACGTCGGCTCGCCGCATGAGCTCGGCCAGCAGCACGAACCGGGCGCCGAGCGCGTCCTCCGCATCTTCCGTCAGCCGGCGGATGTCGTAATAGATCACCTTCATGTCGAACCCGGCCGCGCGGCGCGCGACCTTCTTGCCGATGTTGCCGAGACCGATGACGCCGAGCGTCTTGCCGGCGACCTCGTAGACGCGCGCGTCGGCCAGGTTGCCGATGCGCCACGTGCCGGCGACCACGTTGTTGTGATGCCACACCAGCCGCTTGAGCGTCGCGAGCATCAGCATCATCGTGTGCTCGGCGACGGCGATCGCGTTGGCGCCGCCGTTGTTCGACACCGGCACACCGGCCTTGCGTGCGGCTTCGACGTCGACCTGGTCGTACCCCGCGCTGGTGAGCTGGACGAGCCGCATCTTGGGCGCCGAGCGGAAGAACTCGCTGCCCATGTTGCGCGCGAAGCCGAGGAAGTATTCCGCGTCGGCCGCGGCCTGGTAGAACTCCGGCGTGCCGGGATCCGCGACGGCGACGTCGAAGCCCGCCGGCGTGAGCGAGCGAAGGATTTCGAGAATGACCTCGGGCTGCCTGGGCGCGAACAGGACCGTGCTCATGCGAGTGGGACCGTCGCCGTCACGACGGGCTCCGTGCTGACGACGCGCGTCGTATGGCCCTTGCCCGTCGTGTCTTCGACGAGCCGCGCGTCGCCGGGACCGAACACGTGCGTCGTGCCGTCACCGAGCCCGATCTCGAGCCGCCCGTGCAGGATGATCACGAACTGGCGCCGTGGCGCGGGGTGCCAGTCGAGGAACTGGCCGACGGGCCACGTGCGGAACTGGATGCTGCCGGCCGGCAGCCCCTTCGTCCAGTCGCCCGCCTTCTCGAGATCGATCGTCTCCGTGTGCGACTGGCCGTCGGGCCCGGTGTACAGACGAAACGTCCCCATGCGCTCTCCTCTCACTTCGACTCGACGCGACCGATCTTCTTGATGACCTCGGCGAGCTTCACCGCCTCGGCGTCCCACCACGTCTTGAACTCGTCGGCGTCCTTGTAGTTGATCGGCACCTGGACCTTGTCCATGGACGTCTTGAACTCGGGGGCCTGGACCGCCTTGGCGATCGCCTGGCGCATGTGTCCCTCCTGAGGAGAGCGAGCGTTAGGGAATGAGGACGATCTTGCCGTGGTGCCCCGGCTCCATGACCGCTTCGTGCGAGCGCGCGGCCTGGCCGAGCGGCAGCTCCTGTCCGATGACGGGTCGCAGCGTGCCGTTGCGGAGCCCTTCGACCAGCGCCGCGTGGATGCCGGCGAGCTCCCGCGGCGTGGCGTGGTTCAGCGACATGCCGCGCACGTCCGCGTCCTTGTTCATCGCCGCGCGCGGGTTCCACTCGATCGCGCCGCGATTGCCGATGACGACGACGCGGCCGCGCATGGCGAGCACGCCGAAGTCCTTGGCGAGGTTCACGTTGGCGAGCATCTCGAGAATGATGTCGACGCCCTTGCCGCCGGTGAGCCGCGTGATCTCGTCGAGATAGTTCGCCGCGGTGTGATCGAGCGCGTGGTGCGCGCCCTGCTCGAGCACGAGCCGTCGCCCTTTCTCCGTGCCCGCCGTGCCGATGACGGTCATCCCCCGCGCGCGCGCGAGCTGCACCGCGCCGACGCCGACGCCGCCGCTCGCGCCGTGCACCAGCAGCGTCTCGCCGGCCTCACCGCGCCCGCGATTGAAGAGCGCGTGGTACGCCGTCGCGTACGGCACGTTCATCGCCGCGCCCTGCGCGAACGAGACATTCGGCGCCAGCGGATGCACCTGCGCTTCGTTCGCGACCGCCTGCCCGGCATATGCGCCCGAGACGGTCCCGCCGACGTACACACGATCGCCGGGCTTCACGCTCTTCACGTCGGCGCCGACCCCTTCGACGACGCCGGCGCAGTCGGAGCCTGGCGTGTACGGCAGCTTCGGCCCGCGGTTGTCGACGTTCGCGCGCAGGTACGTGTCGACCGGGTTCACGCCGACGGCGTGATTGCGCACGAGCACCTGCCCGGGGCCGGGCTGCGGCGTCGGGACGTCTTCGAGCTTCAGCACCGACGGCCCGCCGTATTCCGAGACGCGAATCGCCTTCATGCAAGCTCCTTCCTCGATGACCGTTTGGCGCCGCGAGCGCGGCCGAGCATACCGCACACCGAGGCTAGCGGCGGCGGGCGATGCGCTCGACGGCGCCCGACCAGCCGGCGTCGAACGGTTCTCCGGGCTCGTCGACGTCGATGACGAGCGGCGCGTGATCCGACGAGGCGGGTTTGCCCTTGCGGGCCTCGCGGTCGATCTCCGCGGACACGGTGCGCTTCGCCAGCGGCGCGGACACGAGCAGATGGTCGATGCGCATGCCGACGTTCTTGTGGAAGTTGCCGGCCCGGTAATCCCACCACGTGTACCGGCCGGGCTCGGGATGATGCAGGCGATACGCGTCGACGAGCCCCCACTGGACGAGCCGGCCGAACGCCTCGCGCTCCGGCTCCGAGACGTGGGTGCCGCCGTGACAGGCCGTCGGATCCCACACGTCGGCGTCGGTCGGCGCGACGTTGAAGTCGCCGCCGATGACGAGCGGCGCGTTCGGATCCGCCGAGGCCGCGAGCCATCGCGCGAGCCGATCGAACCACGCGAGCTTGGCCTGGTAGAACGGTGAGCCGACCACGCGGCCGTTCGGCGCGTAGATCGCCACCACGCGCACGCCGCCGCACAGGGCGGCCATCATGCGCGCCTCCGCCATCGGCTCGTCGTCGGTGACGTCGGGCGTTGTCGCCGGACGGAGCGGCTCGCCGAAGTTCGTGACGACGTCGGCGATGCCGCAGCGGCTGGCGATCGCCACGCCGTTCCAGCGCCCCTCGCCGTGATGCGCGAGCTCGTAGCCGAGCGCCTCGAACGTCTCGCGCGGCGCATCCGCATCCGCGAGCTTCGTCTCCTGCATCACGAGCACGTCGGGCTTCGCGCGCTCGACCCACCAGGTGACCTTTTCGAGCCGGGCCTTGAGCGAATTGACGTTCCAGGTGGCAATGCGCATGTGCTACGGCTGTTCCGCCGCGTCCCACGCGAGACGCGGAATCTGCGTGGCGAGCTTGCCGCCGCTGACGTCGATCATCGCGCCGGTAACGACGGCGCCCTTCCCGCGCAGATCGCTCAGCATGACGAGGGGCGGCCCGGGTTCCCCGGGCCGCCTCCGAGCGTGGGGGGGTCCGGGGGGCCATGTCGGGGCCCCCCGGCTGATCGAACGGCGCGCCACACGCGCTCGGGCGTCAGCGGCATGTCGAGATGACGCACGCCGAGCGGCGCCAGCGCGTCGTTGACGGCATTCATCAGCGCGGGGAGCGCGCCGACGGTTCCCGCTTCGCCGACGCCCTTCGCGCCGAGCGGATTCACCGCCGTCGGGACCTCGTGCGAGTCGACGTCACGACGGCCAGCCGCTCGATGCGCACGAGGCCGCTCTCGGGATCGATCTCGACCTCGCAGACGTGCGTGCCGTTCGGGAACGTGACGGCGGGCGGCATGAACGACGCCGTCTCGCTGAAGCCCGGCTCCATCCCGGCGGGAATCTGCCGCGGCTGATACGCGGTGCGCGCGACGGCGTTCCAGTCGACGCCGCGGTCCGTGCCCTTCACGGCGAACCGGCCCTCGCGCAGCTCGACGTCTTCGTACGCCGCTTCCAGCATGCGCGCGGCGATCCGGCGGCCGCGGTCGACGACTTTCTCGGTCGCGCGCGTGACGGCCGAGCCGCCGACCGTCAGCGCGCCCGACCCGCCGTTGCCGCGACCGGTGTCGAGCGCGTCGGTGTCGCCCGCGAAGATCTGAATGCGCGCGACGGGCACGCCGAGGCGGTCGCTGACGATCTGCGCGAACGCCGTCTCGTTGCCCTGGCCCATCGACGTCGAGCCCGCGAAGAGCGACACCGAGCCGTCGGGGTTCACGCGCAGCTGCGCGGTGTCGGGGTTCACGCCGGTGTACGGACCGCCGGCGACCTCGATCGGATTGGCGATGCCGAGGCCGCGCAGCTTGCCGCGGGCGCGCGCCTCGTCACGACGCTTCGGGAAGCCGGCGTAGTCGGCGAGCTCGAGCGCGAGCTCCATGCCCTTCGCGAAGTCGCCGCAGTCGTACGTGAAGACGAGCCCCGTCTTGAACGGCATCGCGGACGACGGAATCAGGTTGCGGCGCCGGAGCTCGAGCGGATCGACGCCGAGCTCGCGCGCCGCGACGTCGATGACGCGCTCGATCGCATAGGTCGCTTCCGGGCGCCCGGCGCCGCGATACGGGCCGGTCGGCGTCGTATGCGAGAAGATGCCGGTGGTCTGCACGTGGATCGCGGGCGTCGTGTAGACGCCGGCGATGCCGCCGACGTTGTTCGTCCCCGGCCCGGCGCTGCGCGGCGTGAGGTACGCGCCGATGTTGAGGTTGATCTCGACGCGGAGCGCGACGAACCTGCCGTTCGCGTCGAGGGCCAGCTCCGCCGTGGAGACGTTGTCGCGGCCGTGCTCGTCGGTCACGAACCCCTCGCGCCGGTCCGACGTCCATTTCACGGGCCGGCCGATGCGCTTCGCGGCCCACAGCACGAGCACGTGTTCGGGATAGGCGCCGCTGCGCATGCCGAAGCTGCCGCCGACTTCACCGGTGACGACGCGGAGACGGCTCTGCGGCACGCGGAGCACCGGCTCGGCGAGCAGCGCGCGGAGTCCGTGCGGCCCCTGGATGCCGGTGTGGAGCGTGTACCGCCCGGTGCGGCGATCGTACTCGCCGACGGCGGCGCGGGGCTCGAGCGGCGCCGCGGCCACGCGCGTGACGACGAAGTCGAGCTTCGTCACGTGCGCCGCGGTCGCGAACGCGCGCTCGACCGCGTCGCGCGGTCCGGCTTCCCAGACGAACGCGACGTTGTCCGGCGCTTCGTCCCAGACGGCCGGCGCGCCGGGGCGGATCGCGTCCGTCGACGCGGCGACCGCGGGCAGCGGCTCGTAGTCGACGGCGACGAGCTCCGCGGCATCCACCGCCTGCTCGTGGGTGTCCGCGACGACGAGCGCGACGGGGTCGCCGACGTGACGCGCGCGGCCGCGCGCGAGCGCCGGGCGCGGCGTCGGAAACGCCGGCGAGCCGTCCCGGCGCTTGCGCGACCTGTCGGTCGGGAGATCGCCGACGCGATCCGCGGCGAGGTCCTCGCCGGTCAGCACGGCGATCACGCCGGGCGCCTTCAGCGCGCCGGACGTATCGATCGCGCGAATCCGCGCGTGCGCGTGCGGCGAGCGCACGACGACCGCGTACGCCTGGCGCGCGAGGTTCACGTCGTCGGAATAGCGGCCGAGCCCCTGCACGAGCCGCGGATCTTCCAGACGCGTCACGGACTGACCGACCGCGTATTTCTCGACCTTCATGGATCTCCCTTGCCGCCGCGGCTGACCGCTACCGGAACGCCGGCAGCACCTCGTGCGTGAAGAGCCGGAGACTGCGCGTCTCGAGCTCCGGTGGAATCTTCCCGCCGGGATTCGGCTCCGCGATGATCCCGTCGAGCCCCAGCTCCTCGCGGAGCTGTGTGATGCGGTCGACGACCGCGGGCGCGGTTCCGAAGACGACCTTCTTCGCGAGGATGTCGTCGTACGTGAGACTCGCCATGCGGTCCGCGAGCGCCTGACGGCGATCCACGGGACCCGCGCCGGCGCGACCGACCGCGGCCTTCGCCAGCTCGGTCTGACGCGCGAAGAAGTACGTCAGGCTCTCGCGCGGCTCCTCGACGGCGCCGCGTCCGGTCGGTGACACGTAGACCGGAATGCGCAGATAGACGCTCGGGGTGCCGGTGTGCCCGGCATCGCGCCATGCCTGCCGGTACGACGCGATGCAGTCGCGCAGGTCCGGGATCTCCGTCGTGCGCAGACCGACGAAGATCGGCAGGCCCATCGCACCGACCGCCGGAAACGTCTCCGGCGTCGTGCACGCCATGCGGATCGGCGGGTGCGGCACCTGGTACGGCGTCGGCGCGACGGTCGCGTTCTGCACCCGATAGAAGTCGCCCTCGTACGTGAACGGCTCGCCCTTCCACGCCTGCCGGATGATGTCGAGCGCCTCGCGGAACCGCGCCTGGCTCTCGCCGTACGGGACGCCGTAGACGTCGTACGACCGGACGACGCCGCTGCGGCCGATGCCGAACTCGAACCGGCCCTCGCTGATGTGATCGACCGTCGCCACTTCCTCGGCGATGCGCAGCGGATGGTTGAGCGGCAGCACCGTGACGGCCGTGCCGACACGCAGGCGGCGCGTACGCGTGGCGATCGACGTCGCGACGTGGAGCGACGCGGAGATGACCGACCGCGACGGCGCGAAGTGGATCTCGCCGAGCCAGACGCAGTCGATGCCCCACGCCTCGGCGCGGTCGGCGACCTCGAAGGCCTCGCGGAAGGCCTCCGCCTGGCCGACGCCGTGCCGCATCTCCTCGACGAACAGCCCGACGTGCATCAGCGTTTCTTCAAGCGCACTTCTTCGAGGGGGGCGGACCACGGGTACGGGTTGATGAGCATCAGCGCCGGCTCCTCGACGCGTGGACCGATGCCACTCGGCCAGATGTACTCGTAGATCGGCGCGATGCGCGTCCGCTCGTGCACGACTCGCTGGATCTGATGCAGCGTCGCAGCGCGCTTCTTCTTGTCCGTCTCACGCGCCTGCTGCTTGTACAGCGCGTCGATGTCCGGGTGCCCGCCGTAGGCCCAGGCCCCGTCGCTCGGGATCACCTGCGACATCCGCGATGCGGCGTTGCCGTACAGCGCGCTCGTGCAGACGCACACGCCCTTGAGCTTCTTCGAGGCGAGCGCCGTGAAGTAGGCCGCGCGCTCCATCGGGCGCATCGTCATCCGGATGCCGACCGTGCCGAGGTACTGCACGATCGCCTCGCCGAGCGAGAAGTAGGGCGGCAGCTGATGGAGCTCACCGGCGTCGAAGCCGTTCGGGAATCCCGCTTCGGCGAGGAGCTGCTTCGCTCTCGCGGGGTCGTAGCGATCGGGCTCGATCGGCAGCGCGAACTCGAACGTGGGCGGAACGAAGTTGCCCGCCGGCTTGGATGCGCCGAGCGTCTCCGCATCCGAAAGCGCCTTGCGATCGATGGCGAGGCTCGCCGCCTTGCGCACCCGCGCGTCGTGCCACGGCGATTTCGGATCCCACTGCTCGAGGAAGTCCATGAAGAAGACCGCGATGCCGCCGGAGAACGCGAGCTTCAGATTCGGATCGCGTTTGACCTCCTGCGCCTGCGGCACGTCGAGCAGGTACGCGATGTCGACCTCGCCGCGCTTGAGCATGGCGAGCCGCGTCGTGCTCTCCGGCACCATCTTGAAGACGACGCGCTTCACGCTCGGCATCTTGCGCCAGTAGCCCTCGAAGGCTTCCATGACGAGCTCGATGCCCGGCGCGTGACTCACGAACCTGTACGGGCCGAGGCCGACCGGGTGCTTCTTGAAGCCGTCGGCGCCCACCTGCTCGAAGTACTTCTTCGGCACCACCCAGCTCGCGCCGCTCACCACCGTGCCGAAGAAGCTCATGAAGTCCGGCCACGGCTCGTGCAGCGTGTAGCGGATGCGCGACGGCGACACGACGGTGACCTCTTTCACCTTCTCCTGGATCAGCTTGCCCTTCGCGCGGTGGAAGCTGAACTTCGCGTCCTCCGCGGTGAACGGATCGCCGTTGTGGAACTTCAGCCCTTCGCGCAGCTTGAACTCGTAGCTGCGGCCGTCCGGGCTGACCGTCCACGACTCGGCGAGGCTCGGCGTCATGTGGTTGCCCGGCATCGGTTTCACCAGCGCGTCGTGCATGGCGTAGAGGACCCAGAACGGCGTGAGCTGACCGACGACTTCGCCGGGATCGAACCAGTTGGGCGAGATCGTCACGTAGAGCGCCCATTTCATCTCGCCCTCGGGCTTCGCCTGGGCGGCGGCCGATGACCCCAGCCCGAGGAGCAAGGTGATCAACAGCGGAATGACGAGCAGCACCGTGATGGCCGGACGCCCTCTGTTCCCGTTCATGCCGTCTCCTGTGCCATGACGACCGTTATGTGTCGGTCTCGACACGCTTGAGCACCGAATCCCACAGCGCCCTCACCCCGAGCCGATCGGCCCATTCCGTGATGTAGCGGGTGTCGACCGTGGAACCGGAGACACGCAGAATCCCGACGATGTCCCGGATGTGAAGCTCGGACCCGCCCTCGCGAAAGTAGAGCAACTTGTAGAGGATCAGATCCTCGGGCCGCGCGAAATACGCGTCCCGCCCCGGGACCAGCGGTAGACGCTCGCGACGGTCGAGCCGCAGCCGGTCGTACGCGGTGTCCTTGTTCACGAAGACATCGATTTTCAGTCCGGATCCGGGATGCACGATATTGAACTGACCCCGCGTCTCGATCGCTTCACGTGCGGCGTCTTCGCTGACGTAGAACTCCTCGGGCGGGAAGCGCTCGAGGACATCGGGAAGCTGGGTCGCGGCGAGCTCCGCAACGACGTCGATGTCCTGCGTGAACCGTGGCTCACCGTAGTACACCGCGGCCTGTGACCCGCCGATCATGTAGCGGACCCCCAGCGTTTCGAGCACGTCGACGAGGTATCGCAGCAGCTCAGCCTGCGTCACCGAGCAGCCTCTGCGCGACGGCACGCCGCACCGTCACCGCGTCCCATTCCGGATGGCGGGCCGCCATGAACGCACCGAGCCGGTCACGCGCGAGCTCCCATGCCTCGTGGGCGAGCCGAAGACGTTCGTACGGCGGCTTCGCGCTGAGAATGCGCGCGACGTCGCGCGAGACCGCCGCCACGGCCGATGGATCACGTCCGGATCGTTCGTCCGCCATCGTGGGGCGAGAG
>JACPCW010000104.1:23025-85985 GCA_016184365.1 Candidatus Rokuibacteriota bacterium
GCGAGAGCATACCCCGGCCGGCCCGCGGTTGCTTCGCCGCGCGGGCGATGCCATCCTCCGCCCAACCCAGGCCGAGAGGAGCACCCCGAGTCATGCCGACGCCGAGCCTTCTCATCGAGCACGCCCGCTACCTGATCACCGTCGACGCCCAGCGCCGGATCGTGCAGGACGGATCGGTCCTCGTCGAGAACGGCCGCATCGCGCGCGTCGGCAAGGCCGCCGAGCTCGCCGGGGTGCGCGCCGACCGCGTGATCGACGGCCGGTCGTTCGTCGTCACGCCCGGCTTCGTGAACGGCCACATGCACATCTCCTACGCGCACGCGGTGCGCGGCATCTTCCCCGACGACCAGGGCAGTCCGCTCCGGCACGTCTTCAATCTGCAGAACGCGATGACCGAGGAAGAGGAGTACTTCACGTCGCTGCTCGGCGTCGTCGAGCTGCTGCGAAACGGCACGGTGTGCTTCGTGGACCCCGGGAGCACGAAGTTTCCCGACGCGTGCCTGCAGGCCTACGAGGATTCCGGCATCCGCGTCATCCTCGGCGACGGCGTCACGGACGTCGACGGACCGCTGAAGCTGCCGCGCTACGCCACGAACGACGCCGTCGCGCGCACGCGGTCGTTCGTCGAGAAGTGGCACGGCCGGCTCGACGGGCGCATCCGCGCCTGGGCGATGCCGTTCTCACCCGAGACGGCCAGCGCCGAGCTGCTGCGGGCGATGAAGCAAGTCGCCGACGAGCACCGCACGATGCTGACGGTGCATTTCAACAGCGGCGACAGGGCGCGGGCCGACTACACGGCCCGCCACGGCGTCGGGCCGACGCAGTACCTCGAGAAGATCGGCGTGCTCGGGCCGAACATGTGCCTGGCGCACGCGCTCGGCATCGACGACGCGGAGATCGCCACGATCGCGCGCACGGGCGCGACGGTCGCCATGTGTCCCGTGACGGCGATGAAAGGCGGTCGCGGCGTGGCCGCGCTCGGCCGCATGCCGGAGCTCCTCGCGCAGGGCGTGAAGATCGCGCTCGGGTGCGATTCGCCGAACAACTCGAACCATCTCGACATCGTCCGCGCGATGAACATGGCCGCCGTGCAGTACAAGGACGCGCGCCAGGACATGAAGATGGTGCCGGCGGAAGCCGCCGTCGAGATGGCCACCCTGGTCGGCGCGCAGGCGCTCGGCGTGGGCGACGAGATCGGATCGATCGACGTCGGCAAGAAAGCCGACCTGGTGCTGTTCGACACGCAGCGGCCGGAGTGGCAGGCGCTCTTCAACCCCGTGAACAACCTCGTCTACAACACCGACGGGCGCAGCGTGCACACGGTGATCGTGGACGGCCGCGTCGTGGTCGACGCGTACGAGCAGCGCTTCGCCGACGAGCCCGCGCTCTACGCGAAGGTGCAGGAGATCGGCGAGAAGCTGATGGCGCGCACGGGCATCACGTTCCCGCGCTCGCGCTGGCCCGTGGTGTGATCCGGCTCGCTCTCGTCCTGCTTGCCGCGCTCGTCCTGGCGCCGCACGCCGCTGCGGCGCAACCGGAGGCCGTGGCGCGCGTCGGCATTCTGACCAGCAGCAGTCCCGAGGGACCACGGGGAGAAGTCGCTTTCCTCAAGGCGCTCCCTCGCGAAATCGGTTGGGTCGAGGGCAAGAACGTCGAATTCTTCCCGCGGTTCGCCGAAGGCGTTACCGCGCGCCTTGACATCCTCGCGGCGGACCTCGTGCGTCGCGGGATGGACGTGATCGTTACGGTCTCGACTGACGAGACGCGGGCGGCAAAAGCGGCGACGGCGTCGATCCCGATCGTCATGGTGGTCGCCGGCGATCCGGTCCTCGCAGGCTTCATCCAGAGCCTTGCGCGCCCGGGAGGCAATATCACGGGCACCACGGTTTCCGTCGGACCCGAGACGTGGGGGAAACGCCTCGAGATCCTGACGACGGTGGCGTCATCCGCCGACCGCGTCGCCCTGCTGTGGAATCCCGCTGCGATCCCGGGGCCCGAGGTGCCGCGGCGCGCCGCGGAGGAATCGGCGAGGCGGCTTGGACTGCGACTCGCGTCCGTTGAGATCCGCTCGCAGTCCGATCTCCCAGCAACGTTCGCGGCGATGGAACGCGACGGCATCACGGGAATCCTCTTCGTCAACTCGTCTGATCTCTATCCGCGGCGCCGTCAGATCGCCGACCTGGCCATCAGTCATCGCCTGCCCATGATCGGGATGTTCCCGCAGGATGCCGACGCCGGCGCGCTGCTCTCGTACGGCACGAACTTTCGCGACCTGTACCGGCGTGCCGCGGTTTACATCGATCGCATTCTTCGCGGCACGAGGCCGGCCGACTTGGCGGTGGAGCGGCCGACGAAGTTCGACCTCGTCCTGAACCTCAAGACTGCCAAGGCGCTCGGCATCACGATGCCGCCGGCGCTGCGGCTCCGGGCCGATCGAATCATCGACTGATAACCGCACGCGTGGCCGCGCGTCGCGCAGGCGCGGCGATTTTCGGGTGGACGCCGGCTCGGCATACGCGCCGATGACACGCGGCACTCGCGCCGGGCCGATGCTGTCGAGCGGTCGGACGCTGGGTTACTCGAACATCATCGCGGGCCGCGTGGCCAGCGGATGCAACACGTCGATCGCGTATCCCACGTCGACGCACTCTCCCAGCCAGCTCGGGCGCGCCGTCTGCGCGTCCACGCGCACGCCGTTCGCGACGGTCGCGGCGCGCAGCGCCGCGACCGCATCGTCGGGCACCGCTGGTGGCGCCGGGACGTCGGGCAGCACCCAACCGTGTGGCGTCCGGAATTCCAGCGCGCCGTCCGGCTGTCGGGCCACCTGGTAACCCTCTTCGTGTACCGCGCGATGGTGCCGGCGACACAGCAAGGCGAGGTTCGATAGCGTCGTCGGCCCTCCGGCGGCCCAGTGTCGGATGTGATGGCCCTGCCCGATCCGCACGCTGCACCCCGGGAACTGACAGCCGCGGTCCCGGTGCTGCAGCGCGCGCCGTAGCGCCGGCGGAATCGTCCGGGTGCGCGCGCCCACCTCGACGATCTGCCCCTCGGCGTCGTGGCGCATCACCACCCGGCTCGCATCGCACGCCAGGCGCTGCGACGTTTCGGCGGAAACGCGCGGCCCGTCGTCGAGGACCGACTGACCGGGTTGCTCGGCGTCGGCCAGCACCGCCGCATCGACGTGGACCACGACCTGGTACCGCTCTCCCGGCGCCCCGGGATCGAGCTCGTGATGCAGCGCCGTCTCCGCGAGCAGCGCCAGCGCGTCGGCCTGCTGCTGCCCGAGGCTCGGCGGGTCCGCCGCCGGGTGGTTCCGCGGGACCGCGGTGCCGGCATCGCGACCGCGCGGATACAGCGTCTCTCGCGCCGCGTCGAGCGCGCGCCGGAGCAGCGCGCCCGTCTCCGGCGTCAGCCGGCCGCGGACGACGAACATCCCGTCGTCGTCCTGGTAGACGTGCACGCCGCGGCTGCGGTGCTGCCGCTCGCCCTCCCGCGCCTCGGCCTGCCGATCCACCTGGCGCCAGGCCTGCACGAGCCGCTCGACGTGGGCGGCAGTACCTGCACGTGCAAAGCCGAGCAGCCGCTCCTCGGTGTCCGGCGTCGCCACGCGGGTGATCGCGCGCACCTTGGCGTACGAGACCTCGCCGTGCGCCAGAGCGCCAGCGATCCGCGGCAGCGTGGCGAGCGCGCGGGCGACGCGGACCTTCTCGCGCGCAGCACGCGGTCCAAGCCCCACGCGGTAGCTCAACCACGAGGCGCAGGACGGAAACCCGCTCCAGCCCCCGCGGGCGTCGAACTCTCGGATCCGCTCCAGCAGGCGCGCGGTCGCGGCGTCGAGGTGCGCCGCCAGCTCGGCGATCTCATCGGCGAGCCGCTTCAGCTCCGTGATCGGTTCCGGGTCGGGGAGGACCGTGATCCAGTGAATCTCCATGGCAAGCCTCCTGTGCTGCGGCGACTCTAACCCGCGATTTCGGAGCCGCCCGGGAGCCTCGTGGAGACGCGTTCTCGTCGTCAACCTCTCCTTTTTCAACCTCGTGGATCTCGCGCCGGTGGCAGCGCCCCAGCAACCTTTCCAATGAGGATCTGACGGTAGGCTCCGACGCCCGCCGCCGCGGGCGAAGAAAGCTGTCAATGTATAAATCTGCGCTATCGGACGACGCCGCGGAGCGCCCGAGCCACGTCGCCACGCGCCGCGACGGCAACCTTGTCGAGTCCGAGCCAGCCCGCCATCTCGGCGAGCTCATCCGCGAGCGCCGGCGCCACCATCTTCGGATCGACACCGTCCTCGGCATACGCGGCCGGCACGCGCAGCACGCGGTCCTGGCGATCGGCCTTCAGATCGACGCGCGCGACCAGACGATCGCCGAGCAGGAACGGGAGCACGTAGTAGCCGTGCGTGCGCTCCGCGGCCGGCGTGTAGAGCGCGATGCGATAGCGGAAGCCGAACACGCGCTCGGTGCGCTCGCGCGCCCAGATCAGGGAATCAAACGGCGACACCAGCGCCCGCGCCGTGATCTGCTCCGGCGCGCGGACGCGCGGATCCACGTACGCCGGCTCGCGCCAGCCCTCGACCTCCGCTGGCACCAGCAGGCGCGCTTCGACGAGTTCCTCGATCCGTCGCTTCGTGTCGGCCGCGTCGAGCCGGAAGTAGTCGCGCAGATCGCGCGCGGTGGCCACGCCGAGCGCGCGCGCGGCGATGCGGACGAGCGAGCGCTGCGCGACGTCGTCCGTCGGTGTCGGCGTTGCGAGCACGCGCGATGGCAGCGCGCGCTCCGGCACGTCGTACACGCGCTCGAAACGGCGCCGCGTCGCCGTCGTCACGCGTCCGGCCCAGAACAGCCACTCGAGCGCGTGCTTGCCCGCGCTCCAGCCCCACCACGCGCCGCGGCTCTTGCCGCCGTTCGACAGCTCCGAGGCGGCGAGCGGACCGCGCTCGCGGATTTCCGCGAACACGGTCTCGATGAACGGGCGATGGCGACGCGCCCAGCGCACGAGACCGCCATAGACGCCACTGCCGCGCGCGGCGCGCTCCATCCGCCACCGCAGGAGCGGCTGGAGCTTCACCGGCAGCAGCGACGCTTCGTGCCCCCAGTACTCGAAGAGCCGCCGGCCGCGGCCGGACGCCGCGCGATCGATCAACGACACGTCGTACGGACCGAGCCGGGAGAAGAGCGGCAGGTAATGCGAGCGGACGAGCACGTTGACGGAGTCGATCTGCACCGCGCCTAGGCGGTCGATGGCCTGTACGACCTCGCGCGTGCTCGGCGGGCTCGACGGCCGGGGACCATCGAAGCCCTGCGCGGCGAGCGCAATCCGCCGCGCCTCTTCAGCTGAGACCTTCACGCGCGCTTGCGGGGACGAATGCTACGGCAGGAAATAAACTTGAGCGTTCGGGCCGGGATCCCATAAGGGACCAAGAAGATTCTCGGCGACCGCTCTCGCGTTCGCGAAAACGTCGTCGTAGGTCATGATCTTCAGTTTCGGCATCGTATTCTCTAACGTCGTTAACTTCCGCCGATTGTGCTCTGTAAGCGATGCTGACCGGCCAATCACGAGGACGGACCGCGGACTTGCCGAGATGCCGACCAGACCAAGCTCACGCTGGACGGTAGACAGGTTATCTTCGAGACGAATCAGTATTCCGTCCGGAAGAATCACTGCGGTCGGAAGACACGCATCCGTCATGTGAGGCGGCACGACGTGACGAAGGTCACGATACTTCGTCTCGAGGAGTGTCTTGATCGATGTGATATACGCCTTCAGCGTCCGACCAACCCGCTCGAGTTTTTGACGCGTCTCCTCGGAGAGCGAGACGCCGTCTTCAGTCTCCTCAGTTATCTCGAGTGGCAAGTTGGGACGGATCGTAAATACCGCGCGCTTAAATGGTAGACGAGGAAAATCGGGCGACTCACTCAAAGTCATCGCCGGTCCCAATAGTCACCCTATCGCGCCCGATGGATCACGCCGGCGTGAACGTCGGGACGGGCGGCCCGCCGTCCGTCGGCGTGAAGACCACGCGCACCGCCTGGCCGATCCGCAGCGCGTCGAAGTCGCAGTCGACGAGGTTGGTCATCATCGTCGGCCCTTCCTCGAGCGTGACGTACGCGATCGCGTACGGCGGGGTCGCCCGGCGCAGCACGCTGTACGAGTAGATCGTCCCGCGGCCCGACGCGTCCTTCCATTCCGTGCGGTCGCTGCCGCAGTGCGGGCACATCGTGCGCGGATAGTGATGCGACTCGCCGCAGGCGAGACAGCGCTTGACGACGAGCCGGCCGGCCGCGGCGGCGTCGAAGAACGGCTGGACCTCGACGTTCGTCGGCGGCGCCGGAATCGTGCGTGCGGCGGCGGCCATCTCAGTCCCTCCCCATGATCAGCGTCGCGCTGCCGTGCCGCGTGGCGAGCGATCCGCCGGTGCCGTGCGCCAGCGTCACGTCGCAGTTCTTCACCTGCACGCGCGGATGCGCTTCACCGCGGAGCTGCCGCACCGCTTCGACGACCTTCGTGAGGCCGCCGCGGTTCCCCGGATGGTTGTTGCAGAGGCCGCCGCCGTCGGTGTTGAACGGCAGCCGGCCCACGCCGGAGATCAGCGCGCCGTCGGACACGAACTTCCCGCCCTGGCCCTTGGCGCAGAAGCCGAGGTCCTCGAGCGTGACGAGCACGGTGATCGTGAAGCTGTCGTAGATCGACACGTACTTGACGTCGGCCGGCGTGACACCCGCCTCGGCGAACGCCGCCGGCCCCGACCACACCGCGCCCGTGTACGTCAGATCGATCTTGCCGCCGCGCTGATGCTTCACGGCCTCGCCGGCGCCGAGCACCTTGACGGGCGGCCGCTTCAGCCGCTTCGCGATCTCCGGCTTCACGACGACGATCGCGCCGCCGCCGTCGGTGATGACGCAGCAGTCGAGCCGGTGCAGCGGATCGGCGATGACCGGCGAGTTGACGACGTCGTCGACGGTGACCACCTCGCGCAGCAGCGCGCGCTCGTTGTGCTGCGCGTGATGCGACGCGGCCACCTTGATCCACGCGAGCTGCGCGCCCGTCGTGCCGAACTCGTGCATGTGGCGCATCGCCGCCATCGCGTACTGGTTCACCACCGTCGGCCCGTACGGGAACTCGAACGGCACGTCGGGCGTCGTCACGCCGTAGTTGCGCGGCGCCGTCCCGGTGGCCATGCCTTCGGCCCGCGGCCGCCCGGCCAGCGTGATCAGCGCGACGTCGCACTTGCCCATCGCGATCGCCTGCGCGGCGTGCGCGACGTGGATGACGTACGACGAGCCGCCCGTCTCGGTCGTGTCGACGTGGCGGAGCTTCAGGCCCATGTAGTCGGCCATCGACAGGCCGCCGAGACCGGGCGCGTCGCCGGCGCAGAAGTAGCCGTCGACGTCGTTCTTCGTCAGCCCGGCGTCGGCGAGCGCCCCCGCGGCCGATTCGGCGTGCAGCTGCGCGAGCGACTTGTCGTCCGCCTTGCGCGTCGGGTGCTCGAAGACGCCGGCGACGTACGCCTTGCCCCTGAGGCTCACCGCGGATTCCTCGTCAGCTCTTTCGTGACCTCGGCGACCGACGGCGGCGCCGGCGTGTCCTTCCAGTTCGCGAGCCGCGCGTACACGTCGGCCGACGCGCGGTGGAACCCGTCCGGCAGCCCGGCGGCGTCGAACGTCGCGGCGATCTCTTCCATCTCGCCGACGAAGCGCCACGCCTTGCGCGCGGTGCCCTTCACCGCCGCTTCCGAGCGGGCGGGCAGCTCCGGCTGCGAGCGCGCCCATTCGGCGAGGAGGACCTCGTCGACGCCCTCGTGCATGGCGAGCGCGCGCACCGCCATGAGCAGCGCCTGCGAGCCCTTGTTCCATCCCGCGTACGCCATCTTCACCGCCGACGCGGCGCCGACCGGTCCGGCGATCGGGATCGGCTCGAGCAGCCCGCCGGTCAGCAGCGCCGCCACCTCGTCCGCGCCGTCGCCCGACAGATAGAGACGGCACACGCCGGGACGCCGCGGCGGCGGGCCGATGATGCCGCCGTCGATGAACCGTGCGCCGCCGGCGGTGACGATCGAGCCGACCTCGCGCGTCGTGTCCGGCGAGACGGCGTTGCCGTCGACGTACAGGCCGCCGAAGCCTTCCGCCGCGACCTCGCGGGCCACGTCGACCGCGTTCGCGGGCGGACACACCGACAGAATCACCTGGCTCTCGGTCACGAGGCGCTCGACGGTGCGGACGTCGGCCAGACCGTCCTCCTCCGCGCGCTTGCGCGTCGATGCGCTGCGGCCTTCGGACGCCCACAGCACGAGCGCGCCCGCGACGCGTGCCGCGGCGCCGATGGCGCTGCCCATTTCACCGGGATGCAGGATCCCCATCGTCACGTTGGTCATGTCACGGTTCCTATTTCAATACCTCGGGGTTCACGACATTGATGGGCTTGCCGCTCGCGTACGCGAGCACCTGGTCGAAGATCGACGCGAACTGGTGGTCGAGCCCCTCGTGCGTCACGTAGCCGAGATGCGGCGTGGCCACCACGTTGTCGAGATCGAGCAGCGGATGCCGGCCGCCGGGGAGCGGCTCTTCCTCGAAGACGTCGACGGCCGCCATGCCCGGACGCCCCGCGCGCAGCGCCGCCTCGAGCGCGCCCGGCGCGATGAGCCCGGCGCGACTCGTGTTGACGATGAGCGCGGTCGGCTTCATGCGCGCCAGATCGGTTTCCGTCACGATGCCCCGCGTGCCGTCGACGAGCCGCAGATGCAGCGACAGCACGTCCGATTCCTCGAAGAGCGCTGCCTTGCTCGGCGCGACCGCGCAGCCGTCGGCGCGCGCGCGATCGAGCGAGCCTTCGCGGCCCCACGCGAGCACCTTCATCCCGAACGCACGTCCGTACCCGGCGACGACCGCGCCGATGCGGCCGTAGCCGTAGATGCCGAGCGTCCGGCCACGCAGCGTGGCCCCGAGCGGCGGCGTCTGCCACTTGCCGGCCTTCATCGCGGCCATTTCTTGAGGTATGCGCCGGTACGCGGCGACGATCAGACCCCAGTTGAGCTCCGCCGTCGCGTACGACGGCTGACCGGGCTGCAGGTTCGAGCAGAGGATGACCCCGCGCCGCGTGCACGCGGCGACGTCGACGTGCGGATACACGCTCACCTGGCTGATGATGCGCAGCCGGTCGAGGCGATCGAGGAGCGGCGCGCGGATCGGCGTGCGCTCGCGGATCAGGCAGAGCGCCTCGGTGTCCTTCAAGCGAGACGCGAGCAGGTCGACGTCCTTGGTGTGGTCGTTCCAGATGGTGACGTCGTGGCCCGCGACCTTCTTGAATGCCGCGAGCGTCGGGATCGTGTGCGCCCAGTCGTCCAGGACCGTGATCTTCATGGCTCCTCCGAAGGCCCAACTGTACCATCCGGGTCATGACCGATCGCACCGCCGGCCCGACCTCGCACTCGTACTTCTCCCAGCGTCTGCGGCTGCACTACGTCGACTGGGGCAACCCCGGCACCCCCCCGATGGTGCTGCTCCACGGCGGGCGCGACCATTGCCGCAACTGGGACTGGGTCGCCGCGGCGCTGCGGGACGAGTGGCACATCATCGCGCCCGATCTGCGCGGGCACGGCGACAGTCAGTGGTCGACGGACGGCAGCTACGGCATGGCCAGCTACATCTACGATCTCGCGCAGCTCGTGCATCAGCAGCGGCTGGCGCCGGTCACGATCATCGCGCACTCGCTCGGCGGAAACATCGCGCTGCGGTACGCCGGCATCTATCCCGAAGCCGTCGCGGCGGTCGTCTCCATCGAAGGGCTCGGCCCGTCACCCGCGCGGCTGAAGGAGCGCGGGACGAGGACGATCACCGAGCGCATGGACGCGTGGATCCGCGAGCAGCGCGGACTCGCCGGCCGCATGCCGCGGCGCTACGCGTCCATCGAAGACGCGTTCCGCCGCATGCAGGAAGAAAACCCGCACCTCACCGCCGAGCAGGCGCGCCATCTCACGGTGCACGGCGCCAACCAGAACGAGGACGGCACGTACAGCTGGAAGTTCGACAACTACATCCGCGCGTGGCCCCCGTACGACATGCCCGGGCGTGACATCCAGCTGCTGTGGTCGCGGATCAGCTGCCCGACGCTGCTGCTGTGGGGCACGGAAAGCTGGGCCGGCAACCCCGCGGAAGACGGACGCGCCGCGCATTTCCGCCACGCGAGCGTCGTCGGCATCGAGCGCGCCGGGCACTGGCTGCATCACGACCGTCTCGACGACTTCCTGAAGACCGTGAAGGAGTTTCTCGCCAAGACCCCGCGTCCGTGACTTCCAACCCGCGGCGGATCGTCACGCTCAACGCCTGTCACTTCGCGCTCTTCCCGATTCCGACGATCACGCTCTTCTGGCAGGACCAGATCGGGATGTCGCTCACGGACATCATGGTGCTCCAGGCGGTCTTCGGCGTCGCCGTGGTCGTGCTCGAGTTCCCGACCGGCTACTTCGCCGACCGCGTCGGGTATCGCGCCTCGATGCTCGTCGGCGCCGCGCTCTGGGGCGCGGGCTGGTTCGTCTACGCGCTCGGCGAAACGTTCGGCGCCATCGTGGTCGCGGAGATCGTCTGCGGGGCCGGCGCCGCGTTCATTTCCGGCGCCGATCGCGCGCTGCTCTGGCTGTCGCTGGAAGCGACGGACCGCGTGCACGACTACACGCGATGGGAAAGCCGCCTGCGTGCGGCCGCGCAGACGACCGAGGCGGCGAGCGCCGCCGTGGGCGGCTGGCTCTACGCCGTCGCGCCACGCCTGCCCCTGTGGATGCAGCTCCCCGCCGCGGCCGTCGAGATGTTCGCCGCGTTCCGGATGAAGGAGACGGCGCGCCCGCCGATCGCACCGCGGTCGCACGTCGCCCGCGCGCTGCACGTGGCGCGCGCCACGCTGTGGCGCCACCGCCGGCTCCGGGCCGCCATCACGCTGAGCGTCACGCTCGGGCTGTCGACGTTCGTCATGGTGTGGCTCGTCCAGTCGTGGATGCAGTCGCGCGGCATCCCGCCGGGCTGGTTCGGGCCGCTCTGGGCCGCGGCCCATGTGTGGCTCGCCGCGGTGACGCTGGCGGCGCCGCGGATCGCGGACGTCGTCGGCGCGCGCGGCGTCCTCCTGCTGTGCTGTGTGCTCATCCCGGTCGGCTACGGCGGCCTCGCCTGGAGCACGAGCGCGTGGGCCGTCGTGTTCTATCTCTGCTTCATGACGATCCGCGGTCTGCAGCTGCCGATCCTGTCGACCGTCATGCAGCAGGAGGCGCCCGGCGAGGATCGCGCGACCGTCCTGTCGCTCGCCGCGCTCGTCTTTCGCTTCGTGTTCGTCGTCACCGGACCGCTGATCGGTGCGCTGGCCGATCGCACCGGACTCGACACCGCCCTCGCGGTCACGGGCGCCGGCTTCACCGCTGCGAGCCTCGCCTCGCTTGCGCTCTTCACTTCCTCGCGCAGGTAGGCCGCATCGCGGTACGCTTGCCGTCTCGCGAGGAGGACCAGCGTGGCGACACCGCAGACGATGTTCGAGAAGATCTGGAGCCGGCACGTCGTGACCGAAGGGCCGGGCAGCCAGGCGCTGCTCTACATCGACCGCCATCTCCTGCACGAGGGATCCGCGCCGGCCTTCGTCCGGCTCGGCAAGCGCGGCGTGCGGGTGCGCCGTCCCGATCTGTCGTTCGCGACCGCCGATCATTACGTCCTCACGCTGCCGGGCACGCCGGCGCCCGACGACGAAGTCCGCGAGATGGTCGAATCCCTCGCGAACAACACCCGGGCGCAGAACGTGCGGTTCTTCGGCGTCGGTGATCCGCGCCGCGGCATCGTCCACGTGATCGGTCCCGAGCAGGGCCTCACGCTGCCGGGGATGCTCCTCGTGTGCGGCGATTCGCACACGGCGACGCACGGCGCGTTCGGGGCGCTCGCCTTCGGCATCGGCTCGACGGAGGTCGAGCACGTGCTGGCGACGCAAACCCTCTGGCAGCGCAAGCCGAAGGTGATGCGCATCACCGTCGATGGTGCTCTCGGGCCCGGCGTCACCGCGAAAGACGTGATCCTCGCCATCATCGCGACGATCGGCGCGGGCGGCGGCGTGGGCCACGCGATCGAGTACGCCGGCTCGGCGTTCCGCGCGATGTCGATGGACGGCCGCATGACGGTCTGCAACATGTCGATCGAGGCCGGCGCGCGGTGCGGCATGGTGGCGCCCGACGAGACGACGTACGCGTTCGTCGAAGGCAAGCCGTTCGCGCCGAAGGGCGAACTGTGGGCGAAGGCGCTCGCGTACTGGAAGACGCTGCCGAGCGACGAGGGCGCCGCCTTCGATCGCGAGGTCGCGCTCGACGCCATGGACATCGCGCCGACGGTCACGTGGGGGACGAGCCCGCAGGACGCGCTGCCGATCACGGCGCGCGTGCCCGATCCGGCGCACGAACCCGATCGCGGCCGGCGCGAGTCCATGGAGCGCGCGCTCGCGTACATGGGCCTCACCGCCGGCATGCCCCTCAGCGACGTGACGGTCGATCGCGTCTTCATCGGCTCGTGCACGAACAGCCGGCTGGACGATCTGCGCGCGGCGGCGCACGTGGTGAAGGGCCGGCGCGCGACGATTCCCGCGTGGGTCGTGCCCGGCTCCGGGCTCGTGAAGCAGGCGGCCGAGCGTGAAGGGCTCGACCGCATCTTCCGCGACGCCGGCTTCGACTGGCGCGAGGCCGGCTGCTCGATGTGCGTCGGGATGAACACCGAGACGGCCGGCGAAGGCGAGCGCGTCGCGTCGACGTCGAACCGCAACTTCGAGGGCCGGCAGGGCAAGGGCGCGCGCACGCACCTGATGTCGCCCGCGATGGCGGCGGCGGCGGCGGTGACCGGCCGGCTCACCGACGTCCGCACGCTCCGGAGTTGAACGCCGGGCTGCTCGTCGTCGTCTTCCTCGCGTACGTCGTCGCCGGCAAACTGGGCCTGAGCCTCGCGTTCGTCCACGCCAGCGCCTCGCCGGTGTGGCCGCCGACGGGCATCGCGCTCGGGGCGCTCCTCCTCACGCAGTACCGCGTCTGGCCGGCCATCCTCCTCGGCGCCTTCGTCGTCAACGCGACGACGGCGGGCTCGCTCGTCACGTCCGCGGGGATCGCCGTCGGCAACACGCTGGAAGGCCTGCTCGGCGCCTGGCTGGTGACGCGGTACGCCGGCGGGCGCGACGCGTTCCGGCGCGCCGGCGACGTCTGCCGCTTCGCGCTCGCCGGGTTCGTGAGCAGCGCGCTGAGCGCGACCATCGGCGTCACCACGCTCGCGCTCGGCGGCTACGCGTCGTGGGCCGGCTACGCGTCGATCTGGAGCACGTGGTGGCTCGGTGACGTCGGCGGCGCGCTCCTCGTCGCCCCGGCGCTCGTGCTGTGGAGCCGCCAGCCGCGCCTCGGCTACGACGGCGCGCGGGCCGTCGAGGCCGCCGCGATGCTCGCGACGACCATCGGCCTCGGCCTGGTGCTCTTCGGCGGCGGCCTCGCCGCGATGGGCATGACGCGCTATCCGCTGAGCTTCTTCGCGCTGCTGCCGCTGCTCTGGGCCGCGTTCCGCTTCGGCCCGCGCGAAGCATCGGCGCTGCTGCTCGTCATGTCGGGCATCGCCACGTGGGGCACGCTGCGCGGGTTCAGCGCGTTCGCGATCGGCGCCCCGAACGACTCCCTGCTGCTGCTGCAGGCGTTCCTCGCCGCCGCGGCCGGCGTGGCCCTGCCGACGGCGGCGATCGTCGAGGAGCATCTGCTCGACCTGTCGCGCATCACCGCCGGCAAGCTCGCGCTCGACATGAAGCCCGTCACGAAGGACGAGTTCCTCGCGATGCTGTCGCACGAGCTCCGCACGCCGCTGAACGCCATGTCGACATGAAGCCCGTCGTGCTCGACAGCCTGATCTCGGCGGCCGTCGAAGCGATCCGGCCGGCGGCGGAGGCGCGGTCGATCGCCCTGCGCCTCGCCCTGGAGCCCGCGCCGACCGTCATGGGGGACGCCGCGCGCCTGCAGCAGGTCGTCTCGAACCTGGTCTCGAACGCCGTGAAGTTCACGGGCGAGGGCGGCCGGGTCACGATTCGCCTCGCGCGCGTCGCCCATGGCGTCGCGGTGTCCGTGAGCGACACCGGCGAAGGCATCGAGCCCGAGTTCCTGCCGCACGTCTTCGACCGGTTCCGCCAGGCGCAGGGCTCGACGACGCGCCGCCACGGCGGGCTCGGACTCGGCCTGACCATCGCGCGCCATCTCGTCGAGCGGCACAACGGAGCGATTCGCGCGGAGAGCGCCGGCGCGGGCCGCGGCGCGACGTTCATCGTCGAGCTGCCGGCGGCCGCGGTGGACGCCGGCCTGACGTCGGCGGAAGGGCGTCGCGGGGTGGCCCCGGCGCTGAGCGGCCTGTCGATGCTGATCGTGGACGACGACGCGGACACGCGCGCGCTGACGGCGACGATGGTCGAGAAGGCCGGCGCCACCGCCACGACCGTCGGGAGCGTCGCGGAGGCCCACGCGGCCCTCGCGGCGGCGCGGTTCGACGCGGTGATCGCCGACATCGGCATGCCGACAGAGGACGGCTTCGACCTGATCCGCGCGCTGCGCAAGAACGAGGCGACGCGGACGCTGCCGGCGATCGCGTTCACGGCGTATGCGAGCCGCGAGGACGGACGGCGCGTGATGCAAGCCGGCTACGACGCGCACGTGCCGAAGCCGGTGGAGCCCCACGCGCTCGTCGCCGCCGTCGCCGCGGTTGTCAGCCGGCGACGGCCGGGCTAGGCTCGTCCACCATGCAGCCCTTCACACGCGTCACCGCCGTCGCCGCGCCGATCGATCTGCCGAACGTCGACACCGACCGCGTGATCCCCGCGCGGTTTCTCAGGAAGGGGCAGGGCTCACCCGGCTACGACCGGTATCTGTTCCACGACGTGCGGTTCAACGCCGACGGCTCGGAGAAGCCGGACTTCGTGCTCAACCAGCCCGCGTATCGCGACGCGAAGATCCTGGTGACGGCCGAGAACTTCGGCTGCGGGTCGTCGCGCGAAGCGGCCGTGTGGGCGCTCGACGCGAACGGGTTCCGGTCCGTCATCGCGCCGGTGCTCGGCGACATCTTTCATCAGAACTGCTTCAAGAACGGGCTGCTGCCGATTCTGCTTCCCGCCGATACCTGCGCGCGGCTGCGGCGGCAGCTCCACGAGCGGCCCGGCGCCACGCTCACCGTGGATCTCGAGAGTCAGACGGTGACCGGTCCCGACGGCGCGACCCACGCGTTCGCGATCGATCCCTTCCGCAAGCGCAGCCTGCTCGAAGGCCTCGACGAGATCGGCCTGACGCAGACGTACGAAGGCGACATCGCCGCGTTCGAGCCGAAGCACGCCGCCGCGTTTCCGTGGCTCGCGCCCTGAGCGCGCGTTAGCGCGCCCTGCCTCCCTCGACAGCCGCCGTCTCGCCCGCGCGCTACACCGCGTTCGCGCTGGGGTTCTCCGTCCTGTGGTCGCTGGCGTTCATCGGCATGAAGCTCGCGCTCACCGGCGCGCCGCCGCTCACGTTGCAGGCCTCGCGCTTTCTCATCGCGGGCGTCGGGCTGCTCGCCGTCGCCGCGGCGCTCCGGCGTCCGTGGCCGCGGACGGGCGACGACCGGCGCGCCATCGTCGTCCTCGGCCTGCTCAACCAGGCGCTCTACCTCGGCGTGACCACGTTCGCGATCGATCGCATGTCCGCCGGCATGGGCGCCGTGCTGGCGAGCACGAACCCGGTGATGCTCGCGCTCGTGGCGCCATGGGCGCTCGGTGAACGGCTCGGACCGGCCCGGCTCGGCGGGCTCGCCCTCTCCTACGCCGGCGTCGTCTGGGTCATGTGGAGCCGCGTCGGTCCGGACAACGAGCCGTGGGCGATGGCGTTGTTCCTCGTCGCCGTCGCCTTCCTCGTCGGCGGCACCATCGCGTTCAAGCGGCTGGCGCCCCGCACCGATCGGCTGGTGCTCATCGGCGGCCAGCTCCTGATCGCCGGCGTCGTCCTCGTGCCGTTCGCGCTCGCGCTCGAGCCCTGGCGCGACGTGCGGTGGACGCCCGCGTTCCTCGTCGGCCAGGGCTATCTCATCGCCGGCTCGTCGTGGATCGCGATGCTGCTGTGGTTCTGGCTGCTCGATCACGGCGACGCGTCGCGCGCGAGCGCGTGGTTCTTCCTGAACCCGATCCTCGGTCTCGCCTTCGGCTCCCTGCTGCTCGGCGAGGCGCTGACGGTGTCCGACCTGCTCGGCGCCGCCGGCGTCGCGATCGGCATCTGGCTGGTGCAGCGCAACGGCTGACCGAACTCGGCTAGGCTATCGGCATGCCCATCGATTACGACACGCTTCGGAAGTTCCGGATCCCGGACGTCGAGAACACGTGGACCGAGCGCGACACGATGCTCTACGCGCTCGCCGTCGGCATGGCGGCCGACCCGCTCGACCCGCGCGAGCTGGCGTTCGTGCTGGAGCGCGACGGGCGCCCCGGCGGCGGCGGCGCGCTCCGCGTGCTGCCGACGATGGCCACCGTGCTCGTCTGGAACGACGCCTGGATGTACGACACCGGCATCGACATGACGAAGCAGCTGCACGGCGAGCAGCGCATTCGCCTCGAGCGCCCGCTGCCGGCGGCGGCGACAGTCGTCGGGCGCACGCGGATCACCGACATCTTCGACAAGGGGCCGGGCAAGGGCGCGCTGATGCTGTTCGAGACCGAGATTCGCGACAAGGCGACGGGCGCCCTGCTCGCCACGACCGTCTCGACGTCGTACGCGCAGGGCGAAGGCGGGTTCGGCGGGCCCGCCGGATCGGGACCGGCGCCGCATCCGATTCCGGACCGCGCGCCGGACGCGACGTTCGACCAGGCGACGCTGGCCACGCAGGCGCTCTTCTATCGCCTCTGCGGCGACCGGAACATGCTGCACGCCGATCCCGACTACGCGCGGCGCGGCGGCTTGCCGCGGCCGATCCTGCACGGCCTGTGCACGCTCGGCCACGCGTGCGCCGCCGTCACGCGCCAGGGCTGCGACTACGACGCGTCGCGGATCCGCGAGGTCGCGGTGCGGTTCACGCGGCCCGTGTTCCCCGGCGAGACGATCCGCACCGAGATGTGGAAGGACGGCGCCGTCGTCTCGTTCCGCAGCCGCGTCGTCGAGCGCAACGAGCTCGTCCTCGACCACGGCAAGGTGACGCTGGTCGCTTGACCCGGGCGCGGCGCAGCGCCAAGATCAGCGCACTACCCGACGAGGAGCCCCGCATGCAATTCGAGTACAGCGCCAAGACGAAGATGTACCAGGAACAGCTCACCGACTTCATGACCAAGCACGTGTACCCCGCGGAGCACGTGTTCCACGAGCAGCTCGAGAAGGCGCCGTCCCGCTGGCAGGTGCCGCCGATCATGGAAGAGCTCAAGGCGAAGGCGCGCGAGCGCGGCCTGTGGAACCTCTTCCTGCCCGAGAGCTCGCGCGGAGCCGGGCTCACCAACTCCGAGTACGCGCCGCTCTGCGAGATCATGGGCCGCTCGCACATCGCGCCCGAGGTCTTCAATTGCTCCGCGCCCGACACCGGCAACATGGAAGTGCTCGAGCGCTACGGGACCGAGGAGCACAAGAAGCAGTGGCTCGGGCCCCTGCTCGAAGGCAAGATCCGCTCCTCCTTCGCGATGACGGAGCCGAAGGTCGCGTCGTCGGACGCGACGAACATCGAGTCGTCGATCGTGCGCGACGGCGATCACTACGTCATCAACGGCCACAAGTGGTGGACGTCGGGCATCGGCGACCCCCGGTGCAAGATCCTCATCTTCATGGGCAAGACGGACCCGAAGAACCCCGACCGCTACAAGCAGCAGTCGATGATCCTGGTGCCGCGCGACACGCCGGGCATCAAGGTGCTGCGCCTGCTGACGGTGTTCGGCTACGACCACGCGCCCCACGGCCACGGCGAGGTGCTGTTCGAGAACGTGCGCGTGCCCGCGTCGAACATGCTCCTCGGCGAAGGCCGGGGCTTCGAGATCGCGCAGGGCCGGCTCGGCCCGGGACGCATCCACCACTGCATGCGGCAGATCGGCGTCGCCGAGCGCGCGCTCGAGCTCATGTGCAAGCGCTCGCACGAGCGCACGACGTTCGGCAAGCGCCTCAGCGAGAACGACGTCACGCTCGAGCGCATCGCGCAGGCGCGCATCATGATCGACCAGGCGCGCCTCCTCGTGCTGCACGCGGCGTGGATGATGGACACCGTCGGCAACAAGGCCGCCAAGCAGGCGATCGCGGAGATCAAGGTGGCGGTGCCGAGCATGACGCTGCAGGTCTGCGACTGGGCGATGCAGCTGCACGGCGGCGGCGGCGTGAGCCAGGCGTTCCCGCTGGCCGCGATGTGGGCCGCGTCGCGCACGCTGCGCTTCGCCGACGGTCCGGACGAAGTGCATCGCCGCCAGATCGGCCGGCTCGAGCTGCGCAAGCACATGTAGGCAGGGGGCCCCGACATGGCCCCCTGCACCCCCCGCCTTCGGCCATCGCCCCGGGCAACCCGGGGCGCTCCTCTAACCCGCTTCTGTCGCCGATCGGACACGCTTGCGCAGCGGCTGCGCTGCGGGCTACATGTGTGGCGTGAGCACGCCGAACGGCGAACCCCTGGCCGACCTCGTCACGCGTGAATTCACCGAGATGCATCGTCAGTTCGCGTTGATTCACCAGCAGTTCGCGCGCGTCGACGAGCAATTCGGCCGCGTCGACGAGCAATTCGCGAACGTCAATGCGCGGCTCGATCGGCTGGAGAGCACGGTCGACCGTATCGCCGTGGAGATCGGCGCGCTGCATCGCCGGATCGACCACCTCGAGGCGCGTGTCGATGCGCGCTTCGACGATCTCGCCACGCACTTCGACGACGTCCATCGCCGCATCGAACGTGTCGAGCAGGAGCACGTCGCGACGAGCGAGGCGCTGAGGCGGACCGACCGAAGCACGACGGAAGAACAGGCACGGCGCGAGCTGCTCGAGCGTCGCACCGTCGAGCTCGAGCGCGAGATCGCGTTGCTGCGGGCGCGGGTCGACGCGCTCGAGCAGCGGCGACCGGCGTAGCGGCGCCGCTACACCGCGCCGGACTCCTGCAGCACCTTCCAGCCCACCTCGGCGAGCGGCCGCGCCCGCGCGCCACGCGCCCGTGCGTTCGGATCGTTCGCCGTGCCCGCGACGACGCGGCCCATGATGCCCTGCGCGATCGCGGAGAGCCGGAACATCGAGAACGCGACGTAGTAATCCCAGTGCGGGATACCGCTCCGGCCCGTGCGCTTGCAGTACGCGGCGACGTACTCCTCTTCGCTCGGGATGCCTTCCGGCCGGCGCGCCGCGAAGCCCTCGAACACGTCGCCGGGCAGCCGGAACGGCAGCGAGTTGTACGCGAGGTCCGAGAGCGGATGGCCGAGCGTCGAGAGCTCCCAGTCGAGGACCGCCACGATCCGCGGCTCGGTCGGATGGACGATCGTGTTGTGCAGCCGGAAGTCGCCGTGGACCAGCGACGTTTCGTCGTCCGCCGGGATGTGCTCGGGGAGCCACGCGATCAGGCGCTCCATCGCTTCGATGCGCTCGGTCTCGGACGCGCGGTACTGCTGGCTCCAGCGGTGGATCTGGCGCGCGACGTACGCGCCGGTGCGCCCGAAGTCCTCGAGGCCGATGGCGCGGAAGTCCACGGTGTGCAGGCTCGCCAGCACCGTGTTCATCGAGTCGTACATCGCGGCCCGCTCGGCCGGCGTGAAGTCGGGCAGGCGCGGATCGGGCAGCACGCGCCCGCGCACGTACTCCATGACGTAGAACGCGGTGCCGATGACGTCCGCGTCCTCGCAGAGCGCGTACGTCTTCGGGACGGGCACGGCCGTCTGGCCGAGCGCGGTGATCACCCGGTACTCGCGATCGACGGCGTGCGCCGACGGCAGCAGCTTGCCCGGCGGCTTCCGGCGCAGCACGTACTCCCGGTCCGGCGCGCGCATGTGGTACGTCGGGTTCGACTGGCCGCCGCGGAACTGCCGGACGTCGAGCGGGCCGCGATACCCGTCCACGTGCTCCGCCAGATACCGCTCGAGCGCGGCGACGTCGAAGCGATGCTGGTCGAGCACCTCCGCGGTGCCGGGTGCGAGTGTCGGCGAGACGTCGGTCATGCGTGAAAGATACGGTATCGTGGCGTTGCGCGCACGGGAGGAGGACTCGCATGCACGAACGCGACGCGACGGAGACGGTGCTCGACGCGGTCGGACGGGCCCTGGGGCGGTTTGCGATGCTCCGGCCCGGCGACCGCGTCGCCGTCGGTGTGTCGGGCGGCAAGGACAGCCTCTGCCTGCTCGATGCGCTGCTCGCCGCGCGGCGGCGGGTGCCGTTCGACTACGACGTCGTCGCCGTCACGATCCAGCAGGGGAAATTCACGGCGCCGATCGACGGGCTCGGTGCCGGCATCGCGCGGCTCGGCGTCGAATGGATCGTGCGCGACGAGCCCGCGACGCAGGCACTCGTCCGCGACGGCGTCGCGCACGGCTGCGACGTCTGCAGCCGTCATCGCCGCCGCGCGCTCTATCGCGTCGCCGGCGAGATCGGCGCGACGACGATCGCGCTCGGACATACGGCCGACGACTGCGCCGAGTCGCTCTTCCGCAACATCCTCTTCAACGGCCGCATCGCGTCGCTGCCGCCCGTCGCGACGTCCCGGAAAGGCACGCTGCGGCTCATTCGTCCGCTCGTGTTCGTCACCGAAGCCCAGACGACCGCGTGGATTCGCGCGCGCGGACTCGGCACGGTCGGCTGCGTCTGCGGCGAGCGTGAAAGCGTCCGCACCGAGATCCGCGCGTTCCTCGACGGGCTGAAGCGCCGGCATGCGGGCGTGAGCGAGTCGGTCACGGCGGCGCTCGCGAACGTGAACCCCTATACCCTTCACGTGGGGGGCCCCGACATGGCCCCCCACACCCCCCCATCGCCCGGAAGCGCCCCGGCGGAGCCGTGGCGCTCCTCGACCACCCTTCCCGCGATCACCGGCGACGTGTCCATCTGACTCCGGCGCGTCCGCGGCTGATCCTCCTGATCTGCCTGACGGTCGGGTCGAGCACCTTCCCGATCGGCGCGTTCCCGGCGCTGCTGCCGGATCTCGATCGCGTCGTCGGCCTGTCCGATCTCCAGCTCGGCGCCCTCGCCGCCGCCTTCGGTTTTTCGCGGATGCTCGTCGACGTTCCCGTCGGGCTGTTCGTCGCGCGGCATCTCGCGAGAGCGCTCGTGGTATCGCCCGTGCTCCTCACGCTCGGCATCCTCGCCATCAGCAGCGGCGGACCATTCGGGGTGCTGATCGCCGGCCGCCTGCTCATGGGCGTCGCGCACGCGCTCGGCATGGTGGCGTGGCTCACGACGATCCTGAGATTTCTCGCCGGCCGCTCGCTCGGCTCGGCGCTGAACGCGGTCGAGTTCACCGCGATGATCGGCATGCTCGCCGGCGTCGGCGCCGTCGGCGCGTTGCCGCGCGACCTGCCGTGGAACGTCGTCCTGCTGATCGCGTGCGCGCCGCAGGCGCTCGGGATCGTGCTGGGTCCGCTGCTCGTCCGTGAGCTCAGGCGCAACGCTGCGCCGGCGGCGCCGGGGACACCTGTCACGACCCCGGTCGTCGCGCGCCCGCGCGGCGCGAGCCCCGCCGTCGTGCTCGCCTTCGCGGCCGGCGCGACGCTCGCGATGACGTACTCCACGCTCGAGCTGTACGTGCTGCCGCTGCGCGGCAGCCGCGAGTTCGATCTCGACCGCGGCGGCGTCGCGCGGCTGCTGATGCTCGCGCAGGCGACCGACATCGTCGCGTTGCTGCCGCTCGGGTTCCTCGCCGACCGCATCGGCGCCACGCGCGTGCTGACGGCGGTGACCGCCACGATGGCGGCGGCCCTGCTGCTCGCGACGTTCGGCGGCCTCGTCGCGGTGAACGCGGGCGCCGCGATGCTCGGTCTCGCGATGGCGGGCTGGATGCTGCCGCTCACGCTGCTCCGTCGCGAGACGCCGCCCGACGCGATCGCGTGGCGCACGGCCCTCTACCGGGTGGGCGTGGACGGGGGATTGTTCCTCGGGCCGTTCGTCGCCGGGCTGCTCGGCCCACGCGTTCGGATGCTCGCCGTGCTCCAGGCGCTGGCGCTCGTCGCCGTCAGCGCCGCGCTGCTCGCGCGCGCGCGGACGGAACGCGGCGCGCCGCGCTGACCGGCGTCAGCCCTTGCGGTCGAGCGCTTCGCGGAGCTTGCGGAGCAGCGTGTCCGGCGCAGGCGCTCGTCCTCCGCGGACGTGCGGTTCAGCACGAGCTGGCTCCGGGCGCAGATGACCGTCAACCGATTATTGAAGTCGTGCGCGATGCCGCCCGCGAGGCGCCCGACGGCATCGAGCTTCTGCAGCTGACGCACCTGCGCCTCGGTCTCGACGAGCGCGTCTTCCGCGCGGCGCCGGGCGGTGATGTCCTCCGCGGCGCCTTCGTACGCGACGACGGTGCCCGCCGCGGCGTCGCGCAGCGCGTGCGCCGTATGCCGGATCCAGATCATCGAGCCGTCGAATCGCCGGCCGCGCACTTCGAAATCGCGCACGGTGCCTTCGGCGTCGATCAGCGCGCGCCATCGCTCGCGGTCGGCGCGCTCGACGTAGAGCTCCGCCACCGGCGTGGCGAGGAGCGTCTCCGTGTCGGGATAGCCGAAGACGCGCGCCATCGCCGCGTTGACGGCCAGGAAGCGCCCCTCGGGCGGCGTGCGGAACAGGCAGACCGGCACTTCGTTCACGAGCTGGCGGTAGCGCATCTCCGACACTTCGGCCGCGCGCCGCGCGTCCTGCTCGCGCGCGAACGAGGCGGCGTTGCGGACGGCGAGCGCGGCGTGATCGGCGAGCCGGACCAGAATCTCCTCGTCGGCGTCGGAAAACGGCCGCTCATCCCGGTGGCTCACGTGGATGAGCCCCTCGACGCGGGCGTCGAGGGTGATCGGCACGACGAGCTGGCTCACGATGCCGTCGATCTGCGCGTGCGGAAAGTCGTCGCGGAGGCAGATGCCGGCGTGATCGCGCCGAGCGACGCGCCCTTGACGCGCAGCGGGACCGCGACGACGCCGCGGTCGCCGGCCCCCGCGACGCGCGCGGCGAGCGCGGCGTCGACCGTCATGGCGGCCGATTCGCGGATGTCCTCCACCGCGATCGCGCGTCCTTCGGCGACGGCGCGCGCCGTCACGCCGACGCCGGCGGTGAAGCCCGAGCTTGCGCATCAGGTTGGCGCGGTGCGCTTCGGCGGTGCGCGGGCTGATGCCGAGGCGGGCCGCGACCTGCGCGCTCGTGAACCCGTCGGCGGCGAGGCGCAGCACCTGCCGCTCGCGTCCGGTCAGCGTGTCGAACGGATCGAGCGGCGGCGTGCGCCGCTCCGTCTCGGCCACGGCCGTGTCGAGGGCGGGGCTCACGTATCGGCGCCCGGCGGCCGCCTCGCGCACGGCGTGGACCAGCTCCGCGCCGCTCGCATCCTTCAGGACGTACGCCCGCACGCCGGCGTCGACCGCCTCGCGCACGTACGCCGACGTGCCGAACATCGACAGGATGACGACGCCGCTGCCCGGCGCCCGGCGCCGCAGCTCGCGCGCGATGTCGAGGCCGCCGAGGCCCGGCAGCATCAGGTCGAGGACGGCGATGACGGGCTGCAGCCGCTCGATGAGCGCGATGGCGCGCTCGCCATCGCCCGCCTCTCCGATGGTCCGCGCCGCCCTGCAGGCCGCGGATGCGCTCCGCCGCGCCGCGCGCGAGCCCGCTCAGGTGCAGCACGGGAATCCGCGCCGTGCGGGCGTCCGCCTTGAGCCGCCGGCACACCTCGAAGCCGTCCATGTCGGGCAGCATGACGTCGAGGATGATCAGATCCGGGTTGACGGCGACGCGGGCCAGCGCCTCGGCGCCGCTCGCCGCCGTCGCGACGCGGTAGCCGGCGTTGTGCAGCATCGCGGTGTTCAGCGCGAGGGCGTCGGGGTTGTCGTCGACGACGAGGATGAGCGACGTCGCGGGGGGCATCCCTCGGTCACCTTAACATTTGCCGCCGCTTGACCACCCACGCTCCGCCGCCTACTCTCTGCCGCACCGACCCGGAAGCCGCGTTTGCGCAAGTACATCCTTCACCGGCTGTTGCTGTTCGTCCCGTCGCTCCTCGGAGCGTCGCTGCTGATCTTCGTCCTGATGCGGCTAGTGCCGGGCGACATCGCCGAGATCATCGTCTACCAGGCGGGCTCCGAGTCCTCCACCGTGCAGCAGAAGCAGGTGCAGGAGATCCGGACCGAGCTCGGCCTGGACCGGCCGGTGCTCGTGCAGTACGCGGCCTGGCTCGGCAACGCGCTGCGCGGCGACTTCGGCCAGTCCTACGTCCAGAGCCGTCCGGTGACCGAGATCATCCGCGAACGGTTCCCGCGGTCGCTCGAGCTGGCGTTGCTGACGCTCGTCGTCGCCGTCGTCTGGGCGGTGCCGCTCGGGGTGATCTCGGCGGTGCGCCAGAACACGTGGGCGGACTACCTCGTCCGCGTGGTGTCGATCAGCGGGCTCAGCCTGCCGATCTTCTTCACCGGGGTGCTCATCCTCTGGGCGCTCGTCCGCTTCTTCCACTGGCTGCCGCCGCTCGAGTTCGTCGCCTTCTTCGACGACCCGGTCGAGAACCTCAAGCAGATGGTGTGGCCGACGCTGGCCCAGGCGTACTACATCTCGGCGCCGATCATGCGGCTCACGCGCTCGCAGATGCTGGAAGTCGTGCGCCACGACTACGTCCGGACCGCGCGCGCGAAAGGGCTCGCCGAGCGCGCGGTCGTGTACCGCCACGCGCTGTCGAACTCGCTGCTACCCGTCATCACGTTCGTCGGCTGGTGGGGCGGGCGGCTGCTCGGCGGCATCGTGATCATGGAGATCATCTTCTCGGTCCCGGGCATGGGCACCGCGCTGGTTCAGGCCGTCTCGAACCGTGACTACCCCACCGTACAGGCGATCGTGTTCGTCATGGCGCTGATCTTCCTCATGCTCAACCTCCTCGTGGACATGGTCTACGGCTGGCTGGATCCGCGGATCCGTTACGCCTGACATGGCGGATCAGACCGGCGTCGCGATGGGGGCGGCGAGCGTGAAGGTCGCCGAGGGCGACCGGGGTCGCGGCATCGTCGGGTCACTGTCGTGGTTCGCCGCGCGGCAACCGCTCGGATTCGTCGGGGCGATCCTCGTGCTCGCGCTGGTCGTCACCGCGATCTTCGCGCCGGCCCTGGCCCCGTACGGTCCCAAGGACGCCGCGTTCGCGGCGTACGTGCCGCCCGGCGGCGAGTTCCCGATGGGGACCGATCACCTCGGGCGCGACATGCTCAGCCGGATCGTCTGGGGCGCCCGGCTCTCGCTCTACGTCGGGCTCACCTCGGTGCTGTTCGGCGTCACCGTCGGCGCGCTCTGGGGCGTCGTGACCGCGTACTTCGGCGGCGCCGCGGACACGGTGAGCCAGCGCATCGTCGACAGCCTCATGGCGCTGCCGCCGATCATCCTGGCGCTCGCGCTGATGGCGGGGCTCGGCCAGTCGGTGACGAACGTGATCGTCGCGCTGGCGGTGCTCCTCGTCCCGACCGCGGCGCGGACGATCCGATCGGTGGCGCTCAGCATCAAGGAGATGCCATACGTCGAGGCGGCGCGCGGCGCAGGCGCGACGGAGTGGCGCATCATCTTCCGTCACGTCCTGCCGAACACCATGGCCACCTACATCGTCCTCGTCACCGTCAACATCGCGTACGCGATCGTCGTCGAGGCCGCGCTGTCCTTTCTCGGCCTCGGCGCGCCGCCCGACGAACCGTCGTGGGGCGGCATGCTCACCGCCGGCACCCAGGCTCTCGAGACGGCGCCGTGGATGATCTTCTTCCCCGGCCTCGCCATCAGCCTGACCGTCTTCGGACTCAATCTTCTGGGTGACGCGATCCGTGACCTCACCGACCCGCAGCTGCGCGGAGGGCTCGGATGAGCCTGACGCCGGCCGCCAGCAAAGGAGACCGTTGCATGCGAAGACTAGCGTTCGTGATCGCGATCCTCGCCGTGCTCGCCGTGGCCGCGCCGTCCGCGCCGGATGCGCAGGAAACGCCACGCCCGGGCGGCATCCTGAACTGGTACGTGTATGGCGATCCCGGGCGGCTCGACATCCACCTCGAGTCGCCGCTGTCCGTGCAGCAGGCGCTGGCCGGGATCTATTCCGGCCTGCTGCATCGCGACCCCGCGGCTCCGGACAAGCTGGCTCCCGATCTCGCGGAGCGGTGGACGGCGTCGCCCGACGGCAAGGTCTACACCTTCCACCTCCGCAAGGGCGTGAAGTGGCACGACGGACAGCCCTTCACGTCCGCCGACGTGAAAGCGACGCTCGATCGCGTGCTGAATCCGGCCACGAAGAGCCCGCGTTGCGGCTCGATGCTGAAGCCGATCGTGGCGGGCGTGGAGGCGGTGGATTCGCACACGATCCAGATCGCCCTCAAGTTCCCCGCGGCGCCGTTTCTCGAGTACACGGCCTCCGCGTGGTGTCGCATCGCCGCCAAGCACGTGCTCGACAAGTACGGCGACCTCTCGAAGCCGGAGGCTCAGATCGGCACCGGAGCGTTCAAGTTCAAGCGGTACGAGCGCGGCAACGTGATCGAGTGGGAGAAGAACAAGGACTACTTCATCCCCGGTCTGCCCTACCTCGACGGCGTGAAGCAGTTCGTGCTGGTCGGTTTCCCGACGCAGCTCGCCGCGGCGAAGGCCGGCCGCATCCATCTCTGGGACACGTGGCCGCCGATGAAGAAGACCGACGCGGATGAGCTCAAGCGCGCGCGCGGTGATGCGGTGCACGTCTACCAGGTCGCGCAGAACACGATCTTCCTGGCGTACATGCACACCCAGAAGCCGCCCTTCAACAATCCCGACGTGCGGCGGGCGGTGCACCTCGCCCTCGACCGCCAGGAGCTCGTCGCCAAAGCGCTGGAGGGAGCCGGCGTGCCGTGCGCCGTGTTCGATCCGAAGCTCTCCGGCGACTTCGCGCTGCCGCTCGAGGAAGTCCAGAAGATGCCGGGCTGCCGGCAACCAAAAGATGCGGACATCGCCGAGGCGAAGAAGCTCGTCGAGAAGCACTATCCGAACGGCGTCGACGTCGAGGCCGCCGTGCGGTCGGTGGGCAACTACGTCGACCGCGCGCAGCTCGTGCTCTCCCAGCTCCGCAAGATCGGGATCCGCGGGACGATCAAGACCTACGAGAGCGCCGCGGGCTTCGCCGTCTTCGGCAAGGGCGACTTCGTGTTCCTGCCCACGCAGGATCGCGCGATGGTGACGGTGGACCCCGGCGACCTGTTCAGCCTGATCTACACGACCGATGCCGGCAGCAACTGGGGCAAGTGGTCGGACAAGAAGGTGGACGAGCTGACCGAGCGCGGGCTCAAGGAGACGAACCGCGAGAAGCGGAAGCAGATCTACTGGGAGCTCCAGCGCTACCTGCTCTCGGGCTCGCCGTCGGCCATACCCGTCGCGTGGGTGGAAGGCTTCCACTTCGTCGACAAGAAGCTGCGCGGCTACAAGTGGGCCCCCACGGTGTACGACAACAACACGTTCATGAAGGTGTGGCTCGCGCCGTAAGCCGATGGCGCGCGTTCACATTCTCGGCGCGGGAACGCCGACCCCGACCCCGGAACGGTTCGGGTCGGCGTTCGCCGTCGACATCGGCGGCGAGCAGCTGATGTTCGACTGTGGCCCGGCCGCGACGTGGAAGCTCGTCAAGGCCGGGCTCAAGCCCACGGACATCGACTACCTGTTCTTCACGCACCATCACTTCGATCACGACGTCGACTATCCGTGCTTCCTGCTCTGCCGCTGGGATCAGAGCGTCGGGCGTGAACACGAGCTGCAGGTCTACGGGCCGACGCTGACCGAGACGATCACCCGGCGGATCCTCGGCGAGGGCGGCGCCTTCGAGCACGACTGGAAGGCGCGCGTGGGTCATCCACTGTCACAGCGGGTGTACGTGAACCGCGGCGGGACGCTGCCGCGGAAGCCGCCGTCGGTGCGCGCGCGCGACGTCGGCCCGGGCCCCGTGCACGCGAGCCGTGAATGGCGCGTGTCGGCGGCGCCGGCGGAGCACGTGCAGCCGTATCTCGATTCGCTCGCCTATCGCATCGACGGCGCCGAGGGCTCGATCGTCTTCACCGGCGACACGCAGCCGTGCGACAGCGTCGTCGAGCTCGCGCGCGGGGCGGACATGATGCTCTGCATGTGCTGGGGCGACGAGGACCGCATTCGCGCGATCGGCGAAGCGGAAGGCACGTGCGGCACGCACGGCGCGGCGCGGATGGCGCAGGAAGCGGGCGTGAAGAAGCTGGTGCTCGTGCACATCGGGCCGGAGCTGGCGCGGCACGGCCCGATGGAGAAGGGCATCGGCGACGTGCGGCGCCTCTACGACGGCGAGATCGTCTTCGCCGACGAGCTGATGTCGATCCGGCTGTAGTCCTGCTCGTCGTTCCCGTGATCCGCGACACACAGCTCGCGGATCGAGCGGCGGATGGCGTCACAGCCCGCGGCCGCATCGGCTTCTCGCGCTGCCCGGACCGTGATCGACATCGTGCCCTCCATCACGTGCGTGCAGCCGGCAGCACCGGCGTGCCGACGAAAGCCCATGCGCTCGTACAGCTCCGCCGCCGCCGAGTTCACCGTGCTGAGACGGAGCGTCTGGAAGCGGCCGCGTGCCGCGTCGATGACTTCCGCGACCAGTTGGCGCCCGATGCCGCAGCGCCGGTGCGCCAGCAGCACGTAGAGATGCCGCACCCGGCCGACGTTCGGATCGGCGGCGTACGGATCGACGTTGAGGCCGCACACGCCGACGACGTCGCCAGTGATGCGGGCGGCGAACAGCGCCTCGCCCGGCCGGTCGAAGCGATTCGCTCCGCTGGTCCATTCATCAGCGAGCCGGCGCACGAACCGGAGCCCGTGCGCTTCGCTCTCGGCGATCAGGGCGCCGAGGCACTCGGCCGGCGGCACGCTCAGGCGCTCGATGCGCGCCGCACTCACGCGTCGGCCCGATCGGGGCGCCAGCCGATCTGCTCGGCCCACCGGGACGCCGCCTCGTAGATGGCGTGCAGGATGGGCTCCTTCAGCGACAGGTACCCGTCGATGTCGTACGGAAAGCGCTCGGCCGCCCGGCGCTTGAGCTGCTCGTACTCGGCGCACGCGCCCGGCGACGCGCGCAGGAAGTCGCGACACAGCAGCGCGTAGCGCTGGTTGAAGCGCCCGACCTCGCGGATGTGGAGGTGCACCCGGCGCTCACCCCGCGGCTCCCGCATGAAGAGCTTGCGGAGCTGCGCGTCCTGCGCGGGCGTCCCGCGGAACGCGTCGTACTCGAACGTCGTGCCGTGACGAAAGCCTGCGTTCCTGAGCGGGTTCGTCAGCGCACCGGCCTGGTCCAGATCGGACAGCGTGATCTGGACGTCGATGACGTCCTTGGCGCCGAGCCCCGGCACGGCCGTCGATCCGATGTGATCGATGCGCAGCGCGGCGTCGCCGACGAGGTCGCGGACGTGGCGCGCGATCTTCGAGAACTCGTCCGCCCAGCGCGGCTGATACGCGATGACGTCCACGCGGCGCGCTTCGTGCGTGATCCGGACCCCCGCTACTCGTTCGTGCGCCGTCGGACCAGATCGGCCATCGCCGCACCGGCCTCACCGCGCTCGCGCAGCAGACCCGCAACGACGCCGTCCCGATCCTGGCCCGGTCGGTTCTGGCTCACCTTCCACTTGCCGATCAGCCGCGCGATCGGGATCTCGAGCCCCACGATCGCGCCGACCATCGTGTCGACGAAGTCGGCCGGGGCGTCGGTGACGCTCCATGGCGCTGGACGTGCCGCCTCGTGGCGGGTCGTGAGCTGCTCGACGAACGCGCGCAGCCAGGCGCGGTCGTCGATGACGCGGAGCGCGCCGTGCGCGTGCACCACCGCGTAGTTCCACGTCGGCACGACCTTCCCCGTCTCGGTCTTGGTCGGATACCAGGCCGGCGAGACGTACGTGTCGGGCCCCTGGAAGATCACGAGCGCGCCGGCGCCGGTGGAGACCTCGCGCCAGACCGGATTGGCCCGCGCGACGTGGCCGCGGAGCGTGCCGAACGGCATCGGCGCAGGGTCGATCTCGAACGGGATGTGGTTGGCGTCGAGCCCGCTCGCCGCGAGCGTGACGAGCGCGCCGAGCGGGTAGGCCCGGATCAGCTCGTGGAGGACCTCGACCCGCGTTTCCTCGAACTGCTTCGGTAGATACATGCGGACCTCACCGGGTACGGGCGGAGTCGAACGTCATGGCGAAGCATAAGCCGGTTGGCGGCGGACAGCACGATCAGCCGGCGATGAACTCCCGGATCAGCGCCATCCCGCGTTCCGGAGCATCCGGAATCACCGCGTGCCGGCAGTCGGGAATCCGTTCGAAACGGACGAGATGCGGGGGCAGCGCCGCCGCGATATCCGCCTGACACTCGATCGGCGTCATCGGATCGTCCTCGCCGCCGAGCACGAGCGTCGGACACTGCACGCGGGGGAGCGCCGGGAACAGATCGAAGGTCTGGCCCTCGCCGCCCGGCCGCGTGAACCAGCGCGTCACCTCCGGATGCCGCACGGCGCGCTGCGCGGCATGCGGACCCCTTGGGGTCCGCGTGGAGAGCGGAAAGGCCAGGACCCGGCCGCGTCCCTGCCCCTTGAAACTGTCCCGCACGTCGAGCCGCTTCATCTCGCAGACTCGATCTTCCCAGCGACGCACCGCGACGCAGCCCGCCGCGACACCACCAACGAGGCCCAGGAGCAACGTCCCGTGAGGCGCCGCGTACTCGCCAGGCAGGCCGGCCAGCTCCTGAGCAAAACCCGGGAACGACAAGTCGATGGCCAACGAGCTCGCATACTCCCGAAAGAGTGCGCGCGCCTCGTCCAACATGGGGCCGTCGAACACGCACTCGACGTCTACGCGAGCTTCACAGAGGCGTCGAACGCTGCGTATGAGCGGCGCGGCGCAGCCGCCGCCGCTGCATGCGCTTGTTCGCCCAGGCGATCACGCCGAGGCGCGAGCGAGCGTGAACACGCGGCCGAGCCGCGATGCCGCCTTGACGTCGCCACGCCGTAGCGCGTCGCGGATGTCGTCGAGCTTGTTCACATCGTCGAGCGACAGATACGGCGACCCCCCGTCTCCCGTCTCGATGAGCTCGACGTCTACCTCCGCCGCGTACTGACCCTCGCGCACCAGCTTCGTGTGCGGTGACCAGCACGGCCGGCGACATCTGCGCAACGGCCTTCATTTGGCTGCGCGCGCGAAGAGCTTTGTGAACAGTCGCTCGGATTCGCGCAAACCTTCTTCAGTGAAGACCACAGACTTCGCCTTTCCCACGGGGTCACCGATGTAGCCCTTGTCGTGCAACCGGCTCATCGCGTCCCAATCGAAGGACTTCCAGGCTCGGGCGCCATCGTGGAGGCCGAGAGACAGGAGAGCGAGTACAGCTTCGTCTATTCGTTCGGTGTCAACATCCATCACGACGCTCCAGTAAGTTCTGACGCCCAACGCGCAGGCTCAGCGGCCGGAGCGAGCGTAGCGAGCCCCGGCCCGCTGAAGCCTGAAGTTCGACGCTCAGCGCAGGCGCGGGCGGATTGCACGAGGATCGCGCCTGCCGTGAACGCACGCCAAGACGACCACGAACGCTTCGAACGCGCGATCCCAAAGGACATACGGAAATCGCCGAAGCAGGGCACGGCGGGCGCCGCGATATCGATCAGGATAGGCGCGCGGATTCTCGGCAATCCGCGCGATGACGGTGTCCACTGCATCGCGGAACTCGCGACCAAGGCCAGCGTGTTGGCCGTCGTACCAGTCCTCGATTCTCTCCAAGTCGAGCTCGGCTGCTCGCCGGATGAAGACCGGAACGGTCAACGACGCCGTTGCTCAAGCCGAGCTTTGACCTCCGACCAGGGACTGTGAGCGTCAGGATTATTTTCGAGGTCGGCCAGGCGCTCGTCGAGAAGCGCTCTCTCTTCGGGCGTGACGGGGATATCGTCCTCAGACAGCGTGTCCCACACCGCCGCGATCAACTCGAGCCGCTCGCTCGGGCTGAGCTTTAGTACCTCGGCCAGCAGATCCGCGTTCATGGTGAAAAGTATAGCCCTTCAGGATCGATCGTCAGTCGAACTCGACGGATGCGTCCGGTCCTCGTCCAGATGCGGCGAACTACTGTTCGACAGAACTCCGTATCCCCTGTGACGCAGCGCACCCGTCAGCTTATCGCCGGCATGGCAGATCCATCAGCGGTATTCGTTCGTGACTCGACGCAGAGATCGCCGTCACCCGCGACTCCAGCCACTCGGATACGCAGACCGGTATATCCGCCGAAGCGGCGCGTCAGCAGCTACCCGCCCTTGAGGCGCGGGTCGAGCAGGTCGCGGAGCGCGTCGCCCAGCATGTTGAAGCCGAAGACGGCGAGCGACAGCGCGACGGCGGGCCAGATCGCGAGCCACGGCGCGCGATACATGTGATCGAGGCCGGCGAGCGAGAGCATCCCGCCCCACGTCGGATAGGGCGGCGGGACGCCGAGGCCGAGGAACGACAGGCTCGCCTCCGTCAGGATCACCGTCGAGAGTCCGGTGGTCGCGACGACGATGATCGTCGGGAAGACGTTCGGCAGGATGTGCACGAGCGTCACCCGCGCGTGTCCCGAGCCGAGCGCACGCGTGCCCTCGATGTAAGTGTTCTCCTTGATCGACAGCGCCACGCCGCGCACGATGCGCGAGTTCTGGATGCCGAACGCGATGCCGAGCACGAGCGTGATGTTGAAGACGCTCGGCCCGAGCAGCGACAGGATCGACATGAGGATCAGCAGTCCCGGGAACGCCATCCACGCGTCGACGACCCGCTGGAGCAGGAGATCCACGCGACCGCCCCAGTAGGCGGACGAGATGCCGAGCGCCGTCGCGAGCAGGCTGCCGAGGGTGACGGCACCGAAGCCGACGTAGAGCGAGATTCGGGCGCCGTACAGGATGCGTGTCAGCAGGTCGCGTCCGAGCTGATCCGTGCCGAGCCAATGCTCCGTGCTCGTCGTCACGAACCGCTCGCGCAAGTTGGTTTGGGCGAAGCCGTATGGCGTCAGGACGTCGGCGAAGACGGCGCCGAGCAGCATCACGAGCACGATCGCGGCGCCGATCGTGCCGAGCGGCTTGCGCCGCAGCATCCGCACCCAGACGTCCGTGTACCACGGCCGCGCCGGCGGCAGCGCGCCGACCTCGACGGCGACGCCGGCGCCGACCGCCGCCACGGCGGACGCCGATCCGCCCGCGATCGGGCGGCTCGCCGGCTTACCGGTACCGGATCCGCGGATCCAGGAACGCATAGGTGAGGTCGATCGCGAGGTTCAGACCGACGACCATCGCGGCGATGATCAGGTTCACCGACTGCACGACCGGATAGTCGAGGCGCGTCAGCGATTCGAAGAAGAAGAGACCGACCCCCGGCAGCCGGAAGATCGCCTCGATGATGACCGAGCCGCCGATGTAGAGCGGCGTCTGCAACCCGATCAGGGTCACCACCGGGATCATCGCGTTCTTCAGCGCGTGCCGGAGCACGATCGCGCGCTCGGGCAGTCCCTTCGACCACGCGGTCCGGATGTAGTCCTGGCGCATGACCTCGAGCAGCGCCGAGCGCATGATCCGCATGATCGGTCCGGCGCGCGTCACGCCGAACACGAGCGCCGGCACGATCATGATCTTCAGATTCTCGAGCGGGCTCGTCGTGAACGACACGTACGTCCACACCGGCGTCCACTTGAAGTAGATGGCGGGCAGCACGACGACGAGCACGGCGAGTCCGAAGTACGGGATCGACAGCGCGAGGATCGCGAAGACGCGCCCGACGTAGTCGGAGATGGTGTCCTGCCGGACCGCGGAGACGATGCCGACGAGGATGCCGATGACGACCGAGACGAGGATGGTCAGCGCGGCGAGCTCGAGCGTCACCGGGAAGCGCCGCACGAACTCGTCGAGGATGGGCTGACGCGTCCAGTACGAGCTGCCGAAGTCGCCGCGCAGGACGATGCCGCTCACCCAGTCGAGGTACTGCACGTACGCCGGGCGGTCGAGCCCGAGCTCCGTCCGCAGCGCGTCGACCGTCGGCGCGTACGCGTGGCCCTCGACCATGCGGGTCACCACGTCGCCCGGCATGAACCGCATCAGCGAGAACACGATGACGCTCACGAGCACGAGCGTGGGCACCGCGAGCGCGAGCCGGCGCAGCACGTACTGCTTCATGTCAGACCCGCCGCGCCGCGCCTACCTCTCGAGCCAGGTGAAGATCAGCCGATGGCCGAGCGAGAAGCCGTCATGATGCTTGAAGCCCTTCACCTGCGGCGCGTGCGTGATGTACTGCGGCGACGTCGGCACGTAGACGTAATAGGCCTTGTCCGCCAGGTAGCGCTGGATGTCGTGGACGAGGGCGAGGCGCTTCTTCGGGTCCAGCTCGCGGCGCTGCGCGAGCAGCATCCGGTTCAGCTCGGCGTCGGCGACGTGGCTGCGGTTGTGCGGCTGTTCGGGGTAGAAGCCGCTGAAGAGCCAGTCGTCGACCTCGTTGCCGGGCGCCTGCGGTCCCATCGCCATCTTCTCGAACTTGCCGAGGTACGTCGTCGAGATGTACTTGCCGTACTCCTCGGGCTTGAACTCGACGGTGATGCCGATCTTCGAGAGGTCGTCGGCCGCCAGGTCGTAGTACGTCCGCCACGGCGGTGCGTAGCCGGGCCAGTGGTACATCGGCACGGTGAGGCCTTTCGGATGGCCCGCCTCCGCCAGCAGGCGCTTGGCTTCCGCGACGTCATAGCCGACGAGGTACTTGGCCTTCGCGGGATCCATCTTCGAGGCGTCGAGCTTCCAGTCGCTCATCGCGCACGGGACGGGTCCGGCGTCGACGCACCCTTCGCCGTAATTGATGGAGTCGTTCCACGCCTTGCGGTTGATCGCGAGCGAGACCGCCCGCCGCACGCGCACGTCGTTGAACGGCGGCTGGTCGGTGCGGAAGTAGAGCTTGCCGCTCCCGATGGTCATCGTCGGCGTCATGACCATCTCGGGATTCGTCTGCTTGAGCGACTTCGCTTCCTCCGGGACCATGTACCCCCACATGTGACCCATGTCGACCTTGCCGGCGCGCAGGAGCGAGAGCCGCGCGGCGGCGTCGGGCGTGATCTCGATGACGACGCCGTCGAGGTACGGCATGCCCTTCATGTAGTAGTCGGGATTCCGCTCGAAGGCGATCTGGACGCCCTTCTGGTACGACTTCACCATGAACGGCCCGCTGCCGATCATCGCCTCGGCCCGGTTGAAGTCCTTCAGCTTCTCCTCGACCTCCCGCGGGAGGATCGCCAGGTAGGTCGACGCGGCGAGGTGGTTCAGGAACGGCGCGAACGGCTCCTTCAGCGTGACGCGCAGCGTGTGGCGGTCGACGACGTCGATCGCCTGCACGACGTCGAAGCGCGCGCGGAACGCCGACTTCGTGCGGAACCGCTCCATCGAGTACTTCACGTCTTCCGCGGTCACCTCGCGGCCGTTGACCGGCGGCTTGTTGTGAAACTTCACGCCTTTCCTGAGCGTGAACTCGATGACGGTCGGGCTCTTGTGCTCCCACTTCTCGGCGAGGTCGGGCACGACGGTGAAGTCGGCCGTGTGCTTCTGCTCGGGACCGTGCGCGTAGCGCACGAGCTGGCTGTAGACCATGTTGGCCCACGAGTGCGTCAGGAAGCTGATCGACAGGTGGGGGTCGAGGTTGGGTGCTTCCCGGTCGGCGATTCGGAGAATTCCGCCGCGTTTCGGCTGCTGCGCGGAGGCGGGCGCGGTGAGCGACACGACGAACACGCCAAGAGCAAGGACGAGAGCGACACGTCGAGCCATGAGCGGTCCTCCTCGTTCCGATCCGGATGCCGAGAGAGAAACGGCCAGAAAAGTGCGCTCATTATGCTCGGCGCGACTTGCTTGTCAATGCGCGCAACCTGTCACGTCAGGCGGCGCGGCCTGTAAGGGTGGTGCCGGGGAGCGCTGCTAGCGGCGGCGGCGCGCGAGGATCGCGGCCATCGCGGCGCGATGCTCGTCGGACGCGAAGCAGTCGGCGAGACCGGCCTGCATCTCGCGCCGGAAATCGTCGAACGGCAGGTCGAACGCGCGCGGCACCAGACGCTTCGAGACACCGGCGCTCGTCTCGGGCAGCGCGAGAAACATCTCGATCGTCTCGTCGAGCGCCGCCGCGAACGCGCCCGGCGGCACCACCCGATTCACGAGACCGTACCGCTCGGCGTCGGCGGCGGAGATGAGCCGCCCGGTGAGGATCAGGTCCTGCGCGCGGCCGAGCCCGATCAACCGAGGCAGCCGATAGAGCGCCATCGACGGCACGAGGCATTCCTTGACCGCCGGGAGACCGACGAGCGCGTCGGCGCTGGCCAGCCGATAGTCGCAGACGAGCGCCAGCTGCAGCCCGCCGCCGATCGCGTGGCCGTTGATCGCGGCGATGAAGAGCTTGTCCATGCGCTCCATCGCCGTCATCGCGTCTTCCCAGCGCACGAGATCGTCCAGGCGCACCTCGCCGCGCGCGAGCGCCTGGAGATCCACACCGGTCTGAAACGCGCGGCCGCGCCCGGTCATGACGACGACGCGCACCGTCTTTTCCGCGGCCAGCGCCTGACACGCGCGGGTGAGATCGGCAACCCAGCGCGCGTCGCCGGCGTTGAGCACGTCAGGGCGATCGAAAACGAGGCGCGCGACCGTTCCGTTGACCTCGAGCGTCACCGCTCGGGTCAACTCACGTCGGGGGGAGCGACCGCCGCTCCCCCCGACACCCCCCATCGGTCACCCGCGAGGTTTCGGGCTCCGCTGGCGCCGGCAAAGCCGGCGCTCGAACGCGTCGGTGGCTGCGGGTCAGGCATTGCCGCTCGCCGGGGGCGCGTCGGGGCGCGGGCCGCGCCGCCCGCGGCTGCGGCGGCGAGCGGGACCTGCGCCCTCGGCCGAACCGGACGGGCGCGGAGCCGACGGCGGGGCGGACGATGCAGCGGGACGATCAGGCGACGGTGACGGCTCGGATCGTCGCGGCTCGCTCGGCTCATGACTGCGACGCCGATCCCCCGGCGCCGGGCCGCGATCGCGACCACCGCCGCTGCCGCCGCTGCCGCGCCGCCCGCCGCCGCGTCGCGACGCCGCGTCGAGCCGCGCCCGCTTCTCGTCGGCGTAACGCCGCCGCTCTTCGGAGGTCGGCCTGATCTCGCGGACGAACATGTCGTCGTCCGGCCATTGCACGTCGATCTTCTGGGCGATGAACTTCTCGATCGGATCGAGCGCGAGCGCGCTCGATTCGTCGATCAGGCTGATGGCCTTGCCGCTGGCGCCGGCGCGCGCGGTCCGGCCGATGCGGTGCACGTAGTCCTCGGCGTCGCTCGGCAGGTCCCAGTTGATGACGTGGCTCACGCTCTCGATGTGCAGCCCGCGCGACGCCACGTCCGTCGCCACGAGCACGGGCAGCCGCCCTTCCTTGAAATCGGTGAGGATGCGCAGGCGTCTTTTCTGCTCGATGTCGCCGGTGAGCGCGCGCGCCTCCCAGCCGTTCCGGAGGAGCCGATCCTCGAGCCGGCGCGCTTCCTCCCGCGTGTTCGAGAAGATGAGAATGCGCTCGCCACCCTCGCGGCGCATGAGCCCGAGCAGGAGCGAAAATTTCTCTTCGCGGCCCACGTGGAACACCGACTGCTCGACCCGCTCCACCGTCTTCTGCTCCGGCATGATCGTGATCTGCGCCGGGTTGTTCATGAATTCCCACGTCAGCTCGAGCACGCGGAACGACAGCGTCGCGGAGAAGAGGAACGACTGGCGCCGTTCGGGCGGCGGCAGCTTCCGGAGGATGAAGCGCAGGTCGGCGATGAACCCCATGTCGAACATGCGGTCGGCCTCGTCGATGACGAGGACCTCCACGCGCCGCGGCGACCACACGTGCTGCTTCAGGTAGTCGATCAGCCGGCCCGGGGTGCCGATGAGGACGTCGCACGCCTCCGCCAGCTGGTCGCGCTGCCGCGCGTAGTCGATGCCGCCGTAGACGGCGAGGGTCGAAAACGGCGTGAAGCGGCCGAGCAGCCGCGCGTCCGCGTCGATCTGCACGACGAGCTCGCGCGTCGGCGCGATGATCAGGACGCGCGGCGCCGTGACCGGTCCCGGCGGCGGCGGCGGCTCGCGCGTGAGCCGCGTGAACGCCGAGATGAGGAACGCCGCCGTCTTGCCGGTCCCCGTCTGCGACTGCCCGGCGACGTCCTTGCCGCGGAGCGCGAGCGGCAGCGCCGCTTCCTGGATCGGCGTGGCGGTGACGAATCCCGCCTCGCGGATGCCCTGCATCACGGCTTCGGGGAGATCGAGCGTCGAGAAATCCATCAGACCGGACCCTCCGCAGCGCCGGGAGCCGGCGCACGGCGCCGACCGAACAGCCGCGCGCACACGATGCCGACTTCGTACAGCAGGATGATCGGTCCGGCCATCATGCTCTGGTTCACGACATCGGGGGTTGGGGTGAGGATGGCCGCGGCGATGAACGCGCCGAGGATCGCGTATTTCCGGTTCCTCGCGAGCCCCTTCGGCGTCACCAGGCCCATGCGCGAGGCGAGCGTGATCCCGATCGGGATCTCGAACACCGCGCCGAAGGCGAGGGTGAACTTCAGCAGGAAGTCGATGTAGCTGCCGATCGAGATCATCGGTGTGAGCCCGGGCCGGCCGTAGCTCAACAGGAATGCCACCGCGTTCGGCGTGACGATGAGCAGCGAAAAGGCGCCGCCGGCGATGAACATCAGCGACCCGAGGATGACGAACGGCGCCGCGTACTTCTTCTCGTGCCCGTAGAGCCCGGGCGCCACGAACGCCCACACCTGCCAGAGGATGGCCGGGGACGCGATGAAGAGACCGACGAAGAGCGCCACCTTCATCTGCACCCAGAACGCCTCGGTGACGGCGAGGAAGACCAGCGGGTTGCCGGTCTGCTGGATCGGCCGCGCGAGCCAGTCGACGATGCGCGACGCGAACGGGAACGCGATCAGCAGGCCGATGAGCACCGCGATCAGGCCGCGCATGATGCGCATGCGCAGCTCGCCCAGGTGCTCGAGGAACGGCATCTTGTCCGCGAGGCGCGCCGCCATCGCCGTCACCACCGCTCCACGAAGTGGCGCAGGACACCGACGCCGCGGCCGGGCTGGAATCCGCCGCGGATCGCCTCGGTGACGTAGGCCTTGGCTTCGCGCACGGCCGCGGCGAGCGCACGGCCGTGCGCGAGCCCCGCGGCGATCGCCGACGAGAGCGTGCAGCCGGTACCGTGCGTGTTCGTCGACGGGATCCGCTCGCCGGCGAATCGCGTGAACGCGGCGCCGTCGAAGAGCAGGTCGTTGGCGGTGTCGCGCAGATGCCCGCCCTTCACGAGCACGTGACGCGCGCCGAGCCGGTGGATCCGGCGCGCCGCTTCTTCCATGTCCTTCTCGGTCTCGACCGGCATGCCGGCGAGCGCGGCGGCTTCGGGCAGGTTCGGCGTCACGACGTGCGCGAGCGGCAGCATGCGGCGCGCGAGCGCATCGCGCGCGTCGTCCTTCAGGAGCGGATCGCCGGACTTCGCGATCATCACCGGATCGAGCACGATCGGCGCCACGGCGCGCGCGCCGAGCCGGCCGGCGACGGCGTCGATGATCGGCGCCGAGGACAGCATGCCGATCTTCACGGCGTCGGCGCCGAAATCGTCGAGCACCGCGTCGATCTGCGCGACGACGAACGCCGGCGGAAGGTCGTGGACGCCATGGACGCCGACGGAGTTCTGGGCGGTGATGGCGGTGAGAACCGACATCCCGAACACACGAAACGCCGAAAACGTCTTGAGATCGGCCTGGATGCCGGCGCCGCCGCCGGAATCTGACCCGGCAATGGTCAGCGCCTTGGGAACGCTCATAGACCTATCGAGTATACCCGCGCCGGCGGGGCGCGGCCCGGTGTCCGCGCTGCGAGCGCCGCGTCAGGCCGGGACGGCGGCGCGGATCGCGCGACGCCGCACGACCGCCGCGCCGATGGCGACCACGCCGTACGCGACGGCGGCCGCGAGCGAATACGGCGACGAGGTCAGCCGGCCTTCGGCGAGCTGCAGCACGAAGATCATCGCCGGCGCCGACGCCAGCACGACGCGGACCGTCAGCGGCGATGCCAGCGCGATGCCGATCTGGTTGACGTAGATCGGCAGGACGACGAGCAGGACCGCGGCGGCCACGACCTCGACCATCGCGCCGGTTGCGACGAGCGCGGGCAGCTCGCCGCTCAGATCCGCGAGCATGGCGGACCCGATGGCCGCGCCGACGAAACGAACCGAGACCAGCGCGGCCGGATCGACACCGGCGTCGTTGAGCCGGCGGCAGAGCACGGTGTTCGCCGTGATCGCCACACCGGCGCCGGCCGCGAGCAGGACACCGAGCATGCTGGCCGCCGCCGGCTGCGCCGCGGCGCCAGACAGGCCGGTCACGGCGACGATCACCGCCATGCTCACGGCGGCCAGCAGCAGGCCGTGGAGGCATCGCTCGCCGCGCGGCGCGAACGATTCGTCCGCAGCCGGAAAGAGGCGCGCCATCCACGCGACGGCCGGCGGGCCCACCCCGGAAAACACGATCTGCACCAGCAACGGCTCCGTCATGCGCAGCGCGTAGAAGAACGAGATCCACGCGAAGCCCGCCGTCAGGTTGATGAGGAGAAGATCGACGGGGTGGCGCCAGACGACACGGTAGCTCGCGGGATGACGGCGAAGCGCGACGGGCAGGAAGATCGCCACGCACAGCGTGAACGCGATGAGCGCGACGACGGCCGGGCTCAGCCGCTGAAAGAGGCCGCCGAGATAGACGTCCCGGACGGAAGCCAGCACGACGAACAGCAGCGAGGCGAGAAAGCCGGCGGTCTCGCGATTCATCCAGCCGTGAGACCCCGGCGGGACGCCCGCGTGAAATCAGCGCTTCAGTCGTCGGCGTCGGTGTGACGTCGTCCGCGCGGAATCACGACGGTGAACTCGCCGCGCGGCTCCGTCGCGGTGAAGCGCTCGACATGCGCCGCGGGTGTCGCGATCACGATCTCTTCGAACTGCTTCGTGAGCTCCCGGCCGACCACGATCTCGATGTCACCGAAGACGTCGCGAATCGCCTCGAGCGCGGCGACGATGCGATGGGGCGACTCGTACACGACGATGGTCGTTTCGAGCGCGCGGAGCGCCTGCAACCGGTGCACGCGACGCCCCGGCTTCACGGGCAGGAACCCGTCGAACACGAACCGGTCCGCGGGAATGCCGGCCGCGGAGAGCGCGGTCACCACGGCGCTCGGTCCCGGAATCGGGACGACGGGGACGCCGGCGGCGCGCGCGTCGCGGACGAGCATGAAGCCGGGATCGGAGATCCCCGGCGTGCCGGCGTCCGTCACGAGCGCGATCGATTTCCCTTCGGCGAGCCTGCGGAGCAGCTGCGGCCCGCGCGCGAGCTTGTTGTGCTCGAAGTAGCTGGTGGTCGACGTGTGGACGTCGTGGCGCGCGAGCAGGACACGCGTGCGCCGGGTGTCTTCGCACGCGATGAGATCCACCTCGCGAAGCACGCGGAGCGCACGCAGGGTGATGTCCTCGAGATTCCCGATCGGCGTGGCGACGACGTAGAGGGTCCCGGGCGTGGACGGTGGCGAGTTCATTCGGACGGTGATGACGGCAATAGGTCCGAGCGCGTCATCGAGGCGCGCCCCGGCGACCGAGGACCGCCACGGCTCAGCCGGGGCGGTTCCGAGCGATGGGGGGGTGGGGGCCATGTCGGGGCCCCCACATGGATGGTCGGGCCATTTCGGGGCCCCCCATCTTCACGCGGTCTGTTGTTCCGCTTCGGAGACGAGGACGGGCCGCTCGTGGTTCAGGATGACCTCGCGGGTGATGACGCACTCCTTGAGGCCCTGGATCGACGGCAGCTCGTACATGATCTCGAGCATGACCTCTTCGAGGATGGCGCGAAGCCCGCGCGCGCCGGTGCCGCGCTTCAACGCCTCGCGCGCGATCGCGGCGACGGCGTCGTCCGTGAACTTCAGGCGCACCTTCTCGAGGTCGAAGTACTTCTGGTACTGCTTGATGATCGCGTTCTTCGGCTCCTTGAGGATCCGCACCAGCGCCATCTCGTCGAGATCGTGGAGCGTGGCGATGACCGGCAGGCGGCCGATGAACTCGGGGATCAGGCCGTACTTGAGCAGGTCCTCGGGCTGAATCATCGCGAGGAGATCGCCGACGCGGCGGTCTTCCTTGCTCTTGATCTCGGCGCCGAAGCCGATGCCGGTGCGGCCGACGCGACTCTCGATGATCTTGTCGAGCCCGACGAACGCGCCGCCGCAGATGAACAGCACGTTCGACGTGTCGACCTGGATGAACTCCTGGTGCGGGTGCTTGCGTCCGCCCTGCGGCGGCACGTTGGCGACCGTGCCTTCCAGAATCTTCAGGAGCGCCTGCTGCACGCCTTCACCGGACACGTCGCGCGTGATCGACGGGTTCTCCGACTTGCGCGCGATCTTGTCGATCTCGTCGATGTAGACGATGCCGCGCTCGGCGCGCTCGACGTCGTAGTCGGCGGCCTGGAGCAGGCGGAGGATGATGTTCTCGACGTCCTCGCCGACGTAGCCGGCCTCGGTGAGCGTGGTCGCGTCGGCGATCGTGAACGGGACGCGCAGCATCTTCGCCAGCGTCTGGGCGAGCAGCGTCTTGCCCGAGCCGGTCGGGCCGATCAGGAGGATGTTCGACTTCTGCAGCTCGACGTCGCCGGCGTCCCCGTCCGATTCGATGCGCTTGTAGTGGTTGTGGACCGCGACGGCCAGGATCTTCTTCGCGCGCTCCTGCCCGATGACGTACTGGTCGAGCGCGTTCTTGATCTCGTGGGGCTTGGGAAGGCTGCGGATCTCGCGGCTCTTCTCCTCTTCCCACTCCTCCGCGATGATGTCGTTGCAGAGCTCGATGCACTCATCGCAGATGTAGACCGTCGGGCCGGCGATGAGCTTGCGGACGTCGTTCTGGCTCTTGCCGCAGAACGAGCATTTCAGCGTGCCGTTGCCTTCGCGGGTACGGGCCATCCCTCGCGTGGCTCCTCTCGGGCCTAGGACTTCTGACCGATCTGAGCCGACAGCGCCATCTGCTCGCTGACCGGCCGGGTCGTCGGCTTGGACGAGATCACTTCGTCGACGATCTTGTAGTCCCTCGCCTGCTCGGCCGTCATGAAGAAGTCGCGATCGGTGTCGCGCTGGATCTTCTCCATGGCCTGCCCGGTGTGGTGCACGAGGATGCGGTTCAGCTCTTCGCGCATGCGAAGGATTTCCCTCGCCTGGATGTCGATGTCGGTCGCCTGGCCCTGCACGCCGCCGAGCGGCTGGTGGATCATGATCCGCGCGTGCGGCAGCGCGAAGCGCTTGCCCCGGGCGCCGGCGCAGAGGAGCAGGGCGCCCATCGACGCCGCCTGGCCCATGCAGATCGTCGAGATCGCCGGCTTCACGTACTGCATGGTGTCGTAGATCGCCATGCCCGCCGTGACGGAGCCGCCCGGTGAGTTGATGTAGAGGTAGATGTCCTTGTCCGGGTCCTCGGCCTCGAGGAAGAGCATCTGCGCGATCACGAGATTCGCCAGCTCGTCCTCGATGAAGGTCGGCAGGAAGATGATCCGCTCCTTGAGCAGCCGCGAGAAGATGTCGAACGCGCGCTCCCCGCGCGGGGTCTGCTCGATCACCATCGGAACCAGAGCCATCGAAGATCTCCTTACTTCGGGTGGGACGTGACGCGTGCGTGGGTGACGAGGTACTCGACCGCCAGGCGCTCGCGGAGATTGTGGCGAAGGCCGTCGAGGTCTCCGCTCTTCTCCATCATACGCCTGACGGTGGGCTCCGGCCGTCCCGTGGCCTGGGCCACCTTCTCGATTTCGGCATCGACGTCGGCATCGGTCGGCGCGATCGCCTGCCGCTCGGCGATCGCCTCGAGCAGGAGCGCGCGACGGACGGCGCCGGTCGCGTCCGGCTTGAGGTCGGCGACGAGCTTCTTGTAGTCCCACGGCAGCTTGTCGGGATCCATGCCCTGGCGCCGCATGCGGTCGCGCGCGTGCTCGACCTGATGCGCGATGTGCCGCATCACCATCGCCTCGGGCACGGCGAAGTCGTGACGCGCCAGGACCGCCTCGACGACCTTGTTCTCGAGCGCGAGCTTGTCTTCCGCCTCGCGGCGCATCGACAGCTGCTTCATGGCTTCGTCGCGCAGCGCCGCGAGCGTGTCGAAGGCGCCGAGCGTCTTCGCGAAATCGTCGTCGAGCGCCGGCAGGACCTTTTCCTTCACTTCGACGAGCTTGACGGTCGCGTCGCCCGACTTTCCGCGCAGCGCTTCCATGCGGTAGTCGTCGGGAAACCGCACGCCGACCTGGCGCTCGGCGCCGGCGGACATGCCGACGACGGCCTGGTCGATCTCCGCGAACACCGCGCCGCTGCCGATGATGAACTGGTAGCCGTTCGCCGTCGCCGGATCCTGGCCCTCGGGCGTCAGCGTGTAGTCGACGATGACGAGATCGCCGGGCGCGGCGGCGCGCTCCACGGCGCGGAACTCCGCGGCCTGCTCGCGCATCGCCTCGAGCGCCTGGTCGACGTCGGCGTCGGTCGTGGTGCCGGGCGCGTGCTCCACCTCGACGCCCTGCACGTCGCCCAGCGCGATCTGCGGCTTCACCTCGACGACGGCCACGAACGACAGCGGCGCGCCCTCTTCGAGGCGGACGTCCTGGAGATCGGGTTCGTCGACGGGGGCGAGCTTCGCTTCGGTGAGCGCCTGCCGATAGACGTCGGGGATCAGGTGCTCGGCGACCTCCCGGCGGACGTCGCCGGCGAAGTGGAGCTTCACGAGCGACCGGGGAACGTGCCCTTTACGAAATCCGGGCAGCCGTGCCTGCCGCTGGACCCGTCCGTATGCCCGTTCCCATTCCTGTTGTACGACGTCGGCCGGCGCCTCGACGGCAAGACGCCGCTTGCACCCTTCGATTTCTTCGACAGCGACCTTCATGGAGCTCCCTGGCGTGGAATGGAATCAGCTTACCACGCGCGCAGATCGGCGGGTTTGGTGCGAGAGGGGGGAGTCGAACCCCCAAGGGCTTTCACCCACTGGATCCTAAGTCCAGCGCGTCTGCCAGTTCCGCCACTCTCGCGTCGCGCGGGCACTTCGAGGATACCGACGCGCGCGCCCCGTTCGCAAGGTTGGTGGCACCTCGCTTGCGCCGTGGCCGCATCGCCGAAAGGCAGGAGGTGTTCTCGATGGCAACACCGACACGGGCGACGGCTCTCTTCACCGTGGCGAGCCTGCTGACGTTTGCGGCCGGCGCATTCGCGGCGGATCCGACGCCGGCCGACTTCGACGCGTGCAATCGCGAAGCGCAGGCCGGCAGCGCGCCGGCGGCGTCGCCGACGACGGGCGGCGCAACGGGCGGTTCGCTGTCCGGCGGCGCATCTGGAACGCTGTCCAGCGGCGCGGGCACGAGCGCCGGGACGCCGAGCGCAGGCGTGTCCGGCGGCGTGAGCGCTGGTTCACCGGGCGCCGGCGCATCCACGGGCACCGGCACCCGCAGCGGCACGGGCGTGTCCGGTCAGATCGGCGCCGGGAGCTCGGGCGCGGGCGTCTCCGGCAGCGCGAGCGGGCCGAGCGGCTCGAGCGTGAGCGGCTCCACGGGCGCATCGGACCCGCTGCTCCGTGGCATGGCGTCGGCCGGCCAGGGCGGCGCGGCGTTCCAGCAGGCGTATCGCGACTGCCTGAAGCGCCGCGGGTTCTAGCTGAAGATCGGGGGGAGCGACCGCCGCTCTCCCCGATACCCCCCAACGGTTGCCCGCGGGGTCTTTGGACGTTCGAGGCGCCGGCAAAGCCGGCGCTCGGGCGACGTGACTACGCCACGCTTTCCTTCACGATCGATGGCGCTTCGACGTCCGCCGTGGCGTCGCGGCGATGCAGGAACACGCGGTGTTCGCTCCGGAACCGATCGAGGCAGCGCGGACAGATCCCGTCGGTGAAGCGGAGATTCCACCCCCGCCATGAGACGACACCGCTCAGCAGGGGGTACCCGTAATAGCGTCGGTGCCAGGCGCAGCGACAAATGAGCATGAGCGCGCCCCCTGAGTGGACTCGGCCGTTCGCGGCCGGCGCTCTGCACGTCAGCAACGGGCGTGCCTGAGCGTTTCCTCCGAAGAAGCAGCGGCTTGGCTCGACCCGGGGAGGCGACGGACATAGCGACGTCTCCCGTAGATGGGCAAAAGATTCGCGGGTCGCTGCGCTAGACTCGTTGGACCGATGCGCCGCGTCGTTCTTCTGGCGCTCTCACTTCTGCTTCACGGCTGTGCCGCAGTCGTCCTGGTTCCGCGCGCCATCGATCAGATGATGGAAGGCCCCGCGGCGCCGACTGGCTTCGAGTACTACCGGCACGACGGCGAAACCGCGAGCGGTGAGCCGTTCCGCATCCGTCATTTCCTCGACCCCGACGGCCGGAAGCGCTTCGTCGTCGCCCTCGTCGGCGGGCGGTTGTTCTCGTCACGCTCCGAGGACCTCGGCCGCGGCATGGAGACGGCGCGCACGGTCTACGGAGCGGTCGAGGGCAAATCGGAGACGGACGTGGCACGCCAGTTCGGCGCACCGAAGGCGACGACGCGCTTCGAGGACATTCGCGTGTTCTGGTACGAGCGCGACGTGGACGACGTGTTCGTGCTCGTCTTCCGTCAGGGACGGTGCGTGGCGGCGTTCAGAACCGACCGTGGCGAGATCGAACGGCTGGAGAAGCCGTCGCCGTACGCCCGGATGCGACCGCGCTACGGGCTTTCGCCGCCGGTCGGAACGAACCTGAACGACGTGACGGCGGCGCGGTACCCCGTGACACCGCTCGTCACGGGGACTTTCGCGACGAACGGCGCGCTCGCGCCGGCCGGCAGCCGTCCGGCGACGAACGTGATGCCGCGCGCGACGACCTTGCCGCCCGGCCCGATCGCTTCGACCGTCACGGACACGTTCAAGGCCTCGGCGCGCGTTTCGTTCAGCACCGTGCCGGTCACCTCGGCATGCGTCGCCGTCGTGCGCGCCAGCTCGTGCGCGACGCGAAACCCGGACTGCGCGGCGGCGACGGCGGCACAGCAGGCGAGCAGCACGAGGACGGCGCCGACGAGGCGCACGGGATTCGCGAGCACGCGGGAAGAGAGCAGTGGTCGATGGTCCACTTCGCGGCAGTCTAGGCAAGCGTGCCTGACTGCGTCAAGGACGGCGACGCTACTTGACTGACGGCTGACCCCGGCGAATAGTACCGGGGCCGAGGCGCTACTTCGTGTTCCACTACGCCGTCCGCCGCGTTCTGTGGCTCGTTCCGACGCTCCTCGCCATGGCGCTCGTGACGTTCCTGGTGATGCACGCGACACCGGGGAGCCCGCTCGATCCCGTGGCGGAGGGCGCGAATCCGCTGTCACCGGAAGCGCAGCAGAATCTCGCGAAGGCCTACGGACTCGACAAGCCGCTCCACGAGCAGTTCGCGATCTTCGTCGTGAAGGCCGTGCAGTTCGACTTCGGGACCTCGTTCGTCTACAAGACGCGGACGGTCGCCGAGATCCTCGTCGAGACGTTCCCCGTGTCCCTGCTCCTCGGCGGCATGGCGCTGGCGGTCGCCGTGGCCGGCGGCCTCATGCTCGGGATCCTCGCGGCCGTGAATCAGAACCGCGGCTGGGATTACGTCTCGGTCACGCTCGCCACGTTCGGCGTGGCGGTGCCGAACTTCGTGCTCGCGGTGTTCTTCATCATCCTGTTCTCGTTCGTGATCCCGCTCTTCCCGACCGGCGGCTGGGACTCGCCGCGGGACTGGGTGCTGCCGACGATCACGCTCGCGCTCGGACCGATGGGCGTCATCGCGCGCTTCACGCGCGCCAGCATGCTCGAGGTCATCCGCGCCGACTACACGCGCACCGCGCGCGCGAAGGGTCTGGCGGAACGGCCGGTCGTCTTCAAGCACGCGCTCAAGAACGCGCTCATTCCCGTCGTCACGCTCCTCGGTCCGATGTTCGCGGCCGTCGGCACCGGCTCGTTCTTCGTCGAATCGATCTTCCGCGTGCCGGGGATGGGACGCTTCTTCGTCCTGTCGATGACGGGCCGCGACTATCCGATGATCATGGCCGTCGTGCTGACCTACGGCGTGTTCCTCGCCATCATGAACCTCGCGGTGGACCTCCTGTACGGAGTGCTCGACCCGAGAATCCGGTATTAGTGGGGGCCCCGAAATGGCCCCCACACCCCCCAACGCTCGGCACGCCCCGGGGAACCCGTGGCGCGCCTCGATCTCGCGGGAGATGTAGTCGATGTCCGTGACTCCCGCCTCCACGACGGTCGGCGCCGTGATCCCCGACACGATCTCGTTCAGCTCATCCAGCCTCACGCGCGATGCGTTCCGCCGGATTCTTCGCAACAAGCTCGCCGTCGCGGGGGGGATCGTCGTCGTGCTCCTGATCCTGATCGCGGTCTTCGCGGATGTGCTCGCGCCGTACTCGTACACGAAGACGAACTTCGGCCGCCTGAACGAGGCCCCGACGCGCGACTACCCGCTCGGCACCGATCAGCTCGGGCGGGACATGCTGTCGCGCATGATCTACGGCGCGCGCGTGTCGATGCTGGTCGGCCTCGGCGCCCAGGTCATCGTCGTCCTCATCGGCGTGCCGATCGGCGCGCTGTCCGGCTACGTCGGCGGCCGCGTGGACCTCTTCCTCACACGCTTCGTCGACGTGATGTACGCGTTTCCCCGGCTGCTGTTCGTCATCCTCGTCATGTCGGCGCTCGGCGCGGGACTGATGAACATCTTCATCGCGATCGGGCTCACCGGCTGGGTCGGCATCGCGCGGCAGACGCGCGCGCAGGTGCTGTCGCTGAAGGAGAAGGAGTTCGTCGAGGGCGCGCGCGCGCTCGGCGCCGGCTTCCCGCGGACGCTGTTCAAGCACGTGCTGCCGAACGCGCTCACGCCGATCGTCGTCTCCGTCACCTTCGGGATCCCCGAGGCGATCTTCACCGAGGCCGCGCTCTCGTTCATCGGCGTCGGCATCAATCCGCCGACGCCCTCGTGGGGCCAGATGGTCGGCGAGGGCCAGCAGTACCTCCGGTCGTACTGGCACCTCTGCGTGTTTCCCTCGATCGCGATCGCGATCACGATGCTCGCGTTCACCTTTCTCGGCGACGGCGTGCGCGACGCCCTCGACCCGAAGCTCAAGTGACCGGGAACGCTCCGACGACCCCCGTTGGTCACCCGACAACCCCAAGGAGGGTTTCATGAAGCGACCGCACATCTCCGACGCGCAGATGAACCTGCTCGCGAAGCGGCTCGAGGCCGTCGGTCTCGGCCGCCGCGACTTTCTCCGGATCGCCGGCGGGCTCGCCGCCATGGGCGCGGCCGGGTTCAACGCGCGGCCCGTCGAGGCCCAGCCCAAGCTCGCGGCAGGCGAGAAGCTCGCGAAGGACCAGCACTTCCGCTACGGCGGCGGCAGCTACTTCCAGCAGGACCCGTCGAGCCACGACTTCAACAAGGACCTCTATTGCTCCGGCGTGCCGTCGCTCTTCGCCGGCCTGATGAAGTTCAACGTCAACTTCGAGGCCGTCCCGTACGTCGCCGAGAAGGTCGAGTCGAACAAGGACGGCTCCGTCTGGACCTTCAAGATCCGCAAGGACTCGAAGTGGTCGGACGGCGGCCCGTGCACCGCGCGGGATTTCGAGTACTCGTGGAAGCGGCAGCTCGATCCCGCGTCGAAGGCGCCCTACGCGTCGTTCCTCTACGACATCAAGAACGGCGAGAAGTTCAACAAGGGCGAGATCAAGGACGCCGCGCAGCTCGGCGTGAAAGCCAAGGACGACTGGACGCTCGAGGTGACGCTCGAGGGCCCGCGCGGATACTTCCCCGTCCTCGCGGCCTATCTCGCGGCGCTCCCCGGCCACCGCGCGTCGATCGAGAAGCACGGTGACAAGTGGACGGAGGCCGTGAACATCGTGTCCAACGGCCCGTTCATCCTCGAGAGCTGGGAGCACAACAAGTCGATGGTGCTCCGGAAGAACAAGCACTTCTTCGGCGCGAAGACCATCACGCTCGACAAGATCACGATCCCGATCATCCCCGTGCAGTCCGGCGCGCTGCCGTACGAGAACAACGAGCTCGATCTGACCCTGCTGCAGCCGGGCGACCTCAAGCGCCTGCGCGACGATGCGCGGACGTCGAAGGAGGTCTTCCGCTATCCGTACCCGGGCACCTGGTACCTGACACCGCAGGTGACGAAGCCGCCCTTCGACAACGTCAAGGTGCGCCGCGCGGTCGCGCAGGCGGTGGACCGCGAGAGCGTCGTGAAGGTCGCGCAGGGCTTCGCCATCCCCGCGCACTCGATGATCCCGCCCGGCTTTCCCGGCGCGGTCGACGATGCCAAGATCCGCGCGATCCAGAAGTTCGATCCGAAGGCGGCCCTCGCCCACCTGAAGGGCACGCCGTTCGAGGGAGGCAAGAACTGGCCGCGCATCGTGCTCTCGATGCGCGAGGAGGCGCTCGGCTCCAAGCAGCTCGCCGAGGCCGTGCAGGCCGTGCTGCTCGAGAGCATCAACATGAAGACCGAGCTCGAGGTTCTCGAGCCGCGCGTGTTCCGCGAGCGGCTGTGGAAGCAGGACCTCCAGTTCGTGTGGATCCGCTGGTTCATGGACTACCCGGACCCGCACAACGAGTACTTCGACACCTTCTACGGCAAGAAGACGACGGGCCGGCGGCAGGCGTGGGTGAATGACGCCTTCGACAAGGAGCTGGAAGCCGGCCGCGACACGCGCGACCCGAAGAAGCGCCTGCAGCACTACGCGAAGGCCGAGGAGATCATGCAGACCGACGTGGGCTACGTGCCGGTCGCGTGGGTCACGCGGTGGGCGGCGGCGAAGCCGAAGGTCCGCGGCCTCGAGAAGAACCGGCAGGGCGAGCTCGTCGTCGACGGGAACATCTACATCGACATGCTCACGAACATCTACATCGTCGGTTGAATTGGGGGGCCCCGAAATGGCCCCCCAAACCCCCCAGCGCTCGGAGCGCCCCGGGTATCCGAGCTCGCGCAGCACGTCATCGGTGTCGGCGCCGAGCGCGGGCGCGGGACGTGCCGGCGGAATCTCGCCGTCGACGCGGATCGGGCTGGCGAGCATCCGAAAATCCTTCCGCTCCGGGTGATCGAACGACTGCACGAGGCCGCGCTCCGCCGCGAACGGGTTCGCGAGCGCCTGCGCGAGGTCGAACACCGGCGCGACGGGCACACGTCCGCGCAGGCGGTCGAGCCACTCCGCGGTCGACCGCGTGCGGAACACGGCGTCGAGCACCGCGGTGAGCCGCTCGCGATTTCGCAAGCGATCCGCGAACGTCGCGAAGTCAGGCTGGTCGGCGAGATCGGCCCGCTCGAGGCCTTCGGTCAGCAGGCGCCAGAACTTCTCCGTCTGACACATCACGTAGATCCAGCCGTCCGCGGTCGGAAAGAGCTGGCACGGCGTCAGCGACGGATGCGCGGATCGCGGCAGGCGCTCGGTCTTCGTCCCCTCGTTCAGGTACCACGTCGCCGGATACGACAGCTGGTGCATCGCGGATTCGTAGAGTGACGTGTCGACGTCCATGCCGCGGCCGGTCTGGCGGGCCGCGATCACGCCGGACACGAGCGCGAGCGCTGCGGTGATGCCGGTGATGTAGTCGACCATCGACAGCCCCATGCGCGCGGGCGGCGAGCCCGGCTCGCCGGTCAGCGCCAGGTATCCGGCCTCCGCCTGCATCAGGTAGTCGTAGCCCGGCCAGCCGGCGCGGGAGTTGTCGCGGCCGTACGCGGACAGGTGCGCGCAGACGAGTTTCGGGTTCGCGTGCTTCAGGTCGTCGTACCGCAGGCGCAGCTTCGCGGGCTGATCGCCACGCAGGTTGTTGAGCAGCGCGTCGGCCGTGGCGGCGAGCTTCTCGAACGCCTCGCGGCCATCGGCGGTCTTGAGATCGAGCGTGATGCTGCGCTTGTTCCGGTTGAGCGACTGGAAGAAGTGGCTGTCGCCCGCGCCGAGGACATGCGGCCCGACGACACGCGAGACGTCACCGACGCCGGGCTGTTCCACCTTGATGACCTCGGCGCCGAGGTCGGCGAGGTACATCGTGCCCCACGGACCGGCGCCGTACTGCTCCACGCCGACCACTCGCACGCCGGTAAGCGGCAGACGCATCAGCGGCGCCGTCGAGGAGCGCCACGGCTCCGCCGGGGCGCTTCCGAGCGTGGGGGGGTCTGGGGGGCCATGTCGGGGCCCCCCAGCTGATCGAAGCCGCGCTTCGGCACCAGGACGGTGCGCTCGAACGTCATCACCGCCGTGCCGTCCTGCTTCGTGCCCGTCGTGCGAACGGTCACGACGCCCTGGGTCGGCCGCGATCTGGACTCGCGCGCGTCGAGCACTTCGCTCTCGGCGTAGAGCGTGTCGCCGGGAAACACCGGGGCCGTGATCCGGATGTCCTTCCAGCCGAGGTTCGCGATCGCCTTGCCGCTCACGTCGGCCACGCTCATGCCGACGATGATCGACAGCGTCAGTGCGCTGTTCACCAGCGGCCGGCCGAATTCGCTCTTCGCGGCGTACTCCGCATCGAAGTGGAGCGGATGCTGGTTCATCGTGAGCAGCGTGAACCAGGTGTTGTCCGTCTCCGTGATCGTCCGGCCCGGCCGGTGCTCGTAGATCGCGCCGACCTCGAAGTCCTCGTAATAGCGGCCGAGCGATTGGCGGTAGCGGCGTTGGGCCATGGCTTCTCCTCCGGGTCCGCCGGTCACGCCACGAGCGCGCGCAGCCACGCCGGCCCGTCGTGGGCGCGCCACACCGACGCCGCGACTTCCGCGAACGCGACGAGCACGTCGAGATCCGGCCCGGCGTAGGTGTTGCGCACCTGGCTCGCCAGCACGAGCTGGCCGTCGTACGTGCCGCGCCAGTGCATCGGCGCGAACATCGCCGAGCCCATGCGCGCGGTTTTCAGGATCTGCGTGAAGCTCGTGTGCTCGTCCGTGTTCGCCAGCAGCAGGGGCCGCTGGTGCTGCACCATCCACCCCGGATGCCCGACCGTCGCGTCGATGCGCAGGCGGTGCTGCTCCGGCGGAAAGCCGAACTCGGCAACGAGCAGGTTGTCTCGTCCGTCCGGCGTGAGCAGGAACACGCCGCAGACGGAGAACTGCCGCTCGCCCGCCTTCAGCGCGCCGGGCCGCAGATGCGCGAAGCGATCGCCGAGCAGGTCGGGAAGCACGCGCGTGAGCGCGGCAAGCGCCGCCTCCGGATCGCCGGCAGCGTTTGCCGCGCGCGTCGCCGCGGCCAGCGCGACGAGCGCCGCGTCCGATCGCTCGCTCATGGGCGCGGGTGCTCCGTCGCCCACCACGTCGCGATCTCGTGGCGCGTGGCGATCCACACGTCCGGCTGGCTCGCCGCATGCGCGAGGAACCGATCGAGCGCGCGAATGCGACCGGGCCGGCCGATGATCCGCAGGTGGACGCCGAGCGACATCATCCGCGGAGCGCCGGCGCCTTCCCCGTAGAGGACGTCGAACGTCTCCTTCGCGTACGCGAGCCACGCGTCCGGCGTCAACGCGGGCGCGGTCCAGAGCTTCATGTCGTTGCTGTCGAGCGCGTACGGCACGACGAGCAGCGGCGTGTCCGCATCCCAGAACGGCCCGTCGTCGCTGTAGTCGTCCATCGTGTAGAGAAAGCCTTCCTCGGCGAGCAGCCGGCGTGTGGCGGGCGTGACGAGATAGCGCGAGAGCCAGCCGGTCGGCCGCCGTCCCGTCGTGCGCTCGATCGACGCGACCGCCCGCTTGATGAAGTCACGCTCCTCGTCTTCGCCGAGCCGGTACTGGTGCACCCAGCGGTGCCCGTGCGCCGCGACCTCGTGGCCGCCGTCGACGATCGCCCGCGCGAGCTCCGGCGCGCGTTCGAGCGCCACCGCGGCCGCCGTGAACGTCGCGCGCACGTCGTGGCGCGCCAGCACCGCGAGCACGCGCGGCCCGCCGGCGCGAATGCCGTAGAGATAGTTGCTCTCGTTGCCGAAGTTCCGCGTCGGGGTTCGGAGCGTGATGCCGAGCTCGTCGACCGGCTCGGGGCTCGCGTCGCCGTCGCGCGGAGACAGCTCGGCGCCCTCTTCGACGTTCACGACGATCGAGAGCGCGAGACGAGCGCCGCCGGGCCACACGCGTTTGTCTTTCATGCGCGCGAACGGTACTGTACCGCACGGTTTCCCCATCCGTGGACGCGATCGCCCGCTTCGCCGAGCACGTCGAGCGCACGACCTGGGATGCGCTGCCGCCGGCCGCCCGCACCGCCGCGAAGACGTTCATCCTCGACACGCTCGGCGTGGCCGTCGCCGGCAGCGGCGATGCGTGGGCGCCGCGCCTCGCGCGCGCCGCACGCGCGTGGGGCGATGGCGACGAGTGCACCGTGATCGGAACGCGCGAGCGCCTGCCCGCGCCGTCGGCCGCGGTCGTCAACGGCTACCAGATCCACGGGCTCGAGTTCGACTGCGTCCACGAAGGCGCGGTCGTGCATCCCATGGCGACGATCTTCGCTGCGCTGGCCGCCGACATCGAGCGCCGGCCGGAAGTGGACGGCCGGACACTGCTCACCGCGGTGGTCGTCGGCGTCGACGTCGCGGCGTCGATCGGCGCGGCGGCGCGCGGCGCGATGCGCTTTTTCCGTCCCGCGAACGCCGGCGCGTTCGGCGCCGTGGCGGCGCTCGGCAAGCTCGCCGGCTTCGATGCCGGCACGCTCGTCGACGCGTTCGGCATCGCGTACGGCCACGTGAGCGGCACGCTGCAGCCGCACGCCGAAGGCTCGATGCAGCTCGGCGCACAGATCGGCTTCAACGCGCGCGGCGCCATCACGGCCGTCGATCTCGCCGCCGCCGGGTTCGCCGGGCCGCACGACGTGCTCGAAGGACGGTACGGGTACTTCCGGCTCTTCGAGGGCGACGATTACGACGTGAAGGCCGTCACCGCCGAGCTCGGGCGGCGCTGGCGCGTGACCGAGCTGTCGCACAAGCCGTTTCCGTCCGGCCGGCTCACGCATGGCGTCGTCGATGCGCTGACGCGACTGGTCGCGCAGCACGGTCTCGTCGCCGGCGACATCGCGCGCGTCGTCGCGCGCGTTCCGCCGCTCGTCGCGCGGCTCGTCGGCCGGCCGGACGTCCCCGCGCCGGGACCGAATTACGCGCGGCTGTGTCTGCCGCTCGTCGCGGCCATCGCGCTCGCCCACGGCACCGTCGACGTCCCGCACTTCCGCGGCGACGCGCTCGCCGATCCGGCCGTACACGAGATCGCGCGCCGGATCACCATGATCACCGACGACAATCCCGACCAGAACGCGATCGTCCCGCAGGTCGTGGAAGTCGAGCGCCGCGACGGCCGTCGCCACGTCCTCACGGTCGACAGCATGCTCGGCCACCCGGCACGCCCGCTGTCGCACGAGCAGCACCTCGCGAAGTTCCGGCGCTGCTGGGGCTACGGTGCGGAGCGCCTCGCGCCGGAGCGCGGCGAGCGGCTCATCGCGATGGTGGACGGCCTGGAGTCGGTGACCGACGTGCGCGAGCTCTTCGCGTTGACTATCCCGTGAGCGAATCGGCCTGGTTCGATGCAGTTGCGCACCGCGACTGGCTCGCCGAGTACCCGATCGGGCCCGCATTCGTCGAGACGTTCACGCGACTGTCGCGCGACGAGCTCCGGGCGGCGCAGGAGCGGCGCTTTCGCGCGGTGATGGACCGCGCGTGGCGCGTGCCGTTCTACCGGCGGCGGTGGGAGGCGGCGGGCCTCGCGCCCGGCGACGTCCGCACGCTCGACGACTCCGCGAAGCTGCCGCGGTATTCCAAGGCGGATCTGATGGAGAGCGTCGCGGCGCATCCGCCGTTCGGCGACTACCACGGCGTCGACTCGTATCCGCCTGCCGCCCGGCCGCCGGTCGTGCTGCACACGACGAGCGGGACGACCGGCCGGCCGCAGCCGATCCTGTGGGGACCGAAGGGTCGCGAGATGCAGAACCTCATGCTCGCGCGCGCGTATCGCCTGCAGGGCCTGCGCGACGACGACGTCGTCCATTCCGTGTACGGTCACGGCCTCGTGAACGGCGGCCACTACGTCCGCGAGACCGTCATGCACTTCACCCGCGCGCTGTTCGTGTCGGCCGGCACCGGACTCGAGACGCGCTCCCGGACGCAGGTCGAGCTGATGCGCGACCTCGGCGCCACGGTGATCGTCGGCTTCGCCGACTACGTCCGCCATCTCGCGGACGTCGCGCGCGAGGCGGGGCTGGTGCCCGATCGCGATCTCCGCATCCGCATGATCAGCGGTCACCTGGGGCGCGAATCGCGCGCGGCGCTGTCGGACGCGTGGGGCGGCGCGGAGGTCTTCGACTGGTACGGCGTCGCCGACACCGGCACCGTCGCCGCCGAAGGTCCCGATCACGCCGGGCTCTACCTGATGGAAGACGCCCACTGGGTGGAGCTGCTCGATCCCGAGACCGGCGCGCCGGTGGACGACGGGATGCCGGGTAACCTCTGCGTGACGTCGCTGTTCAAGGACGACGTCTTCCCCGTCGTGCGGTTCGACACGCAGGATCTCGCCGCGCTCGTGCCCGGTGCCTCACCGCTCGGGCTCGGGCTTCGGCGCATCGGCGGCATCCTCGGCCGCAGCGACAACATGGTGAAGCTGCGGGGGATCAACGTGTATCCGACGGCCGTCGGCGAAACGCTCCGCGAGGCGCCGGCAACGACGGGCGAGTTCCTCTGCCGCCTCGACCGCGTCGACGAGCGCGAAGAGCTCACGGTGCTCGTCGAAGTCCGCGCCGCGCGCAGCGAATGGCCCGCGCTGTCCGCCTCGCTCCGCGACCTGCTGCGCCGGCGCCTCGGCGTCGACCTGCCGGTGGAAGCCGTCGCGCCCGGAAGTCTGGCGCCGCTGACGGGCATCGAAAGCCGGCAAAAGCCCGTCCGCCTCCTCGACAACCGCCGTCACTAGCGCGATAGTCTGCCCATGCCACGACCCTCCCTGCTCCCCGTCTCTCTGACCAGCGTCGTGCTCGTTCTCGTGGCCTCATGGGCCGGCACGCCGTCCGCGCAGCCGAAGTCGGACGGCACAGTGACGACGGCGCACGGCGTGTCGATGTACGGCGACCTCAAGTACGCGGCGGGCTTCAGGCACTTCGCGTATGCGAATCCGCAGGCGCCGAAGGGCGGCGACGTGAAGCTCGCGGCCATCGGGACCTACGACAACCTGAACCCGTTCATCCTGAAGGGCGTCGCGGCCGCCGGGCTCGGCGAGACGTTCGACACGCTGATGCTCGGCTCCGCCGACGAGCCGTTCTCGGAGTACGGGCTCATCGCCGAGACGATCGAGATGCCCGCGGACCGCTCGTGGGTCGCGTTCACGCTGCGGCCGGAGGCGAAATTCCACGACGGCAGCCCGATCACCGTCGACGACGTCATCTGGACGTTCGAGACGCTCAAGACGAAGGGCCACCCGTTCTACCGCAGCTACTACCGCCACGTCGTCAAGGCCGAGAAGACGGGCGGCCGCAAGGTCCGGTTCACGTTCGACCAGGGGGAAAACCGCGAGCTGCCGCTGATCGTCGGACAGATGAGCGTGATGTCGAAGGCGCACTGGTCGAAGCGCGAGTTCGAGAAGACGACGCTCGAGCCCGTGCTCGGCAGCGGCGCCTACAAGGTCGAGAGCGTCGAGGCCGGGCGCTCGATCGTCTTTCGGCGCGTGAAGGACTACTGGGCGGCGAAGCTGCCGGTGAACGCGGGCCGCGACAATTTCGACGCCATCCGCTTCGACTACTACCGCGACACCAACGTCGCGCTCGAAGCGTTCAAGGCCGGCCAGTACGACTTCCGGCAGGAGAACGTCGCGAAGAACTGGGCGACGGCCTACACCGGGCCGGCGGTCGCGCAGGGCCTCGTCAAGCGCGAAGAGATCAAGCACGAGGTCCCGACCGGGATGCAGGCGTACGTGTTCAACGAGCGCCGCCCGATGTTCCAGGACCGCCGCGTGCGCGAGGCGCTGCTGCACGCCTTCGACTTCGAATGGACGAACAAGCAGCTCTTCTTCGGCGCCTACACGCGCACGAAGAGCTACTTCTCGAACTCCGAGCTCGCGGCGCGCGGGCTCCCGGCCGGCGACGAGCTGCAGCTCCTCGAGCCGTTCCGCGGCAAGGTGCCGGACGAGGTGTTCGCGAAGGAGTACGACCCGCCGAAGTCCGACGGCTCCGGCAACATCCGCGAGCAGCTCCGCCGCGCGCTCGAGCTGCTCGGTCAGGCCGGCTGGACGGTGAAGGGGCAGAAGCTCGTCAACGCGAGGGGCGAGCCGATGCAGTTCGAAGTTCTCCTGTCGGATCCGACGTGGGAGCGCATCTCGCTGCCGTTCGCCAAGACGCTCGAGCGCCTCGGCATCCAGGCGCGCGTGCGCACCGTCGACAGCGCGCAGTACCAGAACCGCATGGACTCGTTCGATTTCGACATGACCGTCGCGGTGTGGGGCCAGTCACTGTCGCCGGGGAACGAGCAGCGCGACTTCTGGCACTCGGCGTCCGCCGGAACGAACGGCAGCCGCAACTTTGCCGGCATCAAGGACCCGGTCGTCGACAGGCTGATCGATCTGGTGATCGCGGCGCCGGACCGCCCGAGTCTCGTCGCGCGGACGCGCGCGCTCGACCGCGTGCTCCTGTGGGGTCATCACACGATTCCCCACTGGCACATCCAGTCGTACCGCGTCGCGTACTGGGACAAGTTCAGCCGCCCGGCCACCTCGGCGAAGTACTCGCTGAGCTTCGACACCTGGTGGATCGACGCGAAGAAGGCCGCGGCGCTCGACCGGAAGAAGAGCGCGGCGACGAAGTAGTCAGCGCGCGGCGTAGGCGAGCCGCACGTCCGCCCGCCCGTCGGGCTTTCCTCCGAGCGGACGAGCCGGCCGCGCACGCCCCGGTCGAAGCGCACCCGGACGTCCGCGCGGCCGTCACCGTTCGTGCCGCGGTATGCTAGGAATCGCTTCGGCCAACCGCCACGGAGGAGTGCCGCTCTGCTCGCCTACATCGTCCGTCGCCTGCTGCTGATCATCCCGACGCTGTTCGGGATCATGCTCGTGAACTTCGTCGTCATCCAGGCCGCGCCCGGCGGTCCCGTCGAGCAGGTCGTCGCGCAGCTCCGCGGGCACGCCGTCGAGGCGACGGCGCGCGTGGGCGGCCCCACCGGCGGCGAGACGGGCCGGCCGGCGGACTCCCGCAGCGGCGGCGACGACACGAGCCGCTATCGCGGCGCCCGCGGCATCGACCCGGAGCTCATCAAGCAGCTCGAGCGGCAGTTCGGCTTCGACCGGCCGGCCCACGAGCGGTTCTTCAAGATGCTCAAGAGCTACGTCACGTTCGACTTCGGCCGGAGCTTCTATCGCGACCGGTCCGTGATCGAGCTCATCGTCGAGAAGATGCCGGTGTCGATCTCGCTCGGCCTCTGGACGACGCTGCTCATCAACGTCATTTCGATCCCGCTCGGCGTCGCGAAGGCCGTGCGCGACGGGTCGAGGTTCGACGTGTGGACGAGCACCGTCATCATCGTCGGCTACGTGATCCCGGCGTTCCTCTTCGGCATGCTGCTGATCGTCCTGTTCGGCGGCGGCAGCTTCCTCGCGTGGTTCCCGCTCCGCGGCCTCGTCAGCGACCACTGGGCGGACCTGGCCTGGCCCGCGCGCATCGCCGACTACCTCTGGCACATCACGCTGCCGGTGACGGCGCTCGTCATCAGCGGGTTCGCCGGGCTGACGATGCTGACGAAGAACTCGTTCATCGACGAGCTGAGCAAGCAGTACGTCATGACGGCGCGCGCCAAGGGCCTCGTCGCGCGGCGGGTGCTCTACGGGCACGTGTTCCGGAACGCGATGCTCATCCCGATCGCCGGCTTCCCGGGCACGTTCATCGGCATCTTCTTCGCCGGCTCGATGCTGATCGAGGTGATCTTCTCGCTCGACGGCCTCGGGCTGCTCGGGTTCGAAGCGGCGATCAATCGCGACTACCCGATCATGTTCGGGACGCTCTACGTCTTCACGCTGCTCGGGCTCGTGATGCGTCTCGTCGCCGACCTCACCTACGTCGCCGTCGATCCGCGCATCGACTTCGCGCGGCGGCAGGCATGAGCATGTTCCGGCTGACACCGCTCGGCCGCCGCCGGCTCACGAACTTCCGTGCGAACCGCCGCGGGTACTGGTCGCTGTGGGTCTTCCTCGCGCTCTTCGGGCTGAGTCTCTTCGCCGAGCTGATCGCCAACGACCGGCCGCTGCTCGTGCGCTACGACGGCCGCTGGTACGCGCCGGTGCTCGTGACCTATCCCGAGACGGCGTTCGGCGGCATCTTCCCGACCGAGGCGGTGTATCGCGATCCCGTCGTCCGGCAGGGGATCGAAGCGAAGGGCTGGATCCTGTGGCCGCCGGTTCCCTTCAGCTACGACACGATCAACTACGAGCTCACCGTGCCGGCGCCGGCGCCGCCGTCACGGGTCGACTGGCTCGGCACCGACGACCAGGGCCGCGACGTCGCCGCCCGGTTGATCTACGGCTTCCGCATCTCGGTGCTGTTCGGACTGATCCTCACGGTGTGCAGCTCGGTCGTCGGCGTGGCCGCGGGCGCGGTCCAGGGCTATTTCGGCGGCACCACCGACCTGCTCTTCCAGCGATTCATCGAGATCTGGGACGGCATGCCGGAGCTCTACCTGCTCATCATCCTGGCGTCGATCGTCCAGCCGAACTTCTGGTGGCTGCTGGGGCTGATGCTGCTCTTCCGCTGGATGGGTCTGGTCGGCGTCGTGCGCGCGGAATTCCTGCGCGCCCGCAACTTCGACTACGTGCGCGCCGCGCGGGCCCTCGGCGTCCGCGACCGCACGATCATCGTGCGTCACGTGCTCCCGAATGCCATGGTCGCCACGCTCACGCTCCTGCCCTTCGTCATGACGGGATCGATCGGGACGCTGACGGCGCTCGACTTCCTCGGCTTCGGCCTGCCGCCCGGATCCCCGTCGCTCGGCGAGCTCGTGGCGCAGGGCAAGGCGAATCTCCAAGCGCCCTGGCTCGGGCTCACCGCGTTCCTGGCCATCGGCTTCACGCTCGCGCTGCTCGTGTTCATCGGCGAGGCCATCCGCGACGCGTTCGATCCCCGCAAGGCCGTCGCCGGGTCACCCGTCGCGGCGGCGCCGCCCTCCGCCGTTCCGGTCGCGGCCATCCGGTGACGCTCCTCGAAGTCCGCGACCTGTCCGTGTCGTTTCATCCGCCGGCCATGACCGAGGTGCGCGCCGTCCGCAACGTGTCGTTCGACGTCGATCGCGGCGAGACGGTCGCGCTCGTGGGCGAGAGCGGATCCGGCAAGACCGTGACGGCGCTGTCGGTGCTGCAGCTCCTGGCCTATCCGATGGCGCGCCATCCGTCCGGCTCGATCCGGTTCCGTGACCGCGAGCTGCTCGGCGCGCCGGAAGCCGTCCTGCGCGAAGTCCGCGGCGATCGGATCGCGATGATCTTCCAGGAGCCGATGACGTCGCTGAACCCGCTGCACACGATCGAAAAGCAGATCAGCGAGGTGCTGTTTGTTCACAAGCAGCTGCCGCGGCCGGCGGCGCACGCGCGCACCATCGAGCTGCTGCGGCTCGTCGGGCTGCCCGAGGCGGAGCGCCGGCTGGACGCGTATCCGCATCAGCTGTCCGGCGGACAGCGCCAGCGCGTGATGATCGCCATGGCGCTCGCGAACGACCCGGACCTCCTCATCGCCGACGAGCCGACCACCGCGCTCGACGTGACGATCCAGGCGCAGATCCTCAAGCTCCTGCGCGATCTGCGGGCGAAGCTCGGGATGGCGCTGCTGCTGATCACCCACGACCTCGGCATCGTGCGGAAGTACGCCGATCGCGTCTGCGTCATGAACGCCGGCGAGATCGTCGAGACCGGACCCGTCGCGGAGGTGTACGAACGTCCGCGCCATCCGTACACGCAACGGCTGCTCGCGGCCGAGCCGAAAGGCCGTCCCGATCGGCCGCCCGGTCAACCGCCGGTCGTGCTGACCGCGCGGAACGTGAAGGTGTGGTTCCCGATCAAGACCGGCGTGTTCCGGCGCACGGTGGGGCACGTGAAGGCGGTCGACGGCGTGTCGATCACGGTGCGCGAAGGCCGCACGCTCGGCGTCGTCGGCGAGAGCGGCTCGGGCAAGACGACGCTCGGCCTGGCGCTCCTGCGGCTCGTCCACAGCGAAGGGACGATCGAATTCGACGGCCGCGAGATCCAGGACCTGCCGGCGAAGGCGCTGCGTCCCTTGCGGCGCCAGCTCCAGGTGGTCTTCCAGGATCCGTTCGGGTCGCTGTCGCCGCGGATGTCGGTCGCACAGATCGTGGAGGAGGGCCTCCGCGTGCACGGCATCGGCGAGACGGCGGCCGCGCGGCGCGCGCTGATCGACGAGGCGCTCGTCGAAGTCGGCCTCGATCCGGCGAGCACCGAGCGGTATCCCCACGAGTTCTCCGGCGGCCAGCGCCAGCGCATCGCGCTCGCGCGCGCGATGGTGCTGCGCCCGCGGCTCGTGGTGCTCGACGAGCCGACGTCCGCGCTCGACATGTCGGTGCAGGCGCAGATCGTCGATCTGCTGCGCGAGCTGCAGGCCCGCCACTCCCTCGCGTACGTCTTCATCAGCCACGACCTGAAAGTCATCCGCGCGCTGTCGGACGACGTGATCGTGATGAAGGACGGCCGCGTCGTGGAGGAGGGCGTCGCGAAGGACGTGCTCGACCGGCCGCGCGAGCCCTACACGCGCGCGCTCATGGCGGCGGCCTTCGAGCTCGAAGCGCTCGACGACGGGACCGTGCGGACGTGATCATTTGGGGGCCCCCGACATGGCCCCCAAACC
>JACPCW010000105.1 GCA_016184365.1 Candidatus Rokuibacteriota bacterium
GAAGTGCTGCGCGACGTCTCGATGGTGAAGCTCTTCACCGCGGAGATGGCCCAGCGCGTCGCGTACGACTGCGTCCAGCTCCACGGCGGCTACGGCTACATGCGCGAGTACCCCGTGGAGCGGTTCGCGCGCGACGTGCGCCTGCTGACGATCGGCGGCGGCACGAGCGAGATCATGAAGGAGATCATCGCGAAGGAGTTGAAGCTCTGAGCGCACCGGATTTCGTCGCCATCGGTCACGTGACCATCGACCGGTTCGGCGACGCGCGGCGTCTCGGCGGTGCGGCGCTCTATGCCGCGATCACCGCGCAGCGCCTCGGCCTGTCGGTCGGCCTGCTCACGAGCCACGGCGACGACTTTCCGCTCGAGGCGGTGCCGCCGGCCATCGAGGTCGTGACGATCCCCGCCGCCGAGACGACGACGTTCGTGCACGGGACGGACGGCGCGTCGCGGACGCTGAGCGCCGAGGTGACGGCGAATCCGATCACGGCGCAGGATCTGCCGGACGACTGGGCGGACGCGCCGGTCGCGCTGCTGGCGCCGGTCGCGAACGAAGTGGATCCGCTCATCGCGGCGCGGTTTCCCGACGCGCTGATCGGCGCGGCCGTCCAGGGCTGGCTGCGCCAGGCCGGCGACGACGGCATCGTCACGCCGGCCACGTGGGCGCCGCCGTCGTGGCTGCTGGACCGCGTCGCCGTGTTCTTCATGAGCCTCGACGACGTGCAGGGGCTCGAGGACGAGGTGACGGAATGGCTCGAGCGGCTGCCGCTCGCGGTCCTCACGGCCGGCGCGAAGGGCGCGCTGCTCTACGTGAGCGGCGACCGGTACGAGATCGCGCCGCTGCCCGTCGAGGAGATCGACGCGACGGGCGCGGGCGACGTCTTCGCCGCGGCGTTCCTCACGCGCCTGCACCTGGCCGACGAGCCGTGGGAGGCCGCGCGCGTCGCCGCGTGCGCCGCGGCGATGTCGGTGTGCGGCCCGGGCTTCACCGCGGTGCCGAACGCCCGCGCCGTCGCGTCCGCGCTCGGCGATTACCGTCGCATGCGCGACGCCGCGCCTTGACACGCTTTCGGGCGGGAGCCTAGGCTTCCCGGGATGGCCGGCCGCGTGATGCGCATCACCGCCGGTCAGGTCGTCGCCGAGGGGCGTCTGAGCGAGTCCCGCACGGCGACCGTGATCTGGAACGCGCTGCCGATCGACGCCCGCGCGCAGACGTGGGGCGACGAGATCTACTTCGACATCGGCATCGGTGCCGACGCCGAATCGCCGCAGGAGGTCGTGGCGATGGGCGACCTCGCCTACTGGCCGCCGGGGCAGGCCTTCTGCATCTTCTTCGGGCGCACGCCGGCCAGCCGCGGCGACGAGATCCGGGCGGCGAGCGGCGTCACCGTGGTGGGGCGCGTCACCGGCGACGCGACCGTGTTCAAGCGGGTGCGGTCCGGGACGGCGATCAGGCTCGAACGCGCGAGCGAAGGAGGGGCGAAGCGATGAAGATCTTCCTCGATACGGCGAACATCAACGAAATCAAGGAAGGGCTGGCGCTCGGCGTCGTGGACGGTGTCACCACGAACCCGTCGCTGGCCGCGAAGGAGAAGCGACCGTTCCGGCCGCTCGTGGAGGAGATCTGCGCGCTCGTCCCCGGCGACGTGAGCCTCGAGGTCGTCGCGACCGACCTCGAGGGCATGGTGAAGGAAGGCGAGGAGCTCGCGCAGATCGGCCCGAACGTCGTCATCAAGTGCCCGCTGACGAAGGACGGTCTCAAGGCCGTGAAGTACCTCACGGGCAAGGGCCATCGCGTCAACCAGACGCTCTGCTTCTCGGCGACGCAGGCGCTCCTGTCGGCGAAGGCCGGCGCGTACTACATCAGCCCGTTCCTCGGGCGGCTCGACGACATCGGCGCGATCGGCATGGATCTGATCCGCGACATCACCGAGATCTACCGGGTGCAGGGCTTCAAGACGCAGGTGCTCGCCGCGTCGATCCGCAACCCGCTGCACGTGATCGACGCCGCGAAGGCGGGCGCGCACGTGGTGACGCTGCCGTTCAGCGTGCTCGAGCAGCTCATGAAGCACCCGCTGACCGACATCGGGCTCAAGAAGTTCCTCGACGACTGGGCGAAGTCCGGCGCGAAGATCTAGCCGCGCTCCGCAACACCGGGTGAACCGACGGGGGCCGCGCGGCCCCCGTCGTCGCGTTCAGCGCCCGAGGACGACGTCGATTCCCGAAAGCACCAGCTCGAGCTTGGATCTGGAGAGCTTCCCGGCTCGTTCGGTGAGGTCCGTCTTGTCCAGCGTCACCAGCTGGGAGACGTTGGCGACCGATTCCTTCGGAAGCCCGGTGAGGCTCGACGGCAGCGGCACGTTCCCGGGTGCGGTCGCCCACTTGAGGTTGCTTGTCAGGCGTCTCTCGATTCTTCCAGTGAGACGGGTGTCTGCTCGATCCGGCAATCACCGAAACGCACCGTTACGGAGCGAAGTCGTCTCGCCCATGTCGCGAGCCATCGCGACTTCGTCTCGAAGCAGCGATTCCACGCGGCCATGCCGTCACGACTCGACGACGCGGCCCGCTCTTCGGTGCGGCAATCGCCGAGGGTGGGGTGCCGGGCCGCGGTGACTCCGTCGTCGATGTCTCCGGTCGCGAGCACCGTTCCGGTGACATCGCGAAACGTGATGGCGGCGGTGCGCACGTGGCCGTAGATCTGTCGGTCAGTCCTCAGCGACACGTCGTTGATGGACACGTCCAGCACGGCGTGCGACGCGGCATGCCAGTAGCCCCAGCCGACGACCGCCACGACCAGCGCTGCGACACATCCGGCGACGATGAACGCGCGTCGCACCGTCGGAGAGCCGTCGCCGCGCGTCAGAGCCGCGGGCGCACGTCGCGCGCGAACCGTTCGTAGGTCGCGACCATGTCGTCCAGATCACGCATGCGCGTCTCGAGGACGACGTGGCTCACGCCGAGGTCGGCGAGGCCCTTGATCTCCGCGACGACCTCGTCCGCGGGGCGGCGGGACGCGAGCCCGATGCGGGCGGTGATCGTCAGCGTCGAGAAATCGCGCCCGGCGGCGCGGCAGGCCTCGCGCAAGCGCGCGAGCGCCGGCTCCATGACCTCGCGAGCGGGGAAGGCCGCATGCCAGCCGTCGCCGAGCTGCACGACGCGGCGCAGCGCCGCCGGCGTGTGACCGCCGATCCAGATCGGGATCGCGCCCGCGGCCGGCTTCGGGAACACGCCGAGCTCGTCGAACTGGAAGAACTCGCCGTGAAACGACACGCGCTCGCCGGGGGCCCAGCACGCGCGGATGATCCGCAGCGCCTCGTCGCTCCATGCGCCGCGGCGCTCGTGCGGCACCCCGAACAGCTCGATCTCCTCCTTCATCCAGCCGACGCCGGCGCCGAGGATCACGCGACCGGGCGCGAGCTGATCGAGCGTCGCGAGCATCTTCGCGAGCAGGACGGGATGCCGGTGCGGCAGCACGAGCACGGTCGTGCCGAGCTTCAGCCGTTCCGTTGCACCGGCGACCACGGCGAGCGTCGTCAGCGGCTCGAGGAAGTTCTCGGTCGGCGGCAGCGGGAAATCACCGGTCGTGCTGTACGGATAGCGGGACCGGATCGTGAACGGGACGACCACGTGGTCGCTGACCCAGAGCGAATCGAACCCGAGCGCCTCGAGGCGGCGCGCGAATCCGACGACGACGTGCCGCGTGGTCGCCGGACCGAATATCGGCAGGTGGGCGCCGATCTCCATGGCGATCAGTGCGTGTGGATCAGCCGGTCGGTGATGGCGCCGCTCGTCACCATCTCCTTGACGCGCGAGCGCTGGATCTTGCCGGACGACGTCTTCGGGATGGTGTTGGCGCGCACGAGCAGCACGCGTGACGGCCGATGGCCGCGCGCGTCGTGCACGCGCGTCACGATCGTTCGCAGGATCCGCTGCTGCGTCGCTTCGTCGACGCTCTCGTCGCGCACCTCGACGACGATGAAGAGCCGCTGGGTGCCGGTGCGCTCGCTGTCGATGCCGACGGCGGTGGAATACCGCACGCCGGCCACGTGATCGACGACCTCCTCGATGTCGCTCGGCACGACGTTCTCGCCGCCGAGCACCATCAGGTCCTTGAGCCGGCCGGTGACGAAGAGATAGCCCTCGGCATCGACGAACCCGAGGTCACCGGTGCGAAGCCAGCCGCCCGGCATCAGCACGCGCGCCGTGGCGTCCGGATTGTTGTGGTAGCCCTGCATCACGCCGGGGCTCTGCACGCAGATCTCGCCCTCGACGCCGACGGGCATCTCGGGCGTGAGCCCGGACTCGGCGTCGTCGAGCGGCGCCATGATGCGCACGGTGACGCCACGGCACGGCTTCCCGACGGAGAAGAAGCGCCCGCTCGAATCGAGCCGTCGCGACGCGCCGCGCGGCCAGATCGCGACGGCAAGCGTCGCCTCGGCCAGGCCGTAGCACGGCGCCACGACGTTCTTCAGACCGAAATGGCTCTCGAACGAGTCGACCGTCGACGGCCGCACGGGCTCGGCGCCGGACAGCGCGGCCTTGAGGCTCGAGATGTCGAGGTCGGACGTGTCGCGCACGTGGCGTATGCAGTTGCGATAGCCGAAGTCCGGCGACACCGTGAACGTCGCGCGAATCTCCGTCATCAGCTCGAGCCACTGGCGCGGGTTCTTGAGATCCGGCGGCAGCAGCCAGATCGGCGTCGCCGTCAGCGGCGGCGTGAACGAGCAGCCGATCAGCCCCATGTCGTGATAGAGCGGCAGCCAGGACACGACGCGGTCCTCGCTCGTCACCCCGGCGCCTTCGCCCATGAAGTGCGTGGTGCGGACGACGTTGCCGTGGGACAGCACCACGCCGCGCGGCGTGCCGGTGCTGCCGGACGTGTACTGCAGAAACGCGACGTCCCGCTCCGTCGGCGTCGCGAGCGGCGGCGCCTTGGCGTCGATGTCGAGGTCGTTCGGCTCGACCACCTGCCGCACGTCCGGCGCGAGCGCGACGCTCTCGTCGACGCCGCGGCGGAACCAGCCGATCGTCGCGACGGCGACGGCGTCGGAGTTCTGGAGGATCCGCGCCGTCGCGTCGACACCGAGCGTCGGATAGAGCGGCACGGGAATCGCGCCGAGGCGGAGCGCGCCGAAGAACGTGTAGAAGAACTCGGCGCACGTCGGATAGATGAGGCAGACCTTCTCGCCGGCCCGGACGCCCGCCCGCACGAGCCCCGCCGCGTACCGGCCGCTCTGTTCCCAGAGCCGCCCGTACGTCACGGTTTCGCCGTACAGGTGGAAGTACGGCAGGTCGGCCGAGGCTTCCGCGCGAAGACGCATCATCTCCGTCAGCGTGGTCGCCTCGCGCGGATCACGGTGGCTCATCGCTCTACTCCTTCACGGGCGCGCGTCGAGCGCGGTCGAGGCGGTCCGGTCCTCTCCGTTTCTCAGGTACACGAGCTCGACGGTGTCGCCGGGCTTCTTGCCGCCGATCACGCGGCGCAGGTCTTCGAAGCCCTGCACCGGCTCGCCGGCGATCCGCACGATCACGTCACCGTCGCGCATGCCGGCGCGTTCCGCCGCGCTGCCGGGCATGACTTCCGACAGGCGAGCGCCGTCGCCGCCGGTCGCGTCGCCGACCACGCCGAGAAACGCGCCGCCGGCGCGGTCGCGCCGCTCGCGGCGCTCGGCGCGCGGGGCCTGCAGCTTCACGTAGGTGACGGGGCCTCCGGCGGCGAGACGCTCGACGACGCCCGCGGCCACGGCGGCGACGCGGGCCAGACCGGCGGCGTCGATGCGGTCGGCGGTATCCGTCGGCTTGTGATAGTCGTCGTGGCGTCCGGTGTGGAAGAACAGCACGGGCGTGCCCGCGCGATAGAACCGCAGGTGGTCCGACGGCGCGAACGGCGCGCCGCGCGTCTTCACGGCGACGCCGGCGGCGCGGGCCGCGTCGTTCACGAGACGGGCGAGCCCGCTCCCGCTGTCGACGCCGCCGATCTGAAGGGCTGCGCTGCCGAGCCGTCCGACCATGTCGAGATTGATCATGGCGACGGTGCGGCCCGGTGGCATCGCCGGCGCGTTCACGTAGTGCCGCGACCCGACGAGCCCGATCTCCTCGGCGCCGAACAGCGCGAACACGAGCGTGCGCGGCGCGCCGCCCGCGGTGGCGAACGCGCGCGCCAGGCCGAGCACGATCGCCGTGCCGGAGGCGTTGTCGTCCGCGCCGGGATGCACCTGGCCGTTCACGACGCCGACGTGGTCGTGGTGTGCGCCGATGAGGACGGCTTCCCGGGCGAGCGCGGGGTCCGTTCCCGGCAGAATGCCGATCACGTTGACCGCGCGGCGATCCTCGCGCTCGAGCGCGACGTCGATCCGCGCGCGCCGGTCGGGGACGACGAACGACGCCGGCGCGCGGCGCGTCGCGATGGCCGCCTGGAGCGCACCGACCGTCTGGCCGCTCGGGGCGAGCAGCGCGTCGGCGGCGTCACGCGTCACGCCGGCTGACACGAGATCGACGTTCGAGCTCGTCGCCTCGAGCTCCGCGAGCTCGCCGCCCGCGATCAGCAGAGCCTTCGCGCCGGCGCGCCGCGCGGCGATCAACTTGTCGAGACGCGTGGCCGCGACGTTCGCGGGCACGCCATCGAGCGCAAGCGCGATGCGGCCGCGCACGTCGACGACGCGATAGTCGTCCCATCGTCCGTCCGACGTCGAAAGACCGTACCCGACGAACACTACATCCCCCGTCGTTTCACCGTGTCGTGAGCCGCCGTGGGGCCGCCACTCGCGATCGAGATCGAGGCGACGACCGCCAGGCCCGAGCAGATCGAACCTGCTCGTCGGTGCAAGGCGGATACCGCTGGCAACCACGAACGATTGAAAGAATGTCCCTGCGTCGCCACCGGGGCGTAGACCGGCGCTTTCGAGTTGACGCGCGATCTCCTGCGCGGCGCGCTCGCCGCCTGGCGTGCCGGTTCCACGTCCGGCCATCGTGACGGGATCCGCCAGCACCGACACCGCGCTTCCGAGGCTTTCGGCCGCCGGCAGAACGAGCCGGGCGCGATCCTGGGCGACAGCGGTGGTCGAAACGACGAACGCGAGGGCGAGGACGAGGGCGGTAGAGCGGCGGGCCATCGGGGTATCTTACCTCGCTCGCGGGCGCGCTCGCGGGCGCGCGCTTTGCACGCCTCGAGTCCGCATGTCGATCAGTGTGATCCAGATCCATCGCTTCCACGCCGCGTTCCTCGGCGAAGGACGGCGCTGGGCGGTCTATGCGCTCGGTGGGCGCCGCGACGACGACCGCTGGATCGGGTGGCTCGAGTTCGAGGACGTGCACGGCGAGGCGCGCGCGACCGGCCGCGAGACGACGCAGCCGAGCTTCGACGCGCTCGTGTACTGGGCGACGGGAATCGAGCCGACGTATCTCGAGGGCGCGTTCACGCGCGCCGTCGCGATCCCGATGCCGGGCGCGCCGCCGACGGGCGAGCGTCTGGTCGCGTAGCGGCGGCTCCGGCGCGCCGGACGCGCGACCTCCTCCATACGTCACGGCGCGCCCCTCTGCCCCCACGTCGGATCGACTTGCGTGTCGCCGCCGCGGCCGTGGCGAGCGTCGGAAAGGACGCCGCGAGCACGGAGGCCGCGCCAGATGGGCTGCCGGCGATCAGGCCCGGTCGTCCCGGAGGACGACCAGCGAGAACGGCGTATATCGCCGGATCAACTCGAAATCGCCGCGGTTGAAGGTGTACAGATCCGCTCCGATGCGTCGGGCGCTCAGCGCGAGCAGGACGTCGTTGACGGTTTCCTGCATCTTCGCCTTGCGTCCGGGCTCGCGCCTGGTGATGCGGGCGACGAGCTTGCCCGCTTCCTGCCAGTCGTCGAACGTCGGCGTCACGATCCGTCCGACGCGTTGCGGGGACCCGACCTGGCGATCGACCAGGTGAACGGCGGCGGCATCGAGGGCACCTGCGTAGAGTTCCTCGGCGACGACACCGGCGAGATAGGTCCGGAAGATCAGAGGCAGGAAGCGCCGTTCGAAGAACGAGGCGCCCGCGCTCGAGCGCATCGCGAAGAGGTACCCGTTGGTGTCGAGGACGAGCGGCACGTCAGCGGTAGACGTCGACGAACCGACCGCGACCCTTGCTGATCAACTCGCGAAGCGTCGCTTCGACCTCGTGGTTGGCGACGGCATGTTCGAGCGCGCGCGTGATCGCCTCGGTGTTCGTCGAGACGCGGAAGACCCGGCGGGCTCGCCTCAGCAGCGCTTCATCGATGAGAATGCTCGTGCGTCGCTTCGGCACGGCGCCCTCCCGCGCCAGTATATGACGAAATCAGGGCGCGGTAATATCGGCGTCGATGCGCTCCATGCGCTGAAGCCCGAACGTCACGAGCGCTGATCGGTCGTCGCCGGCCGCGATACATCATGATGTAATGGCGGCATGGCTACCTACCACCGCACTCAGGTCCTGCTCGAGCCCTGGCAGTACGGCGCGCTCAGGGCCCTGGCCGCCCGCGAAGGCATCAGCATGTCCGACATGATCCGGCGCATCCTGACCAACCAGCTCCGGCCGCGTTCGCGAGGGACCCGCGGGCTTCGGACCATTGCCGGCATCGGTCGGGATCGGAAAGCCTCCGGGCGCGATCACGATCGCTGGCTCTACGGACCTCCGGCCTCCGCGTGAGCCGGGTTCGCCTGTTCGTCGATACGAGCGCCTGGTTCGCCTATGTCAACGCGGGAGACCCGGAGCATCGCCGCATTCGGGCGATCCTGGACGATCCCCCCGGACGTCTCGTCACCTCGAGCTACGTCTTCGACGAGAGCGTGACGCTGACGCAGGCGCGACTCGGTCACCGACGAGCGGTGACGGTCGGAAGAACCCTGCTCGACCCGGGGCTCGTGGAACTGGTGCATGTGGCTCCGGCTGACGAGAAGACGGCGTGGGGTCTCTTCGAGCAGCGACCGGACAAGTCCTACAGTTTCACCGACTGCACGAGCTTCGTCGTGATGCGCCGCGAGAAGATCGAGCGCGCGGTGGCCCTGGACGTTCACTTCTCGCAGGAGGGCTTCTCCGTGCTTCCTGGCTGAGTCGCCGCAGCGACCCGCCGCCGAACTCATTTCATCGCCAGCAAGTACTCGGTGGTCGGCGCGGTGACGCGAAGACCGTCGAACTGCGGGAGATCCGCGGCGGTCGTCTCGTGGTGCGCCGAAAGGAAGCCCTTGGCGCCGTCGTTCAGCCAGTCCTCGGGAAGGTGCTGCTCGGCCGCCACCCGTCGGGCCAGTTCGCGCACGAGCGAGGCCGGCTCGAAGATCGCGTCGACGTCCTTCGTGCTCGGTCGCGCGCTGAACGCGAGAACCATGACCGTACCGCCGAGCAGGCACAGCTCGCCTTGTGTACCCCGCTCCCGGAGGAGCTCGGCCAACCGCCGCAGCGCGCCGAGGATCGTTGCCCGGTCGAGCATGACGGATCGATTCTACTGCCCGGCGCGCGCGGCCGTGTTTCCCGGCGGCGACACGGTCGTCGTCGAGCTGCCTCCGGAGGATGACCGCAGAGGCCAGATGGTGGCCGCACGTCGACCGTCCCGGTGCTACCCCGCCTGCTTCACCGCGTCGATCAGGCCGAGCACGCCGTCCTTGGCGTCGGCGAAATACATGAGCGTGTTGTCCGCGGCGAAGAGCGGGTTGGGGATGCCGGCGAACCCGGGCGAGAGGCTTCGCTTGAGCACGACGACGGTGCGCGCCCGGTCGACGTCCAGGATCGGCATGCCGGCGATCGGGCTCGCGGGGTCGGTGCGCGCGAGCGGATTGACCACGTCGTTGGCGCCGATGACGATGGCCACGTCCGTCTCGGCGAACGTCGGGTTGATGTCCGTCATCTCCCGCACCTTCTCGTACGGGATGTCGGCCTCGGCGAGGAGGACGTTCATGTGGCCCGGCATCCGGCCGGCGACCGGATGGATGCCGAAGAGCACCTCCGTGCCGCGCGCCTCGAGCAGCTGCGCCAGGTCGCGCACCGCGTGCTGGGCCTGCGCCACCGCCATCCCGTAGCCCGGCACGATGACGACGCGGCGTGCCGACTCGAGCAGCATCCCGATCTCCTCGGCCGCCGCCGCCTTGACGCGCGCGTACACGGCGTCGACGGCAGCCCCCTTCTGCACCTGGGCGCCGACCCCGCCGAACAACACGTTCGGCAGCGAGCGGTTCATGGCGCGGCACATGATCCCGGTGAGGATCATTCCGGAGGCGCCGACGAGCGAGCCCGCGACGACGAGCATGGTGTTGTCGAGCACGAACCCGGCCGCGCAGGCGGCGAGCCCGGAATACGAGTTGAGCAGGGTGATGACGACGGGCATGTCGGCGCCGCCGATGGGCAGCACGAGCGTGACGCCGAGGACGCTTCCGAACAGCACCACGGGCAGGTAGAGCCACGCGCGCGCGGGATCGGCCACCAGGCCGGCGCCGGCAGCGAGCGCGCCGGCGACGAGGGTCGCGTTCACGACGTGCCGGCCGGCGAAGAGGACGGGCAAGCCGGAGATGCGCTCCTCGAGCTTCAGGAACGCGACGAGGCTGCCCCAGAACGTGACCGCGCCGATCAGGCCGGAGGCGACGGTCGCGACCGAGAACTGCGCGGCCGGTCGCTCTCCGAGCGCCAGCGCCTCGCCGAGCGCCGCGCCGGCGACGAGAGCCGAGGCCGCGCCGCCGAAGCCGTTCAGGAGCGCGACCATCTGCGGCATCGCGGTCATCCGCACGCGGAGCGCCATCACCGCCCCGGCGGCGCCGCCGACGCCGAGCGCCAGGAGAATCGAGACGTAGCCTCCGGCGTCCGTGCGCCGGAGCAGCGCGAACGTCGCGACGATCGCGAGAGCCATGCCGACCGCGCCCATCACGTTCGCGCGCACGGCGGTGCGCGGGTGCGCGAGGCCCTTGAAGGTGAGGATGAACAGGACCGACGCGACGAGATAGGCGAGGTTGACGAGCGCCAGGCGCACGGCGGCTACTTCCGCTTGAACATGCGCAGCATCCGGTGCGTGACGAGGAAGCCGCCGACCACGTTGATCGCGGCGAGGGTGATCGCGAGCAGGCCGAGCGTCGTCGTGAGCGTGGTGATCTGGAGACCGGCCGAGAGGATCGCACCGACCACGGTGATGCCGGAGATGGCGTTCGAGCCCGACGTCAGCGGCGTGTGCAGCGTCGGCGGCACCTTCGTGATGACCTCGAAGCCGACGAACATCGCGAGCACGAAGACCGTGAGCAGCAGGACGAGCTCCTCCATCACCCCTCCTTCGCCGTCCGAGCGAGGCCGAGGCTCTCGGCGACCCGCGCGTTCACGACCTCGCCGCCCCGCACGACCAGCGTCTCGCGCGTGATCGCGTCCGCCGGGTCGACGACGAGGCGGCCGTCGCGCACCAGGTGCCCGAGGAACGCGGCCACGGTGCGCGCGTACATCTGGCTCGCGTGGTACGGCACCGAGGCCGCGAGGTTGATGGCGCCCACGATCGTCACGCCGGAGGCCACGACCGTCTCGCCCGCGCGCGTCAGCTCGCAGTTGCCGCCGCGCTCGGCCGGCAGGTCGACGATGACGGAGCCCGGCGCCATCCGCGCCACCATCTCGGCCGTCACCAGCACGGGCGCCCGGCGTCCCGGCACCGCCGCGGTGGTGATGACGACGTCGCTCTCGGCCACCTGCTGGCCGAGCAGCTCGCGCTGCCGGCGGTAGAACGCGTCGTCCTGTGCGCGGGCGTAGCCCCGCTCGTCCTGCGCGGTCGCGTCCTCGAGCCCGAGCTCGACGAACCGGCCGCCCACGCTCTCGACCTCGGTTTTGACCGCCGGTCGCACGTCGTAGCCCCAGACGACGGCGCCGAGGCGCCGCGCGGCGGCGATGGCCTGCAGACCCGCGACTCCCGCGCCGATGACGAGCACGCGGGCGGGCGTGACGGTGCCCGCGGCGGTCATCAGCATCGGAAACATCCGCGGCAGCAGCGAGGCCGCGAGGACGACGGCCTTGTAGCCGGCGACCGTCGACATCGCCGAGAGCGCGTCCATCGACTGGGCGCGGGTGATGCGCGGCATGAGCTCGACCGCGAAGGCGGTGACGCCTGCCGCCGCGAGCTGGCGCACGGTGTCGGGCGATCCGAGCGGGCGGAGGAAGCCGATCAGCGCCTGTCCCGGCCGGAGCAGGGGCAGATCATCCGCGCCGGTACGATCGTTCGCCCCGTGGCCGAGCACCTGGACGATCGTGTCGGCGCGCCCGAACACCTCGGCGCGCGCGGGGAGGACCACGCCGCCGCGCTCGACGAACGCTGCGTCGGCGAACCCGGCCGCCGCCCCGGCGCCGCGCTCCACGATCACGTCGCAGCCGGCGCGGGCGAGGGTCGGGAGCACCGCGGGCACGAGGGCCACGCGCCGCTCGCCGGGAAACGTCTCCTTCGGGACCCCGATCACCATGACCTGGCCTCGATGCTAGCGCACGGAGACGACGCGTCCGCCGGTCATCCGCAGGAGCTCGTCCGGCATCAGCGGGAAGACCGTGTTCGGATGGCCGGCGGCCGCCCAGATCTCCACGTGCACCATGAGATCGGCGTCGATCAGCGTCTCGATCGGTCGTCGATGGCCGACGGGCGGGATGCCGCCGATCGCGAATCCGGTCACCTCGCGGACGTAGTCGGCGTCGGCCTTGTCAATGGATGCGCCGATCGCCGCCGCGACGAGCGTTTCGTCCACGCGGCCGGCGCCGGACGCGATGACCAGCAGCGGCTCGCCGGTATCCGCGCGACGGAAGACGAGCGACTTCGCGATCTGCGCGACGGTGCAGCCGACGGCGACGGCGGCTTCGGCCGCCGTCCGCGTCGGACGGTCGAACACCACGATGTCGTGACTGAAGCCGCGCGCGGCCAGCTCGGCCTGCACGCGCGCGGCGTTCGCGGGCAGCGGCGTGCTCAGCGCGGCATCACGATGCGGTCGAACGACTCCGCGTAGGCGTAACCCTTCGGCTTGCCGATCTCGACGGCGCGCTCGCGGATCCGCGTCTCGACACCGGGCATGTCCTTGATCTGGCTCGCGTGGCACGCGAGCGCCTTCAGCTTCAGATCCATCGTGTCGGAGATGTCGACCACGAGGTGCGGGTTCTCCCACTGCATCAGGTGGATCTCGCGGACCTTGTGGGGCTCGAACTCGGGCCGGAGCTCGGGAAACGACAGGTGGTCGCGCGCGAGGGGGTACACGCAGTCGAGGACGACGCCCGCCGTGATGCGGTGGTCGCGGTGCGACGCGTAGAGGTTGTACGTGCGATGCGGGTTCATCGTGATGACGAGATCGGGGCGCCAGCGGCGGAGCTCGCGCGTCACGCCCAGGCGGAAGACCCGCGTGTCCTCGACCTCGCCGTCGTCGTACCCGAGAAACACGACGCGCTCGACGCCGAGCACGCGCGCCGCGTTGCGCTGCTCCTCTTCGCGAATCTTCGCGAGGCGCTCCGGGGTCATCGTCCGGTCGCCGGAGCCCTTGTTGCCGTTCGTCGCGATCACGTACGTGATCTCGCAGCCCTGCTTCGCGAGCTTGGCGATCGTGCCGCCGGCGCCGAACTCGGAGTCGTCGGGGTGGGCGGTCACGACGGTCACGCGCTCGATCCGATCCGTCATCATGATCCTTTCGACTGGGAAGATGCGCTTCCGCGCCCGGGGGATTCGCGCCCTCGTTACGATACCATCGCGCGCTGCGGCCGGACCGGCACCGGCTGTTATACTTCGCGCGACGTGATCGACGCTCGACGGCGCGCCGCGACGCTGACGCTGGTTGGACTCGTCGCCGGCGCCGTCGTCCTGCCGCTCGCCCCGCTCGACCTCGCGACGATGCGTCTCGGTCCACTCAGCCTCACGTGGTGGTACGCCGCCGCCACGCCCGTCGTCGCGGCGCTCGTCGCGGTCGCCGCGCTGGTTCTTCATCGCGAGTGACCATGCTGCGCGGAATTCTCGGGTGGATGGGGCCGGCGATCGTGGTCGGGCTCTCCTTCCGGGTGTTTCGTGGCGATCCGCTCGCGCCGCTCGCCGTCGTCCTCGCGGCCCTCGTTCCGCTCGTCGCGCTCGTTCGCGTCCGCGACACGCGGCCCGCGACGGCCGCCCATCTCACGCTCGCGCTGCCCGGCCTCGCGGTGCTGCTCGCCGCGCACGCTGCCGCCGTCGCCGACGTGGTGCAGCTCGATGGCGTGCCGCGGTGGGTCGCCGCGCTGCTCGTGCTCCTCTGCGGCGCGGTACCGCTCCTCGTGCGGCAGGCGTCGACCTGGGTCACGGCCGGCGTGCTCGGCTGCATCACCATCGTCGCGGCGCTGGTCGCGATCGCGCTCGTCACCTGGACACCCCCGTGGAGCGCATGGACGCACGTCGCGACGCGTGGCGCGCTCGTGTTCGGGGAGCGCAGTCGCTGGGTCACCGATGGACGGGCGATGTCGCCCGGCGCGACGCTCGCGTTCGACGAGCCGCATCGCGTGACGGCGGTCAGCGCGGCGCAGTGGCACGTCACCGAGACGGACGGTGTGCGCAGCATCACGCGTGAGCGTCGCGTCGTCGTCGGCGATTCGCTCGTGCTCCGCCCGGGCGACCGCCTCGCCGTCGACGCCGGCGCGCAGGTGAAGTTCGAGCGCGGCAAGCGCGTCCCTGGAACGGTCGTGACCGGCGTCGAGTGGGGTGACGCGCGGGAGCGCCGTACCGTGGAGTCGGTCTCGCGCTCAGTCGGTACGACCGTGACGTTCGCCGGCGCGGCACTCGCGCTCGTACCGCCGGCCGCCGCCGTCACGCTCGGCGGCGCGGCGGGCGCGGTGGCCGTCGCCGTCGTGCTCGCGCTCGGCGCCGCGACGTGGGGCGTGTACGCGATGTACGCCGCTCCGGAGCTCGCGCTCGGAGCAACGATCGCCACGCCGCTCGCCGAATTGCCCGGCTCGGTCTTCGGCGTGGCGGCGGGCGGCGCGGCGGTTGCCGTGGTCGGTGTCGCCATGCTCGCGCTGTACGCGGCGGCGGTCGCGGCCACGACCACGCGCGTCGAGACGGTTGCCGCGGCGGTCTCCGAGCGTGCGCGGGCGGGTGCTGTCGCGGCGTGCGGCGGCTTCGTCGTGATCGCCGCGGCGGCGACGCTCTGGCGCCTGGAGCCCGAGCGGCTGCTGGCGCTCGGACTGGGCCTGCTCGCCACGACGTGGGCCGCGCCGGCGCTCGCGCCGGGCGCGCCTCGCCCCGTGCTCACCGGCGCGCTCGTCGGCGCCGGCCTCTTTGCGATCCTCGCCCTCGCGGCCGATCGGATCGGGGCCGGGCTGCTGGCCGAGCATCCCGCGCTCCTGGCGGCGCCGGCGGCGTGGGCGACGACGATGGCGCTCGCGCGGTCGCGCGCGCGCGACGACGGTCCGTGACGTTCGGACGGCGCGCCTCGGATCCGATCGTGACCGCGCCGTAGCCGGCGACCCACGTCACTCGCGTCTCCACCGACGTTCGCAGGCCAACTGACCCAAACGCCTCATTGTGTTCCGGCCGGCGGGGGCCAACGATTCGACAACGGTGGTGGACACGGTCTCTTCGCAACGCACGGGACCGCTCGGGGCCGGCCTCTTCGTGCCGGCAAGCCCCGCCGTCGACCGTCCGCGCGCCGCCGGGCCGGCGCAACGCGGCGCGTATCTCTCGCTCGCCGTCACGTGCGTCACGCTCGCGATCACCTTCGGCGCGATCTTCGGCGCCGCGCAGATCGGGAGCGCGCTCGGCAGCGCGCTCGGTGCGTGGCTCGCCGGCCGGCTCTTCGACGCGACGGGCGGCTACGGGATCGCGCTCGTCGTGGCGGCCGTGACGGCGGCCGTCGCCGGCACGCTCATCTGGATCGCGCGCGCGGTCCGGACCTGGACCGTGCCGGCCCCAGCGGTCTCCGCGCCATGAAGCCGCGCGACCGCGTGACCATGGCGATGACGACGCACGAGTGGGGCCGGCGGCTCAGCGACCGGGTTCGAGCCGCGCTCGGCCGCGGCGATCTCGCGACGGCGCGCCGCCTGGTGGTCGAGGGCGACGGGGAGACGCCGAGCCTCGAGAAGGAATACGCGCTCATGTATCGCACGCTGGGCGCGACGGTCCGCGTGGTGTTCCGGCTGCTCGGCGAAGCGGTGGCACGAAGCCGCGCGCCGCGGGCGGCGGCGCGCGCCGATGCGGCCGCGCTGGTCCACCGATTCCACGTCGACCTGGCGACGCTGTACGACCGGTCGGGCATCGAGGCGCGCGACGCCGTCGAGCGGCTCGGCGAGGCCCAGGCCGAGATCGTGCTCGCGATCGACACGGAGCACCCGGCACGGATCCGACAGCTCATCACCGCCAAGGAGTACGGCCACTACGTGCCGCTCCACGACCGGCTGGTCCGCTTCCTGGCCGAGACGTTCGGCTGGGTGCTCGTCCGGTTCGGACCGGAGACGCTCCTCGACTTTCACCGCGCGACCGCCGAGGCTCAGCGCGCCGTCTTCGAGCGCTGGGAGCGCATGACGGTGCCCGAGTTCGTGCGCGCCACCGTGTGTCTCGCCAAGCAGCACATGGGGCGCGTCGAGGTCCGGGAGGACGCCGAGAAATTCACCATCGAGCAGTCGCCCTGCGGGAGCGGTGGCCGGCTGCTGCTGAGCGGCGCCTACGCGGGGCCTGCGGCGCTCCCGTTCGCAACCGGGCCCGGCCCGCTGACGCTCGGCGAGCGCCGGCTGCCCGTCTACTGCACTCAATGCGCGGTGTGGAAGGGCATCAAGCCACTCGAGTGGTTCGGCCACCCGCAGGCGGTCGTCGAGCGCCCGGTCTATCGCCACGGCTCGTGCATCGTCCACATCTACAAGCGCCGCAACGCTGCGCCACCCGAGTACGCGCGGCGGCTGGGGTTCGCCGGCCGCACGTCACCGGATTGAAGGAGCGCCCGTGAAGCCCATCGGGCGGATCGCCGTCCCGAGCCCGGCACCGCTGCGCGGCGAAGCGTGGACCGCGCGGACGGTCGGCTGGTACGAGCGCGCGAACGCGCGGAGCGACTACGCCGAACGCGTGCTGGGCGCGGCCGCCGACCTGGTGAAGGACTGCCGGTCGGCGCTCGACGTCGGGGCCGGCTTCGGTGCGCTCGCGCTCCCCCTCGCGCATCGCCTCGAGCGCGTGACGGCGCTCGAGCCGTCGCCGCCGATGGCCGACGCGCTCGCGCAGGCGGTCCGGCGCGACGGCCTCGCGAACGTGACGGTCGTCCGAGCGCGATGGGACGCCGGCGCCGTCGAGCCGCACGATCTGGTGGTCTGCGCGCACGTCGGCCCGCTGCTCGGTCGCGGCGCCACGTTCCTCGCCGAGGTGGGCCGCGTCGCCCGGCGTGGCGTGCTCGTCGTGCGCGACGCGCCGGGCGGCGACGACAAGTTCTTCTACCCGGAGCTCTATCCCCGGCTGCTCGGCCGGCCGTGGCAGTCGAGCGCGCGCGCCGAGGAGACGCGCGGCGCGCTGCGCGACCTCGGCATCGAGGTCACCGCGACCACGATCGAGTACCGCTCCGACCAGCCGTTCGAGACCCTCGACGAGGCCTGCGAGTTCTGGATGACGTGGATGGGTCTGGAGGACGCCGGCGCGCGGACGTTCCTGCACGAGTTCCTGGCGCGGCGCCTCGTCCGCGACGGTCGCGGCTGGCTCGCGCCCTACCGCAAGCGCGCGACGGTGATGTTCTGGAGCGTCTGACGCCAAGTCGTCGCAACTGACGACCACGACTGACGTTCCGGCGTGCGGTTGCCGGTCCCCGCGGACGCTGACACAATGGGTCGTCTATGGCGAGTGACCGGATCGTCATTCGGGGCGCCCGCGAGCACAACCTCAAGAACGTCGACCTCGAGATCCCCCGCGACCAGCTGGTGGTGATTACCGGGCTCAGCGGCTCGGGCAAGTCGTCCCTCGCGTTCGACACGATCTACGCGGAAGGGCAGCGGCGGTACGTCGAGTCGCTGTCGGCGTATGCCCGGCAGTTCCTCGAGCAGATGGAAAAGCCCGAGGTCGATTCGATCGAGGGGCTGTCGCCCGCGATCTCGATCGAGCAGAAGACGACCTCGAAGAATCCGCGGTCGACGGTCGGGACGGTCACCGAGATCTACGACTACCTGCGCGTGCTCTTCGCACGCGTCGGCGTGCCGCACTGCCCGGAGTGCGGCCGGACGATCACCGCGCAGACCGTCCAGCAGATGGTGGACCGCGTCCTCGCCCTCCCGGCCGGCAGCAGGCTGCTCGTGCTCGCTCCGGTCGTGCGCGGCCGCAAGGGCGAGTACAAGAAGCTCTTCTTCGACCTCGCGCGCCAGGGCTACTCGCGCGTGCGCGTGAACGGCACGGTGCGGGAGCTCACCGAGGACATCGAGCTCTCGAAGCAGAAGAAACACACGATCGAGGTCGTCGTGGACCGTCTCGTCGTCCGCGACACGCTCGGCTCGCGGCTCGCCGACTCGCTCGAGACCGCGCTGCGCCTGGCCGACGGCGTGGCGCAGGTGGAGCCGGCGGAAGGTGCCGCGTTCGCCCCGATGATCTTCTCCGAGCGACTCGCCTGCGCGAAGTGCGGGATCTCGTTTCCCGAGGTCTCGCCGCGCATGTTCTCGTTCAACAGTCCGTACGGCGCCTGTCCGGAGTGCGGCGGCATCGGCACGCGCGAGGAGATCGATCCCGGGCGGCTCGTGCCGAACCCGGCGCGGTCGCTGAAGCAGGGCGCGATCGCCGCGTGGGCCGGACGCGAGAACCCGTACGTGAAGCAGACGTTCGACGCGCTCGCCCGGCGCTACAAGTTCTCGGTCGACACCCCGTGGTCGCAGCTCAAGAAGAATGTGCGCGACGTCATCCTGAACGGCGACGACGACGCCGGGGGAGCCCGAGGGGGGCGTAGCCCCCTTCGGCACGACACAGGTTTCGAAGGCGTGGTGAAGATTCTCGAGCGGCGCTACCGCGAGACGACGTCGGAGGAGACGCGCCAGCAGATCGAGGTCTTCATGGCCGAGCGCCCGTGCCCGGTCTGCGGCGGCGCGCGGCTGCGCCGCGAGTCGCTCGCCATCAAGGTCGGCGGCCGCTCGATCGGCGACGTCGTGCGGCTGAGCGTCTCCGAGGGCGCGGCGTTCTTCGAGACGCTCTCGCTCACGGAGCGGGAAGCGACGATCGCGCGCCGCGTGCTGAAGGAGATCCGCGAGCGCCTCGGATTCCTGAGAAACGTGGGGCTCGAGTACCTCACGCTCGGTCGGCCGGCCGGCACGCTTTCCGGCGGTGAAGGGCAGCGGATCCGGCTCGCCACGCAGATCGGCTCGGGCCTCGTCGGCGTGCTGTACATCCTGGACGAGCCGTCGATCGGATTGCACCAGCGCGACAACCGCCGGCTGCTCGACACGCTCAAGCGGCTGCGCGATCTCGGCAACACCGTGCTCGTCGTCGAGCACGACGAGGAAACGATCCGCAGCGCGGATTTCGTCGTCGATCTCGGGCCCGGCGCCGGTGAGCTCGGCGGACGCGTCATCGCGCTCGGCACGCCGGACGAGGTCATGGCCAATCCGGCGTCGCTGACGGGACGCTACCTGTCGGGCGCGCTGGCGATCGACGTGCCCCCCGCGCGGCGCAAGGGCACGGGCCAGGCGATCACGATCCACGAGCCGCGTGAGCACAATCTCAAGGGCACGTCGGTGACGATTCCGCTCGGCACGTTCACCTGCATCACGGGCGTGTCGGGATCGGGCAAGTCGACGCTGGTCAACGACATCCTGTATCGGGCGCTCGCGCAGATGCTCCATCGCGCGCAGGACCGGCCGGGCGCGCACACGCGGATCGAAGGCGCGCAGCACATCGACAAGGTCGTCGACATCGACCAGTCGCCGATCGGCCGCACGCCGCGCTCGAATCCCGCGACGTACACCGGCGTGTTCACGTTCATCCGGACGCTCTTCGCGCGCACGCCGGAAGCGCGCATGCGCGGGTATCAGCCGGGACGCTTCTCGTTCAACGTGAAGGGCGGGCGCTGCGAGGCCTGCCAGGGCGACGGCCTCGTGAAGATCGAGATGCACTTCCTGCCGGACGTCTACGTCACGTGCGACGTCTGCCGGGCGAAGCGCTACAACCGCGAGACGCTCGACGTCCGCTACAAGGGCGAGAACATCGCGGGCGTCCTCGACATGACGGTGCGCGACGCGCTCGGCTTCTTCGACGCCGTGCCGGTGATCAAGACGAAGCTCCAGACCCTGGACGACGTCGGGCTCGACTACATCCGTCTCGGTCAGTCCGCCACGACGCTGTCCGGCGGCGAGGCGCAGCGGGTGAAGCTCGCGACGGAGCTCTCGCGCCGCGCCACCGGGCGAACCTTCTACATCCTGGACGAGCCGACGACCGGCCTGCACTTCGACGACATCAAGCGGTTGCTCGACGTGCTGAACCGTCTCGTCGATCAGGGCAATACCGTGGTCATCATCGAGCACAACCTCGACGTCATCAAAACGGCCGACTGGATCATCGACCTCGGACCCGAAGGCGGCGACGCCGGCGGACGCGTGGTCGCGACGGGGACGCCGGAAGACCTGGTCCGCGTGGATGCCTCGTACACCGGGCAGTTTCTCCGCAGCATCCTCGTGCCCGCGTGAGCCCCGTCATGCGCCGCACCAAGATCGTCTGCACCATCGGGCCCGTCAGCTCGAGCGCCGGGGCGCTCGATCGCCTCGTGCAGGCCGGCATGGACGTCGCGCGCCTGAACTTCTCGCACGGGACGCATGCCGAGCATTCCGAGGTGATCCGCCGGCTCCGCGAGGGCGAAGCGAAGTGGGGCCGGACCATCACGATCCTCCAGGACCTGCAGGGCCCGAAGATCCGACTCGGGACGTTCGGGCCGTCCGGCGGCGGCCGCGTCGATCTGGAAACCGGCGCGATCTTCACGATCAGCGCCCGTCCGGTCGCGGGCAGCGTCGAGCGCGCGTCGATCAGCCCGCCGGAAGCCATCGCGCAGGTGCAGGTCGGCGATCAGATCCTGATGGACGACGGAACGATCCACCTCCGCGTCGAAGCCGTGGACGGCGACGAGGTGCGCTGCCGCGTCGTGGCCGGCGGCCGCCTGTCCGACCACAAGGGCGTGTCGCTGCCGCACGTGCCGCTGCCGCTGTCGTGCCTGACCCAGAAGGACAAGGACGATCTGCGGTTCGGCGTCGAGCAGGGCGTCGACTTCATCGCGGTGTCGTTCGTGCGGTCGGCGGCCGACATCGTCGAAGTCCGCAAGTACCTCCACGAGCTCGGCGCCGATCTGCCGATCGTCGCGAAGCTCGAGCGGCAGGAGGTCATGAAGAACCTGCCCGGCATCCTGACGATGGTCGACGCCGTGATGGTGGCGCGGGGCGACCTCGGGCTCGACGTCCCGCTCGAAGACGTGCCGCACATCCAGAAGGAAGTCATTCGACAGGCCCGTGACGCGAAGGTGCCCGTCATCGTCGCGACGCAGATGCTCGAATCGATGGTGACGCACCTCCGTCCGACGCGCGCCGAGGTGTCCGACGTGTCGACGGCGATCTTCGACGGCGCCGACGCGATCATGCTGTCGGCGGAAACGGCGAGCGGGCGGTATCCGGTCGAGGCCGTCGAGGTGATGGCGCGCATCGCCGCGCGCGCCGAGGCGGCCGTGCTGCCGCTCGAGCGCACGCGCCGCCGCGCCGACAGCATCGGGTTTCCCGAGGCGATCTCCGACGCGGCGGCGACGGCGGCGCGCGCGCTGCGCGCCCGCGCGATCGTCGCCTTCACGCAATCCGGGTTCTCCGCGCGGCTGATCTCGCAGGAACGTCCCGACGTGCCGATCATCGCGCTCACGCCGTTCGTCGAGGTCCAGCGACGGCTCGGGCTGTCGTGGGGCGTGTCGTCCCGCCTGATCCGCAAGGTCGAGACGACGGACGAGATGGTGGAGGAGATCGAGGCGACGCTGCTCGGCGAAGGCTCCGTGCGCATCAACGACATCATCGTCATCATCTCGGGCTCGCCGATGTGGGTGACCGGGACGACGAATCTCCTCAAGCTGCACCGCGTGGGCGAGCGCCGCTGAAGCGCCCGGCGCGCAAGCCACGGCCCGCCACCCGCCCGGCTTCGCGTCGCCGCGGCTCCATCGGTCCGTCTGCCGGTAGCATCCAGCAGGCCGCCCTCACCCGACTGGCGCGCGCGCTCGCCGACGCGACGGAGGTCTCCGCCGCGCTCACCGCGCTCGCGCGCACGGCGGTCGAGGCGCTGCCGTCGGCCACGATCGCCGTCTGGCTGCCCGATGACGGCGGTGATGGTCCGACGCTCGCGGCGCGCGGCGCCGACGCGGCCCCCGCCGCCGATGACGCGGCGGCGCGGCGGCTCGCCACCGCGGTCATCGGCAAGCGCGCCGCGGCGACGGTCACGGATCGCGGGATGCTCCGGCTGGGCGCTCCGCTGCTCGCCGGCGGGCGTGTCCTCGGCGCGCTGACGGCGGCGTTCCCGTCCGGCCGCGGCGCTTCGGGCGACAAGCTCGCCGTGCTGACGACGCTCGCCGCGCACGCCGCGGGCACGGTCGCGCGGCTGCGCCAGCTCGCGCACGCGGAGGAGCGCCAGGCGCATCTCGCGCGGCTGCTCGCCGTCAACACACGCCTGAGCGCGCTCGGGTCGACCGATGCGCTCCTGTCGACGATCGCCGAAGAGGCCGCGCACCTCCTCGGCGTCGACAACGCCGGCTTCCGCGTCCTCGAGGGCGACGATCTCGTGCTGATGGGCCTGACCGGCACGTCGCGTGACATAGACTCGCGGCCGCGCATCAAGGTCGGCGAGAGCCTCGCCGGCCGCGTCGTCGCCGAAGGCCGCACGCTCGTCCTCGACATCGAGACGGTCGCCGACGCCGTGATCCCGGAACACCTCTCGGCGTTCCGGCGTCTCGGCTACACCGCGTTCCTCGGCGTGCCGCTGCGCCTCGGCGGCGAGATGCTCGGGGTGCTGACGATTCGCGGCCGGCGCGCGTTCACGACGCGCGACCGCGACATGGCCGAAGCGTTCGCGGCGCAGGCCGCCGTCACGCTTCAGCACGCGCGACTCTACGAGGAGACCGAGCGTGCGCGGCGCCAGGCCGAGCGTCGCGCGCGCAACCTGACGACGCTCAGCGAGCTCACCGGCGCCATGGCGTCGGCGAGCGCCGGGGACCGGGTGTTCGACGCGGTCGCCATGGCGGCGACGGCGCTCTTCGGCGCGAAGCTCGCCCGCGTGTGGGTCGCCGATCAGGCGATGGGCGTCCTGCGGGCCGAAGGCAGTCACGGCATCGACCTCGAGCAACAGCGCGCGGTCACCGAGTTCCCGACGATTCCGTTCGGGCAGGGACTCGTCGGGCCGATTCTCGAATCCGGCCGTCCGGAATACGTCCTCGACATCCAGGACGAGCCGCGGTGGCTGAACGCGCGGTTCGCGCGCGAGTTCGGCCTGCACACCTTCGTCGGGCTGCCGCTCGGGCCGCCCGGCCGGCGCGTCGGCGTCCTCGCCATCCTGTTCGGCGCGCGCCGCGAGTGGAGCGTCGAAGACGCTGAGGTGGCGAGCCTGCTCGCGAACCAGGCGACGATCGCGATCGCCAACGCGGAGCTCGGCCGCGCGCGCGAGGAGCGCGCGATGCGCATGCGCGCGCTCGTGCGGCTGAACCAGCTCGTGTCCTCGGCCCTCGACACCGACAGCGTGCTCACGACGATCGTGAACACCGCCGCGGACCTGGTCCGCGCGAGCTTCGTGCACCTCTGGGTCGCGGACGAGGCGCGCGGCGTGCTCGAGATCGGCGCATCGACGCCCGGGCCGGCGGCCGACGACATGACGCGGCGCACGTTCCGGCTGCACGAGGGCGCCACGGGCTGGGTCGCGGAGCATCGCCTTCCGCTGGAGTTGCCCGACATCTTCAGCGACGCGCGGTTCGTCGGGCCGGACTGGGCGCGCCGCCACGGCCTCCGCAGCTTCTACGGCCTGCCGGTCCTGCTCGACGGGCAACTGCTCGGCGTGCTCGTGCTCATGGCGCCGCAGCCGTTACGGCTGACCGCCGACGACCGCGAGCTGCTCGACGCGTTCGCGGCCCAGGCCGCGATCGCGCTCCGGAACGCGCAGCTCTATCGAGAGGCGCGCGAATCGAGCGATCGGCTGCGCGCGGTCGAGCAGGTGAACCGCCTGATCTCGTCGTCGCTCGACGTCGAGGCCGTGCTCGGCAACGTGTCGCGCGCCGTCGCCGAGTTCTTCGACGCGCCGTTCGTCAGCGTCTGGAGTTACGACGCGGCCAGCCGGCGGCTGCACCGCTCGCTGATCCACGGCGACACGCTCGTGGCCGGCGATCTCCACGGCGAGCTCGGGCTCGGCGAAGGTGCCGTCGGGTGGGTGGTGCAGCAGCGCGCGCCGATCCCGTGGACCGCCGTCGCCGACGATCCGCGCGTCGTCGACGCGCCCCAGCTTCTCCGCCGCGGCCTCGGATATTTCGCGGCCTATCCGATCGCGATCGGCGACCGCGTCCTCGGCGCGTTCGCCGTCAGCCGCGGGACGCCGCCGGCCGTGACGCCCGAGACGGCCTCGCTCATCGGATCGCTCGCCGCGCAGGCGGCCGTCGCGCTCGACCACGCGCGCCTGTACGCCGAGACGGCGCGCCGGCTGGATCAGACCGCGGCGCTCCTCGAGGTCGCCGAGATCCTGACGTCGACGCTCGACGCGCGGCAGCTGCTCAAGCGCGCCGCGATCACGATCGCGCAGGTGACCCGCGTCGAGCGCTGCTCGATCGAGATCTGGGACGGCGATCGCGTGATCCCGCTCGTGTCGCAGTTCGCCGACGGCCGGAAGCGCCCGGAGCTGTGGGAGGCGTTCCGCACGCGGCCGCCGCACGTGCCGCGCGCGGTGGCGGCCCACGCCCGCGCGATCGAGACCCGCCGCGCGGTCGTCATCGACGACACGGCGGAGACCGATCTGATTCCGCGCGAGTGGATCGACGCCTACGGGCTCAAGTCGTACATGGTCGTGCCGCTGATGCGCCAGGACGCGGTGATCGGCGTCATGAACCTCGATTACTCGGAGCGCCCGCAGGCCTTCGCCGCGTGGCAGGTCGACCTGGCCATGGCCATCGCCGGGCCGCTCGCCCTCGCGCTCGAGAACACCCGCCTCTACGACGAGGCGCGCGAGCGTCTTCGCGAGACGACGCTGCTCCTCGCCGTCGGCCAGGCGCTCAGGGAGCGCGCGCCGGACGGCGAGACGATGCGCGGCGTGGCGCGCGAGGTGTGCCGCGCGTTCGGGGCCGACATGGTCGGCGCGTATTTCCTCGACGAGCGCCGCGACGTGCTGCGGCCGCTCGCCGGCTACCACGTGCCGCCCGAGCTCGTCGACTACTTCCAGCGCACGCCGATCGTGCTCGACCACTTCCCCCTCCTCGTGGAAGCGGCCGGTCGCGGCAAGGCCGTGGGCAGCGGCGATCCGCTGAGCGACGCTCGATTCGACCGGCAGTTCCTCAGCGGCCTGCCGCCGCATTCGGTGCTGCTCGCGCCGGCGATATCACGCGGGATCCCCATCGGGGCGTTGTTCCTCGTCTGGTGGCGTCCCGGCCGGGAGTTTTCGACGGGAGACGTGGCGTTGATCGAGGCCGTCGCGCAGCAGGTCGGCCTCGCCATGGAGAACGCCGACCTCGCGCGCCAGACGGAGACGAAGCTCCGCGAGACGCAGACGCTCCTGTCGGTGAGTCGCGCGCTCGGCTCGACGCTGGATCTGTCCGGGCTCCTGCGGCACCTGCTGCGCCACGTCCATCAGATCATCGGATCCGACAGCATCGGGATCTGGACCGTCGCCGCCGACGGCGACACGCTCGAGCCGCTCCTCGGCTATCGGGTGCCGCCGGCGTTTCGCGAGAGCTCCAACCGGCTGCGACCCTCGGTGTCGCGCGACCCGTTCTATCGCGAGGCGGCCCAGACGCTCCGCCCGGTCGTCACGCGGGACGCCCCGAACGACCCGCGGCTGCCCGCCGCCGTCAAGGAGGCGATTCCGCACCGCAGCCAGCTCTTCGTGCCGATGGTGCTGAACGACCGGATGGCGGGCGGGATCGCCGCCGTCTGGTTCGAGACGGTCCGCGAGTTCTCCGCCGACGAGCTCGCGCTGCTCGAGGCGATCGCGAGCCACGCGGCGGTCGCGATCGAGCAGGCGCGGCTCTTCCAGGAGAACCGGCGGCAGGTCGGCGAGCTCTCCGTGCTGCACGACCTCGCCCGCGCCATCACCGGACAGCTCGATCGCGCCGCCGTGCTCCACGCGGTGTATGGCGCGATCGCCCGCGTCCTCGACGTGCGGAACATGGTCGTGCTCCTGCGCGACGCCGCCGGCGACGGGCTGGAGGCGATCTTCCGCGTCCGTGACGGCGAGCCGGACCCGACCATCCCGCGGCGCTTCGACCTGCGCGCCGGCCTCGCCGCGGGCGTCATTCGCACCGGGCAGCCGTTGCGCACCGACGACTACGTCGGCGAGTGCGCGCGCTCGGACGTCGATCCGCAGATCGATGCGGTGCCGTTCCGTTACTGGCTCGGCGTGCCGCTGCGCATCGACGACCGCGTCGTCGGCGCGCTCGCGCTCCGGAGCGCGGAGCGGCCGTTCACGGCCGCGGACGAGCTCCTGCTCGCGAACATCGGCGATCTCGCCGCCGCCGCGCTGCGCACCGCCGACCTGTTCGAGGAGCGCGCCCGCGCGTATCGCGATCTCGGCGCCGCGCAGGACCAGCTCGTGCGGACGGAGAAGCTGCGCGCCCTCGGCGAGATGGCCTCCGGCATCGCTCACGACTTCAACAACCTGCTCGCCGCGATCCTCGGCCGCGCGCAGCTCGTGCTGCAGCGGATCACCGACCCGAAGCTGCGCCAGTGGGTGACCGTGATCGAGCGCGCGGCGCTCGACGGCGCGCAGACCGTGCGCCGGCTGCAGGAGTTCACGCGGATCCGCCGCGACGAGCCGCTCGTCGCCGTCGACGTGAACCGGATCGTGCGCGAGACGCTCGAGATCACGCAGTCGCGCTGGCGCGACGAGCCTGCGAGTCGCGGCGTGACGATCCGCGTGGAGTCGGCGCTCGGCGACGTGCCGGAGGTGGCCGGAGACGCCGCCGAGCTGCGCGAGGCGCTGACGAACCTGGTCCTGAACGCCGTCGACGCGATGCCGGACGGCGGCACCCTCACGCTCGAGACGGCCGCGGTCGCCGGCGGCGTCACGCTCGTCGTGAGCGACACCGGGCTGGGCATGCCGGAGGCCGTGCGGAGTCGCATCTTCGACCCGTTCTTCACGACGAAGGGGCCGCGCGGCACCGGACTCGGCCTGTCCATCACGTACGGCATCCTCTCGCGCCACGGCGCCTCCGTGGACGTCCAGAGCGCGGAAGGCCGCGGCACGTCGTTCCGCCTGGTCTTTCCGCGCGGCGAGCGATTGCTGCGCGCCCAGGCGGACGCGGCCGCCGAAGCCGTCGCGCTCGTCACGCCGCTGTCGTGCCTGGTCGTCGACGACGACGAGGCCGTCGGCTCGGTCGTCGGCGACATGATCGAGGCGAGCGGCCACCGGGCGCTCGTGCTGGCGGATCCCGCGGAGGCGATCGCGCGCATGCGGGAGGCATCGTTCGACGTCGTGTTCACGGACCTCGCGATGCCGGTGATCTCCGGCTGGGAGGTCGCGCGGGCGGCGCGCGCCACCCTTCCGGACACGCCGGTCTTCATGATGACGGGGTTCGGTGTCGAGCTGTCCGATGAAGAGCGTCTCCGGCACGGCCTGCAGGCCGTGCTCGTCAAGCCACTCAGGATCGAGGACATCCTGGACGCCCTGCGACGCGCTGCGGAACGTCGCTCGGCTCGTCCGCTCACGGGAGATCGGCCATGGCCTACCAGCAATTGACGCTGACGCGCGCAGACGCCGTCGCCACCATCACGCTCAACCGGCCCGACGCGTTCAACGCGTTCAACATGGCGCTCGGCCGCGAGCTGTTCGACGCCGCCCTCGAGGTGGACGAGGACCCGGGCGTCCGGTGCGTCGTGATCACCGGAAGCGGCAAGTCGTTCTGCGCCGGCGGGGACGTCAAGGAGTTCGTCGACAACCTCGCGCGGATCGGCGCGCACGTGAAGGAGCTGACGACCTACCTGCACGGCGCGGTCTCGCGCCTCTGCCGGACCGACAAGCCGGTGATCGTCGGGCTGAACGGCATCGCCGCGGGCGGCGGGTTCGCGCTCGCGCTCACGGGCGACATCGTCGTCGCCGCGGAGTCGGCGAAGCTGACGATGGCGTACTCGAAGATCGCCGCGACGCCCGACGGCTCGTCGACGTATTTCCTGCCGCGCCTGGTCGGGCTGCGCCGGGCGCTCGACCTCTACCTCACGAACCGCGTCCTGACCGCGAAGGAGGCGCTCGAGTGGGGCCTGGTCACGCGCGTGGTGCCCGACGCGGAGTTCCGCGGGGCGGTCGACGCCCTGGCGCGCGAGCTCGCCCAGGGGCCGACGAAGGCCTTCGGCGGCGCGAAGCGGCTATTTCACCAGTCGACGTGGGAGAGTCTCGAGACCCAGATGGAGCTCGAGGCCCAGTCGATCGCGCGGAGCGGGCACACGGCGGACTTCAAGGCGGGGGTGACGGCGTTCGCGAACAAGCAGACGCCGAAGTTCACGGGCGCGTAATCGAGGGGCGCGACGGGTTCCCCGGCGCGTCCCGAGCGCTGGGGGGCATGGGGGGCCATTTCGGGGCCCCCCATCTGATGAATCACACGGCGGACTTCAAGGCGGGGGTGACGGCGTTCGCGAACAAGCAGACGCCGAAGTTCACCGGCGCGTAGGACCTAATCCTCGTCCCAGGCGTCGGCGAGGCGGTGGGCGAGCGCGCGGTGCCGGCGGAAGAAGAAGCCGAGCATCGCCACCGCCGCCACGACGTTCCCGACGAACACCGCCCAGCCCGACAGCTCGTCGAGCACCCAGCTCGCGGCGATGACCGTCGCGCCGAAGAAGAACACTTCGAACGCGGTGAAGAAGATCACCAGCCCGAAGACGAACATCGGATGCCGCTCGGCCGCTTCGACCAGGAACGACGCGATGAGCCCGAACACCATGAACGCGACGCCGTGGAGCACGGTGTAGCCGATGATGGCCGTCGTGCGATGCGGCTCGGCGAACACCGCGCTGCCGAGCAGGGCCGGCGTGCGGAACGGCTCGCCGCGGACGACGTCGAGGATCAGGAACCACACGGCGACCGCCGCGGCGCCGAGAATGCCCGCGATCACCCCTTCCCGGACGACCGCGCCCCATGACCCGATGAGCGACGCCGGCAGCGTGCGGTCGAAGTGGAAGAGGTACCAGAGCATCGCGATCGACGCGAGCAGGTTGCCGACGAGCACGGACCACCAGACGAGCGCGCCGAGGAGCGACTGGCTGAACGTGCCGATGACCGCGACGAAGAACACTTCGAACGCCGCGAACAGGATGACGAACGCGACGAACAGCGCGCGCTCCCGCGCCGCGACGGCGATGAACGTGGCGGCGACGATGCCGAAGGTGATGAACGCGAAGCCGTGGAGGATCGTGTACCCGATGATCGGCATCAGCGAGATCTCGACGCCGGCGGGGGTCTGCACGCCGAAGAAGACGAAGGCGCCGAGCAGCGCGGGCGTGAGGAGGGGCTGGCCCCTGGCGATGTCGAAGACGAGGAACCAGACCGCGACGACCGTCGCGCCGATCAACCCCGCGACGACGCCTTCTCGAAGTATCGATCGCTCGGCGGCGGCCATGAACGTGACCGAGCGCCATGGTAGTCCGCGCCCGGTCCGGAGGCAATCGCTATACTCCTCGCAGCCGCTATGAAGGAGACGCCATGAACTTTGCCCCACGGATGGGACGGCTCGGCACGGAATCGGCGTTCGAGGTGCTGGCGCGGGCGCGCGCGCTCGAGCGGCAGGGACGCGAGATCATCCACCTGGAGATCGGCGAGCCCGATTTCGACACGCCGGCGCACATCAAGGATGCGGCCAAGCAGGCGCTCGACGCCAACGCGACGCACTACGGCCCGTCGGCCGGTCTGCCGGAGGTCCGCGAAGCGATCGCCAAGCACGTCGGCGAGACCCGGGGCATCGACGTCACGCCCGACGAGGTCGTCGTCACGCCCGGCGCGAAGCCGATCATGTTCTTCACCATCCTGGCGCTCACGGGCGCGGGCGACGAGGTCATCTACCCGAACCCCGGCTTTCCGATCTACGAGTCCGTCATCAACTTCGCGGGCGGTGTGCCCGTGCCGATTCCGCTGCGCGAGGACACCGGGTTCGGCTTCGATCTCGATCTGCTCGCTTCGCGCGTCTCCCCGAAGACGAAGCTGATCATCATCAACTCGCCGCAGAACCCGACCGGCGGCGTGCTCGAGCGGAGCCAGCTCGAGCGCATTGCCCGCATCGCCGTCGAGCGCCAGATCCCGGTGCTCGCCGACGAGATCTACCGCGACTTCCTGTACGACGGCGAGTTCACGAGCATCACGGCCTTCCCGGGCATGAAGCCGCTGACCATCCTGCTCGACGGCTTCTCGAAGTCGTACGCGATGACGGGATGGCGGCTCGGCTACGGCGTGATGCCGGCCGTGCTGGCCGACCACGTGACCCGCCTGATGGTGAACTCGGCGTCGTGCACGGCGTCGTTCGTGCAGCTCGCCGGCATCGCCGCGCTGCAGGGCGATCGCACGCCCGTCGCCCGCATGGTGGCGGAGTTCAAGCGGCGCCGCGACCTGTTCGTCGACGGACTGAACGCGCTGCCGGGCGTCCGGTGTGCGAAGCCGCGTGGCGCGTTCTACGCCTTCCCGAACATCACCGGCACGCGGCGGTCGTCCTCGGACGTCGCCGAGCGGCTGATGAACGACGCGGGCGTCGCGGCGCTGTCCGGCACGGCGTTCGGGGCGCACGGCGAGGGCTACCTGCGGTTCTCGTACGCGAACTCGGAGGCGAACCTCCGCAAGGCGCTCGACCGCATGCGCCCCGTGTTCGACGCCCTCCGCTGAGCCGCGCCGGCGCGATGTCGAGGAGCGCCCCGGGTTCCCCGGGGCGCTCCGAGCGCGGGGTGTGGGGGGCCATGTCGGGGCCCCCCACCTGATGACGTCCGTCGCGGACGTCACCATGGCCTTGCTGGCGCGCGCCGGCGCGCCGCTGCTCGTCGTCGCCGGTGAGGCGGCCGGCGCGGTCGGCGCGGCGGAGCGTCGCGGCCTGCCGATGCTTCGCGTGGCCACCGAGGCCGGCGCCGTCTTTGCCGCGGCGGCCGCCGCCGACATCGAGAGCGCTCCTGGAGCCGTCGTCATCGCCGGCGGCGATGCCGGCCGCATCGCCGCCGCTCTCGACGTCGCCCGGCGCGAACAGATCCCGCTCGTCTGTCTGACGTCCGTGGACGATGCGCGCCTGACGGACGTCGCGAAGGCCACGCTCCACGTCGTCTCCGCCTCGGCGTCGCACTGGATCGCGCAGGCGCTTCGACTGTCGCTCGCGCGGCCGCGCGGCCCGGTGCACCTGGTCGTGCCGGACGAGCTGTGGACCGCGCCGACCGTGCCCGTCGCGACGGCGGTGCAGCGGGCGCCGTCGGCGGCGCCGGACACGCGCGAAGTCGCGCGCGCCGCGACGCTGATCCGCAGCGCCGTGCGGCCGGTCGTGATCGCGGGCGGCGACGGGCGGGATGCCGCCGCCTGGATTCGCGCGTTCACGGAAGCGTTGGCGGCGCCGATCGTCACGACGTGGAAGGGCCGCGGCGTCGTCGCCGACCCGCATCCGCTCTGCTTCGGGCTGGCGACGAGCGGCGGCGGGCGTCGGGTCCTCGCGCGCGCCGATCTCGTCATCGCGCTCGGATTGACCGCCGTGGACCTCGTCGATTTCGCCGCCCGCGCGCCGGTGCTGCTCGTCGGAGTCGGCCTCGAGCCCGACGCGCTGCTGAAGCCCGCGCTATCGATCGCGACGGACGTCGGCACGCTGCTCGCGGAGCTGGCGCCGCGTCTCGGCGGCGCACGCGCCGACTGGGACGTCGCCGAGCTCGATCGCTGGAAGCGTGCGACGGACACGCGGTCCGGCGTCACCGCGGATCTGGATCCGGCGCGTGTCGTGGCCATCGCGCGCGAAGCGATGCCGGCGGGCACGATCGCCGCGTTCGATTCGGCGCTGCGCGACGCCGCCGCCGGGTGGGATTGCGTCGCGCCGGGCGACCTCGTGGTGACGGCGCGCGCCGAGGCTCGCGGATTCGCGGTGCCCGCCGCGATCGCGGCGGCGTCGCTGCGGCGCGACGCCGTCGCGCTCGCATTCACGGACGTCGCGGGGTTCGGCGCAGCCGCCGGAGAGCTCGCGACGGCGGCCCGGGTCGGCGCTGCGATCGGTGTCATCGTCGTCGGCGACGACGACACCGCGCGCGCCGCGATCGCCGTGCCGCCCGGCGTGTCCCACGTTCGCGCCGCGACGTCGACGTCGCTCGCGATCGAGCTCGGGCGCGTGCTCGGCGAACGGCGACCGCTCGTCGTGGATGCGACCGCGAGCGCTGCGACGCGACCGGTATGACGCGACCGGTATAATGACGCCATGCCCCTCCTGACCGACCGCGATCGCGAAGCCGTCCGCACGGAACTGGCCAAGATGCGTGGCCCGGTGAAGCTCGTCGTCTTTTCGCAGGCGCTCTCGTCCACCGCGGATCTGTGCCAGCAGAACGAGGCGCTCGTCCGCGAGGTCGCCGAGCTCTCCGACCAGGTGACGGTCGAAGTGCTGAACCTCGCGATCGACCGCGACCGCGCCGCGGTGTACGGCGTCGCCGACGTGCCGGCGATCGTCGTGGAGGGGGCGCGGGATTACGGCATCCGCTTCCTCGGCATCCCGTCCGGCTACGAGTTCTCGAACCTCATCGACTCGATGATCGTCGCCTCGTCCGGCGAGGCGTCGCTCTCCGACGCGACGAAGGCGTCGCTGCAGGCGCTCGAGACCGACATCGACATCAAGGTGTTCTCGACACCCACCTGACCGTACTGTCCCCGGGCCGTGCGCCTGGCACAGCACATGGCGGTCGCGTCGGATCGCGTGCGCGCGACCGCGATCGAGGCCACCGAGTTCCCCGAGATGTCGCGGTCGTATCGCGTGCAGGCCGTGCCGAAGATCGTGATCAACGAGCGCGTCCAGTTCGAAGGCGCGCTGCCCGAGGCGCAGTTCCTCGACGCCGTGCTCCGCGCCGCCGGCTCCGGCTCGAGCTGAAGGCGCGTGAACAACGCGCGTCGTCGAGGAGCGCTCCGGCTGCGCCGGGGGGCTTGGGGGGCGCCCGGAGCCCCCCATCTCGTGAGATCGCGCCGCGCCGCGCTCGTCGCGCTCGCGTTGCTCGCCCTCGTCGCGCCGGCGCTCGCCGCCGATCGCGACACGCCGCTCGCGGTCGGCGACCGCGCGCCGGTCCTGGAGCTCGGCGACCAGCATGGCGCGGTCTTCCGCCTCGCCGACGCCCTCGCCGCCAACCGCTACGTCGTCCTCGCGTTCTACCCCAAGGCGTTTACCGGCGGTTGAACGCGCGAGTTCTCCCAGTTCCGGGAGGATGCCGCGAAGTACCGCGCGCTCGGCGCCGAGGTCGTCGGCATCTCGGCCGACGCGCCGGATCGGAATCTCGCCTGGACGCGTGAGCTGAAGCTGCCGTTCCGGCTGCTGTCGGACCGCGACGGCACGGCCGGCCGGCGGTTCGGCGTGTGGGACGATCTCTGGCGCATCGAGCGCCGCACCACGTTCATCCTCGACGCCGGCGGCGTCGTCCGCTACGTCGAGGCCGGCAGCGCGGCGATCGACACCAACCGCGCGCTCGATGCCCTCGGCACGCTCGCGCGCGCGAAGTAAGCGCGCGCCGGCCTGGCTCTTCGTCTACGGCACCCTCATGCGTGGCGAGCCGCTGTACCACGTGTTGCGCGGCGTGGCGCGCTTCGAAGGCGAAGGCCGCGCGCGCGGGACGCTCGTGAGCTTCGGCGACTATCCGGGCCTGCTCGAGGGCGACGGCTGGGTGCGCGGCGAAGTGTACGCGCTCGACGATCCCGATCTCCTGCCCATCGTGGATCGCGAAGAGGAGGAGTACAATTTCGTTCGCCGCCGCACGGACGTCGCGATGCTCGACGGCCGGCGCGTGCGGGCATGGGTCTACCAATATTCCGGACCGCGCGCTTCCAGCACACTCATCCCCGGAGGCGACTGGAGGAATCGATGCCGCTGACCGCCGCCGAACTCGTGAAGGCCGACCAGGATCACCTCATTCACCCGCTGCACCATCCGATCGACAACGCCGAGCCCGTCATCTACGTGAAGGGCCGCGGCTCGATCGTCACCGACATCGGCGGGAGGGACTACATCGACGGGCTGTCAGGGCTGTGGAACGTGAACGTCGGGCACGGCCGGACGGAGCTCGCCGACGCCGCCGCGGCGCAGATCCGGGAGATCGCGTACTTCTCCGGCTACGTCGGCTCGTCGAGCGTGCCGGCGATCTCGCTCGCGAACCGGCTGATCGAGCTCGCCTACGACAACATGTACGGCGTGTTCTTCACGTCCGGCGGCGCCGAGTCGAACGAGTCGGCGTTCAAGACCGCGCGCTTCTACTGGAAGGCGCTCGGCAAGCCCGACAAGGTGAAGGTCATCGCGCGCCAGAACGCGTATCACGGCGTGACGCTGCAGGCGATGAGCGCGACGGGCATGGCGGCGTACTGGAAGATGTTCGAGCCGCGCGTGCCGGGCTTCGTCCACATTCCGACCTGCTATCCGTACCGGCAGCAGGGCGCGAAGCCGGGTGAGACCGCGGGCCAGACGGCCGCGCGGCTGCTCGAGGAAGCGATCGTCCGCGAGGGCGCGGACACCGTGGCGGCGTTCATCGCCGAGCCGATCCACGGCGGCGGCGGCGTGCTGTATCCGACCGACGACTACTTCCCGCTCGTGCGCGCGGTCTGCACGAAGCACGACGTGCTCTTCATCGCGGACGAGGTGATTACTGGCTTTTGTCGGACAGGACAATGGTTTGCGCTGACTCACTGGAATGTGAAGCCCGATATCATGTCGTTCGCGAAGGGCGTGACGTCCGGCTACCTGCCGCTCGGCGGCATCATGGTCACGAAGGCGATCAAGGACGCGATGGACAACGTGAAGCCCGAGGACCGGTGGATGCACGCGTACACCTACTCGGGGCATCCGACGTGCTGCGCGGTCGCGCTGAAGAACCTCGAGATCATGGAGCGCGAGCGTCTCTGGGAGAACGCGGCGAAGATGGGCACGCGGCTGCACGACGGGCTGAAGGCCGCGTTCGGCGGTCATCCGAACGCCGGGGACGTCCGCGGCGGCAAGGGCCTGCTCGCCGCCGTCGAGCTCGTCGAGGACAAGGCCACCAAGGCGAACTTCGCGGGCGACCGCAAGATCGGCCCGCGCGTGCAGGCCGAGATGGCCAAGCGCGGCCTCATGACGCGCGTGCGTCCCGCGTCCGGCGCGCATCCGGCGAACGGCGACCAGATCTTCTTCGCGCCGCCGCTCGTCGTGACCGGCGAGGAGATCGATCGGATCGTCGGCACCGCGCGCGATGCCGTGAAGGCGGTGCTCGGCACGTAAGCCGCGGCGCACGTGAAGCTCATCACCGCGCATCGCATCCTGATCGGCGCGGCGATCGCGTTCTTCCTGTTCTATGCCGTCGTCGCCGTCGTGCACGGGCGCCCCGGGGCGCTCGTGCAGGCGGCGATCGCCGTCGCGATTGCGATCGGTCTCGGGATCTATTACCGGAGGCTGCGCCGCCGCTGGGGCCCACGGCCCTGAGACCTGACCGCAACGCGCCCGCCGTCCTCATCTACGACGCCGACTGTTCGATGTGCCGCGCGAGCGCCATGTGGCTCATGCGCCGCGCGCTCTCGCAGGGCTCGCTCGAGATCCTGCCGTGCCGGTCCGCGCCGCGGCGCGCGCGGTTTCCCGCCATCAGCGAGGAGGCGTGCCTCACCGCGATGCATCTCGTCGTCCCCGACGGCCGGGTCCTCGTGGGCGGCGACGCCGTCCCGGAGATCCTGCGCCGCGTCCGCGGGTGGGGGTGGGTCGCCGCGCTGTTCTCGCTGCCGGGCGCGCGGCCGATCGCGCGCCGGGTCTACGCGTGGATCGCCCGCAACCGCATGCGCCTCTCGTGCGCGATCGGCGGCGAGGAATGACCCGCCGGTAGAGCCTGCCGGAGATTCGAGGCGTGCCACGGCTTTGCCGGGGCGCGCCGAGCGTCTGGGGGTCTGGGGGCCATTTCGGGGCCCCCAGTTCCAACTAGAAGCTCCACTCGGTGAAGAGCTTCGCGCGGAGCGCGGCCAGCTCGCCGACGGGCGCCGACCCGGTCGCCTCGGACGCGCCGAGCGCGAGGATCTTCTGATCCATGATCTCGACCCGCCGTGCCAGCACGTCGGCGATCGCCGCGATGAGCTTGTAGGCGGCGAGACGCTCGGCCTCGAGCATCCGCGCGAACTGCGTCTTCGTCAGCAGGTGCAGCTCGCAGTCCGAGACGGCCCGCACCGTGGCGGAGCGCGGATGGTCCGTGATGAGCCCCATCTCGCCGACGACCGTCGGACCTTTCAGCGTCACGAGGACCTTCGCCGTGCCGTCGCCCGCCTGCTTCGACACGTCCGCCGACCCGCGGAGCAGGATGAACAGCCCGTTCGATTTCTCGCCCTCGCGGAACACGAGGTCGCCGGCCGGCAGCGAGACGGGCACCGTCGCTGAAATCAGCTCCATGGCCTGGTCGCCGGTGAGCGTCGGACACAGCACGGTGCGGAAGGTCTTCACGAGCTCGGAGCTGGTCATTCCTCACACCCCCCGCAGGACGGTCGCCCGGCCGACGCGGCCGATCGCGACGATGAACGCCGCCGTCCGGAACGATACCTTCCGGGACTTCACCACGCGCGCGAGCGTGGCGTAGGCCTCACGCATGTGGCGGTGGAGCTCGGCGTTCACCTTCTCTTCTTCCCAGCTGAACTGCTGGATGTTCTGGGCCCATTCGAAGTAGGACACCGTCACGCCGCCGGCGTTGACGAAGATGTCCGGCAGCACGGTGACGCCCCGCCCTTCGAGGATGTCGTCCGCCCCCGGCGTCGTGGGCGCGTTCGCCGCCTCGAGCACGATGCGCGCGCGGATGTCTTTCGCATTGGCTTCGGTGATGACACCGCCGAGGGCCGCGGGCACGAGCACGTCGACGTCCGCGAGCAGGACGCCTTCGTTGCTGATCCCCTGGGCGCCCGGGAAGCCGGCGACCGAGCGCGTCTTCGCGACATGCTCGACGAGCGTGGGGATGTCGATGCCCTCGCGATGGCCGATGGCGCCGCGCGCGTCGCCGATCGCGACGACCCGGCCGCCGCGCTCGTGCAGGAACCGGCACGCCCACGAACCGACGTTGCCGAAGCCCTGGACGGCGAAGCGCTTGCCACGGACCTCCCCGAGTCCGGCGTCGGCCAGGTACTCCTCGAGCGCCCACACGACGCCACGGCCGGTCGCTTCCTCGCGGCCCTTCGATCCGAAGAGCTCCACCGGCTTGCCCGTCACCACGGCCGGCGAGAACCCGTGGAACTTGGAGTACTCGTCCATGATCCACGCCATGATCTGCGGGTTGGTGTTCACGTCCGGCGCGGGGATGTCCTGCTGCGGACCGATGATGTCGTGGATCTGCTGCACGAACCGGCGGGTGAGGCGCTCGAGCTCCCGCGGCGTCAGCGATTCCGGATCGACGGCGATGCCGCCTTTGGCGCCGCCGTACGGGAGGTTCACCACGGCGGTCTTCCACGTCATCAGCGACGCCAGCGCCTGCGCTTCGGCGAGATCGACGCTCGGATGGAAGCGGAGGCCGCCCTTCATCGGGCCGCGGGTCTTGTCGTGCTGGATGCGATAGCCGATGAAGGTGCCGAGCTGGCCGTTGTCGAGGGCGATCGAGACGTCGACCTTCACCTCGCGGAACGGCGTGACCAGCATCTTCTCGACCGCGGCGGACAGGTCCATCACGCGCGCGGCCTTGCGGAAGTAATAGTTGACCTCTTCGAACGCGGACATCCTCGCGAGTATATGATGGGCCGCCGATGTCGACGCCGTTACGCGTGCTCGTCGCGAAAGTCGGTCTCGACGGTCATGATCGTGGTGTGAAGGTCGTCGCGCGCGCCCTGCGCGACGGCGGCATGGACGTGATCTACACCGGCCTGCACCGCACGCCGGACGAGGTCGTTGCCGCGGTCCTCCAGGAAGACGTCGACGTGCTCGGCATCAGCCTCCTGTCCGGCGCCCACATGACGCTCGTCCCGCGGATCCTCGAGCTCCTCCGCGCCGCCAGGGCCGAGGACATTCCCGTCGTCGTCGGCGGGGTGATTCCGGACGAGGACGTCGACGCGCTGCGCGGGCTCGGCGTCGCCGACGTCGTGCTGCAGGACACCCCGCCGGACGAGGTCGTGCGCCGCGTGCGCGCCGCCGCCGGGGCGCGCTGAGGCGGCGTGCCGATCGATCTCGCCTCGCTGCGCCGCACGCGCGGCATCGACCTATCCGTCTGGCCGCCCCGTTACGATCCGGCATACCTGCCGGCCGCTGACGCCGAGCACTGGGCGCCGGAGCTCGAGTGCGCGACGCCGGCGGACCGCGACGCGATCGTGCTCGACAAGCTGCGCCGCCAGGTCCGGTGGGCATGGGAGCGCAGCCCGTTGTATCGCCGGCGCTGGGAAGCCGCCGGTGTGAGTCCCGACACGCTCCGGACGCTCGCCGACCTCGCGCGTTTTCCCGTCGTTCACAAGGCGGATCTGCGAGCGGCGCAGGCGGCCCATCCGCCCTTCGGCGACTACGTCTGCGTCGACCGGAGCGAGATCGCGCGCATCCACGGCACGTCGGGCACGACGGGCCGCCCGACGGCGTTCGCCGTCGGCCGCGACGACTGGGGTCGCATCGGCGAAGCGCACGCGCGGATCATGTGGGGCGCAGGGCTGAGGCCCGACGACACGATCCTGATCTGTTCGTTCTTCAGCCTGTATCTCGGCTCCTGGGGCGTGCTGCGGGGCGGGGAGCGGCTCGGCGCCACGATGTTTCCGTTCGGCGCCGGCGTCCCCGGACAGACGCTGATGGCGGTGCAGTGGGCCGCCGACGTCAGACCGACGGCGTTCTACGGCACGCCGTCCTACGCGCTGCACTGCGCCGAGACGGCGCGGCGGGAAGGCCTGAATCCCGGCGCGCTCGGCTTCCGGACGATGTTCTTCTCGGGCGAGCCCGGCGCCGGGATTCCGGCGACGAAGCGGCTGATCGAGGCGACGTTCGGCGCCACGTGCATCGACATGGGCTCGATGGCGGAGATGACGCCGTGGATGACGAACGGGGAATGCCGCCACCGGACGGGCATGCACCTGTGGCAGGACATCGTCTACACGGAGGTCTGCGACGCCGAGACGTTTCGGCCCGTGCCGTACGGTGCCGAGGGCACGCCCGTGTACACGCACCTCGAGCGGACGTCGCAACCGATGATCCGGCTGGTCTCCGGCGACCGGACGCGCTGGACCGACGAGGCGTGCCCGTGCGGGCGGACGTATCCGCGCCTGCCGCTCGGCCTCTTCGGCCGCCTCGACGACATGATCATCGTCCGCGGCGAAAACCTCTACCCGAGCGCGATCGAGGACACGCTGCGCGCGATCGCCGGCTTCGGCGGCGAGTTCCGCGTGATCGTCTCGCGCCGCGAGGCGATGGACGAGCTCCTCGTCCGGGCCGAGTACGCGGCGACGCACGCCGACGCGGCCGCGCAAGCCGCCCTGGGCGCGACGATGCGCGAGCGGCTGCGCGCGCGCCTGGGCATCCATCCCGTCGTCGAGCTCGTTCCCGAAGGCACGCTCGAGCGAACGGAGTTCAAGGCGCGGCGGGTGGTGGACGACCGCGATCTCTACCGCTCACTGACCGACGGCCCGCGCTGATGCCGATCGCGCACAGCCGGCTGCCCAGCCGACCAGGCCGAGCAGTGCGGCGGGACCATCGCGCCGTCCAACCCGACGATCCGGCTCGGTGCTAGGCTCAGGCGACGGAGGACCACCGATGTTCGACGATGAGGCGATCGAGCGTGTGAACGAGGCGCGAGCCGCGTGGGAAGCGCAGGAGCTCGGCGACTTCCTGAAGCGCCAGCCCGAATCCCGCGACCGCTACGCGACCCGGTCGGGACTGCCGCTCCAGCGCCTGTACACGCCGGACGACGTGGCCGACACGCCGTTCGAGCGCATCGGCTTCCCCGGGCAGTACCCGTTCACGCGCGGGCCGTATCCCACGATGTATCGCGGCCGGAACTGGACGATGCGCCAGATCGCGGGCTTCGGGACCGGCGAAGACACCAACGGCCGCTTCCGGTACCTGATCGAGCAGGGCCAGACGGGCCTGTCCTGCGACTTCGACATGCCGACGCTCATGGGCTTCGACTCGGACGATCCACGCTCGCTCGGCGAGGTCGGCCGCGAAGGCGTGGCCATCGACACCGTCGAGGACATGGAGCGGCTCTTCGACGCGATCGACCTCGAGAACATCTCGGTCTCGATGACGATCAACCCGACGGCGTGGATCGTGCTCGCGATGTACGTCGCCGTCGCGGAGTCGCGCGGCTACGACCTCGACAAGCTCTCCGGCACGGTGCAGGCCGACATCCTGAAGGAGTACGTCGCCCAGAAGGAGTGGATCTACCCCATCCGGCCGTCGATGCGGCTCTGCCGCGACATGATGGTGTTCTGCGCCGAGCGGATGGCGCGCTACAACCCGATCAACATCTCCGGCTACCACATCTCCGAGGCCGGAGCGACGAGCGTCCAGGAAGTCGCGTTCACGATCGCGAACGGCATCGCCTACGTCGAGGAGGTGACGGGCGCCGGCGTGCCCGTCGACCGGTTCGCGCCGCGAGTCGCGTTCTACTTCGTCTCGCAGGCCGACTTCTTCGAGGAGGTCGCGAAGTTCCGGGCGGCCCGCCGGCTGTGGGCCACCATCATGAAGGAGCGGTTCGGGGCGACCCGCCCGGAGTCGATGCGCCTGCGGTTCCACTGCCAGACGGCCGCCGCGACGCTGACGAAGGCCCAGCCGATGATCAACGTGGTCCGGACGGCCTACCAGGCGCTCGCCGCGGTGCTCGGCGGCTGCCAGTCGCTCCACACCAACGGGCTCGACGAGGCGTACGCGATCCCGTCGGAAGAGGCGATGAAGCTGTCGCTGCGCACGCAGCAGATCCTCGCGGACGAGACGGGCGTGACGAAAGTCGTCGATCCGCTCGGCGGGTCCTATTACGTCGAGACGCTGACGAATCAATTCGAGGCGGCCGTGCGCGAGATCCTCGCCAAGGTCGACGAGATGGGCGGCACGATCAAGGCCATCGAGGCCGGGTATTTCCAGCAGCTGATCGCCGACTCGGCGTACGAGGAAGCCCGGCGGCGCGCGCGCGGCGAGCAGGTCGTGATCGGCGTGAACAAGTATGTCGAGCCGGCGGCGCCGGGCGCGGTCGAGATCAACAAGGTCGATCCGGACGTGGAGCGGCGTCAGGTCGAGCGCGTGCGCGAGGTGCGGCGCCGCCGCGACCAGCCGCGCGTCGACGCGCTGCTCGCGCGGCTCGTCGAGGAAGCGCGCGATCCTGCCCGCAATCTCATGCCGGCGACGATCGAGCTGGTCAAGGCGCGCGCCACGATGGGCGAGATCACCGCGCGGCTCCGTGAAGTCTGGGGCAACTACGTCGAACGCCCGATGTTCTGAGCCTGGAGGCTGCGATGTCGACCGTCACCGAAAGGGAAATCGTGGCGCTCGAAGCGCAGCGGATCGCGGCCACGATCGGCGGCGACGTCGCGACGCTCGAGCGGGGTTACCCGCCGAACGCTTCGCGGTAGAGCGCTTCGGTGTAGCCCCGCACGACGAGGTCGTCGACGATCAGCACGGGCACGCGCAGCAGGCCGTCTTCGTGGACGAGGTGCGGGAGCACCTCGTCCTCGGCAAACGGGGCGCGCGCGGCATCGAAGCGCACCGTCTCACGACCCGCCTTGACGAGCAGCCGGCGGGCCGCGCGCGCGATGTCACGGGCGCCGGCCGCGGTGACGGGATGCTCGTCGATCGGCCGCCGCTCGGGAACGATGCCGCGCTGCGAGAGAAACTCTCTCGCGTCATGGCAGGACGGTCAGTCGCGCTTCTCGTAGAGGATCACGCTCATGCTATAAAACTGCCACCTTGACGGACCCGTACGCAACCCGAGGAGGCGCTCCATGGCCCGTGTAACTCGTCGTGCACTGCTCAAAGGCGCGGCCGCGCTCGGCGCCGCCGCCGCCGTGGCCCAGGTGCCGGACATCGCGCGTGCCCAGACGACGGGCAAGCGGGAGCTCGTCTGGGCGCAGGGCGGCGACATCTCGAAGTTCGATCCCCATTTCTCGACGTCGGCGAACGACATCCGCATCTCGTTCAACCTGTACGACAACCTCGTGTCGCGGCATCCGGATCAGAAGCTCTATCCCGGGCTGGCGACGGAGTGGAAGCTCGAAGGACAGACGACGTGGCGCTTCAAGCTGCGCCAGGGCGTGAAGTGGCACAACGGCGATCCGTTCACGTCCGCCGATGCGAAGTGGAGCCTCGAGCGCACGTACGACCCGAGCGTCAAGGCGCGCGTCAACACCGTCTTCACGACGATCGACCGCATCGAGGCGCCGGACGCCACCACGCTCGTCATCCACACGAAGAAGCCCGATCCGCTGCTCCCGCAGCGCCTCGCCTTCTACGGTGGCCAGATCGTGCCGATGAAGTACGTGCAGAAAGTCGGCAACGACGAGTTCAATTCGAAGCCGGTCGGCACCGGCCCCATCAAGTTCGTGTCCTGGACGAAGGACGACAAGATCGTCATGGACGCGAACAAGGACTACTGGGGCGGCAAGCCCGACTTCGACCGGATGATCGTGCGCGCCGTGCCGGAGATGGCGCCGCGCGTGGCCGCGCTGCTCAAGGGCGAGGTCGACATCATCACGCAGCTGCCGCCCGACCAGGGCGAGCGCGTGAACGGCCATCCGTCGACGCGCGTCGCCGGCGCGCTGTACGCGGGTCTCTACGTGCTCGCGGTCAACAGCAAGGTCAAGCCGCTCGACAACCCGCTCGTGAAGCAGGCGCTGGCGCTCGCGATCGATCGCGACGCGATCGTGAAGGAGCTCTGGCGCGGCCGCGGCATCGTCCCCAGCGGTCCGATCGCGAAGGGCGACAACCACTTCGACGCCTCGCTGCCGCCGCTGGCCTACAACCCGAAGGAAGCGCGCGAGCGGCTCCGAAAGGCCGGCTACAAGAACGAGGAGGTCGTCATCGAGACGACGTCCGGCTACATGGCGAACGACAAGCCGATGGCCGAAGCCATCCAGGGGATGTGGCGCGACGTCGGCATCAACGCCAAGGTCGAGATCGTCGAATACTCGGTTCGCGCGCAGAAGAACCGCGACAAGTCGTTCAAGGGCTGCTGGTGGTCGGACCCGACGTCGACCCTCGGCGATCCGGACGGCATGATGTGGCGGCTGCTCGGACCCGGTGGCCCCCAGGACTACTGGCGCCACGCGGAATGGGACGAGCTCGGCAACGCGGCGCGCTTCTCGGTCGACGAGAAGTTCCGCGGCGAGGCGTACAAGAAGATGACGAGGATCGTCCTCGAGCACTTCCCGTGGATCCCCGTCATCCAGCCGTACGAGGACTACGGGCTCCAGAAGTACGTCGACTGGACGCCGAATCCGAACCAGCAGTTCGAGATCCGGCGCTTCGCGTTCAAGTTCAAGCGGGCCTGACAGACATAGCGACACTCGTGACTCGAGCCGCGTCCCGGGTCCCCCGGGACGCGTGCGAGCGCTGGGGGGTATGGGGGGCCATGTCGGGGCCCCCCATCTAATTGTCCGCACTCTTCACGTTTCTCGGTACCCGCTTCGTCCGGGCGCTCGTGGCGCTCTGGCTCGTGTCCACCGTCGTCTTCGTCGTCATGCGACTCAGCGGCGATCCCGTCCCGCTGCTCCTGCCGCCCGACGCGCCGCGCGCCGAGATTTTCCGGGTGCGCGCGGAGCTCGGCCTCGATCGGCCGATCCTCGTGCAGTACGGCGTGTTCCTCGGCAACGTGCTCGCCGGGGACTTCGGGCGCTCGATCCACTTCCGTGAGCCGGCGATGCGCGTCGTCGCGTCGTACCTGCCGGCGACGGTCGAGCTGGGCCTCGCCGCGTTCGCGCTCGCGGCGCTCGTCGCGCTGCCGATCGGCGTGGTCTCGGCGGTGAAGCGCAACTCGCTGCTCGATCACATGGCGATGAGCCTGGCGCTCGTCGGCCAGGCGGCGCCGACGTTCTTCCTCGGCATCCTGTTCATCCTGCTCATCTCGCTGAAGGCCGGACTCGTGCCGACGTCGGGACGCGGCACGTGGATGCATCTCGTGCTGCCGGCGCTGACGCTCGGCGCGTTCGCGATGGCGTCGATCGCGCGGCTGACGCGTTCGGCGGTGCTGGAGGCGCTCGGGATGGATTACGTCCGCACGGCGCGGGCGAAAGGGCTCGCGGAGATCTGGGTGGTCGCCAAGCACACGCTCCGCAACGCCGCGCTGCCGATCGTGACGATCACGGGACTCCAGTTCGGCACGCTGCTCGGCGGTGCGGTCGTCACGGAGACCGTGTTCGCGTGGCCGGGGATCGGGCGACTGGCGATCCAGTCGATCTACAACCGCGATTATCCGGTCGTGCAGGCGGCGGTGTTTCTCTCGGCGGTGATGTTCATCATCCTCAACTTCGTCATCGACGTGATCTATGGCGTCCTCGATCCCCGCGTCCGCGCCCGCTGAGGTCGCGCCCGCCGCCGCGGCGCTGCCGACGACACGGCGGCGGACGCGCCGCCTGGTCATCGCCGGCGGATTGTTCGTGGTGGCGCTCACCGCGATGGCGGTCACGGCGCCGTGGATCGCGCCGCGCGATCCGGAGCGGCAGTCGTTGCGCGCGCGGTTGAAGGCGCCGGGATGGGAAGCGCCCGACGGCCGCGCGCACGTGCTCGGCACCGACCATCTCGGGCGCGACATCCTGTCGCGCGTGATCTACGGCGCGCGCGTGTCGCTGATCGTCGGGTTCGCGGCGGTCGTGGTCGGCGGGCTCGTGGGCGCGACGCTCGGCATCATGGCCGGCTTCCGCGGCGGCTTCGTCGATACGGTCGTCATGACGCTCGCCGACGCGCAGCTCGCCTTCCCGTTCATCCTGCTCGCGATCGGGATCATCGCCGTCCTCGGTCCGAGCTTCCCGACGCTGATCGTCGTCGTGGGGCTGTCGGGATGGGTCGGCTACGCGCGCATTCTGCGATCGCAGGTGCTCGTGCTGCGGTCGCGGGAGTTCATCGACGCGATCCACGCGCTCGGGGGGTCGGTGGGCCGGATCGTCATCCGGCATCTCCTGCCGAACGTCGCCTCGTCGCTGATCGTCATCGCCACGCTCGAGCTGGCGCGGGCCATCGTCCTCGAAGCCACGCTGTCGTTCCTCGGGCTCGGCATCCAGCCGCCGACGCCGTCGTGGGGCGGCATGATCCACGAGGGCCGGGAGTATCTCGACTCGGCGTGGTGGATCTCCACCTTTCCCGGCCTCGTCCTGATGGCGACGTCGCTGGTGGTGAGTCGAACAGGGGATTGGCTGCGCGATCTGCTCGACCCAACGCTGAGGGGCGAATAGCCAAAAAGCTGCGTGCCGACGCAGGCTTCCCTGACAGCGGGCCTATCTGTTAGAATCGCCGAACCGGGAGCGTCAGAAGGAGGATCGTTGGCGCAACCAGACGTCCAAACCCTACAAGACAAACTCGCCTACGAGCAGAAGCTCGTTCAGCTCGTCGATCGGGTTCACTCCGCCAAGAACATCGATCAGATTTTCATCGAGCTGCGCAACGACATCCTTGCGCTGCTCGATGCCGAGCGGATGACCCTCTACGCGGTCGACGCCGAGAAGAAAGAGCTCTACTCGAAGTTCCTCGAGCTCGACACGGTCGAGGAGATCCGCGTCCCGATCAGCGAGAAGTCGATCTCCGGCTACGTCGCGCTGTGGCGCCAGCCCGTCAACATCGCGGACGCCTACGACAAGGCCGAGCTGCAGAAGATCTCGCCCACGCTCAGCTTCGACAGCTCGTTCGACAAGAAGACGGGCTTCCGCACGACGCAGGTCCTCTGCATGCCGATCCTCCACGAGGGCCGGACGACCGTCGGCGCCATCCAGCTCCTCAACAAGAAGAGCGACGAGAAGTTCACGAAAGAGGACGAGGCGGCCGTTGCGCGGATCGCCAAGACGCTCGGCATCGCCTTCCACAACCAGCAGCAGATGGCCGCCAACCGGCGCGCCACCAAGTTCGACTACCTGCTGGCCCAGCAGAAGATCACGCAGGACGAGGTCAACAACGCGATCGCCGAGGGCCGGCGCCGTCAGATCGACGTCGAATCGATCCTGATCGAGCAGTTCAAGGTGCCGAAGGCCGACCTGCTGGCCTCGCTCTCGCAGTTCTACCGGGTCCCGTCGATGGAGTTCGACGAGAAGGTCATTCCGCCGCCGGACCTGGTGAACCAGCTGAAGATCGAATACCTCAAGCGCAACTTCTGGATTCCGGTGAAGCGCGAGGAGGACGGCTCGATCCTCGTCCTGATCGACAACCCCCAGGATCTGCAGAAGGTCGACGCCGTCAATCAGCTCCTCAAGGGCCAGAAGGTGAAGTTCGCCGTCGGCCTGCGCGCGGACGTCACGACGTACCTGAAGGCGGCGTCCGGTGAGCTGAACTCCAAGGGCAACATCTCGGAGCTGCTCGGCGAGCTGTCCAGCGAAGGCGGCGGCGAGGAGCAGGCCGATCCGGGCGCCGACGGCGTCGACGAGAACGACTCGACGATCATCCGGCTCGCGAACCAGGTCATCATGGACGCCTTCCGGTCGCGGACCTCGGACATCCACATCGAACCGTACGGTCCGCAGAAGGACACGGTGATCCGGTTCCGCATCGACGGTGCGTGCCAGGAGTACCAGAAGATCCCCGGCGCCTATCGTCGCGCGCTCGTCGCGCGCCTCAAGATCATGTCGAACCTGGACATCGCCGAGCGGCGCAAGCCGCAGGACGGCAAGATCAAGTTCAAGATGCCGGAGCGCGAGATCGAGCTCCGCGTCGCCACGATCCCGACCGCCGGCGGCAACGAAGACGTCGTCATGCGTCTCCTCGCGGCCAGCGAGCCGATTCCGATCGACAAGCTCGGCATGACGGATCGCAACCTCCGCGAGATCAAGTCCGCCGCCGAAAAGCCGTACGGCCTGATCCTCGTCGTGGGACCGACGGGCTCCGGCAAGACGACGACGCTGCACTCCGTGCTCGGCTACATCAACAAGCCGGAGCGTAAGATCTGGACGGCCGAGGATCCGGTCGAGATCACGCAGTACGGCCTCCGGCAGGTGCAGGTGCAGCCGAAGATCGGCTTCACGTTCGCGATCGCGATGCGCGCCTTCCTCCGCGCCGACCCCGACGTCGTCATGGTCGGTGAAATGCGCGACCACGAGACGGCGGAGACGGGCATCGAGGCGTCCCTGACCGGCCACCTCGTGTTCTCGACCCTCCACACGAACAGCGCCGTCGAGACGATCATCCGCCTGCTCGACATGGGGCTCGATCCGTTCAACTTCGCGGACGCGCTCCTCGCCGTGCTCGCGCAGCGGCTCGTCCGCCGCGTGTGCGGCGCGTGCAAGGAGGAGTACCACCCCGACCGGCCCGAGTTCGACGCGATGGCCGAGGCGTACGGCAAGGAAGAGTTCGAGAAGCTCGGCCACGTCTACGACGAGAAGTTCAAGCTCTACCGGGGCAAGGGCTGCTCGGAGTGCAACAAGACCGGCTACCGCGGCCGGGCCGGTATCCACGAGCTGCTGATGGCCAGCGACCAGATGAAGAAGATGATCCAGAACAAGGAACGCGTGGCCGCGATGTACCCCGTCGCCAAGAGCGAGGGCATGACGACGCTCGTCCAGGACGGCATTCTCAAGGCGCTGGCCGGCGTCACGGACTTCAAGCAGGTCAAGGCGGTCGCGATCAAGTAACTCGCCTGGCGCGTTTTCGCGCGCTGGGCCGGTCGGCGGGGATGGGGCAGGGGCCTCTGCCCACGGCCCGCTCTCCTTCGATCGTCCTCTCAGCCGTTCCCACTCGGATCCGCTGCGGCCTCACGCTCGTCTACGGGAACGGGTCACCCGGCCCCTGCCCCATCCCCGCCGACCTGACCATCACACCCGCCCTCGCGCCACGCGTTTGCTCGCCTCGCGTGCGCGTCGTTCAGGCTCGACGCTCGGCTTCGCCTCGCGGCTCGCTGCTTCTCGGCGCGCCGCACGTCTCGATGTCGCGCTCGCGCTTTCTCAGTCCCGCAGCTTCACGTCCTTGAACGTTTGCCACAGCAGCACGTCGTAGACGATTTTCAGGACTCCGCCCAACGCGAACGGCGCGGAGAGCGCGATCGCCGTCATCACCCAGCCCGTCAGCGCCGGTGTGATGGCTTGCGCCACCGTTCGCGACAGATTGGTCAGGCTCGCTGCGGCTTCTCGCTCTTCGTCGGCCACGACCGCCATCACGTAGGCCTGGCGCGTCGGGACGTCCATTTGCGACAGGAGATGACGGGCGAGCAGGAACGCGACCGCGATGGCTCCCGTCGGCGCGAACGCGATGGCGATCAGGAGTCCGTTCGACAGCAGATGCGACACCACCATCGTCGGCAGCAGGCCGAAACGCGTGGCCGCTCGCGCCGCCAGGAGCATCGACACGCCGGTCAGGATTTGCGTGCCCGCGAACACTGCGCCCAGCGTGTCCAGCGCCATGTCGAACTGCGTGTGCAGGAAATACGCGACCAGCGACTGCAGCACGAAGCCGCCCGCGAACGAGTCGAGGGCAAAGAGCGCCGAGAGTCGGCGAATCACCGGCGCGGACGGTAACCGACCGCCCGGCGAACGCACCGGCGTTGCCGGCGCGCGCATCGTGCTGTACGCGATCGCCTGGACGACCGCGCCCGCGAGGAACATCGCGAACAGCGGTGTGTAGGACGCCGTGAAGCGCACGGACACCGCGCCGAGGGCTGCCGCGGCGTAGCCGAGCAGGTTGTAGACACTCAGCACCGCCGTCCGGCGCGCGGCGGGCGTGGCGCGCGCGACGACGACCTGTTCGACCGTCAGAAAGGGACCGGTCTCGCCGGTGCCGACCGCGACGTTGCCGAGGACCGCGCCGAGGACGACCAGCCACGGCTCACGCGAGGCGAGCAACAGCACGGCGGCGACGGCCGACAGGCCCGTGAGTCCGAGCAGCGCCGCGCGCGCGCCGAAGCGCTCCGCGGGACGGCGCACGAGCCACGTCAGCATCGCGCTGCCGGCGAGCGTGCTCGTCACGGCGACGCCGATCGCGGTCGCGCCCATCCCGAGGTCGGCCAGATAGATCGGCAGGACGATGCCGAGAAATCCGTAACAGAAGGTGCGGGTGGCTTTCGCGACGAAGACGGCGGTGACGCCGGAGGCGGGATTCACGGAGCCGCCAGCCTACACCGGAGGGAGCGAAGGAAGGCCCCCTTGACAGTAATACTCAACACGTGATGAGTTATACATCCCGGTGGAGGTGAAGTGATGAATCCCGTGGAGCGAGTGCTCGAGGGGGAGCTGGTGGGGCTGCTGGATCGGCTGGCCGAGTCGCTACCGCAGGGGATGTCCACGGCGGTCGCCACGCAGGGCGCGATCCGTGCGCGGCTCGACGAAGCCGATGCGCGTCTGTCCGAAATCCGTGCCGCGCTGCTGGCCGATTACGGCCGGTGGCGCCGGGCGCTGGAGGACGTCGAGAACCTGTGGGCGCTGGCGAGCTGGAGCCTCCTCGAGTCCGGTGACGTTCGGTCAGCGGCCCAGGAACCGGTCGAGCAGCCCGCGGCGCTCGTCGCCGCCTGACGGCTGTTGCCGGACGTCCTCGAAGCGCTGCCAGTAATCCGGCAGCTCTTTCGCGAGCGTGACCTGGATGGCCAGCGCGGCGTTCACATCGCCGCCGTGCGGCGTGTTCAGATTTCCGAGCCGCTGACGCTGCTCGGCCGGCAGCGCTGGAACGAGCGCCGCGCGCACGCGTTCGAGGAAGTCCGCGACGCGCCGGTCGTATTCTTCACGGTCGCGCGCGTTGTCGGCCGCCGGCGCCGCGGCGCCGCGGTCCTGCCGCGCCTTGACCATCGCGTCGAGGCACGCGTAGTCCACGGCGTCCTCGATGCGCGTGCGGAGCTCGGCCTCGATGCGGGTGGGCAGGTCCAGCGGCTCGCGCTCGCCTCCGCCATGGTGCGCGTTCGTGTACGGCATCGTCAGCCGAGCATGCGCTCGAGGCCGGCGCGAAGCGGCACCGGCGTCACGCCGAACGTCGAAAAGAACGGTCTGGCGTCGCAGGTGTTTTCCTCGCCGAGCATCAGCAGCTGGTCGGGCGTGATCGGGAACGACGGGACCCGGTGGAACAGGCGCGCCATGACACGCATGAGGCCGAGCGGCACGTGCGCTTTCAGCACGCGCCGCCGCCCGAGCGCGGCGCCGATCATGTCCAGCAGCTCGACCATCGTGACGGCGTCGGGACCCGCGACTTCGACGACCTGCTTCACCGTGGCCGGCAGCTCCACCGCACGGGCGAACGCCTCGGCGACCTGCTCGACCGGCACGGGCTGCAGGCGCTGGCGGCCGTCGCCGATCACGGGCACGACGGGAAGGCGACTCACCATGCCCGCCAGCATCGACACGAAGCCGTCGCCGCGGCCGTAGATGACCGACGGCCGGAAAATCGTCCACGCGAGGCCGCTCGACCGCACGGCTTCCTCGGCCGTCCACTTGGTCCGGTGGTAGCGCGAGCGCGCCGCCGCGCGCGTGCCGAGCGCGCTCATGTGAAGGAAGCGCCGCACGCCGGCCGCGGTCGCAGCGGCGAGCACGTTGGCAGTGCCGTCGACGTGCACGCGTTCGAACGTCACGCCACGGCTCGGCTGTTCGCGGATGATCCCGACCAGATGGAGGGCGGTATCGCACCCGGTGATCGCGGCCTCCAGCGTGCCGGGCACGAGCACGTTGCCCTCGACGCGCTCGATCGCGCCGAACCCGCGCAGATCGGCCTCGGAGCCTCTCCGGACGAGACATCGCACGCCGTAGCCTTCCGTGCGCAGCGCGTGAATGACCGAGCGGCCGACGAAGCCCGTCGCCCCGGTGACGAAGACCCGGTGCGCTGGCGTCTGCTTGTCCATCGGGCTCCATGGTACGCGAGTCACGATGCTAAGATCGCGAGGTGGGTTGTGCCCTCCGCCTCGCGGCGTGTGTCGTCCTGCTCGCCGTCGTGGTCCCCGTCCAGGCCGCCCCCTTCGACTTTTCCGCCGTCGACGAAGCCGCGCGCGACGCCGTCGCGTCGGGCGAGATCCCCGGCGTCGTCGTCCTCGTCGGTCGCGGCGACGACATCCTCTATCACCGCGCGTTCGGCTGGCGCGCCCTCGCGCCCGCGCTCGAACCGATGACGGCGGACACCGTGTTCGACATCGCGTCGCTCACGAAGCCGCTCGGCACGGCGATCGCGGTCATGGCGCTCGTCGAGCGCGGCGCCATTGCGCTCGACGCGCCGCTCGGCCGCTACCTGAACGAGTTCCGCGGGGCCGCGTTCAAGGAGGTCACGATCCGGCGGATGCTCACGCACAGCGGCGGCTTCGCCGGCTACCCGGCGAACAAGGCGGTGAAGGGCGGGTTCCCGTCCGCGGCGCGCGAGATCGCGAAGATCAAGCTCGACTATCCGCCGGGCACCGGCTTCCAGTACAGCGACACCGGCTTCATCCTGCTCGGCGAAGTCGTGCGCAGGGTCAGCGGCGAGCGCCTCGACCGGTATCTCGACCGGCTGCTCGTGCGCCCGCTCGGCTTGAGAGAGACGACGTTCCACGTCGACGCGCGACTGCGATCGCGCACCGCGCCCACCGAGTTCTGGCGGGGCCGGATGCTCCGCGGGGACGTCCACGATCCGCGCGCGCGGCTGGTCGGCGGCGTGGCCGGTCACGCCGGGATGTTCTCGACCGCGGCCGATCTCGCCCGGATCTGCCGGATGCTCGTGAACGGTGGCACCTGGGACGGCCGGCGCATTCTGAAGGCGCAGACGATCGCGACCATGTGGACCCGCGTCACGAACGCGAACGGCAACGGGAGGCGAACGCCCGGGTGGGACATGTCGTCGGGTTACTCGCTGATCCACGCGCCGTTCTTCCCGATCAATTCCGTCGGCCATACCGGCTTCACGGGCACGTCCGTGTGGATCGACCCGGTGAGTCGCACGTACATGATCCTGCTCACGAACCGCGTGCACCCGAATGGCGGGAGCGCGGCACGGATCCGTGAGCTGCGGGTGCGCACGGCGGCGGCGGTGGGCGCCGCGGTCTTTGCGCCGGCCTTGCCGCCACCGGCGACACCCGAGGCGGCATCGGATCGGCCGGCGCCGGCGACCGCGACCGCCGGCCCGCGCACCAGCGCTCGCGTGCGCTCCGGTCTCGACGTGCTCGTCGAGCAGAACTTCGCGCTCCTGCGGGGGCACTCCGTTGGCGTCGTCACGAACCAGACGGGCGTCGACGCCACCGGTCGTCGCACCATCGACCTGCTGGCAGCCGCGCCGGGCCTGAAGCTCCAGGCGATCTTCTCGCCCGAGCACGGGCTGGCCGGGACGCTCGAGACCGACGTCCCGCACAGCCGCGACGCGGCCACCGGCCGGCCGATCTGGAGCCTGTACGGCCAGACGCGCCGCCCCGACGGCGGGATGCTGCGGGGCGTGACGGCGCTGGTCTTCGACATCCAGGACGTCGGCGTGCGGTACTACACGTACCTGACGACGCTCGTCTACGTGATGGAGGAAGCGGCGCGCCGCGGCTTGCCCGTGTTCGTGCTCGACCGTCCGAACCCGATCAATGGCCGCGTCGTCGAAGGTCCGCTGATGGATCCGGATCTCGAATCGTTCACCGCGCCGCACCCGATCCCGGTGCGTACCGGGATGACGATCGGCGAGTTCGGCCGCATGGCGGCCGCCGAGCGGAAGATCCCCGTCAACCTCACCGTCGTGCCGCTCGCCGGCTGGAGCCGCAGCCGGTGGTTCGACGAGCTCGGAGTCGCGTGGGTGAACCCGTCGCCCAACATCCGGTCGGTGACGCAGGCCCTGCTCTACTCGGGCATCGGCCTGCTCGAGGCGACGAACCTCTCGGTCGGACGCGGCACCGACATGCCGTTCGAGGTGATCGGCGCGCCGTGGATCGAGCCACACGCGCTCGTCGAGGCGCTGTCGCGCCGCAAGCTGCCGGGCGTGCGGTTCGAGCCGGCGTGGTTCACGCCGACGGCCGACAAGTACGCGCGAGTGGCCTGCGCGGGCATCCGCTTCGTCGTGACGGACCGCGAGGCGATCCGTCCCGTCACCGTCGCGCTGGCGCTCGCCCTCGAGCTACGGCAGCGTCATCGTGACCAGTGGAGGCCGGAGAACATCCAGAACCTCCTCGTGAACCGCACGACGATGTGGGCGCTCCTGAGAGCCGAGCCGCTCGACCGCTTGCTCGCCTGGGCCGACGCCGAACGCGCGAGCTTCTTGAACCGCCGCGCGTCGTACCTCATTTATTAAGCTGGGGGGCCCCGAAATGGCCCCCCAGACCCCCCCGCGCTCGTCGCGTCCCGGCGTAGCCGTGACGCTCCTCGAATACCCGCTCGGACCTGTTGCTCGAGTCAGCCCGCGCTTCGAGTACGCGCTCGGACCTGTCGCTCGAGTCAGCCCGCGCTTCGAGTACCCGCTCGGACCTGTTGCTCGAGTCAGCCCGCGCTTCGAGTACGCGCTCGGACCTGTTGCTCGAGTCAGCCCGCGCTTCGAGTACCCGCTCGGACCTGCCAAACGTCATCCTCCGTGGGATCAGATGCGCTGACTGTTCGTGCCTGCTCGCGAAGTCCCTCGTTCCCTTGAACGCAAAAACGCCCCGGCGGTTGCCGGGGCGCTCTTCGGCCGCACGTGCGACGTGCTGACCTGGTTGGTTCGGTGGCGCCGAGCGGGGTCGGGCCGCCGTCAACGCTCGATGATGCGCACGTTCTTCGGGAGATCCTTCCGGAGCCGGTCGCGCCATGCCGCCGGCACCGTGATCGTGGCCGCGTCACCGTCGCTCACGTAACGCTCGCCCGGGTTCTTCTCGAAATACGACAGCCAGTAGCCGAGGTCGCGCTCGACGGCCTGGATGCGCGGCAGCCGCACCGAATCGAACGTGCGCGCGAACGGCGAGGGCGCCGCCCCGCCGGCGACCATCAGAATCGCATCGTGCTTGTACGCCGAGCCCTTGGCGCTCCCGGCCAGCGCCCACGTCACGTCCTTCGGATAGACGCCATGCGGCAGCGCGATCGACCGCGGCTTGTAATTCGGCACGTGGCGCTGGATCCAGACCTGCGCTTCGGCGATCTGGTCACGCACCGTCGATTCGGGATACTTGCCGAGGTTCGCGTGCCAGAGCGTATGGTTACCGACCTCGTAGCCCTGCTCGACGAGGAACCGGAGCTTCCGGCCCTCGTGTTCGGGCTGGTCGAACAGCCGGTTCGGCTTCGAAGCGCCGGGCAGCACGTAGAAGGTGCCCGCGCGCCCGAAGTCGGGCCGCTCCGTGATGAAGGCTTCGAGAACGCCGACGCCGGACTTCGGGTCGATCACGGGGGTGCCGTTCTGCACGAGATAGCGGAACTGGCCGGGCGACGAGTCGTCGAACGTGAGCACGACCGGCGTGGTGCCGGCCGGCAGGTTGATCCTGCCGTCGAGCACCGCGCTCAGGTTCACCAGGCGATAACCGCGCGCGTACAGCGTCTCGAGATCGCGCCGGAAGTTCTCGGGCGTGCGCGTCCAGCGCTCCTCGGGGTAATCGATCTTGTGGTACTCGAGGATCATGAGGCGCCCGAGCTCGTTCGGCGCGAGGCCGCTCGCGCTGACCGACGCGGCCAGGGCGAGCATGACGAGCAGGGCGCCGATGAGGCTGCGCCCCGCGGCGCTCATCGCGCCGCGACCTTCTCGCGAAGCGCGGCTCCCGTGTAGTCGTTTCTGGGATTCCAGAGCATCCAGCCGATGCCGCCGCCGTCGTCCGAGCCCTTGATCTGCGCGCGGATCTCGGGGACGCCGAAGATGCGACGGTCGAACGCGTAGTCCCGGAAGTCCTGGAGCCACGGGCGGACGACCGTGACGGTGCCGCGCGAGCGCTTCCTGATCAGCCGCACGCTTTCGTGGACGACCTGGTAGGGGTTCGCCACCGGGTTCCGGTAGCCGGGAATGCCCAGGTGGTAGCCCGACGGATAGACCATCGGGCTCAGGTAATCGACGTGCGGCGCCAGCTCCTCGACGCGCTGCCCGATGTCCGTGTCGTTCTCGTTGAACGCCGTGTAGCCGAAGATGTCCGCGGCGACGAAGCCGCCGAGCGGCCCGATCTTCGCGCGCGCCCGCGCGAGGAACGCGGCGATCGTCGGCAGCCGGGTCTCGCGGTTCACGTCCCGCGAATACCTCGCGGCGGCCAGCTTGCCGTCGGTCGGGAAGCGCACGTAGTCGAACTGGACCTCGTCGAAGCCCTTGCGGATGGCTTCCTCGGCGATCGCGATGTTGTAGTCCCAGACCTCGGTCCGGAACGGATCCACCCACGCCAGGTTCTCGCGGTCGAGCCACGGCTTGCCCGTCCGCGTGTCGATCACGGCGAGCTCCGGCCGGTGGTTGGCGAGGATGTTGTCCTTGAAGGTCACGACGCGGGCGATCGTGTAGATGCCGCGGGTCTTCAGGTCCGCCATCATCGCGTCGAAGTTCTTCACCGTGGCCGGGCCCTGGGCGCCGGCGGCGATCGCCATGGGCACCTCGGTGCGATAGAGGATCCAGCCGCGATCCCCCTTCACGTCGATGACGACGGCGTTGAGCTCCGTCTTCGCCGCGAGGTCGAGCACGCGGTTGCGGATGCTGCGCTCCACGAAGCCGTAGTAGGTGAGGTAGGCGGCGTTGATGACCTGCGGCTTCAGCACGACCTCGGCCGGCGCCTCGGCCGCGGCGAAGGTCACCTTCTGGAAGCCCGGGAGCTTCACCAGGACCTTCGCTCCGGCCGGCGCCTCGATGGTGAAACGGCCCTCGGCGTCGGTCCGGACCTCACGCTCGCCGGCCACCGCCGACGCGCCCACCACGGGCTCGCGCTTGCCGTTGAGGACCTGGCTCGTGACGGTCACCGGGCGCGCCGGCTCCGGCGCGGCCACTTCCGGCGTGGGGGTCACCGTTTTCGCGCGCAGCGAGGACGGGGTGATGGCGCTCCACAGCAGGACGAGGGTGACGACGAGGAGGGTCGTGAAAATGCCGCCGCGCACGAGCAATCGGGCCTCGGACATCCTTGCGTTGACCATAACTGCACCTTTCAGAGACACCAAAGGAAAATGTGCAAACACAGAGCGAAATGCCCTGCACAGAGAATAGCTCGTTCGATGTCAGCCCTGCAATCGAAGACGTGCGTGCGCGCCGTTTGCGTACAATGCGCCGCATGACCACGCCCGATCTGGCCTGCCGGACCGCGCGCCGGCGCGAATTTCACGTGCCGGGCCTCACGCTGCACGCCCTGGAATCGGGTCAGCCCGGCCGTCCGGGCCTCTGTTTCCTGCACGGCGGGGCCGCGCACGCGCACTGGTTCGACCGCGTCACCGCGCCCTTCGCCGACCGGTTCCACATCATCGCCCTCGATCAGCGCGGCCACGGGGAGAGCGCGTGGGCCGAGCCGCCGGCGTACGGGACGGAAGACTTCGTCGGCGATCTGCTCGCCGTCTTCGACGCGCTGGGCTGGCCGAAGGCGACGCTCGTCGGCCATTCGATGGGCGGCCACAACTCGATGGCGTGCGCGGCGTGGCATCCGGACCGGGTCCACGCGCTCGTCATCGTCGACTCGCGCCCGGCGATTCCGCCCGACCGGCTCGAGACCATGCACGACCGCGGACGGCGCTCGCTGAAGCGACATCCGTCCCCGGACGAAGCGGTCGCGCGCTTCCGGCTCCTGCCGCGGGAAACCGTCGCCGACCCCGCGTTCCTCGCGCACATCGCGCGCGCCGGCATCGCGGAGCGCGACGGCGGCTGGGTGTTTCGCTTCGATCCCGCGACGTACGGTGTCCGGCGTCCCGTCGACGGGTGGAAGATCGTCGGCGACATCGTGGCGCCAACCCTCATCGCCCGCGCCGAGTTCAGTCTGGGCCTGCCGGCGGCAACGGCCACGCGGCTTGCCGAGGCGATCAGGGACTCGCGCCTCGTCGACGTCGAAGGCGCGCATCATCACGTGACGCTCGATCAGCCCGCGCGCTTCGTCGCGGCGCTCGAGCCGTTCCTGCGCGACGTCCACGGGTGGGGGGCCATGTCGGGGCCCCCCACGTGATGCCACCGCCGCTGCCGTCGCACGCGCGCGTCGTCGTCATCGGCGGCGGTATCGCCGGGTGCAGCGTCGCGTACCACCTCACGAAGCTCGGCTGGACCGACGTCGTGCTCCTCGAGCGGCGCGACATCTCGTGCGGCACCACGTGGCATGCCGCCGGCCTCGTCGGCCAGCTCCGGTCGACGCAGAACCTGACGCGGCTCGCCAAGTACGGCGGCGACCTCTATGAACGCCTCGAGGCCGAGACGGGCCAGGCGACGGGCTTTCGGCGACCCGGCAGCCTGTCGCTGGCGCGCAATCACGAGCGGCTCGTCGAGCTGAAGCGCGCCGCGTCGATGGCGCGCGCGTTCGGCGTCGACATCGAGCCGATCACGCCGGCCGAGGCGCGGCGCCGGTGGCCGCTGATCCAGATCGACGATCTCGTGGGCGCCGTCTGGATTCCGCGCGACGGGCGTACGAACCCGATCGACACGACGCAGGCGCTCGCCAGGGGCGCACGGCTCGGCGGCGCGAAGATCCTCGAAAACGTCGCCGTCACCGGCGTCGACGGCGAGAACGGCGTCGTGACGGGCGTGCGCACGCCGGCGGGCCGCATCGCCTGCGAATACGTCGTGAACGCGGCGGGGATGTGGGCGCGAGAGGTCGGCCGCATGGCCGGCGTCGCCGTGCCGCTGCACGCGTCCGAGCACTTCTACATCGTCACGGACCCGATCGCCGGCGTGACGCCGGATCTGCCGGTGCTGCGCGACACCGACGGGTACATCTACGTCCGCGAAGAGGTCGGCGGCCTGCTCATGGGCGGCTTCGAGCCCGTCGCCAAGCCGTGGGGCATGCACGGCATTCCGGACGACTTCGCGTTCTCGCTGCTGCCGGAGGACTGGGATCACTTCCAGGTCTTGATGGAGCAGGCGATCCATCGCATTCCCGCGATGGCGACGGCGCCGGTGCGCCGTCACGTGAATGGTCCGGAGAGCTTCACGCCGGACGGGCGGTTCATGCTCGGCGAAGCGCCGGAGTGCCGGAACTTCTTCGTGGCCGCCGGCTTCAACTCGATCGGGATCGCGTCCGGCGGTGGCGCCGGCAAGGCGGTCGCGGAATGGATCGCCGGCGGCGAGCCGCCGATGGATCTCTGGGACGTCGACATCCGCCGCTTCGGCGCGTTCCAGGCGAATCCGCGCTATCTCCACGACCGCACCGTCGAAATGGTCGGCCTCGCGTACGCGATGCACTGGCCGTTCCGGCAGCCGGACACGGCGCGCGGCGTTCGCCGCTCGGCCGTGCATGACCGCCTCGCGCAGCGCGGCGCGTGCTTCGGCGTCGTGATGGGCTGGGAGCGCGCGAACTGGTTCGCCACCGCCGGGATGGCGCCGGCATACGACTACAGCTACGGCCGGCAGAACTGGTTTCCGTGCGCCGCCGCCGAGCATCGCGCGGTGCGCGAGGGCGTCGGCGTGTTCGACCAGTCGTCGTTCACCAAGCTCGCGCTGAACGGGCCCGACGCGCTCGCCGCGCTCGAGCGCCTGTGCGCCAACGCGATCGACGTGCCGGTCGGCCGCATCGTCTACACGCAGATGCTCAACGGCCAGGGCGGCATCGAGGCCGATCTCACCGTCACGCGCCTCGGGGTCGACGAGTTCTCGGTCGTCACGAGCGCGTCGACGGCCACGCACGACCGCCACTGGATGGAGCGTCACCTCGCCGATGCGCGGGTGACGCTGACCGACGTGACGTCCGCGTTCGCGGTCCTCGGCGTGATGGGGCCTCGCTCGCGCGCCCTGCTGTCACGCGTGACGGAGGCCGACCTGTCGAACGCCGCGTTCCCGTTCGGCACGTCGCGCGAGATCTGGATCGGCCACGCGCCGGTCCGCGCCACGCGCATCACGTACGTCGGCGAGCTCGGCTGGGAGCTCTACATCCCCACGGAGTTCGCGGCCGGCGTGTACGACGCGATCGTCGACGCGGGCGCCGATCTCGGCGTCCGGCCCGCCGGCTATCACGCGATGGATTCGCTCCGGATCGAAAAAGCCTACCGCGCGTGGGGGCACGACCTCGGCAGCGAGGACAGCCCGCTCCAGGCGGGTCTCGGCTTCGCCGTCGCGTTCGACAAGAAGGCCGCGTTCATCGGCCGCGACGCGCTGCTCGCGCAGCGTGACCGGCCCCTCACGCGCCGGCTCGTCGTCTTCACGCTGGAGGATCCCGAGCCGCTCGTGTACCACGACGAGCCGATCTGGCGCGACGGCGCGATGATCGGCAGGATCACGTCCGGCGCGTACGGGCACACGATCGGCCGCGCCGTCGGGCTCGGGTATGTCACGCATCCCGACGGCGTCGGCGATCGGTTCGTCGAGACCGGGCGCTGGGAGATCGAGATCGCGTGCGAGCGCGTCGCGGCACGCGCGCAGCTCGCGCCGCCGTACGACCCGAAGTCGCTCCGCGTCCGCGGGTGATTCGAGGAGCGCCACGGGTTTCCCGGGGCGCTCCGAGCGTGAGGGGGTCTGGGGGCCATTTCGGGGCCCCCAGCCAAATCAATCGCCGGGCGCGCGGTAGTGGCCCGCGCTCTTCGCCGCCTGGTCCATCTCCTCGGCCGTGAACAGCGGCGTCGTGCGCCAGTGGCCCGCGCCGCTCGCCGCCACGATCAGCGACGCGCTGGCCGCGGCCACGTTGTCCGGCAGGTCCGCGATCATGTAGAGGTCGGTCTCGCCGAACCCGTAGTAGAAGCACTCGAGCCGACCGCCGAGCGACTGCAGCAGCGCTTCGACGACGCCGCGACGCCGGGTGCCGCCTTCACGCTGCAGCCCGCGCGCGCCTTCGAGCGAGTACGAACCCTGGAAGAGATACTTCGCCATCGCTGTTCCTCCGCGAACTCGAGGAGCGCCACGGCTCCGCCGGGGCGCTTCCGAGCCACCCCGGGGGGTTTGGGGGGCCCTTCGAGGCCCCCCATGTTCTCAGACGAACGTGAAGGCGCGCGCCGGATTGTCGACGAGCAGGCGCGCGAGGCCGGCGTCGTCGACGCCTTTCATCCGGAGGCGCGGCACGACGTTCAGCAGCAGGTGGTGATACCCGTAGCCGCCGTACTTCACGAGCGACGTCTTGTACGCGATGTCGTGCGACAGCAGCAGCTGATCGCGATGCCCCGCTTCGATGAGCGCGAGCACGTGCGCCATGCGGCCGCCGTCGTTCGGCATGTCGAAGGACGGCTGGTACGGGTAGTACGAGTTCTCGAGACCGAACAGGTCGTATTCGAGCCAGAGGCCCGTCTGCGCGAGATCGACGACGGCGCGCACGTCGGCGATCGTGCGACAGATGTGACACATGATCGTCCGCCGGAGATCGCCGCCTTCCTTCCCCACGAACTCGGCGATGTCCATCGGCGCGCGCGGATTCCGGCCGGGATGGATCATGAGCGGCGCGCCGGTCGCGCGCTGCGCCGCGATGGCCGCGCGCACGACCTTCTTTTCGTTGTCGGTCCACGGCCACGTGCAGCCGATCTCGCCGATGAGCCCCGCGCGCACGCCGGTATCGCCGGCGCCGGCGGTGACGTCGCGGATCATCTCGCGCGCGAGGTCGTCCACCGACCGCCGGTCCATGTCGGGCGGATGCGCGGCCGCCACGTAGTAGCCGGCGCCCATGATGACGTTCAGGCCCGTCGCGCGCGCGATACGCGCGAGCGCCTGCGGATCCCGGCCGAGGCTGACCGGCGTCGGATCGATCACGGTTCGACCGCCGGCGTGCTTGAACAGGAGAATCTCGTCCGCCGCGACGCGCTCGTCGGTCAATCTCAAGTTGTCGAGGTTCGCGTTGAAGTTCTGGCGGACCCAGCCGAGGTTGTCGAGGCTCACCGGCTCCCACGCGCGGCCCTTGTCGCTCGCCGTCGCCGGCTCCACGAACATCACCTTGAAGTCGATCAGCAGATGCTCGTGCGGCAGCGCGACGCCGACGTCCGGGGCGGCGAGGGGACCGAGCACGGTCTGCACGTGACCGGCGAGCGATGGCGGCATCGGAAGGCTCCTTCCTGGAGGTCGAATCATACGCGCGGATCGACGACCAGACTCTGGTGCGCGATGCCGATCGTGCCGCGCGTGTCGAGCAGCCGCGTGACCGTGAGCCCCACGCCGCTCGGCTCGACCGTCGTGCCGGCGTCGAGCCCGATCCATTCGCCGTCGGGCGGCCGATGCAGGGCGACGGTCAGGTCCGCATTCACGAACGTCCACCGTGCCGCATCGAGCACGACCGCGATCCCGTTGCCGGAATCCGCGGCGATCATGACGCGCTGAAGCGGCGACGGTAGCTCGCCCGCGACGAGCGGAACGCGCGTGCGGATCCACAGCGTCGCGGGGCCCTTGCCCCACACGCCGCGCGCCAGGCGCGCCTCGACGGCGAGCGCGTAGCCGATACCGCTCCGGAAGAACGGAAAGACGAACGGGTCGCTGTCCGCGGGCGCCGGCACGTCGAGCGATCCGGCGGGCGCCGGCAGCTCGAGCGCCGTCGTGCGGATCGCCAGCGCGGTGGCGCGCGCGATCAGCCGGCCGTCGGACGTCAGCGTGGCGTCGAGCCGCTGCACCTTCCGTCCGGCGCGCGTCGCCGATGCCGCGACTTCGAGCGTCGCGATCGGCACCGGACTGAGCAGCTCGATGGTGATGCGCGCGAGCGCCGTCCCGGATCCGGCCAGGACGCGTTCGATCGCCCGAACGAGCAGCGCCGACGGCGGACCGCCATGCTGATGCCGATCGCTCCACGGGCCGCGCGTGTGCTCGGTGGCGATGAAGCGCCCGCCGTCGGCGACGAAGTACGCGTCCGGAATGGACGTCATGCGTGCGCGCCCGTCAGGCGACGCCGACGTGCAGCGCGATCGTGCCGAGGCCGAGCCGGCGATACCGCACGGCGGACCACCCGACGCGCTCCATCAGGCGGCGGAGCTCGTCGGGCGACACGAACCGCGCCACCGATTGCGGCAGGTACGTGTACGCCTGCCGATCGCCGGCGACGAGCGCGCCGACGGCGGGCACGACGCGATGGAAGTAGAGCTTGAAGACGGTGTCCCAGCCCGGAATCGCGGGACTCGTGATGTCGAGGGCGACGACGTGACCGCCGGGCTTCGTCACGCGCCGCATCTCGGCCAGGCCGCGGGCGAGGTCTTCGAGGTTCCGCAGCAGGAAGGCCGACGCGACGCACGCGAACGTGGCGTCGGGGAACGGCAGCGCGAGCGCATCGGCCGCGAGCAGCGGAATGCGGCGCTCGCCGCGCGACGCCAGCTTGCGGCGCGCTTCGACGACCATGGCTTCCGCGAAATCCGCGCCGACGACGGTCCGCGCGGGATCGCGCCGCCGGACGGCGAGCGCGAGATCGGCCGTGCCCGTCGCGAGATCGAGCACGAGACCGGGCGGCGCGGTCACGATCTCTCGCGCGGCGGCGCGGCGCCACGCGTGGTGCCGCCCCCCGGTCATGAGCGAGTTCATGAGGTCGTAGCGCCCGGCGATCCGCGTGAACATCGCGCGGACCTGCGCAGCCTGCGAACGCGGGTGGTCGAGGGGCGTCACGGCTGTGCCGGGGCGCCCCGAGCGCGGGGGGTGTAGGGGGCCATTTCGGGGCCCCCTACTTCCACAATCCGCCGACCGTCGCGAGGAGCACGATCACCGCGATGTAGCCGTTCACGTTGAAGAACGCGACGTTCAGCCGTGACAGGTCGTGCGGCTTCACGAGCGAGTGCTCGTAGGCGAGGAGCGCGACGACGGCGAGCCAGCCGATCCAGTAGATCGGGCCGAGCGCGAGCATCCACCCGAGCGCCGCCAGCGCGACCGCGGTGAGGACGTGGTTCACGCGCGCGATCGCGAACGCCGCGCGGGCGCCGAAGCGCGCGGGCACGGAATGCAGTCCGTGCGCGCGATCGAACTCGATGTCCTGGCACGCGTAGAGGATGTCGAAGCCGCCGATCCAGACGGTCAGCGCGAACCAGAGCACGAGCGCCGGGGCGTCGAACTCGCCGCGCACCGCGATCCACCCGCCGGCGGCGGCGATGCCGTCCGTGAAGCCGAGGATCCAGTGCGACGTCCACGTGACGTACTTCGTGTACGAGTAGCCGACGAGGAAGACGAGCGCGAGCGGCGACAGCGCCAGGCAGAGCGGATTGAGCATCGCGGCGGCGATCAGCATGAGCGCGGCGCCGGCGGCGGCGAACAGCGCCATCTCGCGCGCCGACAGCATCCCGCGCGGAAGGTGGCGCGCGGCCGTGCGCGGGTTCTTCGCGTCGATCACGCGATCGGCGACGCGGTTGACGGCCATGGCGCAGGTGCGCGCGCCGACCATCGCGGCGGTGATCCAGCCGACGGTCCACCCGCCCGGCCAGCCGCCGGATGCCAGAACCATCGCGATGTAGGCGAAGGGCAGAGCGAAGACGGTGTGCTCGAACTTGATCGCGTCGAGCAGGTGTCGCGTGTTCGTCAGAAGCCGTAGTCCTTCCAGCGGCGCGTGACGCGCGCGCGCATCTCGTCCGTCATCCGGATCTCCTGCGGCCACGGCTGCCCGAGCTCGTCGGTCGCATCTTTCTCGGTGGCGTCGATCCCGAGCTTGCCGCCGAACCGGTGCCGGATCGCGGCGTGGTCGAGGTCGTCCATCGGACCCTCGATGACCACGAGGTCGCGCTTCGGGTCGATGTTGCCGGTCGCGCGCCACGCCACTTCCGACAGGTCGTGCACGTCGACGTGCTCGCTGACGACGACGATCGTCTTCGCGAGCATCATCAATCCCATGCCCCAGAGCGCGGTCATCACCTTGCGCGCGTGGCCGGGGTAGCGCTTGCGGATCGACACGATCACGAGATTGTGGAACACGCCTTCGGCCGGCATGTTCATGTCGACGACTTCCGGCAGCATCACGCGAATGACCGGCAGGAACAGCCGCTCTGTCGCCTTGCCGAGCCAGTAGTCTTCCTGCGGCGGCCGTCCGACGACGGTCGTCGGGTAGATCGGCCGGCCGCGTCGTGTGACGGCGGTCAGATGGAACACCGGGTACTCGCGCGCCAGGGAGTAGTAGCCGGTGTGATCGCCGAACGGGCCTTCGACGCGCCGCTCGCCCGGATCGACGTAGCCCTCGAGGACGATTTCCGCATTCGCGGGCACGTCGAGATCCACCGTGCGGCACCGGACCAGCTCGATCCCGGCGCCCTGCAGCCACCCGGCGAAGACGATTTCGTCGATGCCGGGCGGCAGCGGCGCCGACGCGGCGTACGTCATCACCGGCTCGCCGCCGAGCGCGATGGCGACCGGCATGCGGTCCTGGCCGCGGCGCTCGTGCTCCGCGCCCCCCTTGTGGATCTGCCAGTGCATGCCGAGCGTCCGGTCGTCGAACATCTGAAGCCGATACATGCCGACGTTGCGCCCGCCCGTGACGGGATCGCGGCTGATCACGCACGGCAGCGTGATGAAGCGGCCCGCGTCGCCGGGCCAGCACTGCAGCACGGGAAGATCGGCCAGCGACGGTCGTGACGTCTCGACGACTTCCTGGCAGGGCGCGCTCGTCACACGTCGCGGGGCCGCCTTCGCGACGTCGATGAGCGCCGCGAGCTTCCGAAGCTTGTCGGTGAATCCCCCGGGCATGCGCGGATCGAGCAGCTTCGCGACGCGCTCGCCCGGCTCGTCGAGCGATTCGACGCCGAGCGCCCACGCCATCCGTTCCTCGGTGCCGAACGCGTTGATGAGCACCGGTACGTCGGCGCCTTCGACGTGCTCGAAGTAGAGCGCGCGGTTGCCGTCGGCGGCGCCCTTGGAGACGCGATCGGTGATCTCGGTGATCTCGAGATCCCGCGAGACGGGCGCGCCGATGCGATGCAGCCGGCCACGCTTGTCGAGCAGCGCGACGAAGTCGCGGAGGTCGCGCGGGCCCATGCCCCGGGCGCTATTCCGAGTAGAAGGTGAGGACGAGCCAGCCGGCGACGACGGGGACGAAGAAGCTCGCGAGCCCGCGCACGCCGACGAAGTGCCAGCCCATCAGCGGCGCTTCCCACGCGATGATCCGCTGCATCCCGAAGAGCGACCACGACGTCATGTACGCGACGAGCGCGGGCAGCGCCGCGCCGGAATGCGCGAGCGCCACCATGAACGGCACCGTCACCATCGGCCCGCCGGGCGTGAGCACGCCGGCGAACGAGGCGATGACGATCGCCTTCAGTCCGGCTTCACGTCCGAAGTAGCGCGAGACGATCTCCTGCGGAATCAGCACCTGCATGAGGCCCGCGAGGATCAGCGCCGGCACGAGCCGCGGGAGGATGAACCAGAGGAGCGAGAGGCCGTTCCTGGCGCCGATCGCCGGAAGCCCCGGGTCCTTGATGTACGCGACGACCGCCAGAATCAGCGCGAGAGCGGCGAGAACGAGCGTCGACGGGTCCAGAGCGCTGCGCGGCGGCATTCGGGGCTCCTTCCGGGGTGAGCTCGAACGCGGCCTATTATGCGCGCGAATTGAAGATTCGGCCCGGCCGATCAGGCGGAAGCGGCGAGCCCGGGGCGTCGGAGGTAGTCGAGGATGCGGGTCCACTCGACCGGCTTTGTAAAGACCACGTCGGCGCCCGCCTGCCGCGCGCGCGACACGAACGGCTCGCCGTAGCCCGTCACCACGATGACGCGTGTGCGCCCTTTCGACGACGCGATGATCTGGCGAATCAACACGTCGCCGGGGACGTCGGGCAGTCCGAGATCGCTCAGAACGACGTCGAAATGGCGCTCGGCGATGAACTCGGCCGCTTCGCGGCCCGTTCCCGTTGCGATGACGTTCGCGCCCTCGGCCCTCAGAAGGACAGCGAAGACGTCGCGGATGTCCGCGGCGTCTTCGACCACGAGAACGCGTAGTCCCTCGAGACCCATGGGCCCCCAAATGGTGAAAAAGTCGGACTTCGGGCTCTCGTGTCTAGCAGCAAAGCAAATGCCAACGCGGTTATACTCGTGCGGATGTACTGGACGAAAGGCGTCCTCGGTGCGCTGCCCGAGCCGTTCATAGTCCTCGACGCCTCCTTTTGCATCCTCGCCTGCAACCCCGCGTTCGAAGAACTCGTCGGTCGTGTCTTCGTGAACGCCGTCGGCCAGCGCGCCGACATCGCGTTGCCGTCGTTCGCACAGCCGCTCGTTGCCGATGCGCTGCGGCATGCGCTCGGTGGCAAGGCGACGACGACGCCGGAGTTTCCGATCGAACGCGACGACGAGACGATCTGGGCGCAGGGCCGCGTCGCGCCGTGGCGCACCGATGACGATGCGATCGGTGGCGTCGTCGTCTCCATGCAGGACATCACGCGTCGCCGTCGCGAGCGGATGTTCTCGCGCGCGCTCATGGACGTCGGGCGGTCGCTCAGCTCGTCGCTCGATCTCAACCAGGTCCTCGACACGATCGCCGCGCGCACGCTCGAGGTGATGGCGGCCGACGCCGCGATGGTCATCGGCTGGGACGGTGAGGCGACGAATTACACCGTGCTGCGCGCTTCCGGACGCCTGAGTCGCGAGTACATCGCCGCCGGCGGCATGCCCGCGGGGAAGGGCCCGATCTACTGGGCGGTCAAGGAAGCGCGACCGGTCACGACGGCGAACATCCTCACGGACCCGGCGTTCTGGCTCGAGGACGACCGGCGCCGCGAAGTCGACGCCGAAGGGTTCCGCGCGGTCGCCGCCGCGCCGCTCGCCGCGAAGGGCCGTGTGTACGGCGCCCTCGTCGTGCACTACTGGCGCGAGCGGACGTTCGCGGACGACGAGATCGCCACGCTCACACGGCTCGGCGAGCAGGCCGCCGTCGCCATCGACAACGCGCGCCTGTACGGCGAGGCCACCGGGCGCGCGGACCGGCTGCGCGAGCTCGCCGAAGTCGAAGAGCTCGCGGCCGGCTCGTTCGATCCCGACGACCTGTTGCGGCGCATCGCCGAGGCGGCGACGCGCCTGCTCGACGCCCCCGTCGCGCAAGTCTGGATCGCCGACCGTGACACCGGTGCGCTCACGCGCTGGGCGATCCACGTCACCGCGGCGATCGCCGAAACGACCGTGCCGCTGACGATCCCCTCGGACGACGCGCTCGTGATGCAGCTCGCCAGGGACCGCGCGATCATCCACGTGGCCGACGTCGAGCGCGACCCGCTCGGTGCGTCGATGACGTGGGCGGCGGCGTTTGGACTGCCGGCCGTCCTCGCGGTGCCCGTCGCCGATGCCGAGCATTTCCTCGGCGTGGTCACCGTGCACGGGCGCGCCGGGTGGCGTCCCGGCGACGAAGACCGCGCGCTCGTCGTGTCGCTCGCCGCGCGTGTCGGCGGCGCGGTCGAGGGCGCGCGCGCGTATCGCGACGTCGTCCGGCGCGCCGAGCGTCTGCGCCATCTGGTGGCCGTGACGCAGTCGATCAGCGCGTCGCTCGACACGAGCGCCGTCATCCAGGGCATCGTCGACGCTGCCGCGGCGGTCATCGTCGGCGCGGGCGCGCTCGTGCACGAGTACGACCGCGAGCGCGGCATGCTCCGCACGCTCGCCACGGCCGGCGAAAACGCGCAGGGCCTGCCGGAGGAATTTCCCGCGGATCGCGGTCTCCCCGGGCTCGTCGTGCGTGACGGGCGCCCGGTGCTCGTCGCCGATCCGCTCGCGCATCCGCAGACCGCCCTGCGCGAGTGGTGGGCCGCGCGCCCGCGCGCGGCGTACTTCGCCGTGCCGGTGCGCGCGGGTGACAACTTCCTCGGCGTACTCGGGTTCGTCGTGCCGGACCGGTCGCCGTCGCTCGAAGAGCAGGAGCTGCTGCAGCTGCTCGCGGCGCATGCCGGCATCGCGCTGCAGAACGCGGCGCTCTACGAGAGCGAGCGCCGGCAGGGCGATCGCGTGCGCGCCCTCGCCGAAGTGAACCGGAACATCTCCGGCGCGCTCGATCTCGACGATCTCCTGCGCACGATCGCCAGCTCGGCCGCGCAGCTCACGGGCGTGGCGTTCGCGTCGTTCTGGCTCGCCGACGACCGGACGCGCACGCTGACGCTCACGCGCGGGTCCGAAGAGGCGAAGATCGCCGACTTCCCGAGGCGCCTGCTCGCCTACGGCGTGGGCGCGACCGGCTCTGTCGCGGAGACGCGCGTGCCGCTCGTCATCGACGACGTCCGGACCGATCCCCGCATGCTGCACGGCGAATGGTGGACCGAGCACGGCCTGGCGGCGTTCGCCGCCTATCCCGTCATCGCCGGCGACGAGCTGCTCGCCATCCTCGTGCTCGCGCACACGCAGCCGCTGCGCCTCGGACCCGGCGGCGAGGGGATGATCGATCTCTTCACGGCGCAGGCGGCCGTCGCGATCCAGAACGCGCGGCTCTATCGCGAGGCGAATCGCCGGCGCGACATGGCGGAGGCGCTGGCCCATCTCGGGCGCGAGCTGTCGGGCACGCTCGACGTCGACCGCATCGAAGAGATCGTGACGCGCGGCATGGCCGACCTGCTGCGCGTGCGCGGCGCCGCGGTGTACCGCTACGCGCCGGCCGGCGCGACGCTCCACGCGGCGACGTCGTACGGCCTGGACGCCGCGGTCGTGCGCGGGCTCGTGCTGCGGATCGGCGAAGGCGCCGTCGGCCTGGCGGTGCACACCAGGGCCCTCGTCACGACGCCCGACGTGCTGAACGATCCGCGGATCGGCGTCTCACCGGACGTGCGCGCGCGCGTCGAGCCGGCCATGTTCCGCGCGACGATGGCCGCGCCGCTCCTCTCGCGCGACCGGATCCTGGGCGCGCTCGTCGTCGGCGCCGAGCGCGGCCGGGTGTTTTCCTCCGACGAGCAGCAGGTGTTCCAGGCGTTCACCGACCAGACGGCGCTCGCGCTCGAGAACGCGCGCCTCTACGCCGAGAGCGACCGCGAGCGGCGCGACGCCGCCGCGCTTGCGGCGGCGGCGCGAGAGCTCGCGGCAAGCCTCGACGTCGACGCGGTGGCCGAGCAGCTCGTGGAGGTCGTGCGACGGTTCTTCGCGGCGCATGCCTCGGCGCTGTACCGCGTGGACGAGGACGGAACGATCGTGTCGGTCGCCTTCGGCGGCGCGGCGCGCGCGCACATGGCGACCGGCGTGGTGATGGACCGCAGCATCGGCATCATCGGGCGCGCCGTCGAGCAGCGCCGCGCCGTGTGGACGCGCGACGCGCTGACGGATGCGTCCGTCTACCTGAGCGAAGAGTTTCGTGCCGCGGTCACCGCGTCCGGCAACCGCGCGATCCTGGCCGTGCCGCTGGTGGTGAAGAACGAGGTCATCGGCGTGCTGGCCATGGCGCACGCGCAGGCGCGCATATTCGAGGACCGCGAGATCGCGATGCTGCAGGCGTTCGCCGACCAGGCGGCGCTCGCGCTCGAGAACGCGCGGCTCTACGCGAGCGCCCGGGACAGCCTCGGCCGTCTGCGCGACACGCAGGCGCAGCTCGTCCAGGCGGCGAAGCTCACGGCGCTCGGCCAGCTCGTCTCGGGCGTCGCGCACGAGCTCAACAATCCGCTGTCGGTCGTCATCGGCTACGGGCAGCTGCTGCTCGGCCGCGATCTGCCGCCGGCGACGCGGCGTCCCGTCGAGCTGATGGTGTCGCAGGGCGATCGCATGGCGAAGATCGTGCGCGGGCTGTTGTTCTTCGCGCGACAGCGCCCGCCCGAGCGTGTGCCGGTCAAGATCAACCAGGTGATCGAGGAGACGCTCGGGCTCCGACAGAACCAGCTCGCGCTGTCCAGCATCGTCGTGGAGCGACGGCTCGGCGACGAGCTGCCGATGATCGCGGCCGACGCGCATCAGCTGCAGCAGGTGTTCCTGAACCTCGTGCTCAACGCGGAGCAGGCGATCCTCGAGACGGGCAAGGCCGGCCGCATCGTCGTCCGCACGACGGTGACGGAGGACGGCCGGACGGTGCGCGCGGAAATCATCGACGACGGCCCGGGCATTTCCGCCGAGGCGCTGCCGCACGTGTTCGAGCCGTTCTTCACGACGAAGGAAGTCGGCGTCGGCACCGGGCTCGGGCTGTCGGTGTCGTACGGCATCGTGCAGGAACACGGCGGGCGGCTGTCCGTCGACAGTCGGCCGGGTGAAACGGTGTTCGTCGTCGAGCTTCCGGTGGGCGCGGTGCGCGAGGCGCCGCGCGCTCCCGCCGTCGTCGTGCCGGCGCGCGCTCCGTCGACCGGCGGCCGCATCGCGCTCGTCGTCGAGGACGAGCCGGCGGTGAGTGATTTCGTCGTGTCGCTCCTTCAAGATATCGGCTGGCGAGTCGACGTCGCCTCGGGCGGCCGCGCGGCGCTCGAGCGCCTGCGCGCGCGACGCTACGATCTGATCGTGTCGGACGTGCGGATGCCCGATGTGAACGGCGAAGAGTTCTACCGCACCGCGACGGCCGCCGATCCGCTGCTCGGACAGCGATTCATCTTCATCACCGGCGACACCGCGAACCCGGAATCGTGGGAATTCCTGCAGCAGACGAGAGTTCCGGTGCTCGAGAAGCCGTTCACGCCCGCGCTGCTGCTCGACGCCGTGCGGCGCCTCAGCGCGTCGCCGTTGACACCGTCGTCGTCCTCCGCGTAGATTCGTTCCCTCGCGGCGGCGCCGCTGCCGTCGCGTGACATGACGAAAGCGGATCTCGTCGATCTCATCGCCAAGGCCACCGGCGAATCCAAGAGCTCGGCCGAGCGCGCCGTGAACGCGTTCGTGGGCGGCGTGGTGGAATCGCTGCGCCGCGGGCGCCACGTGACGCTGAGCGGCTTCGGGACGTTCGTCGTGGCGAAGCGCGCGGCGCGCAACGGGCGGAATCCGCGCACCGGCAAGGCGATCACGATCCCGCCGGCGAAGGTGCCGCGCTTCCGTCCGAGCAAAACACTGAAGACGGCGGTGCGCTGAGCAAGACCGCGGTGCGCTGACGCGACGCGCCGTGGTATCGTGTGACGGCTAGACAGGTTGGGGGATCGTCTAGAGGTAGGACGCCAGGTTCTGGCCCTGGTAGCGGGGGTTCGAATCCTCCTCCCCCAGCCATTTACAATCGTTCGAAGCCAGACGCCGCCCGGCCGGCCCCATCGTCTAGAGGCCCAGGACACGGCCCTCTCAAGGCTGAAACACGGGTTCGAATCCCGTTGGGGCCACCACCGATCCGACCCCCAGGTTTACCCAAAATACATTCGTAATATCAGCTTGTTACGGGTCAGTTCCCCTGATCCCCAGCCGGAACCCATCTAACAGGAATTGACCGCGATTTACCTCGGATTCCGGGCAAAACCGGGCAGGAAACCGGGCAAGGTGCTAGAGTCGGGACGGAGGGAAAGAGTCGCCATGCCAGGCGGTCGCGGAAGGCACAAGCGAGGACTGGTGAGAAAGGGCGGGCAGCTCCTGTACCGGGTCCGTGTCTACTTGAACGGGCGCGAGCGTGAGCGCCTATGCCGAACGCCAGCGGAGCGCGAGCAGGCCCAAGCGGAGTTGCGCGCCGAACTCGAGCGGGAGGCCAGTGGCGACACCTCGTTCACGGGGAGCGAGGACATCGCAACGTTCGCCCGCCTGCTCCGCGAGTACGAGACCGACCTCCTCCGGAGGAGCCGCTCCCGAGACAGCGTCGAACGGGCCAGCCAGGTGCGTCGTGTGCTCGAGCGAGACTTTCCGGACCTCGCTGCGCTGCCCGTCAGCGTGGTCGACGTCCACCACTTCGAGAACTTCCGGGATGGCCGGCACGTCAAGCCTGCCACGGTCAACCGTGACCTTCGAGTGCTCCGCGCGGCACTCAAGCGTGCGCGTCCGACTTTCGTGGTCCCCAATGAGATCTTCCTTCCGGAAGCTCATCACCGTGTCCGCTGGCTCACTGCCCGTGACACTGCCATCTTTCGCGGTATTCCGGAGCCCGTACGCACGATGAGCCGGCTCGCCGCCGAGACCCTCATGCGTCAGGGTGAAGTACGCAAGCTCAGACGATCCGCCGTCCAACTACACCTGCGCGTCATCGAGCTCGACAAGGCCAAAGGTGGGCCGGGGCAAGTGGTGCTCAACAGTTGCGCGACTACGCTTCTTAAGCAGCAGCTGAGGCGGCTCGACCGCGACATAGCCCGCGGAGACATTCCGGAGGACTGCCCCTGGGTATTCCCCAACCCCCAGGGTCGCCCATACTCGCGCGTTCACGTCTCGCGCGCCTTCCGGTTGGCGGCGCGCGCCAAGGGGCTCACGGATTTCACCTTCCACGACCTGCGCCACCATGGCGCGACCACGGCGCTAAACCATGGGGCCAGCCTCCCTCAGCTCATGCAGCTCGGTCGATGGAAGAATGCCGCAATGGTTCAGCGCTACGCGGCCGCGACCGATCGGGCGTTGCGGCGCATCGCGGAGAAGATCAGCCGGCCCTTGTCAGAGCGTCGGCATCAGCGACCGTCGTAAGGCGTCGCAGGATCCCAGCGTGGTGCGCTTCCCGTGCCGCGTCCACCAGCAGTCGGCCGCATCAGACCCTTGTTGCGCCGGTTGTAGATCGTCCGTGGCTTGACTCCAAATTGAGCTGCCAGCTCCTTGGTCGTCATTAGTGGCGGCCGCGCGCCCCGCTGGGCGAGAACGGCAAGGAAGACCTGAAGAGTACCAAGATAGGCTTGCCAGAGCGCGTCTTGCTCCGGGTCGTCGTGGAGGCGGTCCTCGAGTGCCGCGAGGCGCAGCTCGAGCCGACGCTCGGCACGCGAAAGCGGCGTAAGCCAGGCAGGTGGATCAGCCATGCTCTCCGTCCGAAGCCTCATGGAGCAGTCTGGGTCCGTTGGCTTTGCTCTCGGCTCCTCTGGCGCGCCTCACGACGGCGGCAATCTGCGCGAGCAGCGTCTTTCATTCCGCATCGAGCTGGACGAGTCCTTCGCAAAGAGCAGCGAGTGCCTTCTCGGTAAGCGTGGCGCGCGGTGGGTTCAATGGGCGCTCCCGGGCAAGATTTATACGAGAGCCCTCACGGCACGGCCTCGACGGCGCCGCGGCGGCGCGCGGTAGCCATTAGGG
>JACPCW010000106.1 GCA_016184365.1 Candidatus Rokuibacteriota bacterium
GTCAGCGGATCATTGTCGGGGTCGTAGCTGGTCGACCCGCCGAGCGTGACCAGAGTCCCCCTGTTGACAGTAGCTGTCGCCGTTCCCTTGCGTGCCGTCGCTCGCCACGCTCACCCGCTCCGTCGTCCCGGTCTGCCGGTCGTGGACGAACGCGTCGACCCGGCCGTTCGTGTCGCCGGCCACGAGGTTCGAAGCCAAGGAGTAGAACGCAACGTACCAGCCGTCGGCGCTGATCCCCGACGGGTAGCTCTGGTTGTGTCCTTGGGTGCCGCCGGTCGCCACGCTCACCCGCTGCGTCGTGCCGGTCTCCCGGTCGCGGACGAAGACATCGGCATGGCCGTTCGTGTCTCCGGCCACGAGGTTCGTGGCCGGGGAGAAGAAGGCGACGTACCGGCCGTCGGCGCTGATCGCGGGGATATCGCTGTAGGCATTCCCCTGGGTACCGTCGCTCGCCACGCTCATCCGCTGCGTCGTCCCCGTCAGCCGATCGCGGACGAACACCTCGCACTGCCCATTGGTGTCGTTCGGCACCAGATTGCTGGCACACGAGACGAAGGCGACGAAGCGCCCGTCGGCGCTCAACGCCTGCTGTCGGGTCGTGCTGCTGCTGCTGTTCCCCTGGGTGCCGTCGCTCGCCACGCTCGCCCGCGTGGTCGTCGCCGCGTGGACGGTCATCGGCGATGCGAGGAGGGCGATGGCCGCCAACGCCAGCAGTCGCACACAGGATCCGAGACACGATTTCACGATCGGCGCCTGGCTTCTCCGTTCCGGGAGGGCATCGCACTCCCCGACCTGGCAAATTGCGTTCGCTCATGGAGAGAGGCGGGGGCCGGCGGCCCTTTCGCGTGGACGCGAGATGTAAGACTCGGACCCTGAATGCGTCTCTTCTGGTCGGCGACGGCGGCTAGCGCCGGCGAAGCCGCGAGACGATCGGCCTCAGCGGCGCGGACGGTCGGGACGGCGGTCGAGCAGGTCGCGCACGTGCCGGGCGTCGATCGCGACGGCGAGTCCGGTCGCGCCCGCCGGCTGACCGAGGACGACGCCGAGGAGCACGCCGTTGCCGTCGAACAGGGGCGCGCCCGACGTGCCGGGGCTGACCGGGACCTGCGTCTGAATCGTCGTCGCGGTCCGGCGCCGACCCTCCGCGCCGATCCAGCTGTCGTCGGCGCGCACGTGCGACACGATGCCCTGCGTCAGCATCCAGAAGTACGCGCGCGTATGGCCGATCGTGAACACGTCCTGGCCGATCTCGGCCGGCGCGGTGGCGACGGGGACGATCGTCGCCCCGCGCGGCAGCGGCTGCGCGAGCGCGAGCAGCGCGAGATCGCGCTCCGGATCGCGCTCGACGACGCGCGCAACCAGGAAATCGCGCCGTTCCGGTCGTGACGGCGCGCCGGGCTTGAACCACACGAGCGCCCACTCCGCGCCGGATGCGCGATGCGTGTCGCGCAGGACGTGGTCGTTCGTGACGAGCTCGCCGGCCGCGCTCACGACGACGCCCGCGCCGACCGCGCGGCCCGCAGCGACCACGACGACGCTGCCGCTGCGCTCGCGATAGAGCGCGGCGCCGCGGCGGCGCGCGTCACGAAACACGAGCGGCGCCTCGGGCAGCGCCAGCTCCGCGACCGATGCGCCCACGTCGCGCCAGAGCGCGTCCCGAATGGCGTCGAGGTCGGCGGCGTACGCCGGCGCCGCGAGCGCCACGACGACCGCGAACGCCCACGCCGCCCGGCGCATCCTACCGGGCATCGACGGTGAGGCGGGTCGCGACGCCGCGGCGCACGCCACCCTCGGCGCTGAAGTGTCCGTCGATCGCCACGTGGTCGCCGATGCGGGACGTCGGCGCGCCCCAGACGAACACGATGTAACGACGGCCACCGGCGGCGACGACTTCCACGACGTGCGCCGGCGCGTCCTCGGTGCCGGCGCGTTCGAGCGCCGTGACCGTGCCGGCGACCGTCTCGATCGCCTGCGGGCCGCCTGACATCTCGATGACCGACGGCGGCTCCGCGTCGCGGCGCACGACGGTCGTCGCGACCATCCACGTCAGGATCACGGCCGCGGCCGCCGTCGCGAGCGTCCAGGCAACCGGGACCCGCGCGGCCAGCAGACGGCGGATCGGCAGCCGCGGACGCGGCTCGGGGTGATCGAGGAGCCTACGCACCGCGGCGTACGCGTGCAGGCACAGGACGCAGTCACGCAGGTGCGCGGCCGAGGCCGTCGAGCGCGCCGCGGACAGTGAGCCGTCGGCCAGCGCTGCCAGCGTCGCGTCGTCGAGACAGTCGGGCCGGAGACCCGCCGCACGGCCTCGGCCGAGCACGTCGAGCACGCGGTCCTCGTCCATCACTCGGGCCTCTCGATTCGATGTCGGAGCTGCCTGCGGAGACGATGGAAACGAACGTCGATCGCCTCGGCGCTCACGTACGTCCCGTACAACCGCTCAAGATCCGCGCGGATGGCGGCGGTCGAGCCGCCATGCAGCTTCATCACGAAGATGAACCGGTCCTCCGCGTTCCACGCGCCCACCGCGCGCTCGATGCGGCCGAGCTCGTCGAGCAGCGCGGCGCGCTGCGCTGCCGTGGGCGCCGCGTCCTCGAGGCCCGCCGGCAACGGCTCGGTCGGCCGCCGGCGCCGCCAGATGTCGCGCGCGGCGTTGGTGATCACGACGCGCGCGTACGTCACGGCGGCGCCGTCGCCCTCCGCTCTCACCCGGCCGTCGGTGATCCCGAGCGCCATCGTCACGCGCGCCGTGTCCTCGGCTTCCTCGCGCTCGACCGGCGTCAGGTTCCGAAACCCGTCCAGCACCCTGGCCGCGATCTGGCGGAACCAGACGTGAAAGTCACTCCAGGCGGCCTCCTCGTGCTCGCGGCAGCGCCGCAACAGCTCGACGATCCGACTCGTACGCTCGTCATGAAGACGCATGGGAACGTCCGATCTTACATCGTGCGGTGCGGCGTAAGGCACATGAGCCAGACGCCTCTCACGAGGGTGAGGTCGGCAGCGTCGATGGGCGACGCATACGGCCGATCAACCAACTGGGAGGGTGTGATGCTCGATCGGCAGCTCTTCCGCCGGGAACAGCGTGATGATTTTCGCGCCCTCCGGCGTCACGATCACTTCCTCTTCGATGCGGGCGGCCGACGTGTCGTCCGTCGCAGGGCAGTAGGTCTCGACCGCGAACATCATTCCCGCCTGGAGCTCCATCGGGTCGTCGAACGAGTTCACACGGCTGATGATGGGGCGCTCGTGCAGGCCGAGGCCGATGCCGTGGCAGAAGTTCAGGCCGAACGCCGCCATCTCGCTCTCGAAGCCGATCTCCGGCGCCTTCGGGAACGCGCGCGCGATCTTGTCGTGCCGACGCCGGGCTTGATGAGCGCGATCGCCTCGTCCATCCACTCGCGCGCCCGGGCGGATGAGCCGATCGGTGAAGTTGTGCGGATGCGGGCTGCAGCGCTCGCCGGAGATCGAGTTGATCGCCTCGACGTTGTCGGCGCCCATCTCGTAGAGCCGCGTGACGACACGCGAGGACCTCCCGATCGAGGTCGTCGCCTATCGCATGTTCGAACGATGGACCCAGGAGAATTTCTTCCGCTACATGCGACAGCATAGACTCTTACGCCCATGTCAGGAGCCCTGAAATTAACTTCTACCTCCGGACCAATCACATCTGGCGCAACACCGGGATCGAGGGCGAACCGATCCAGGGCAACGCAAAGGGCAACAACATGTCGGTAACGGTGGAATTCTCCACGCCCGCCCGGGCGGATCTGTTCCAGGTCGGCGCCGCGGCCCGCGTCCGCGAGCGGGTCATGACCGCGAACGGGCCGCGCGAAGGCGCCGAGCGGTCGCGCAGCTCGGCGATCTGCACCGCACGAGAGTAATACCGCGTCCGCCGATCCGGGCGAGCGGCCGCTCGCCCGGTCGATCCTCGCATCACCGCTGGACGAACGCGCCACGATGCCCGAGCATCATCGGGCGATGAGCGCCGACACCACCCGCCGCAATCCGCTCTTCAACGACAACCGCGTCAAGCTCGGGATCATGGCGTTCAACTGCAGCCATGGCTCGACGCCGACGCTGGTGGACAACGCGTGGCCGATGACGTGGCCCGACAACGTCGCGCTCGCGCGCATGGCCGACGCCGCGGGCTTCGAAGCGCTGCTCCCCGTCGGACGCTGGAAGGGGTATCCCGGCCCGACGAACTTCAACAACCGGACGTTCGAGAGCTTCACGTGGGCCGCCGGCATCTCCGCCGTGACGCAGCAGTGCGCGGTGCTCGCGACGGTTCACGTGCCGCTCTTCCACCCGGTGACCGCGGCGAAGCAGGCGGCCACGGTCGACCACATCTCGAACGGGCGCTTCGTCATGAACGTCGTCGTCGGCTGGAACCGCGACGAGTTCGAGATGTTCGGCGCCGACTGGCGCGAGCACGACCGGCGCTACGAGCTCGCCGAGGAATGGCTCGGCCTCGTCCGGCGGCTGTGGGCCGAGGAGCGCGAGTTCGATTTCGACGGCACGTTCTTCCACGGCCAGCGCCTGTGGAGCCAGCCGAAGCCGCTGCAGCGCCCGGTGCCGATCATGAACGCGGGCTCGTCGCCGACCGGCCAGCGGTTCTCGGCCACCCACTGCGACATGAACTTCGTGATGCTGCGGCAGAAGAACGAAGCGAGCGACGCCGCGCAGATCGGGCATCTCAAGTCCATGGCCGCCGATCTCGGCCGGCGCTCGCAGTGCTGGATCCACGTCTACGTCGTCTGCCGGCCGACCGAGCGGGAGGCGCGCGACTATCTCCACTACTACGTGCGCGAGCGCGGCGACTGGGAGACGGCGCGCAACATGCTCGCCGTCTTCGGCCAGCAGTCGGCGACCCTCGAGCCGTCGGTGCTCGAGGCGTTCCAGTTCCACTTCATCGCCGGCCACGGCGGCTACCCGCTGGTCGGCACGCCGACGACCATCGTCGAGCAGATCGAGCGGCTGTCGCGGATGGGCGTCGACGGCCTGCTGCTCTCGTGGGTCGACTACCTCGGCGAATGCCGCCAGTGGATCGACGACGTGCTGCCGCTCATGGAGCAGGCCGGCCAGCGCCGGCCGCGACAGGCGCGATGAGCGACGCCAGGACCGCGAGCGCGTACTGGGGCCGCGACGGTCTCGAGCGCAAGATCCTCGAGGCGCTCGCCGCGGCGGGGAAGAATCTCGAGTCGTTGACGATCGACGACCTCGCGCCGGTCGATCAGTTCCACAGCGGCGGGAAGGCGGCGACCGTGCGGCTCGCTCGCCTGGCGAGCCTGAAGCCCGGTACGCGCGTGCTCGACGTCGGCGGCGGGCTCGGCGGTCCGGCGCGAACGCTGGCCGCAGACTTCGGCTGCGACGTGACCGTCGTCGACGCGACCGAGTCGTACGTGCGCGCGGGCGCGGCGCTCACCGCTCGCGTCGGACTCGGCCATCGGGTCACGCACCAGCTCGGTGACGCGCTGGCGCTCGACGTCGCGCCCGGCGCGCTCGACGTCGTCTGGACGCAGAACAGCGGCATGAACATCGCGGACAAGGACCGGCTGTACGCGGGCTTCGCGCGAGCCCTCCGTCCCGGTGGCCGGCTGGCCACACAGGAGCCGATGGCCGGCCCGATACAGCCGGCGATCTTCCCGCTCATGTGGGCGCGCGATGCGTCGATGAACTTCCTGCGTCCTCCGAACGACATGCGCGCCGTGATCGAAGCCGTAGGTTTTCGGGTGCGCGCGTGGGAGGACGTGACCGCCGAGCTCTCTGGCTCGAGCGCCGGATCGGCCGTACCGGCCCACGCCATCCAGCGGATCGTGATGGGAGACGCGCTGGAAGCGATCATCGAGGCCGGACACCGCAACCGTGCGGAGCGCCGCATCGTGATGATCCAGGCCGTGTGCGAGCGCGCGTAGCGCGATGCACGGCGTCGCGTCGCTCGATCGATCGCGGTACGTGAGCCTCGCCACGCTTCGCCGCACCGGCGCCGAGGTGCGGACGCCCGTGTGGTTCGCCGCGCTGGACGGCAGGCTCTACGTGTTCTCCGCCGGTGGCGCCGGCAAGGTGAAGCGGCTTCGGCACACGTCGCGCGTACGGATCGCGGCGTGCGACGCGCGCGGACGGGTGCGCGACGCGTGGCGCGACGCGACGGCGCGCATCGTGACGGACGCCGGGACGATCGCGCGGGCGCGCGCGGCGTTCGTCGCGAAGTACGGCTGGCAGATCCGGGTCTTCGACTTCTTCTCGTGGCTCGGGGGCCGTATCCGGCGCCGTGCGTGGATCGAGATCTGTCTTGATGGGGGCCCCGACATGGCCCCCATACCCCCAACGTTCGGACCGTCCCCGGCGTAGCCGGGGCCGGCCTCTACGTCACGCCCGCCATCCGTGCGAACGCGGTGAGCTCGCGCGGGATGTCGGGTCCGGCGGGCTGATACGCGATCTCGGTCACGCCGCGCGTGCCGAGCTGCACGATGCGCTCGCGCAGGGCGTCGGCCTCACCGGTGAGCGTGTACCGGCGGACGATCTCCCCCGTGAGCACCGCGCGGTCGACGTCGTTCGGATACGTGAGGTGGCCGCGGTGGGTGTGGAGATGGCGCTCGCGCTCGGGAATCTTCTCGAGCGCGCGCGACCACTCGGCACCTCGCGGCATGTCGGGCAGCTTCGGCCGGCCCGGCGCGCGCGGCAGATCGTGAGCGCGATGATAGACGACGGCGGCGCCGGCGCCCGCGGCCAGCATGACGCGCTCGGAGTCGGGAGACTCGCCCGGGTCGAGCACGGTCCCGAACGCGAGCAGCGCCGACCACGCAAACCCGGCGACAGGCACCGAGTTGATCACGCCGGCGCCGAGCTCGCGCGCGACGGCCTCGCCCTTCGGTCCGCCGGTGCCGAAGACGAGCGGCACGCGGATCGGCCGCTTCGGCGCCTGCCCCGGCCCGTGGAGCATCTGCGTCGCCGCGCCGTCGATCTCGACGACCTCGCCGGCCAGGAGCGCCGTGAGCTGGCGCGCGTACTGCCGCACGAGGTCCCACGAGTTCGGGCGCTGGCCCATCGCGAGCCGGCCCGTGAAACCGGAGCCGATGCCGACGTTCACGCGGCCGGGCGCGCGGTCGACGAGGGTCGCGATCGCCGCGGCGGTCACGACCACGTGCCGCAGGCTCGGGATCAGCACGCCGGGACCGAGCTCGATGCGGCGGGTGAGCTCCGCGGCGCGGCCGAGCGTCATCCACACGTCGAGCTGCAGCGCCGGCGTGTCGTACACCCACGCGCGGCGATACCCGAGCCGATCGGCGAGCGCGATGTGCTCCGGGGTGTCCGGAACGGGCGGGAACGCGCAGGAGATGTCCACGGGCGGATTATAGAGGTACCGTGTGCACGGTGAAGGATGACCCCGGCGACACGCGTCTCTCGCGACGCGCGGTCCTCGCGCTGATGGCCGCGGCGGCCGCGGCCGGCGCCGATCTCCCGCGCGCCGGCGCGACGGGCGCGCTGCTGCAACGGCCGATCCCGTCGAGCGGCGAATCGATCCCGGCCGTCGGGCTCGGCACGTGGCGCACGTTCGACGTCGGCACGTCGGCCGGCGCGCGCGATCCGCTGCGCGAGGTGCTCAAGCAGTTCGTCGCCCTCGGCGGCCGCGTGATCGATTCGTCGCCGATGTACGGCGCCGCCGAGACCGTCGTCGGCGATCTCGCGGCGGAGCTCAAGCTCCACGACAAGCTCTTTCTCGCGACGAAGGTGTGGACGAGCGGCCGCGACGCCGGCATCGCGCAGATGGAGCAGTCGATCCGCCGCATGCGCGCGACGCGGATGGATCTCATGCAGGTCCACAATCTGGTCGACTGGCGCGCCCACCTGGCCACACTGCGCGACTGGAAGACGCAAGGCCGCATCCGCTACCTGGGCATCACGCACTACACGGCGAGCGGCTACGACGAGCTCGAGCGGGTGCTGCGCAGCGAGCCCCTCGACGTCGTCCAGGTGAACTATTCACTCGGCGAGCGTGAGGCGGAGCGGCGCATCCTGCCGCTGGCGCGTGATCGTGGCGTCGCGGTGCTCGTGAATCGACCGTTCTCGGAGGGCAACCTCTTCCGCCGCGTGCGCGGCCAGCCGCTGCCGGCGTGGGCGGCCGACGCCGGCTGCGAAAGCTGGGCGCAGATCTTCCTGAAATGGATCCTCGCGCATCCGGCGGTCACGTGCGTGATCCCCGCGACGAGCAAGCCGCAGCATCTCGTCGACAACATGCGCGCCGGCACCGGCGCGCTGCCGGACGCCGCGATGCGCGACCGCATGGCCGCCGCCGTCGCCCGATGAGTGATCTCAACGCGGCGTCCGGCCCGGCAGCGGTCCTCCGCTTGCGAGATAGACGCCGACGGAGATGAGGACGATGCCGCCCCAATCCGTTCCGCCTGGCCACTCCCCGAGGAGTGGTATGGCAAACAGCGCCGACAGCGCCGGCACCAAGGCTCCAAAGGCCGCCCCACCCGAAGCGCCGAGGACCCGCCCGCCGCGACCAGCGCGTAAGGCGCGCCCAGCCCGGCAATGATCACGGCCAGTCCAGGCCATCCGAGGCGGTCGCGGGCAAGGCCTCGCCGCACGAGGACCGGCGACAGGACGACGCCCGCCACGCCGAAGCGCAGCGCCGCGATGTCCCATGCGTCCAGGGTGGTCGTCACGGCCAGCCGCGTGATGACGCTCCAGCTCGCCCAGATCGATACGGCGGCGCAGCCGACCACGGCCCCCTTCAGATAGTTCGAGCTGGCTGGCAGGACCGTCGTGGTCGGCACCTCACCCGGAATTTGAGGAGCGCCAGTCCAATCAATCCTCGCGGTTCGCGACGCGCGGTCCACCGCTCACGTACACGGTCTCGCCGGTCATGAAGTTCGCCTGGTCGGACGCGACGAAGATGACCGCCCACGCGATTTCCTCCGGACGGCCGACGCGCCCGAGCGGCACCTCGCGCCCGGCGTTCGCGATCATCGCCGGCGTCTTCCAGACCTCGAGCACCCCTTCCGTCTCGACCGGCCCGGGCGCGACGGCATTGACGAGGATGCCGTGTTTCGCCCACTCCGCGCCGAGGCTCTGCGTGAGGACGGTGACGCCCGCTTTCGTCGCGGCGTAGGCCGCGAGCCCGCGTGAGCCCGAGCGTCCCGCGACGGAGCTCACGTTGACGATCTTGCCGCCGCGCTGGCGGATCATCACGCGCCCGACGGCCTGCGAGAAGAGGAACACGCCGGTGAGGTTCGTCGCGACCATCGCATCCCATTCGTGGCGCGGCAGGTCTTCGAGCCGCGAGCGGATGCGATACCCCGCGTTGTTGACGAGCAGGTCGATGCGGCCGAACGTCTCGACACTCTGCGCGACGGCGCGCTCGACCTGCGCGGCCTCACGCACGTCGCACTCGACGGCGAGCGCGCGACAGCCTTCCGCGCGCACCGCCTCCGCGACCGCTTCGAGCGCGGAGAGCCGCCGGCTGCACAGGACGACGTGCGCGCCGACTTTCGCGACTTCCACCGCGATCGCGCGTCCGATCCCCTGGCTCGCGCCGGTGACGATGGCGACGCGGTCGCGCAGCGTGTCCGGTGAGAAACCCATCGCGCGCTACTGGATGACCGACCGCGGCGTCGCGACCAGACGCGTGACCTTGATCTGCTCCCGGTCGATCAGCGTCGGCACGCGCGGCGCGATCTCGTTCTTCCAGTATTCCTCGCCGACGAAGCTGCCGAGAATGACCATGCCCATCTTGACCTGGAACGGAATGATCTCCTCTTCCATGCACTTCACCCACGCGGCCTGCTGTCCCGGGCGCACGTGGTACTGCCGCAGTTCGAAGAACATGTCGCCTCCTGGCTCGGGCGCCTTCAGCGACGGCGGCCCGGCGCCCGAGAGCGTACACCGGGGGCGTCGGGTATGATCCGGTGCGCATGCGTCCCGATCTGCGCACCTCCCGACACCTGTGCGGTTGCAGCGCCGCGGCTGATCTCTCCATCACCGCGCTCGCCGTTCGGCACGCGCCGAAAACGCCCCGCCACCCGCGCGGCACCGTGGCCAGCGGAGCCGCACGCAGCACCGCCGGCTCGGGCGAAATCGCGCAGGCGCCGGCGGCGCGCGGGTACTCGCCACCGCCGCCACCGGTCAGTCCGATCCGGGGCCTCATCGACTTCCACACGCACGCGGCGCCCGACGTCTTCGGGCGCGCCGTCGACGACGACGAGCTCGCGAGCCTCGCCGCGGCGCGCCAGATGGAAGCCGTCGTGTTCAAGAATCACGTCGCGCTCACCGCCGATCGCGCGTGGCTCGTGCGGAAGCACGTGCCGGGCATCAAGGTCTTCGGCGGCATCGTGCTGAACGGCGCCGTCGGCGGCATCAACCCGCAGGCGGTCGAGTGGATGTGGCGCATGCAGGGCGGCTACGGCCGCGTCGTGTGGTTCTCGACGTTCGATGCCGACCATCACGTGAAGCAGCGCGGGACCGGCGAGGCCGGCATTCCGGTCGTCGACGATCGCGGCGCCGTCGTGCCGGCGGCGCGCGAGGTGCTGAAGATCTGCGCGCGGCAGCGCCTGGTCGTGCACACCGGGCACATGTCGGCCGAGCAGGCGCTGGCCTTGATCGCCGCGGCGCGCGAGGAAGGCTGCGACCGCATCGTCGTGACGCACGCGCAGTTCGAGGTCGTCGGGATGACGGAGCCGCAGATGAAGAGGGCCGCGGCGATGGGCGCGAAGATGGAGGTCTGCGCGCTCGGCATGCTCGTCGGTCCCGAGGCGCCGCTCGAGTGGATGCGGCACTCGATCCGCGTGCCGCTCGCCGACACGGCGGCGCGCATCCGCAACGTCGGCGCGCAGCACTTCGTCCTCGGCACCGACCTCGGTCAGACGGGCAACCCGACGCCGGCGGACGGCCTGCAGATGTTCGTGCAGGGCCTGATGGCCGAGGGCGTGACGCGCGAGGACATCGAGACGATGGGCCGCGAGGTGCCGGGCGCGCTCCTGCTCGGCTAGGACTCGTGGGCTACTATTGGGGGCCATGCGCCTTGAAATCATTTGCACGGGCGACGAAGTCCTCACCGGCAAGATCGTGAACACGAACTTCAGCTACATGAGCCAGAAGCTGGAGGACGTCGGGCTGGCGGTGAGCTGGGAGACGACCGTCGGCGACGATCGCGACAATCTGTTGCACGCCTTCCAGCTCGCCGGCGAGCGCGCGGATGCGGTGATCGTCAACGGCGGCCTGGGTCCGACGGTCGACGACCTCTCGCAAGAAGTTGCCGCCCAGGCGGCGGGCGTCGACCTCGTCCTGAACGAGGACTGGCTGGCCCGCATGGAGGAATTCTTCCGCCGGCGCAGCCGCGTGATGCCGCCGAACAACCGCAAGCAGGCGATGCTGCCCTCGACCGCGGAAGTGATCGACAACCCGATCGGCACCGCGTGCGGCTTCGCGCTCGACATCGGGCGGGCGCGCTTTTTCTTCACGCCCGGCGTGCCGCGCGAGCTCCGTCGCATGCTCGAAGAGCAGATCGTTCCCCGGCTCCTCGCGAAGAGCGGCAAGCCCGTCGCCATCCATCTCAAGCGCTTTCATTCGTACGGACTCGGCGAGTCGCACATCGACACGCTGCTGACCGGGCTCGAGCAGATGGCACCCGACGGCGGCGTGAAGCTCGGCTTCCGCTCGCACTATCCGCAGATCGAGACGAAGCTGACCGTCCGCGGCACGAACATGGACGACGTGCGCCGCAAGCTCGAGCCGCTCGCGCAGCAAGTGCGCAAGCGACTCGGCAACTTCATCCTCGCGGAGGACGACGACACCCTCGAGGGCGTGGTGCTGCGGGAGCTCACGGCGCGTCAGGGCAATCTCACCACGGTGGAGATGTTCACCAGCGGACAGGTGGCCGGACGTGTCGCGCACCTGGCGGGCGCCGAGAAGGTGTTCCGCCGCGGCATCGTCGCTCGCGACCTCGCGGAGATCTACGCCGCGGTCGGCCTCGACGTCGCGCCGCCGGCCGGCGAGCTCACGCGTGAGACGGCGGAAGCGGTGGCGCGCGCCGCGCGGGTGACCGGCGGCTCGACGCACGCGCTCGCCGTGCTCATCGAGCTCGACGAGGGCGCCGACCGCATCGACTTCGGCGGCACCATCTGTCTCGCCATCGCGACGGCGAACGACGCCTCGTCGCGGCGGAGTCGCATCCTCGGCGGGCGTGACTGGGTGCGTCTCGGCGCGGCCGAGATGGGACTCGACTGCCTCCGCCGCTATCTGCAGGGACTGCCCGTCGTCGAGCGCATCGACTTCGAGAAAGTGTGAGGCATCCATGGCCAGACTGACGCCCATCACGGGCAAGAACCAGGTCGATCCGAAGCATCACGGGATCGTCGACGACATCGTCAAGAGCCGCGGCGCGATCCAGGGGCCCTTCACGATGTTCCTCCACTCGCCGGAGATCGCCGGACGCGTCGCCCACCTCGGCGCGTACGTCCGCTTCGAGGGATCGCTCGACATGCGCGTGCGCGTGCTCGCCGCGATGGTCGTCGCGCGCGAGTTCGAGGCGCTCTACGTCTGGGGCGCGCAGACGGGCAGCGCGCGCAAGCAGGGCGTGCCGGAGTCGACGATCACGGCGATCCGCGAGCAGCATTCGCGCGGCTTGCCGCCGGACGACGCGCAGGTCGTGGACTTCACGCGCGAGCTGCTTCGCAAGCACCGCGTGAGCGACGCCACGGCGAACGCGCTGCGCCAGCGGTTCGGCGACGACGGCTTCGTTCAGCTCACGGGCGCGATCGGGTACTACAGCCTGCTCGCGATGACGGTCAACGCGTGCGAGCTCGAAGCCGGCCCCGGCGCCGAAGTGCTCACCAGCTAATGAGTCTCGCGGAATTGGCTGACGGCCCCGCCCCGGACGCCCTGACTGGCGAGCCGTCGTCGCCGTGCTCGTTCCGGCGCAGGGCGAGCGCGCCTCGCGGGTCGGCTGCCCTCGCGCCGCCCCCGGTGGGGGATGGGGGGGCGCGCTCGCCCTGCGCCGGAACGAGCTACGGCGACAGGCGAGCCGGTCGGGGCGTCCGGGGCGGGGCCGTCAGCCAATTCCGCGAGGTTCATTAGGAGAACGCCATGCTGATCGTCGACGCGCAGGTGCACATCTGGAGCGGCGGCAAGCCGGCGAACCCGAACCATCGCCAGGTCGAGCAATTCACGAAGGACGATCTGCTGAACGAGATGGACGCGGCCGGCGTCGACGCCGCGCTGATCCATCCGCCGACGTCCTGGGATCCGAACGCCAACGAGCTGGCCATCGAGGCCGCGCGCCGGCATCCGGATCGGCTCGCGATCCTCGGCAACTTCCCGCTCGACAAGGCGGAGAGCCGCGCGCTGATCGACGGCTGGAAGCAGAAGCCCGGCATGCTCGGCCTGCGCTTCACGTTCCTCCAGCCGCACATGAAGACGTGGCCGACCGACGGCACGATGGACTGGCTGTGGCCGGCCGCCGAGCGCGCGGGCATTCCGGTCGCGCTGCTCGCCCACACGTTCATGCCGAAGGTCGCGGAGATCGCCGCCCGCCATCCCGGCCTCCCGCTCATCGTCGACCATCTCGGGCGTCCGTCGGGCACGAAGGACGACGCGGCGTGGTCCAGCCTGGACGAGATGCTGGCCCTCGCGAAGCATCCGAACGTCGCGATCAAGGCGACGGGCGCGCCGAGCTACTCGAGCGAGCCCTATCCCTACCGGAACATCCACGGTCACCTGAAGCGGATCTTCGACGCGTTCGGACCGCAGCGGATGTTCTGGGGCACGGACATCACGCGCATGCCGTGCACGTGGCGCCAGTGCGTGACGATGTTCACCGACGAGCTCCCCTGGCTGAAGGGCCGCGACCTCGAGCTCGTGATGGGCCGCGCTGTCTGCGACTGGCTCGGCTGGAAGCTGCCCGCGCGCGCATGAAGTTCGGGATCTTCGGCAGCGCCCAGGCGAAGCGCGGCGGACCGGACACCGACAGCGGCGCCGGCTTTCGCGAGTTCGTCGAGCACAACGTCGAGGCCGAGGCGCTCGGCTTTCACAGCTCGTTCCTCGTCGAGCATCACTTCACCGGCTTCGGCCAGGTCTCGGCGACGCTGAATCTGCTCACGTGGGTCGGCGCGCGCACGAGCACGCTGCGGCTCGGCACGGCGGTGATCGTGCTCCCGTGGCACAACCCGGTCCTGCTCGCCGAGCAGACGGCGACGCTCGATCTCCTGTCGGGCGGTCGTCTCGACTTCGGCATCGGCAAGGGCTACCGGCACAACGAGTTCGCCGGCTTCTGCATCCCGATGGAGGAAGCGGACGAGCGCTTCGAGGAAGCCCTGAGCGTCCTGGCGAAGGCGTGGACGTCCGACACGCCGTGGTCGCATCGAGGCACGTACTGGCAGTTCGAGAACGTGATCGTCGAGCCGCCGGTCGTCCAGAAGCCGCACCCGCCGTTCTGGATGGGCGCGGGACATCGCCACTCGATCGAGAAGGTCGCCGCGCGCGGCCACCACCTGCTCCTCGACCAGTTCTCGTCGATCGAGCAGGCCGGCGAGCGGATCGCGATCTTCAAGGCCGCCGTCGAGAAGCAGGGCCGCGCGTTCGATCCGATGACCGTCGCGGTCACACGGTCCATCAACGTCGTGATGACCGCGGAGGAGAAGCAGAAGGCGGTCGAAGCGCGCCTCGCCGCACGCCGCCGCACGGAGCAGCTGGCGCAGCGGCCGGACGGGCAGAACCGCTCGAGCATCATGTCGTACGCCATGACGCTCGAGGGCTCGGAGGAGAGCGCGCTCTACGGCACGCCCGACGAGATCGCGGCGAAGCTCGAGACGCTGCGCGATCTGGGCGCCGAATACGTCCTCGTCAACAGCGCGGGCGGCCGCGAGGCGCTGCGGCGGTTCGCCAAGGAAGTCATGCCGGCATTTTCCTGAGCGATCTATCGGGGATCCGCAAGGAGCGCGAATGGCTCGCCGCGAGGACCGGGCCGCGCTCGCAATTCCGCGATCGACGGTCGTCTCAACGCGGCGAGGCAGCGAAGGTATTCATCGAACGACAGCACCGGACCGTTTCGGAGCCGGTTCAAGACGGCGACGTCTTCCGCCGTCGTGGGCAGATCCTGGTCGAGCCGCAGAACCTTACCTGAGTCGCCTGAGCTCATCGTAACGGTCCCGGAGACCCACGCGGTCGAAGTACCCGCGGACCTCGTCCTCGTTGATGCCCGGCAGCGTCAGCAGAAATCTGACGTCCTCCATTTCCCTGAGCGTACGCCGTGGATCGTTTTTCATTGCCTGGATCTTCATGGCCGCGAGATGTTCGGGGCGTGGCACCGGCACAGGGCGCTCGTCCGGGCCCGGCATCGTTCGACAGTCGGCGAAGAGGTGCTCGCCCGTTTCGCCGCTCACGTAGATGAAGTCCACGCGGCCGAGGGCGGCGAGGCCGTGGACGTGATTCGAATAGCCGGCGGACGCGTGTAACGTTTCGTACCCGAGCGCCTCGAGGAACGCCACGAGCTGCGGCTGAGCGCCGGACTCGGTGACGAAATCGAGATCGAACGTGCCGCGCGTCATGCCGTAGGCATGAAGGCCGAAGGCGCCGACGACGGCGTAGCGATACCCCGTCTGCTCGAAGAACCCGGCGATCGTCTGGAGGACGCGACCGAAATCCAACGCGAGTGTCCCAGTGTGCCGGAGCTTAGCATGGCCCGCGGGTCCGCCCTTGGCGCCACGGCCAGCAGCAGCCTGGATTTCGGGGCGGTCACACGCCGGTGTATCCTCGGCCGGCCTACGCAGCGTCGACGGAAAGGACATCGCATGAAGATCAAGGCGGCAAACGCGGTCGCGCGCATCCTCAAGGCCGAGGGCATTCCGTGGGTGAGCTGCTACCCGACCAACCACGTGAACAACGCCCTCGGCGAGGAAGGCGTGCCCATGCTGATGATGGGCGAGGAACGTTTCGCCGTCGCGGTGGCCGACGCGTTCTCGCGGGTGACGAGCGGCAAGCAGATCGGCGTCTGCACCGTCATGGCGAACCTGAACGCCGCCGGGCTGCAGATGGCGTACGGCGCGATCGCGCAGGCGTGGGAAGACTCCTCCCCGCTGCTGGTCATCACCGAAGGGGTGAGCCGCGGCGCGCATCGCCACACCCATTACGACATGGCCGAAGCCATGAAGTCGGTCACGAAGTGGGTCGGCGAGATCGACCGCGCGGAGCTCGTGCCGGAGTACGTGCGGCGCGCCTTCACGCACCTGCGCTCCGGCCGCCCCGGTCCCGTGCTGCTGATCGTCCCGCGCGATCTCGGCGAGTACGAAGAGGACGAGCACCCGTACACGCCGGTGAAGGGCTGGCGGTCCGGTCCCGACCCGGACGACGTGAAGGCGGCCGTGAAGACGCTGCTCGCCGCGAAGGATCCCCTGCTCTACGTCGGCGAAGGCGTGCTGTACGCCGATGCGACGAGCGAGCTCGTGCAGTTCGCGGAGCTCGCGCAGGTGCCGGTGCTCACGACGCTCAAGGGAAAGAGCGCGTTCCCCGAGAACCATCCCCTCTCCGTCGGCATCCGCGGCTCGCTCGCCGAGCACTTCCTCCGCAAGGCCGACGTGCTCTTCTCGATCGGCTCGAGTCTCTTCCCGAACCGGTTCAGCCACGCGATCCCCGACCCGTCGAAGAAGACGATCGTGCAGTGCACGGTCGACATGCTCGACATCAACCGCAGCTACGAGACCCGGCACGCGGTGATCGGCGACGCGAGGCTCACGCTCCAGGCCCTGATCGAGGAGTTCTCGAAGCGGACGGGCGGCGTGCGCAAGAACGCCGGGCTGATCGCCGAGATCCGCCGCGAAAAGGACGCGTTCCTCGCGAAGTTCCGGCCGTGGCTCGAGTCGAGCGAGACGCCGATCAATCCGTATCGCGTGCTCGGCGACCTCATGAGGGTGCTCGACCCGAAGAACTCGTTCGTGACCGCGGACTCCGGCAACACGCGCGATCAGACGAGCACGGTCTACGAATCACAGATCCCGCGCGGCTTCCTCGGGTGGGGCAACGTCTCGACGCTCGGCTTCAGCCTGGCCGGGGCCATCGGCGCGAAGCTCGCGTATCCGAATCGGCAGGTCGTCCACGTCACCGGCGACGCCGGCGTCTGCTACATGATGGGCAACTTCGAGGCGGTCGCGCGGTACAAGCTCGGCATCACGACGCTCCACATCAACAACGGCGGCTACTCCGGCTACGGCCCCGGCTTCTGGGGCGCCGGCCACGATCCGTACACGTGGAGGGTGTCGGACCACGGCTCGGCCTGCATGGCGTCGATGGCGAAGGCCGTCGGCTTTCACGCGGAAGACGTGACGCAGCCGTCGGAGATCATCCCGGCGCTCGAGCGCGCGCTCGACGAGAACGCGAAGGGCCGGCCGGCGTTCCTCGAATTCATGGCGTCGCACCATCCGGTGCACGGCGGCTGGGTCCGGCCGGCGTAGCGGAACCGGCCGGCCCGGCCAAGAAGGTCATCGCGCGGCGGCGCCGCAGCGCACGATCAGGACACCCGAGCTGCGGATCTGACCGAGCGCGAGGCCGCCCGGCACGCGCACCGCCACCGACACGGAGCGCCCGTATCGCCGATCACCGTCCCAGAGAAGCTGCGGCATGGCATTCGCGCCGAGCTGATCGACACCGATCGACAGCACGCCCGACGGCGACGAGCTCGACGGGAGCGCCAGGTTCAGGAACGTCCGGAACACGGAGTACTGCCCGGCGATCAGGACGCGGTCGCCGTCGAGCGTGAGATTGTCCGGATGGATCGGGAGCCCGGCCGTCGCGAAGCGCGGCGCCCCGGTCTCGCCATCCGGGCTCTTGCTGATGAAGCGCAGGCGGCGGCCCCAGTAGTCGGACACGAGCAGGCCGCGATCGCCGAGATGGATGATGCCGTTGGCGCCGCGGAATCCGTCGGCGAAGTGGGACGCTTCCCACCCGGGCGCATCGGCGACGCGACGCACGCGCGCGACGCCGCGCCACGGCACCCAGCCGGACAGCATGCCGGACGCATCGAACCGCGTGACGTACACCGCGTCGCCGACCGCCTGGATGTCGTTGGCCGCCTCGAACGACTCGTCGAGGTTGTCGACCCACGGCGCCGCCGCATCGTTGACGGCGCCGTTTTCGATCGCGAGCCGCCAGATCCGGGGCCGCTCGGCGCGGTCGAGCACGTAGAGCGTCGCGTCACCGTCGCGCGCGCCGCGCACGAGCGACATCCCGAGCGGATCGAACGCGCCGCTCGACGGACGCCAGGCGCGTGTCGTTCGCGCGGGGACCAAGGCGCCGATCAGCGTCGCGGCGCCGATCTGCGAGCGCTCGCGGACGAACAGCCGCACGGCGCCGTTCGGCAGCGGCACCGCGACGACGTCTTCCGGACCGCCCTCGGTCTCGATGGTCGCAACGGGCGCGGCGGTGCACGGCAGCGCGGCCGGCGTCGCGTTCGCCGTGACCGCCATCGCGAAGACGATCATCGTGCCAGCCGCCCGCTTCAGGGTCGCGTCGCCGGCCACACCGGCGCGGCGCTCGCCGTCAGGAACCCGGCGACGAACTCATCGGCGTGCGCGATGGTGTGCGTGTCCGAGGGCGTCTTCACGTCGAGGTAATGGCCGTGATCGACGCCGCGCGAGGCATCGCTGCGCGGAACGGTCTCGAGCTTCGCGCGGATCGCGGGATCGTCCTCGTCCGGACCCGTCAGCCCGAGGGCGGAGCCCCAGCGCTCGCCGAAGTACAGAATCGTCTGGGCGAGATCGCCGATCGGATACGCGCGGGCGAGCACGCGGTCCTCCTGCGACGCCAGGACCGCGATGCGCTCGGTGGCGAGCGCCCCCGTGCGGTAACACGTCGGACCGACGCGACCGAGACAGTCGCTGTCGATCGCCGCCGCCATGAGACACACGCGGGCCAGCCGCGGCACGCCGGCCCACTGCATCTCGGCGAGGCGCTGCGCCGTGTGCATCGCCACGCGGGAGCCGAGACTGTGCGCGACGAGCGAGATGTGCGCCGACCCGTCGACGTTGTGGTTGATCCACGTCACGAGCGCCTCGGCGGAGTCGTCCGCGTCCTTGCCCTCGAAGGGATACGTGAGCGCCTTCGCCCATCCGTCGCCGGGCCAGAGCACGGCCAGCAGCATGGCGGTGACGCCTCGGGCCCGCAGCAGGCGAGCGAAGCGCACGAGCGATCGCATCCCATCGAAGCGGGTGTTGTTGAAGCCATGCAGCAGCACGACGAGCTCGCGGTCGCGCGTGGCCGCGGTGAACGCGGGCAACCCCGGGCCGTCCGCGTCGTAGAGATGCGCGCCGTCGACGGTATAGAGGTGACCGGCGGCGACCGCGCCGCCGACGTCGTCGTGCCGCAGATCGAGGAGGTGCACCATCAGCGGGCCCGGAGCGGCTTGAGCGCCTTGACGGCCTGCTGCAGCGCCGTCGCCGCGTCGTGCGCCACCGGCGCGAGCGGCACCGCGACGAGACCGACCATCAGCGACACATGCCACGGCGCGCCGAGCATCGCGCCGACACCGACGGCCATGCCGACCGCGACGAAGCTGGCGACGATCTTCGTCTGCGTCACGTACAGCGTCTCGGCGAGCACCAGGGCCGCTTCGATCCGCGCGTCGATCGCCGTCTCGAGCCGCGCCATCGCCGAACGATCCTCGTCGTCGATGGCCGGCCGATTCGCGACGGACGCCACCTCGCCCAGCGCCGGCGGACGCAGACCGCGCGTCGCCACGAGCGCGTTCGCGACGCGGATCGCCGTCTGTTCGGGCAGGCCGAGGGCGCGTGCGCAGGCGGCGATCTGCTCGGGCGGCATCACGCCGAGCCCGATGCGCACGCCCTGCCGCAGCGTGCGCGGCAGGTCACCTTTGGCGCGCCCGCTGCGGTACTGCGCCTTCAGAACCTCCAGCACGCTCTCGCCATACGCGAGCGCGAGCGCCGGGACCAGCGGATCGAGATTCGCGCGGCCGCGCCGGGATGGTGACGCGCCGTTCCGGCCCGGGCGCCGGGAGAACAGCCGCTCGAAGCCGGCGAGGTCGATCACCGCGAAGAGCTTGAGCCCGTCGACGACGCCGAACGCGGCCGTCCCGAGCGCGCCGACGGCGAGCACGATCGTTCCCAGATGCTCGAGGAGCGGATTCGGCCTGCCGTCGTCGTCCGCCGGCGCTGCGAGCGCCACGCCCCACGTCGCGAGCAGAAGACCGCCCACGCACGCCGCTCTCACCACCGCCGCGCGCATCGCCCTCATGCGTCCCCCCTGTCGGATCGACGTCCGCGTCACGTCCGATCACGCGTGGCCGAAGCAATCGCCGAACCACACGTGAACGGCGCGTTTCGCAGCCCACGCGCCGGCGCGCCTCGCCCAGCCGATGGGCAGGTCACGGCGCCCGGCGGCGGCGATGAAGAGAGAACGCCCGAAAATCGCAGACATCCGGCGCATGCGGCGGTTGTGTGCATGGTGCCCTGCCACTGGACACCGATCAGCGCGGCAGCAGAACCGCGGCGGGCGCACTATCATAGCGGCGCCATGACGATGACGATCACGGTGACCCGTCTCACGCCGCACTTCGCCGCCCGGATCGACGGCGTCGACATCACGCGACCGATCGACGACGCGACGTGGGCGGAGATTCGCGCGGCGCTCGACGAGCATTCGGTGCTCGTGTTCCGCGGTACTCCGCTCGACGACGACCAGCAGATCGCGTTCAGCGAGCGGTTCGGCGCGCTCGAAGTCACGCGCAGCATGAACCCGGCGGCGGGCACGCCCTTCGCGCGCCAGTCGAACCTCGACATCAAGAGCGGCGAGGTCATTCCGCCCGACGATCGCCGGATGATCTATCAGCTCGCGAACATGCTGTGGCACAGCGACAGCTCCTTCAAGCCGGTCGCCTCGCTGTGCTCGCTGCTGTCGGCGCGCCTCGTGCCGCCCGAAGGCGGCGCGACGGAATTCGCGAGCGCGCGCGCCGCGTACCCGTCGCTGCCGGACGACGTGAAACGGCGCGTCGAGGGCCTCGTCGTCGTCCACGATTTCTCGTGGTCGCGCGATCAGGTGCAGCCCGGGTTCTACAACGCCGAGGAGCGCGCCGTGTACCCGCCCGTGCGCCATCCGATCGTCCGCACGAACCCCGTGAACGGGCGCCGCTCGCTGTTTCTCGGCGCGCACGCCTCGCACATCGAGGGCATGTCGGTCGAAGCGGGTCGCGCCCTGCTGAAGCAGCTGCTGGCGCACGTGACACAGCTCGAGTTCTGCTACCGGCACGAGTGGCGCGAAGGCGACCTCATCGTGTGGGACAACCGCTGCGTGCTGCACCGGGCGACGCCGTACGACACGCAGCGCCACAAGCGCCTGATGCAGCGGACGACGGTGGGCGGCGACCCGAACGAGTACGCAATACGTTGACGGAGTTCGAGGGGCGCCCCGGGAAATCCGGGGCGCTCCGAGCGCTGGGGTCAGTGACCGCAGCTCACAGATGTTCGGGCCGCAGGCCGGTGCGCTTCGCAATCCGGGCCAGCATGCGAGGCCCGATCTCGTCGTCGTCGTGAAAGGCGAACATTCTCAGGAGCCGCCTCCTGCGTTTCCCCGTACGCAAGGACGCCGGGGAGTTCGACCACCTCGGCTAGCCAACGGCCATCGTCCTCGCGTTCGATCTCGACCTTAAACGTGATCAAGCGGGCATGGCCTCCGGATCAAGAGTATACGATCCGAACGCCGGTGACCCCGGCGGCAGAATCTGCCGAACGCCGCGGTTGAGCGGCCGGCGCAACCGGTCCACTCGAATCGCAGGTTCGGCGATGCATGACCGGCAATCCAGCGTTTCGACTTCACCGCCGAGTGACGTCGCGCCCTGGAACACGTGGGTCACCGTCGCCTTGCGATGTGGCAGGTCAACGGCCGCAAGCCACGCCTTGTTCAGGTTTGGCGCCCGTCTGTATGTCTCGACGCATTTCCGCGGATTACCGCAACGCCGTCCCGTGTAGATCTGCGTCGTGCTCACGTCTTCGAGGCTCCCAGCTCTATAGCCGGGCCTGCTCGATCGGCAGGCCGAGCCAGTAGCGCCCCACCAGCTCGTACATCGCCAGCCGCGACTGCAGGTGCTGGCTGATCACGTGCGCGTCCTGGAAGTAGCGCTGGAGCGGATGCTCCTCGTAGATGGCGGTCGCGCCCGCCGCGTTGTACGCCGCATCCACGACCTTGGTCGCCAGTCGGATCGCATGCGTCGTCGCGATGCGGAGGTTCGCGCGATCGTCCAGCGCGAGGTCGCCGGCTGACGCCGCGGCCCACGTGTCGCGAATGGCCTCGGTGAGGAACGCCTTCGCGGAACGAAGATTCGCCTCGGCGTGCCCCATGTCGGCCTGCACCATCGCCTGGTCGCGCAGGAGGCCCGGCATCCCGCGCGGCGTCTTCGCGCCGGCGAGGTCGTAGAACACTTCCAGGCACGAGCGCGCGAGGCCGACGGCCACCGACGCGTCGCCCGTCGCGAAACCGAGCGTGCGCGGGATGCGGTACAGCGGGCCCGGCTCGAGAATTGGCGCCGTCACGGACAGCACCGAACGCTCCTCCGGCACGAAGACGTCGTTCACCGCGAAGTGATGCGTGCCCGTCCCGCGCATGCCGCGCACGTGCCACGTGTCCAGGATCTCGGCCTCGCCTGCGGGCACGAAGCAGTAGCGCGCCTGCGGAGCGCCGTTCGCCTCGCGCACCAGCTCGCCGTTGTCGATCACCTGGCAATGCGCGCCGAACCACGACGCGTGCCGACAACCGGTGCTGAAGCCCTGGCGCGCGGTGACGCGGTAGCCGCCGGGCGCGACGACGGCCTTCCCGGTCGGCGCCGGACTGTTGGCGACGACGCCGCGCGGCGTGTCGATCCAGATCTTGCGCGCCCGTTCGCGTGGCATGCGCGCGCCGTACGTCGCGAAGATGGCGCCCTGGTTGACGCACCACGCCGTGCTCGCGTCCGCCTTGCCGAGCACCTCGATCACCTGCGCATACGTCGGCAGGTCGAGCTCGAAGCCGCCGTAGTTGCGCGGGAACGCCATGTGGAAGAACCCCGCGTCCGCGAGCGCCTCGAACAGCGGCTTCGGCAGCTCGCGGTCGCGCTCGATCTCGTCGGCCGCCGCGCGGACCTTCGGCGCCAGCTCGTGCGCGCGCTCGAGCAGCGTCATTCGGCGAACTGCGCCGCGCGCCACCGGAGCGCCGCGCCGAGGCCGTCCTTCTCGCGGATCTCGTCGAACTTCGTGCCGACGTCCGTCGTGGCCGCATAGAGCGGCGCGACCACGTCGAGGCCCGCGCGAATCGCGTTGCGGAACCCGGCGGCGTCAGCGCCCCGGTTGATCGCGAGCTTGGTGCCCGCGAGCGCCTCCGGAGAAACCAGCGCGAGCCGGCGGGCGAACTTCATCGTCGCGGCCTGGAGCTCGGCGCGCGGCACGACGCGGTTCACCATGCCGTACTGGAGCGCCGTCGGCGCGTCGATCGTGTCGCCGAGGTACAGCAGCTCCCGCGCGCGCTTGTAGCCGATGACGAACGGCATGATGAGCGCCGGGCCGACGTTGGAGAACCGGATCTCCGGCTCGCCGAAGACGGCGTCGGCCGCCGCGATCGTGAGATCGCACATCATCGCCAGCTCGCAGCCGCCGCCGAGGCAATGCCCCTGCACCGACGCGATGACCGGCTTGCGCATGTCCCACGGCGTCATCTCGAGCGTGACGTCGTCCGTGAGCGACTGGTGCCACGCGAGCGCATTGCCTCTGCGCGCAGCACGCGCGGGGTTCGGACCGATGTCGTACCCCGAGCAGAAGGCGCGGCCCTCGGCGCGGAGCACGACGACGCTCGTCGCCGGATCGCGGTCGGCTTCGTGGAACCGGCCGACCAGCGCGCGTTTGAGGTCGGCGCTGATCGCGTTGAGCTTGTCGGGACGATTGAGCGAGATGATGCCGACACGACCGTCGATGCCGTAGGTCACGAGTTCATCAGCCATGGCCCGGTGAATCGCACATCGCCCGGAAAATGTCCAGCCCGCGCCACGCCGGTACGGTACAGTGCCGGAATTCCGCTTCGGAGGACCTGACATGCGGTTCGGCCTGTTTACCAGCATGGGCTTGCAGACCTGGGCGGGCGTGCTCGACTTCTGGCGCCATCTCGAGAAGACGGGATGGGACATCGCGTGCGTCACCGACCACTTCATGCCGAACAACCCGGAGCGCGAGGGCGCGATGCTCGAGTCGTGGAGCACGCTCTCGGCGCTGGCGGCGCTCGTGCCGCGCATGCGCGTCGGGACCATCGTGCTCGGCAACACGTACCGCCATCCGGCGATCGTCGCGAAGATGGCCGCGCAGGTGGACATCATCTCCGGCGGCCGGCTGATTCTCGGCATCGGGTCCGGCTGGCAGGAAAACGAGCACGAGGCGTACGGCATCCCGTTCTACACGATGCGCGAGCGGCTCGAGCGGCTCGATGAAGCGTGCGAGGTCATGCGGCAGCTCTGGACGCAGAAGCGCTCGACGTTCAAGGGCCGCTTCTACGAGCTGTCGAACGCGCCGCTCGATCCCAAGCCCGTGCAGACGCCGCACCCCGAGCTGATGATCGGCGGCGGCGGCGAGCGCATCACGCTGCGCGTCGTCGCGAAGCACGCGACGCACTGGAACGTGTGGGGCGGGCCCGCCGTCATCGCGCACAAGGGCAAGATCCTCGACGAGCACTGCGCCGCCGTCGGCCGCGATCCGAAGTCGATCCGCCGGTCGGGCAACATGGCGCTGCTCATCACGGACAAGCGGTCGGACTGCGACGCGCTCGCCGAATCGATCGCGAGGCGCATGGGACGCCACGCTGCGAACGCGGTGGATACGTGCCTGGCCGGGACGCCCGATCAGATTCGCGAGCGGCTGCGCCAGCTGCGCGCTGCGGGCGCGGACACGGTGTTCTTCCCGACGATGTTCCGGCCGCTGCCGGAGCTGGTGCGCGACCTCGACCGGTTCATCACGGACATCGCGCCGGAATTCCGGTAGCCGAGGGGGCGGCCCCTCGGCTGCCGGTCAGCGTGAAGCGCTCAGCGCCAGTTGCCGCCGCCGCCGAAGCCGTCGCGACCACCACCGCCGCCGCCGGTCTTCGGCTTCGAGATCTCCACCTTGAGCGATCGGCCGTCGAGGTCCCGGCCGTTGAGCGCCTGGACCGCCTTGTTCGCTTCCTCGGTCGTCGCCATCTCGACGAAGCCGAAGCCGCGCGACTGGCCGGTGTCACGATCGGTGACGACCGTCGCGGACACGACCTCGCCGGACTGCGAGAACACTTCGCGAAGCCGCTCGCTCGTGGTGCTGAAGGCGATACCGCCGACGAACAGTTTCTGAGCCATGAACCGTCTCCTGACTATTCTTCCGTGATTGTTGCGACGTCCCCGAACACGGAAGTAACCGTGAGACGCGATCCGGCCTGAGAGGACTCCGAGGTGAGCCGACCATCGGGCGAGACGTCGATGACAATACACGAACCCCGTGCCAATAGCTACCGCTCGCCTCGGACCCGTGTTCGAGCCATGGGTCGAGCGGCAAGCACACGTGCGAACGCGGTGACGAACCGCTGCATGTGCTCGCGCGTGCCGATCGTGAGCCGGAAGCTGCCGTCGATCACCGGCTTGCGCGCCATGCTTCGCACCAGGATGCCCTCGGCGCGGAGCGCGTCGACCACGCCGGCGAGATCCTGCGGCGGCCACACGAGGACGTAGTTCCCGCCGCCGGCGTGGTGACGGACACCGAGGCGCGTGAGCTCGGCGACCGTCCACGTCTTCGCCGCGAGCACCTCGTCGACGTAGCGCCGCATGTGCTCGCGATCGGCCATCGCCGCCTTGCCGGCCACGACCGCGAACATGTTGATGTCGTACGGTCCGGTCACCCGCCGCAGGCGTTCGACGATCGTCGGATGCCCGATGGCGAAGCCGAGCCGTAGCGCGGCGATCCCCGCGTCCTTCGACAGCGACTGCAGCGCGACGACATTGGGCAGTTCGAGCCCCGCGGGCACCACCGACTGCCCCGTGAACGCCGCGTAGAGCTCGTCGACGACGATCAGCGTGTCGGGCGCCGAGCGCGCGAGCCCGATGATCGTCTCCGGCGCGATCAGCGTGCCGGTCGGATTGTTCGGGTTGCAGACGAACAGCAGGCGCGGCCGCGCCCCGAGACGCCGCGTGACCGCCGCAAGCGGATACGACAGATCGCCGGCGTACGGAATCTCCTCGATCGTCATGCCCTGCTGCTGCGCGCACGGCTCGTAGTAGCCGAACGTCGGCACGGTCGTGAGGAACGTGCCGCCCTTCTCGCCGTAGGCGTCGAACACGGCGCGGATCGCGGCGTCGACGCCGTTGAACGCTTCGACGTGCCGCGGATCGACCCCGAGCGTCGCGGCGAACGCTTCGTCGAGCCCCGCGTACTCCGGATACGTGGCGTACGCCTCCGGCCCGAGCGCGCGAATCGCCTCGACGACCTTCGGGCTCGGCCCGAGGCTGCTTTCGTTGAAGTCGAGACGCAGCATCGTGCGACGGCCCTCGAGCGGCGCGACGTACGGCGTGAGCGCCTCCACGTCCGGTTTGGCTGGGGGCCCCGACATGGCCCCCAGACCCCCCGACGCTCGGCCGTCGCCGGCGGAGCCGTCGCCGGCCTCGATGGCGCGTTCCGTCATCGTCGCGCCACGAGCCGCCGGAACACCGCGCCGTACTCGAAGCCGTACCCGCGCGCCTGCTCCGCCGCGTTGTGCTTGATGCGATCCCCGATCGTCTTGCCGGTGGGCACGTTGAAGCCCGCCACCTGGCTGTCGTGACGGACGAGCGCGGCGATCTGCCGATCGATCGTCTCCGTGACGTCGACGATCACGTTCGGCTCGTCCATGCCCCAGTACCAGAGCTCGCGGACCTTGTGCGGCTCGAGCCCTTCACCGGTAAGGTGTTCCGGGAAGTGCAGGTGGTCCCGCGCGTACGGATACACGGCGTCGGTGGTGACGAGACCCGCCTTGCGATGGTCGCGATGCTGGAAGCCATGAATGCGGTACGGGTCGTGAACGAAGACGGTGTGCGGACGATGGCGGCGGATCGCGCGGACGACGTCGCCCAGGAACTCGCGCGTGTCCTCGAGCGCACCGTCGGGATAGCCGAGCATGACGACGTGCTTCACGCCCATGAAGTCCGCGGCGGCACGCTGCTCGTCGGCGCGCTTCGGCGCGAGCTGCTCCGGCGTCAGCGAGCGGTCGGCGGTGCCGGCGCCGCCGTTCGTGCACAGCACGTAGGCCACTTCGCAGCCGGCGGCGATCCACCTCGCGACGACACCGCCCGACCCGATCTCCGCGTCATCGGGGTGAGCGAAGATCACCATCGCGCGATCGGGCGTGTCCGTGACGATCTCGAGCTTCCGGTCTCCCATGGGCATGACGGGCATTCTACCGAAGACGGGCGGACGCGCTTGACGTGCCGGACCGCGGGCGGTATGAGTGCGACCCTCGGCGGAGTCCGTGAAGGAGAACCAGCATGATCGCGCGTTCCGACGTCGTCGGCAGCCTGCTGCGCCCCGCCTATTTGAAGGAAGCCCGCGAGCAGGCCCGCACGGGCCGGCTCGGCGCGGCCGAGCTGCGCGCCGTGGAAGATCGCGCGGTGCGAGAGGCCATCGCGCTGCAGGAGTCCGCGGGCATCGACGTCGTCACCGACGGCGAATTCCGGCGCAATTCCTGGGTGGTGACGATTCCGCTGCGCGAGGTCGGCATTCCGCATGCGCCGCTCGCCGGCTACGAGTTCCTGCCCGCGGACCCGGGCTGGTGGTCGCTCTGGAAAGAGCCCGACGGCAAGCCGGCCCACGTGTGGACCTTCCCGACGCGGCCGTTCATCACGAAGAAGCTGACCGTGGTGCGCGACATCGTCGCCGACGAGTACGCCTTCCTGAAGGCGAACGCCACCCACCGCACGAAGCTGACGATTCCCGCCCCGAGCTGGCACCGCATCTTCTGGGACCCGAAGCATTCGCGCGACGCCTATCCGACGCCCGAGGACTTTCTCCGCGACGTCGCCCGGTATCTGCGCGAGGACGTCGTGCGGAAGGTCATCGCCCTCGGCGGCGACTACGTGCAGATGGACGCGCCGAACTACGCCCAGTGGCACGTCGATCCCGACAACCGCGCGGCGTTCGAGCGTTGGGGCCACGACATGACCGCGGAGCTCCGCGCCGACGCCGAGATCGACGACCTCGTGTTCGACGGCATCCGCGGCCTCACGCGCGCAATCCACATCTGTCGCGGTAACGCGCCGGGCGGCCGCTGGCTCGCCAACGGCGGATACGACCGCATCGCGGGCGAGGTCTTCCCTCGCCTGACCAACTACAGCCGGCTGCTCCTCGAGTACGACACACCGCGCGCCGGGGATTTCAGCCCGCTGAAGCACGTGCGGCCCGACACCGGCGTCGTCCTGGGGCTGCTCACGACGAAGCAGGGCGCGCTCGAAGACGTGGCGGCGATCGAGCGTCGCATTCACGAAGCGACGCCGTACATTCCGCTCGAGCGCCTCGCGCTGTCGCCGCAATGCGGCTTCGCGTCCGGCGAGATCGGCAATCCGCTGACGCCCGAAGAACAGGAAGCGAAGCTGCGCCGGGTCGGCGACGTCGCCCGTCGCGTCTGGGGTCGCGCGTGAGCACGCGTGATCGAGGAGCGCGACGGGTCCCCCGGCGCGCTCCGAGCGCGGGGGGTGGGGGGGCCATGTCCGAGCCCCCACGTAAATTCGATCTCGTGCTGCGCGGCGGGCGCGTCATCGATCCCGCGCGTCACGTCGATCGACGGCTCGACGTCGGCATTCGCGACGGCAAGATCGCCGAGGTGCGCGCCGGCATCGGCACAGACGAGGCGCGCACGTCGATCGACGTGCGAGACCGCCTCGTGATTCCCGGCATGATCGACACGCACGCCCACGTCTATCAGTACGTGACCGGCAGCTTCGGCATGAATCCCGATCTGGTCGGCATCCGATCCGGCGTGACGACGGTGGTCGACCAGGGCGGCGCCGCGCCGCTCACGATCCAGGGCTTCCGGAAGTTCATCGTCGAGCCCGCGGCGACGCGCGTGTTCGCGTTCGTCTCGAACTACCTCGTCGGGGGCCTCGTCGGCCATCGCTACACGGAGCTCTACGGCCCGCGCGGGATCAACGTGCGCGAGACGATCCGGGCGATCGAGGACAACCGCGACATCGTGAAGGGCATCAAGGCGCACGCCGAGGTCGGCGGGTATTCGCGATGGGGCATCGAGACGCTCAAGCTCGCGAAGGAAGCGTCACGCAAGACGGGCGTGCCGGTGTACGTGCACCTCGGGCGCCTGTGGGCGGAGGCCGACGGCACGCGCATCGATCCGGACGTGATCACGCCCGAGATGATCCCGCTGCTGGATCCCGGCGACATCCTCGCGCACCCGTTCACGAAGAACATCGGCGCGTTCGTCTCGCGGGACGGCAAGGTGCATCCGCTGGTGTTCGAGGCGATCCAGCGCGGCGTGCGCATCGACATCGGCCGCGGGGGCCACATGAGCTTCCATGCCGCCCGCCTCGTGCTCGACGCGGGGATCGTGCCGTTCACCGTCGGCGCCGACATCCACGGCTACACGATCCGCCGTCCCGAAGACGGCTCGTGGGATGCCGGCTACTTCGACGAGCGCCGCGCGCGGCGCCGCGAGCCGGGCCGATCGATCGGCGGGGCGGCCGTGTTCAGCCTCGTCCAGGTCATGAACGAGCTGCTCGCGCTCGGCCTCGGACTCCGCGACGTCGTCGCGATGGTGACGTCCAATGCGGCGGTCGCCGCCGGGCTCGACGGCCAGCTCGGGTCGCTCGCGCCGGGCACGGTCGCCGACGTCTCCGTGCTCGCGCGCGACGTCGGCCGCTGGTCGCTGGAAGACAGTCTCGGCGTCACGCTCGGCGCGACGGAGCGACTGCGGCCGGACTTCGCGTTGAAGGCCGGCGTGATGCATCGCGCGGACTCGCCGCTCCTCTTCGAGTCGCTGACGGAGGTCGCGTGACGGCGCCGGTAGACGACGAGCGGCCCGGCGGAGCCGGGCCGCTCGGAGCGCCGGGGGGTCAGGGGGGCCATGTCAGGGCCCCCCTGATGGAGGTCGATCGGATCACCGTCACGACCGTCGTCGACAACTACATCGATGCGCTGCGGCGTGACGAGGCGGTGGCGCGACGGTTCAGCCGCCTGATCGCCCGCAAGATGCAGGATCTCCGCGCCGAGCACGGCCTCGCGCACATGGTCGAAGTGACGCGGGGCGCGACGACAACACGCGTGGCGTTCGACTTCGGCCAGACCGACGCCTGCTTCAACCACAACGTCCGCGAGCTCGGCCTGGACGTCGCGCGCATCGACGCGATCGCGCTGTCGCACGGCCATCGCGATCACTTCGGTGGGCTCATCGGCTTCCTGCACGCCTACCGCCGCTTCATGCGGAAGGACCTCACGTTCTACGGCGGCGCCGACCATTTCCTGCCGCGCTTCAACGACGACGGGAGCGAGCGCATCTACATCGGCCGCCTCGACCGGCAGGAGATCGAGCGGTACGGCATCACCGTCGACACGGTGCGCGAGCCGCGGGCCATCGCCGACGGCGTCCTCCTGAGCGGCGAGATGGACACGCAGGAATCGTTCGAGCCGATCCCGCCGAGCCTGAAAGTCGAACGCGACGGCGCGGTCGTGCCCGACACGTTCATCGGCGAGCAGACGATGCTCGCGAACGTGCGCGGACGCGGGCTGGTCGTCGTCACCTCGTGCTCGCACCGCGGCATCGTCGGCATCTGCCGGAACGCGGTGCGGATCACCGGGGTGCCGAAGGTGCACGCGGTCGTCGGCGGCTTTCACCTGAGCGGCCTCAGCGACGAGCGCGTCACGCGCGTCGTCGACGCGTTTCACGAGCTCGGCGTCGACCACATCGTGCCGCAGCACTGCACGGGCATCGAAGCGATCGCCACGCTCTATCACCGCCTGCCGAAGCAGATGGTGGTGAGCTCGGTCGGCACCACCTTCACCTTCGGCGGGTGACCATCGGCGGAGTGATACACTCCGCGCGCGCCCACACCCCACGTCCATCGGAGATGACTGTGACCGACGACACGCGCCCGCTGAATTCCACGATCGACCGGCCCGCACCCGAGCTCATCAAGGCGTACGCGGGCCTCTCGCCGAACGAGCTGTGCGACGTGCTCGAGCTCTCGTGCGTGATGCGCTACGAGATCCGTCCGCTCTGGCCGAACCCGCCGCGCATCGCGGGCCCGGCGTTCACGATCCGGACCGGCAAGCACGACAACCTCATGTTTCACGCCGCGATCTATCTCGCGAAGCCCGGCGACGTCATCGTCGTCGAGGCGGGCGACGACGAGATGGCGGTGGCCGGCGGCAACGTGTGCGCGATCGCGCAGCGCAACGGCGTGGCCGGGCTCGTCGTCGACGGCGTCATCCGCGACGTGGTGGAGTCGCGCGAGCACAAGTTCCCGGTGTACGGCCGCGGCGTGTCCCCGATTCCGGCCAAGCGCGTCGGCGACGGCGGCATGAACGTGCAGATCCGGTGCGGCGGGGTCGTCGTCAATCCGGGCGACGTCGTCGTCGCGGACGAGGAAGGCATCGTCGTCGTCCCCCGCGCGCGCGCCGAAGACGTGCGGCAGAAGGCGCAGGCGAAGGTCGACGCCGACGCGAAGCTGTCGCTCGACGACTGGATGAAGCGCCATCGCGGCGCCGTCGAGACCGCGCTGAAGGCGCGGGGCTACCGGCTGAATTGATCGAACTGGGGGCCCCGACATGGCCCCCAGACCCCCTCACGCTCGGAGCGCCCCGGGGAACCCGTGGCGCTCCTCGAAGCTGCTGTTCGACAGATCTCGTCGTTACGCGATCTCATCGAGCGCCTTCCGGAGCTCGACGGCGGTCTGGAACCGCTCGGCCGGGTTCTTCGCGAGGAGCCGCACGACCAGCGCGGAGAGCGGCGGCGGCACGAACTCGTTGATCGAGATCGGGGCGACGAGCGGCTCCTGCACGATCTTGGCGATCAGCGAAACGACCGTGCCGGCCGAGAACGGCAGCTGTCCCGTCAGGCACGTGTACAGCACGACGCCGACCGCGTAGAGGTCGCTCCGCGCATCGACCTGCTCGCGAAGCAGCTGCTCGGGCGCCATGTAGAACGGCGTGCCGACGACCGTGCCGATCTCCGTGATCGCGCTCGTGCCCTGCGCCAGGCGCGCCACGCCGAAGTCCATCACCTTCAGCACGCCCGCGTCGTCGAGGAGGAGATTCTGCGGCTTGATGTCGCGATGGATCACGCCGTGCTCGTGGGCCACCGCGAGCGCGTCGGCCACCTGGCGCGCGATCGCCACGGTCGACGGCACGCCGACCCAGCCGCGCGTGGCGATCAGCTTCTCGACGGTGATGCCGGCGACGTACTCCATCGTGAGGTAATGGACGCCCTGGGCTTCGCCGAAGTCGTGCGTGCGGACGACGTTCGGATGGCTGATCCGGCGCGTCAGCCGCACCTCGGTCTTGAACCGGTCGACGTGCGCGGGATCCTTGACGAGGTTCGGCTTGAGCGCCTTCAGCGCGCCCTCGTCGTCCAGCTCGCGGTCGCGCGCGCGATACACCGTGCCCATCGCGCCCGTGCCGACGACTTCGAGCAGCTCGTAGCGGCCGGCGAAGACGTGGCCGAGCGGCAACGCGCTCGGGTCGGCCGTCGACGCGGCTCCGGCACGGCGTCGCGCGAAGGCGCGCGCTTCCTCGATGTCGCGCCGGAGCTGGGCCACCTGCGCGCGCAACCGGTCCTCCCGCGCGCGCACTTCCGACGCCATGCTGTCGAACACGCGCGCCAGACGGCCGAGCGCGTCGGCGCGGGCGGTCACGTCGGCGAGGCCGCCGGCCTGATAGCGGCCGGCCTCCACGTCGCTCGCGGCATCGATCACGCGATCGACGTGCCGCAGGTACTCGATCTCCGCGTTCCGCAGCCGCTTCTTTTCGAGGCTCGCGCTCACGCGCGCACGCAGCAGCACGGGATCGAACGGCTTCGGCAGGTAGTCCTCCGCGCCGCGCTCGATGCAGCGCACGACGCTCGCGGTGTCGTCCAGCGCGGAGACCATGATGACCGGGATGTCGCGCGTGGCCGGATCGGCCTTGAGCTGCTCGAGCACCGCGAACCCGTCGAGACCCGGCATCATGACGTCGAGCAGCACGAGATCGAAGCGGCGCGTCCGCGCGAGCTCGAGGGCGCGAGCGCCGTCGGCCGCGAACTCCACGTGATAGCCCTGCCGCTCGAGCCGCCGGCCGATCACGTGGCGGTTGTCGTCGTCGTCGTCGACGACCAGGATCAGTCCCGCCTCGCGGCCCGCCGCCGTCTCCGCGCTCGACGCGGCGGCGGCCGGTCGCGGCGCGGGAACGGGCGCGACGAGCAGCTCGGCCCACCGGTGGACGCGGCTCACGTCATCCAGGAACGCGGTGTCGGCGCCACCGCCCGCCACGCCGCGGAGCGCCGCGACGGCGGACACGATCCGCTCCTGCGGCTCGCGCAGCGACTGGCGGAGCGCGGTGATGCTCGCCGGCGCGACCGTCGTCGCGGACGCCGGGAGCGTCGCGTTGATCAACGCGAGCGCATCACGGCCGGATCTCACGATCGCTTCGAGCCCGGCGCGGCGATCGGCGGTCGCATCCTCGAGCAGCAGCTCGGCGACCGCTTCGACCGAGAGCGGATGCTCCTCGGGCATGGCGTGATCCTAGCTCAGCGGCATGTCCTGGGGTAGGCTGCCTGCGCAAGATCGCGACGACCGGGAGGTCGAACGATGCGCGTTCCCGCACCGCAGATCCGCGAGCAGCTCGATACCGTGTTCGGCGCCTGGGGCATGTCCGCGGCGCACGCGGCCACCACCGCCGACATGATGGTCGAAACGGACCTCCGGGGCGTCGATTCGCACGGCATCTCGATGCTGCCGTCCTACGACAAGGAGTTCCGCGCCGGGCGCCTCAACGTGCGGCCGGTGTTCAAGACGGTGCGCGAAAACCTCGCGACCGCGCTGATCGACGCCGACGCGTCGCTCGGTCACCCGGTCTCGGTGCATGCGATGAACCTCGCGGTCGACAAGTGCCGCGACGCCGGTGTCGCGGTCGTGTCGGTCGTCAACTCGCATCACTTCGGCGCGGCGGGGTGCTACTCGCGGATCGCGGCGGATCGCGGCGTCATCGGCATGGTGACCTCCGCGACGCGCGGCGTGACGCTCGTGCCGACGTTCGCCGCCGAACCGGTCATGGGAACGAACCCGCTCGCGTTCGCGGCGCCGGCGAAGAAGAACCCGCCGTTCCAGCTCGACATGGCGACGACGACCGTCGCGGCCGGCAAGGTCAAGGTTCACAAGCTGAACCACAAGCCGGTGCCGCCAGGCTGGGTCGTCGACGGCAACGGCGACACCGTGACCGATCCGGAGGAAGCGTTCCGCTACGTGTTCGAGCGGCCGGAGGGCGGCATCACGCCGCTCGGCGGATCACGCGAGGCCGGCGGCCACAAAGGGTACGGCCTCGCGGTGCTCGTGCACATCCTCGGCGGCACGCTGTCCGGCGCGTCGTTCTCGCCGATTCGCAACAAGACGCAGAAGCCGTCGGACCCGCACAACATCGGCCACTTCTTCCTCGCGATCGATCCGCGCGCCTTCCGGAACGACGGCGAGTTCGAGCAGGACCTCGACCAGGTGATCGACGTCCTGCATGGCGCGAAGCGCGCGGACCCGGCGCAGCCGGTGCTCGTGGCCGGCGATCCGGAAATGGCGACGCGTGCGGAGCGGCTGCGCGACGGCGTGCCGATCCCGGACGATCTGATGGATCAGCTGCGCGCGGTCGCGAAGAGCGCCGGCGTGCCGTTCGTGCTCGCGTAATGTCCGAGAACGCCTACCGCGCCCGCGCCGAGCGCGGCGACGTTCAGCTCGGCACGTGGATCACGATGATCCGCACGCCGGCGGTCCTGACGCTGCTCCGTGCCGCCGGCCTCGACTTCGCGCGCGTCGACATGGAGCACTCGCCGTTTTCCATGGAGACGGTCGCCGACATGGCGACGCTCGCGCGCGCGCTCGACTTCCCGCTCGTCGTGCGACCGCCGGAGGGCAGCCGTGAGTGGGTCACGCGCCTGCTCGACGCGGGTGTCTGGAATCTGCACGTGCCGCAAGTCGACACGCCGGAGCAGGCCGCCGCGGTTGCGTCGTACTGCCGCTATGCGCCCGTCGGCGAGCGCGGCATGTATGGGTTCGGTCCGCACACCGAGTACCGCACGCTGCCGCCCGCGGAGCACATGGCGGCGGCGAATGCGCGCGTCCATGTGACGATCATGCTGGAGACGAAGCGCGCGTTCGATCAGCTCGACGGCATCGCGTCCGTGCCCGGCATCGACGCGCTCACGATCGGGCCGACGGATCTGGCGCAGGATCTCGGCGTGCTCGGCACGCCGAGGCAGCGCGACGTCCTCGACGAGCACCGCCGCCGGCTCGTCGACGCCGCCCGCAAGCACGGCCGCGCGGTGGCGATGCTGACCGACAGCCTCGACGGCGTGCGGCAGATGATCGCGCTCGGCGCCACGATCATCAATTACTCGTCCGACGCGGCCGTGCTGCGCTCGGGCTACGCGTCGATGGTGGCCGACATCCGCCGCACGAACCCCGCGCGTCCCTGAAGCTGCTTTCGCTCGCGCTGCTGCGGATCGCGGATCTCCGCCGTCTCGCGGCGGCGACGCTCCTCAATTCCGTCGGCATGATGGGCGAGGTCGTCGTCCTCGGCTGGCTCGCGCTCGAGCTGACGAACTCGCCCTTCCTCGTCGGCGTCGCCATGGGCGCGCGCGCGTTGCCGCTCTTCTTCGTCGGCGTGCCCGCCGGGGTGCTCGCCGATCAGTTTCCGCGGCATCGCCTGCTGATCGCCACCAGCGCCGGCCAGGCGCTCACGGCCACCGCCATCGGGCTCCTCGCCGTCGCGGGCGCCGTCACGCTGACCCACCTCGTCGCGCTGACGCTCGTCGCCGGCGTCTTTCGCGGCATCGAGCACGCGGCGCGACAGAGCTACACGCACGACGTCGTCGGCGCGACGGACCTCGTCAACGGCTTCGCCGTGCTCGGCGTCGCGATGCGTCTCGGCTGGCTGGTGGGCTCGCTCGGCACCGGCGCCGTCATCGCGCGCTTCGGCGCCGGGGTCGCCTACCTCGCGGTCGCCGGCAGCTTCCTGATCGCCGCCGTGTCGCTCGTGCGCGCGTCGGCGCCGCCGGGCACCGGCCGATCGGCGCCGACGTCGATGCGCGAGGGTGTCGGGGGCTTCGTGACGGCGATGCGCGCCGACCGTGCGCTGCTCGTGCTCATGATCCTGACCGGCGGCGCCGAAGTGCTCGGCTTCTCGCATCAGGCGCTGCTGCCGAGCCTCGCCCGCGACGTGCTGCACGTCGGCCCGGAAGGCCTCGGCGCGCTGAACGCCGCGCGTGCGGCCGGCGGCATTCTCGGCCTGGTCGCAGTGTCGACGGGAATGCCGGCGCGGCGCGGCGGGCCGTTCTTCCTCGCGGTGCTCGTCGTCTTCGGCGCGAGCCTGATCGTGCTCGGGCTGGCGCCGCACGTCGTCGGCCTCGGCGGCGTGCTCGCCGTCGTGCTCGTCGCCAACGCGGCGGGCGCGCTCGCGGACCTGCTGGCGCAGAGCCTCATGCAGCTCGCCGTCCCGAGCCATCTGCGCGGCCGCGCCGGCGGCGCGTGGGTCGTCGCGATCGGAGTCGCGCCGCTCGGGCAGCTGCAGATCGGCGCGCTCGCGTCACTCTTCGGCGTCACCATCGCGCTCGGCGCGAGCGGCGCCGGACTTGCGGCGCTCGCCATCGCGACGGCGCTCGCATATCCGCGTGTGCGGAGGTTGTAGTGCGCGCGCGGTATGCTGGCCGTGGAGGACATCCTCATGAGCGAAGGCCCGAAGAGCGCATACGAGCTGGCGATGGAGCGGCTGCGCCAGAAGGATCGCGACGCCGGCGTCACCGACCGTCCGCTCACCGAAGAGCAGAAGACGAAGATCGCCGAGATCCGGAAGTTCTACGACGCGAAGTTCGCGGAGCGCGAGATCCTGCACCAGGACGCGCTCCGCAAGGCGCGCAGCCACGAGGAGGTCGCCAAGCTCGGCGAGGAGCTCACGCAGGATCGCGGCCGCTTCGAGCGCGAGCGGGATCGGAAGATCGCCGAGATCCGCGACGCTACGTGATCGGGAGGAACAGCACCAGCTCCCTCGCGCTGCGGTAGAACTCGATCCCCGGCCGGCTCGGGTCGCGCGCGAACGCCTCGGACATCCGCGCGAACGTCTTCCCGATCTCCGGCATCTGCTCCATCCAGTTCATCACCTTCGCGCGGGCGTACTTTCCCGCCGGACGCCGGCCCACGCGCGGACGGTTGCGAGCACTTCGGCGAGATCGTCGAGTGGCGCGCCGCGACATCAGAGCGGTCGCACCGGGAGACATAGATCGCAGCGGAAGACGCCCTTCCTCGCATCCACCGCCGGATTGCCGCGGTAGAGCTCGTAGCACGCGCGATCGTCTGGCTGCCAGCCGCTCGCG
>JACPCW010000107.1 GCA_016184365.1 Candidatus Rokuibacteriota bacterium
GCGTCGGGACATCAACTTGATCACGTACGTGGAGGAGCGGTGGCTTCCTGCCGTCACCCCCGATCTGGAGCGGAAAACCGCCGAGGGCTACGCGCGCCTGCTCCGCCACCACGTGCTGCCCGAGCTCGGGCAACTGAGGCTCCGCGACATCCGCACCCGCCACATTCGGGCCCTGCTCAACGATAAGCGCGCCCAGGGGTATGCAAAGAACACCGTCCGGCTCATCCGTGCCGTGCTGTCGGTCATGCTCGGTGATGCCGTAGACGACGGGCTTCTCACGGCGAATCCGGCCCTCGGCATCGGGCGGCGTGGTCGGAGACGCGCGGACACGATCACGTCAGCCGAGCGCCAGCGGAAGATCCGGCCGATGTCGCTTGAGCAGCTCGCGACGTTCCTCGCGGCGGCCGAAGCGAAGTGCTCGCGGCGCGACGCAACCCTCTTCCTCACGCTCGCGGACGCCGGCCTTCGTCCGGGCGAGGTGCTGGCGCTCCGGTGGGAGGACTTCGAGCTCGTCGGCCGGGTACTCCGCGTCGAGCGTGCCGTGTCCGGTCGGCAGGTGAAGCCGACGAAAACCGAAGAGATGCGCGTCGTCGATCTCACGCCCCGCCTGTGTGCCGCCCTCGAGCGATGGCAGACGACTGTGGAAACCGACGCGCTCCTCTCCGGGCACGACCCGGCGCCGTGGATCTTCGCCTCGGACGCCGGGACACCGCTCGACGCGAAGCGGATAGCCAAGCGGTTCCGCGCGCTGCTCGTACAGGCGAAGATCGAGCGGTTCCGGTTGTACGACCTACGCCACACCTATGCGAGCCAGCTCCTCGCGTTCAGTGCGCCGATCACCTACGTCGCCGCGCAGCTCGGGCACTCCAAGCCGACGACAACGCTCCTGCACTACGCGCACTGGCTGCCACGAGGCGATCACGGGTGGATCGACCGGCTCGCCGCCGAGCGCGCGGCCGTGGGACCGAAGGCACCAGAGACGCCCGCCGACGATCAGCCGCGGCACCCGGAGAACCGCGGTTCACGGCACCGCATTGGCACCAAGAGCCTCGATACCGGGCCGGATGCTCTGGAAGACGTTGATTTGTATGGTGAGCCGTCAGGGGCTCGAACCCTGGACCCCCTGATTAAAAGTCAGGTGCTCTGCCAGCTGAGCTAACGGCTCGCGCGAGAAATCTTACCAGCGGCGGGATTGCTCGCGCCGCTCGAGTCTGGCACTGGCGTAGCCGCAGCCGAGGTGGACGAGATCGTCGTGCCAGGCCGTGACCGGGTCCAGCGCGTTCAGCGGCAGACCGCAGAGCGTGCAGTGCTGGCCGACGGCACGAGGAAAGTCCCTGGCGCGGCGCCGAGCGTGGCGACGTCGCAGCCGGCCATGGCTCCAGTGAACCACGGACGGACGGTCTGGGCGAACGGGCTACGGGGATTCGCGCGAGATGAGGTCGAACGAGTCGACGACGATCCGATACGTCGCGCGGTCGTCCGGCGCCACCGGAATGACGAAGAACCCGCGGCCGCCGGCCGGGATGTGGCCATAGACCCACGCGCGCTTCTCGCTGACGACGCGGTCGGCGTCGAGCACCTGCACGCGCAGGAGCACGCTCGACACGCGATAGCCGGACGGGTTGTAGACCCAGCCCTCGATCCCAGGACGCAGATTCGGATCGGTCCGCCGCTTCCAGGCGACCTCGAAGGACTGCGGGCTGGGCCGGTCGCCGCCCTCCGCGGCCACGTCGGCTCCGGTCGTCGCGACCAGCATCGCGCACGCAAGCGCGATCGTGAGACGGCGGACGGTCATCACGGTCTCCATTTCGGGTTACGGACCGGACCGCAGTCCGGATTCGGCGTCGGCCCCGGAAACGTTAGGGCGCACCGCTCCCCTGGTCAAGCGCTCGACGGCATGGCCCCTGCACTCTGAGATCCGGTTCAGGGAGGAATGGCCGTGGCCGAGCATGACCGCGACGAACGACATCTCGAAGCGGAAGGATCGCAGGCCGCCGTGACACCGATCGCGCAGCACGACGACGCGCTGAGCCCGGCCGGCTGGCTGCGCGAAACATCCGCGTCGGGGGGCGGCCAGCGCATCGGCGACAGCGGCCCCGTCGCGAATCCGATCGTGGCGTTCCCGACGGCCAAGGACTCGGACGAGGACACCTAGGCCCCGGCGGAGCCGTGGCGGTCCTCGATTCGCCGAGTGGTTCCGGCGCGGCTACAGCAGGCTGCTGCGGACGGCCGGGTACCAGCGCGTGAGTGGTGACGACTCCGTCACGATCGTCTCCGCGCGCTGCGGTCCCGTCGACACCATGCAGAACGGCACGCCGATCAGCTCCTCGAGCCGCGCGAGGTATTGCCGCGCCTTCGCCGGCAGATCGGCCTCGATCTTCGCGCCCGTCGTCGAGCTCATCCATCCCGAGATCTCTTCGTAGACCGGCTCGGCCTGCTGGAGGACGGTTTCCTCCGCCGGCATCTCGGTCAGGACGTCGCCCTTGTAGCGATACCCGGTGCAGATCTTCACCGTGTCGCACTGATCGAGGACGTCGAGCTTCGTCAGCGCGACCGTCTCGATGCCGTTGATGCGCACGGCGTAGCGCAGCACGAGCGCGTCGAACCAGCCGCAGCGTCGCGGCCGGCCGGTCGTCGCGCCGTACTCGTTGCCGCGCTGGCGGATCGTCTCGCCGAGCGGCCCCTTCATCTCCGTGGGGAACGGTCCGCCGCCGACGCGCGTCGTGTACGCCTTCGCGACGCCGAGGATGCCGTTGATCTTCGTCGGCGGCACACCGCTGCCGGTCGCGGCGCCGCCGGCCGTCGTCGACGAGGACGTGATGTACGGATACGTGCCGTGGTCGACGTCGAGCATCGTCGCCTGCGCGCCTTCGAAGAGCACGTCATAGCCGGCATCGATCCACTTCGACAGCAGCAGCGACGTGTCGGTGATGTACGGCGCCAGCCAGCCCGCATAGCGGAGGTACGGGTTGAGGATGTCCTCGACCGCGAACGTCGGCGCGTCGTAGATCTCGCGGAGCAGGCGGTTCTTCTGCGCGATGTTCCATTCGAGCTTGTCGCGGAAGAGCTTTTCGTCGAGCAGGTCCGCCATCCGGATGCCGACGCGCGCCGCCTTGTCGACGTACGCGGGCCCCACGCCCTTGCCCGTCGTGCCGATCCGGCGCGCGCCGAGCTTGGCTTCCGAGGCGCGATCGAGCGCCGGGTGGTACGGCAGGATCACGTGCGCGTTCTTCGAGATGAAGAGGTTGCCGTCGAGCGTGACGCCGCGGCGGACGAGCCCCTCCATCTCTTCGATGACCGACGCGGGATCGAGCACGACGCCGCAGCCGATGACGCACCGGACGTTCGGGTGCAGGATCCCGGAGGGAATCGAATGGAGCACGTACTTCTCGCGACCGACGACGACGGTGTGCCCGGCGTTGTTGCCGCCCTGGAAGCGGACGACCACGTCGACCTGCGGGGTGAGGATGTCGACGACCTTCCCCTTGCCCTCGTCGCCCCACTGCGTTCCGACCACCACGATGTTAGGCATGATCCCTACCTCGTACGTCCTGAAAATGTCGTTCCGGCGCAGCAAGAATGTCGGCCACCGAGAGCGTGCGCTCGCCCCCGCGCGCCAGATCGAGCGCCAGCACGTCGCCCGCCTGCGTGCGCGGGCCGCCCACGACGAGCACATGCCGCGCGCGCTGCGCGCGCGCGTACGCGAGGGACTCGTCCAGCCCGCGCGTCATGATGTCCCGGGCCACGGACGCGCCCAGGTCCCGGAGCCGGCGCGCGAGCGACAGCGCGGCCGTCTTGTCCGGCGTGAAATCGATGATGAAGAACGCCGGCCCCGGCACGTCGACGACGATGCCCTGCGATTCCATGACCGAGAGCGTCCGGCCGATGTCGAACGCAAACCCGACCGCCGGACAGTCGTAGCCGAAGCGGCCGATCATGGCGTCGTACCGGCCGCCGCCCGCGATCGAGGCGCCGAAGTCCGCGACGTACGCCTCGAAATGCAGACCGGAGTAATAGTCGAAGCCGCGGACCTCGCCGAGGTCGAGCAGCACGCTGTCGGCGAGCCCGTAGATCGTCAGCAGCCGCTGCACTTCGGCGAGGTTCGCGAGCGCGCGCTCCGAGCGCGCGTTGCGCGCGAACGGCGCGGCGCGCTCGAGCACGGTCGCGTCACCGAACAGACCGGGCAGCGCGAGCAGCGCGTCGGCCACGTGCCGGGGCGGCGCCAGCTCGGCCACGAGCCGCTCGAGCGTCGACGCGTCCTTGCGCGACAGCGCCGCGCGCAGCTCGCGCTCGTGGTCGGCGTCGGTCTTCATCTCCTCGAGCAGGCCGCGGAAGAAATCGAGATGGCCGACGTCGATCTGGAAGCGCTGGAGCCCGAGCGCGCGCATGCCCTCGATCGTCATCGCGAGGATCTCGACTTCGGCTTCCGGCTTCGGCAGGCCGATCAGCTCGCCGCCGGCCTGGTAGAACTCGCGGTAATGCGAGATCTGCGGCTCGTCGTACCGGAACACGTTCGTCAGGTACGCGAGGCGGATCGGCTTCGGCTCGTCGCGCATGCGGCTCGCGACGATGCGCGCGATCTGCGGCGTGATGTCGGCGCGCAGCGCGAGCATCCGGCCCGTCTCGCGGTCGACGAGCTTGAACATGTGCTCCTGGAGCGCGCCGTCGGTGCCGAGCGCCAGGACGTCGAAGTACTCGAACCCCGGCGTGACGATCTCGCGATAGCCCCAGCGCCCGAAGACGCCGAGCAGCGTCTGCTCGACCTGGCGCTTGCGCGCCGCCTCTTCCGGCAGGTAGATCCGCGCGCCCTTCGGCAGCTGCGCGAGCACGCGCTTCATGCCGGCTCCGCCAGGTGCGCCAGCGTGTTCATCCGGTGCACGGTGGTCCAGTCGGCGCCGAGCTCGATCTCGGTGATCCCGGCGGGCGACGCGTCGACGCTCCACAACCGCTCGGGGCCGAGACCGAGCGCGTCGAGCACGGTCAGGCGGACGACGATCGCGTGCGTGACGACCACGATCGTCTCGCCGTCGTGCGCCGTCCGGAAGGCGTCGGTCTGCGCACGCACGCGCGCGGCGACATCCGTCAGCCGCTCGCCCCCGTGGGCGACGAGCGTGTGCGGCGCCGTCCGCCACGTGGCCCAGGCGTCGGGGTCGCGGCGGACCACCTCGTCGCGCGTCAGCCCTTCCCATGCGCCGAATCCCATCTCGCGAAGGTCGGCCGCCACCTGGACGGGCATGCGGTGCGGCTTCGCGACGATCTCGGCGGTGGTGCGGGTGCGCTCGAGCGGGCTCGCGTAGACGGCCGCGATCGTCTGTCCCGCCAGGGCCGCGGCGATCGCTTCGGCCTGGGCCTGACCGCTGGCCGACAGGGGAATGTCGCGGCCGCCGGTGAACCGGCGCTCCAGGGTCCACGACGTTTCACCATGCCGCAGGAGGACGAGCTTTACCGTTGCCACAACCCGTCCATTGTAGCCCAGCGTCCGCCGCACGCCCGCTCGCCGGCGTGTGTCAAGATGGGCGCTGGGCCCGCAGGCCCGGCTCATCGGACGGGAGGACTCAGGTGGCATCCGAGCGCCGACGCGGCGATGATGTTTTGATTGTCGAGGGTGGGGCGCCGTTGCGCGGCACCGTCGTGCCGAGCGGAAACAAGAACGAGGCGCTGCCCGTCATCGCGGCGGCGCTGCTGGTGCCCGGCACCGTCGTCATCGACAACGTGCCGCGGATCCGCGACGTCGAGACGCTCCGTCGAGACGCTCGTGCGCATCGTGCGCGACCTCGGCGCGCGCATCGAGTTCACCGCCGAGCACACCCTCACCGTCGACGCGTCGGCGCTGCCCGCACACCGCGCGGATTCGGGACTGGCGTCCGAGATCCGCGGCTCGTTCCTCCTCGCCGCACCACTGCTTGCGCGACAGAAGCACGCCGTGCTGCCGGCGCCCGGCGGTGATCGCATCGGGCGACGCCGCATCGACACCCATTTGCTCGCGCTGCGCCAGCTCGGCGCGGACGTGCGCCCCGGCGATCCGTTCGTGCTGGCGCTGGACGGGCCGTTCCGCGGCGGCGAGGTCTTCCTGGACGAAGCGAGCGTGACGGCGACGGAGACGGCGCTGATGGCCGCCGCGGTGGCGCAGGGCGAGACGCGCATCCTGAACGCCGCGTCCGAGCCGCACGTTCAGGGCCTGTGCCGCGCGCTGAACGCGTGGGGCGCGCGCATCCGCGGGATCGGGACCAACGCGCTCGACGTCGACGGCGTCGAGACGCTGCGCGGCGGACACCATCGGCTCGGCCCGGATCACATCGAGATCGGCTCGTTCGCCGCGCTCGCCGCCATGACCGACGGCGACCTGCGGATCGCGGACGTCATCCCCGACGACCTCCGCATGATCCGGCTCGTGCTCTCACGGCTCGGCGTGGACACGCAGATGGAAGGCAGCGACCTGCTGGTGCCGAGCGGTCAAAAGCGCGCGATCACGCCGGACATCGGCGGCGCCATTCCGAAAGTGGACGACGCGCCGTGGCCGGGATTCCCCGCGGACCTCACGTCGCTGGCGCTCGTGCTGGCGACGCAGTGCGACGGGACCGTCCTGATCCACGAGAAGCTCTTCGAGAGCCGGCTGTTCTTCGTCGACCGGCTGATCGCGATGGGCGCGCGCATCGTGCTGTGCGATCCGCATCGCGCGGTCGTCATCGGGCCGAGCCGGCTGCACGGAACGGAGATGGCGTCACCGGACATCCGCGCCGGCATGGCGCTGATCGGTGCGGCGCTGGCCGCCGACGGACGCTCGGTGATCCACAACGTCCGCCAGGTCGACCGCGGTTACGAGCGGATCGACACGCGCCTGGCCGCGCTCGGCGCGCGGATCAAGCGCGAGAGCTAGGACTTTCCGGCGAACACCTTCTGCGCGGCGCCGACGCCGGCGCCGAAGGTCACCGGCAGGCCGAGGTCGCTCAGGATCTGCTCGAGCGTCGCGAGCGCGACGATCACGTCCATCTCGACGGCGTAGCCCATGTGCCCGAGCCGGAAGACCTTGCCCTTCATCTCGCCCTGCCCGCCCGCGATCGTGATGTCGTGCGTCTCGGAGTACGCGGCGACGATCTTCTCGCTGTCCATGCCGTCGGGCGCCAGGATCGCCGTGAGCGCCGGGCTCGGCGTCGCGCGCGGGAACACCCGCAGCCCGAGCGCGGCGGCCCCGGCGCGCGTCGCGCGCGCGAGCCGGTCGTGGCGCGCGAAGACGTTCGGCAGTCCTTCGGCCTCCAGCATCTTCACGACCTCGCGCAGGCCGATGATGATCGAGACGGCCGGCGTGAAGTGCGCTTCGTTCCGTCCGACGAACTTCCGCTCCTCGAGCAGGTTGAAGTAGTACTTCGGCAGCTTCGACGTCTTCGCACGCTCCCAGGCGCGCGCGCCGAGCGCACAGAAGGCGAGGCCCGGCGGCAGCATCAGGCCCTTCTGCGATCCGGCGACGACCACGTCGACGCCCCACGTGTCCATCCGGAGGTCGGCGATGCCCAGGCTCGACACGGCGTCGACGATGAGGAGCGCGTCCGTCGCGCGCGTCACGGCGGCGTACCCGCGCACGTCGTGCAGCACGCCGGTCGACGACTCGCTGTGCTGCGTCAGCACGGCGCGGAGGTCTTTCCGCGAGCGAAGCGTTTCGGCGACGCGCTCCGCGGGAACGCTCTCGCCGTACGGCGCCTTCAGCTCGACGACCTCGACACCGTACGCGCGCGCAATCTCGACCCATCGCTCGCCGAATTTTCCGGCGCTGACGACGGCCACGACGTCGCCCGCGGAGAGCGTGTTGACGAGGGCCGCTTCCATGGCGCCCGATCCGGAACACGCGAGGGGGATCACGTCCTGGCTCGTCTGGAACAGACGCTCGAGCCCCGCACGGACCTCGGCGAACAGCGCTTCGTAGGCCGGGGTGCGGTGGTGGATCATCGGCTGCGCCATCGCCAGCAGCACCTGGCTCGGCACCGGCGTCGGCCCCGGCGCCATCAGCTGGTATTTCTTCATGATGCTGGGGGCCCCGAAATCGCCCCCAGACCCCCCTTCGCTCGATGGCCCCCGGGGGACCCGGGGGCCATCTCGTCGTCCCACGGCGAATGAGGCAGCGGCATCACGTCCTCCTCAGACGGCTCTCGACCGGAATGACGGCGTCACTGGATCGTACCGCGACTCGCGAGCGGCCGAGCGCGACGACGAAGACGGCGTCCTTGCCCGCCGCGTGCGGCGAGAAGAACTCGACGACGTGGCCGTCGTAGAACGTGAGCCCGCTGGCGCCGAAGCCCTGGCCGTACGCCGCGAGGTAGGCGCGACCGCCGATGATCCCCGCTTCGAGATTGACGAGCCGGTACCCGCGGTTGCCGTAGGCGGCCAGCACCCCGTCGAGCGGCGCGACGAAAAAGAGCACGGCCGCCGCGTCACCGGCCAGCGCCTGCTCCAGGCAGAGCCACGCCGAACGATCGCGGAAGGCGCCCGCCCTGATCGACTCGAGCGCGTGCGCGTCCGGCCAGTACGCGTAGGCGCCCCCGTCGACGCCGGTGACCGCGTTGACGATCAGGTAGGTGTCCACGAGACCCGATGCGGCGTCGAGCGTGACCGGCCGGGTGGCCGTCCACAGCGTGGTGGCGAGCTCGATCTCCGTCAACGGCGCGTCCGAAAACGCGCGCGTCGAGCCGCGCCGCTGGATCGTGTCGCCGAGCGTGCGGCCGCATGTATCGCGTGCCGCGACGAGCGGTCGGAGCGCATGGCCGGGCTCCCGCGGCGCCGGCGGTGGCCGGCGACGCCACGCTGAAACATCCGTCGCCGACCGCAGCGTCGACGCGATGTGGATCTCGCGCAGGCGCGGATAGTCGACGGAGGACGATGACAGCGGCACGACGCGATGGTCGATGGCCGGGTCGGTCGGAGCCGACAGCGCCGCGGCGGTCTCGGCACCCAGCGGGACGAGCTCCAGCGCCGCTTCGTGGTCGACGTCCAGCCCGAGCAGACCGTTGACGGCGTCGTCGACGAACCCGGTGACGATGCGCGGGCCCAGACCGAGCGCGCGGCCGGCGGCTTCCAGATTCGCGAGCATCGTGCCCGAATCCCAGAACAGGTGGCGATACCCGCGCGCCTGGTACTTCCACGTGTTCCGCCAGTAGATCGCCGAGAGCACGACCGTTGCGGCGCGGCGCGCGAGCGTGTCGTCCGCGGCCGCGGCGGCGAGCGCGCCACGCACGTCACCCGACCGCAGCCGGCGCAGCGCGAAGTCTCCGGGGCAGAAGTGGTACAGCCCGGCGTCGAGGCCCGCGACGTCGCCCGCCGCGACGTAGACCTCGGTCTGGTACAGCGCGCCGGTCGATGGCGCCGCACGGAACAGCACGTCGACGCCGCCGGGGTACGTCTTCTTCTTCGTGACGCCGGCCGAGTGATAGAGCAGCGACGCGAGCGTCGGCAGATCGAGACGCGCCGCGCCGTCCCGCGGCCCGGTCAGCGCCGGCAGCGCATCGGTCGGGATCGCGGGAAAGTCACGCGGCAGCGCGATCGGCTCGAGGTCCGCGTACACCTTGAACGGAAACGGCTTGATGTCCCATTCGAGCGCGTGGCCGCTCGTGCGGATGGAGTACGGCGAGTGAGCCGTTTCGTCGTGGAACGCGCGCGCCACGCGCATGTCGTCGTTCATCCCGATGCGGACGCTCAGGCCGTGAACCGGTACGGCGGGCGGAACACTCCTCGCTCGGTGATGATCGCGCTGATCAGCGTCGCGGACGTGACGTCGAACGCGGGATTGAAGACCGGCGACGCGTCCGGCGCGGTCTGCTGCGCGCCGACGCGGCGGAGCTCGGCGCCATCACGCTCCTCGATCGGGATCTGCGCGCCGGACGCGAGCGACGGATCGATCGTCGAGAACGGCGCCGCCACGTAGAACGGCACGCCGTGGTGCTTCGCGAGCACCGCGACCGAATACGTCCCGATCTTGTTCGCGGTGTCGCCGTTCGCCGCGATGCGATCGGCGCCCGTGACGACCAGGTCCACCTCGCCGCGCGCCATGAGCGACCCGGCGGCGGCGTCGGCAATGAGCCGGTGCGGAATGCCCTCGCGCACGCACTCCCACGCCGTGAGCCGCGATCCCTGCATGACGGGCCGCGTCTCGTCGACCCAGACGAGGGCGATGCGGCCTTTCGCGTGCGCCGCCCGCACGACGCCGAGCGCCGTGCCGAAACCCGCCGTCGCGAGCGCGCCGGCATTGCAGTGCGTCAGCACGCGCGCGTGCTCCGGGACCAGCGCCGCCCCGTGTTCGCCCATCGCCCGGTTCGCGGCGAGGTCCTCGTCGAGAATCGCCTGCGCCTCGGCGAGCAGCCGCGCGCGGACGGCATCGGGCGTCGCACCGCGCAGGCCTTCGGCGATCCGACGCATGCGGTCGAGCGCCCAGAAGAGATTGACCGCCGTGGGACGTGTCGCGGCGAGGCCTTTCACGGCGACTTCGATGTCCGCGAAGAGCTCGTCGAACGTCGTCGCGCGACTCTGGCGCGCCGCGAGCACCACGCCGAACGCCGCCGCGACCCCGATCGCCGGCGCGCCGCGCACGGCGAGCGCGCGGATGGCTTCCGCCACGTCTTCCCACCGCGCGTAGCGGCGCTCGATCTCGCGCACGGGAAGCTCGCGCTGATCGAGGAGGACGAGGCGTTCGCCGGCCCAGCGGACGGGCGCGATCATGCGTGGCGCGCCGGCGTCACGGCTGCTCGCTGGTGCTCGGCGGCGACGGTGACCACGTCGGAATCCCGAGCAGGATCCGCCAGGCCGAACGCGTCATGAAGTCGAGCATGTCGGCGTTGACCTTGAAGTTGTACGCGCGTCCGGCTTCGTTCTGGATACGCCCATCGAGCGCGAAGCCGTCGGGGCGCACCTGACCGTTGAGCCACGCACCCGCGACGCCGCCGGAGCCGAACACGCGGCCGCCGAGGCGAAACGTGTCCTTGCCGACCTTCAGCTCGAGGTCGAGCGTGCCGGCGGGCTCGCGCGTCGGCGCGGCGTCCCGCGACGCGCTCGCGTCGGGCGCGAGCAGTTCACCCGATGGGGCCACGTGCTTCATATGGTCGGCCGCCGCCGAGCCCTGCCCGACGAGCGCGGCCGCGACGACTGCGCCGGCCAGCACCAGGACGGTTCTCATGGTCGGTCCTCCACCAGGCGCGCCAGGCGCGCCTGGATCTCACTCGCTCCGAGCCCGGTCACGCGCACGACCTTGTCGCGCCCCCGCTCGCCGCGCACGACGGTGACCGCCGACGGCGCCACCCCGAGTGATCGAGCCAGGAGCGCCGCGACGGCGCGATTCGCCTCACCTTCGACCGGCGGCGCGGTGACCCGCACCGCCAGCACCTTTTGGCTGGGGGCCTCGAAGGCCCCCAGACCCCCAGACCCCCCAGACGCTCGGAACCGCCCCGGCGAAGCCGGTGCGGTCCTCGTCCACCCTACGATCTCGTTGCGCGAGGCGCGTGGGCTCACGCGGATCGTCAGGAGCGCGTCAGCTGCGGCTTTCGTCCTCGTCTCCGAACCCGCCGAGCTCGCCGGAGAAGATGCGCTGGTACTGCCCGAGCGTCGCGCGCAGATCCTCCAGCAGCTGGCGCCGGGTGCGCTTGAGCGTCTTCACCTCGCTGACGATCCGCGCCTCTTCGGCGCGCGCCTCTTCGAGGATCTTCTCGCCCGTCAGCTTCGCCTCGCGGACCATGAGCTCGACTTCGCGCTTGGCGTTGGTCTTCATCTCGTCCGTGACGCGCTGGGTGGTGACGAGCGTGTCCTGCAGTGTCCGCTCGAGGTCCGCCGTCGAGCGCGACCGCTCCTCGAACGCGGCGAGCTGCTCCTTGAGGAGCGCGTTCTCCTTGATCACCGACTCGTAGTCCTCGGCGATCTGGTCGAGGAAACGGTCGACCTCGTCCTTGTCGAAGCCGCGGAACATCCGCTCGGTGAAGTGCTGCTGCCGGACGTCGGAGGGACTCAGTCGCATGGGGCGCTCACCTCCTCAACCGATCTCGTACGCGAGCTGCCGCAGCAGCCATTGCGCGATGATGATGCCGAACAGCACGATCATGGGCGACAGGTCGAGCCCGATCGTCATCGGGATCCGGTGCCGGATCGGACGCAGCACCGGCTCCGTCACGCGATAGAGGAACCGGACGATCGGGTTGGACGGATCCGGGCTCACCCACGAGATGATGGCCCGCGCGATGATGATCCACATGTAGATCTCGAGCGCGAGGTTCGCGAGCCGGAACAGGTAGAGCACGCGGGCGGCTCAGCCTTTCCCGAGCTCGCGCGACCGCAGCGTCGCGCGCTCGACGGCGTCGATCAGTGCGGCGCGCAGGCCACCGGCTTCGAGGGCGGCGACTCCCGCGATCGTCGTCCCGCCCGGCGAGCTCACCATGTCCTTGAGCGCGGCGGGATGCATGCCCGTCTCGCGCAGGAGCCGGGCGGCGCCGATCACGGTCTGGGTCGCGAGGGCCGTCGCCGTCGCGCGATCGAGCCCCATCCGCACCCCACCGTCGGCGAGCGCTTCGATGACGATCGCGACGTACGCCGGTCCCGAGCCGGACAGGCCCGTGACGGCGTCCATCGCGCTCTCGTCGAGAACGACCACACGTCCGACGGCGTTGAAGATCTCGGACGCGACGTCGAGGTCGCCGGGCGCGAGCCCGTCGGCGCGCGCGATCGCCGTCACACCCTCCAGCACGAGCGCCGGCGTGTTCGGCATGACGCGAATCAGACGCGCGTCCTTGCCGAGCGCGGCGCGAATCCGGGTCGTCGACACGCCGGCGGCGACGGAGATCAGCAGCTTGTCGCGCGTCACGGCGCCGGCGATCTCGCGCGCCACCGCGTCCATGATCTGCGGCTTCACCGCGAGCACGATGACGTCGCACGCGCCGACGAGCGCGGCGTTGTCGCGCGCGATCGTGATGCCGTACTGGCGCTCGAGCTCGCGGAGGCGATCGTCGCGCACGTCGGTGGCGTGCACGGCGCGCGCGGGCACGGTGCCGGCCGCCACGAGCCCCTTGATGAGCGCCTCGCCCATGTTGCCGCCGCCGACGAAGCCGACGCTGAGATCCTTGATGCTCATGCGGTTACGCGGCCGCCGCGCGCGCGCCGAAGATCGCGGTGCCCACGCGCACGACCGTGGCGCCTTCCTCGATCGCGATCTCGAAGTCCGCGCTCATGCCCATCGAGAGCTCGCTGAGTCCATGCGCCTCGGCGAGCTTTCGCAGCGCGCGAAACCACTGGCGCGCGTCGCCGGGGGCGCCGGCCGGCGGAATCGCCATCAGGCCGCGGACGCGGACGTGCGGGAGCCCGACAAGTCCGTCGAGCAATGCCGGCAAAGCATCCGGGGCGATCCCACTCTTCGACGATTCCGCGGCGAGGTTGACTTCCACCATTGTGTCGACGACGCGGCGCGTCTCCGCGAGACGCTTCTCGATCGCCTCGGCAAGCGCAAAGCGATCGAGCGAATGGATGACGTCGAACAGCGGATCGATGTCACGAACACCGCTCTTGTCGAACCCGCCGGCCTCTGTGCGGACAAGCGGAAGCGCGTCCTTGACCTTGTTCGTTTGGAGGTGGCCGATCAGATGCCACGGCACGGGTCGGCCGAGCGCCGCGATCTTGGCCTTCGCTTCCTGGACGCGATTCTCGCCGAGCGCGGGAACGCCCGCGTCGATAGCCTCGCGGATGCGATCGATGTCCACGGTCTTCGACACGCCGATCAGGAGCACGTCGCTCGGGCGACGACCTGCGCGCTCCGCCGCGCGGGCGATCCGCTCACGGACTCGCTCGAGATTCGCGCGGATGTTCTCTGTGGACATTCTCCCGCATGCTAGCATGGCCGCGCTGTGGACGCGCTCGTCGACCTCGAGCTGCTCGTTCGCTCGCGGTACCCGATCATCGCGGTCGAAACGTGGGAAGAAGATCGCCTCGGGAGCACGCTTCGGCAGATCGGATCGCGTCTCAAACTCCACGTCTATGAATGGTCGGTCGGCAATCCGGTGCGGCGACTCGGGCCGGCCGGCGGCGATCAGGCCGAAGGCTCGCAGACGCCGCTCGAAGCGCTCCGGAGCGTCGCGCAGCTCGGCGACGGCATCTTCCACTTCAAGGACCTCTACCGGTTTCTGACCGAAGCGCCGGTCACGCGCCGCCTCGTCGAGCTGGCGCCGACGCTCGAGCGCGACCGGCGGTCCATCGTCCTCTCGGCGCCGCAGGTGACGCTGCCGGCGGAGATCGAAAAGCGCTCGGCCTTTTTCCGGTATGCGCTCCCCACCGCGCAGGATCTGAAAGCGATCGCGAAGACCACCGTGGACTCGCTCAAGCGCGATCACAAGGTGCGCGTCGAGATCACCGATCAGGACTTCGATCAGCTCGTCGACCGCCTGCGCGGCATGACGCTCTTCGAGGCGGAGAAGGCCGTCACCGCCGCCGTGCTGCGCGACCTCGCGCTCACGAAGGACGACCTCGCGTTCATCGTCGATCTCAAGAAGGAGCTGCTCGCCAAGGACGGCGTGCTGGAGTTCCTCGCCACCGAAGGCGCGCTCGATTCCGTCGGCGGCTTCAAGGCGCTCAAGAGCTGGCTCGGCAAACGCCGCCGCGCGTTCTCCCCGGAGGCGAAGGAATTCGGAATTCAGGCGCCCAAGGGGATTCTTCTTTTGGGCGTGCAGGGCTGCCTGCGCGGCGACACGCGTGTGCTGCTCGCCGACGGGCGCATGCCGACCCTGGAGTCGCTAGCGCGTCAGGTCTCCGACTGTCTGGAGCCCGGTGTCTACGATGTCGCGCACCGAGTCGCTCTTGAGGATGGGACGACCGCGCTCGCGGCGAAGCTGCAGATCCACGAGCATCGCGAGACGGCGCTGATCCGGTTCGCGGATGGCCGTGAACTCGAGGCAACGCCGGACCACGAGCTCTTGACGCCCGCCGGATGGAAGCCGGCCGGGGACGTCAAAGTCGGCGACGAGGTCGTCTTATGGGACCGACCGGTCTCGTTCGCGACGCCGCCGAAGCGCACGGGCTTCGACCGTCCCCTGCACTCCGTTCGCAAGCGCAAGGTCCCGGTCGAGACGCTGCCGGACACCTGGAGTCCTGAACTGGCCGAGCTCGTGGGCCTCATCGTCGCCGAGGGCTGCCAGGACCGTTATCGCGTGACGCTGACGCTCGGGTCGGAGGAGTACGAGTTGAGCGCTTGGCTGCGGGAGCGCTCCGAGAAGCTCTTCGGCATCCGACCCACGGAACGGATGCGCTTGCCGAAGCATGCGAGGGAATTCAGGTTCGATGCCTTCGACATCGCCGTCAATCTGCACCCGCTGATACAGGGCACGAAGCGGACGAAGGCCGTACCGGACGCGATCTTCGCTCTCGACGACGTATGCGTTGCGGGATTTCTCCGAGGCTTGTTCGAAGGTGATGGTTGCGTCGTCAATGCCCGCCGCGCCGTCGCACATCGGCGGTCGCCTCGCGTGGAGCTGAAGACCGTCAGCCAGCGGCTCGCCCAATCGACGCAGCTCTTGCTCCAACGTCTCGGCATCTACGCCACGATCCGATTGGAGACGCAGGTCTACGGCTTCTCGCGATATCCGATCCATCGCGTCGTCGTCCGGACACGGAAGAGCCTCGAGCGGTTCGCGTCCACCGTGGGATTCCTCACGCGACGTAAGCAGCAGCCGCTGATCGACTGTCTCACGTCGTATTCACATCACACGAAGCCGCGGTTCGCAGGCGCGGCCCGCGTCGTCGAGGTCGAACGAACGCGATTCGTCGAGCGCGTCTACGACCTCACCGTTCCGGTGGCCGAGCGGTTCATCGCCAACGGTCTCGTCGTGCACAACTGCGGGAAAACGCTCGTCGCGAAATCGATCGCGGAGGACTGGGGCCTGCCGCTCCTGAAGATGGAGCCCGGCAAGCTCTACGACAAGTTCATCGGCGAGTCGGAAAAGAACCTCGAGAAGGCGATCGCGGTCGCGGAAGGCATGGCGCCGTGCGTGGTGATGATCGACGAGATCGAGAAGGGCTTCGCGTCGGTCTCGTCGTCGGAGTCCGACGCCGGCCTCTCGCGCCGCATCTTCGGCCGGCTGCTCGGCTGGCTCCAGGATCGCAAGGCGCCGGTGTTCATCGTCGCCACCAGCAACGACATCGAAGCGCTGCCGCCGGAGATGGTCCGCAAGGGCCGCTTCGACGAGATCTTCTTCATCGACCTGCCCGACGCCGACGAGCGCAAGCAGATCTTCCAGATCCACCTCGCGAAGCGCAAGCGCGACCCCGCGAGGTTCGATCTCGCCGCGCTGTCCGCGCACTCCGACGGTTTCAGCGGCGCCGAGATCGAACAGGCGGTGGTGTCCGCGCTCTACACCGCGTTCTCCGCGAGCGCCGAGCTCGCGACGGAGCACGTCGTCGAGGAGCTCGAGGCGACGCGTCCGCTGTCCGTGACGCGCGCCGAGGCGATCGCGAATCTCCGCGCCTGGGCGGCCGAGCGCGCCGTCGGCGCGCGCTGACGGCTACGGCAGCGCGGCGACCGTGACCAGCCGGCCGCGGTTGCCTTTCCGGTAGGAAAACAGCAGATCGGCATTGCAGGCGGTGCACAGTCGCGCCGTCTCGATCCGCTCGCGCGCGACGCCCGCCGACATCAGCAGCTCTTCGTTCGCGGTCCAGAGATCGAGCATCCAGTGTCCGGGCCCGGCGGACGCGACCCATCGGTCCCAGCGTCCGGGATAGCGCTCGGCGAAGTCGCCGATCACGGGCTCGTCGACCTCGTAGCAGCACGGACCGATCGACGGCGCGATCGTCGCCAGCGTGCGCCCGGCGCGTCCGCCGACGCGTTCGAGCGCCGCCACCGCGCTCTGCGGAGCGCCGCGCACGGTACCCCGCCAGCCGACGTGCGCGAGGACGAGCGCGCGCGCGTCCGCGTCGTAGAGCGTCACGGCGAGGCAGTCGGCGGTGAAGATGGCGAGCGGCACACCCGGCGACTTCGTCGCGAGCACGTCGACCTCGCCGGCAAATCCCCCGCCCGTCAGCTCGGCCACCGCGGCGCCGTGCATCTGCCGCGCGTACGCCGCACGCGACAGGTCGATGCCGGCGTCATCGAGCCCGCTCGTGCCCTCGAGGCGAAACGGGCCGGACGGATCGCGAAACGGCGTCGCGCCGTCGAAGTGCCGCGTCGTCGTCGCGTGCGCTACGCGCAGCGCGGTGAGGGACGGAAAGGTGAAGTACCGGGGCGGATCACCGTGCGGCACGAGAGGCGCGTAGGTCATCGCCGCATCGTAGCGCGGTCAGCGCCCGACCGAGCGGTGCCGGATGGCGATGACGTGGTCCGTCTCGAGGTTCAGTCCGGCGCGCGGAGGCGGTGGATCAGTGCCTCGAGGTCGACGAATTCGACGCGCACACCGGCGTGCGTTTCCGCGAACCCGCGCTTCACATCGGGGATGACGGCGAAGTTCGCGCCGCGGGGATGCGCGCGACGGAACGCCGCCAGATTCGAAGCGTCGAAGTTGGCGCTGGTGGCCTTGCACTCGATCGCCGTGGGCGGCCGGCCGCGCCCCACGAACACGAAGTCGACCTCGTGCCCGCGCTTGTCCCGCCAGTAGCGGATCGCACGAGTCTGCAGGCGCGCGTGCAGCTCGTTGAGCACGTAGTGCTCCCAGAGGAGTCCCACATCCTCGCGGCGCAGGCGCTCGACGCCCCGGTGGTGACAGACGAAGCCGGTGTCGAAGCCGTAGACCTTGGGCGCCGCGACGATCTCCGTGGCTCGGCGCGCGCTGTACGGACGGATGACGTGCGCGACGAAGGTCGCTTCGAGCACCGCGAGATAGTTGGTGATCGAGGTGCGGCTCACCTCGCAGTCGCGGGCGAAGCGCGTGGCTTCGAACAGACCGCCGCTCTGCCCATGCAGCAGCTCGACGAAACGCTGGAACGAATGGCGCCGTTCGAGGCGGAACAACTCGAGAATGTCCTTGGCCCAATAGGAGTCCAGCCATTCCTGCATCTCACGTTCCGTCGGCGCGTCGGCGAGAAAGAACGGCGGGAGTCCGCCGCGCAGCAGCCGGCGCTCGAGGTCGTTCGATCCGAAATCGACGAGGTCGCTCGACATCATCGGAGTCAGCCAGAGCTCCGCCTTGCGGCCGGTCAGGGTGTCGCGGAAGCGGCGCGATGCGCCGAGCGTGGAGGAACCCGTGGCGAGGATCCTGACGCCGGAGTAGTGATCCGCCGCGATCTTGAGCAGCTCCGATGGGTTGCCGAGGCGATGGACCTCGTCCAGCACGACGGTGCGTCCATGTTGCGCCGAAAGGAACGACTCGGGCTGGTCGAGGAGCCGGCGCACGCTTGGCAACTCGCAATCGAGGTACTCCGCGTCCGGCAGAGAGCGCGCCAGCGTCGTCTTTCCGGAGCGTCGGACCCCCGAGAGCCACACGATCGACCGGCCGCGCCATGCCTCGGCCAGACGATCGAGCCAGAATCGGCGTGTTCTAAACGCAACCACAATTGCAAATGGTAGCACCGGACGACAAGATGCCGGCGTTTGGTGCGCGGACGTCGTCGTCCCCGCCCACCTCGACCGCCGACCGTCCGCGCCGCAACGCGCCGCCCGAGCGAAGCGCAGGCGGCGGCGCGGCGGCGGTCAGCTAGTCGGCCTGCTTGCGCAGGAACGTCGGCACGTCGAGCTCGTCCGTCACGTCGACCGAGGCCGTGCCGGTCTCGGCGCCGTCGCCAGCCGGCGGGCGCGGACGAGAAGGCGCCCGAGCCGGATCGTGCGCTGCGCGGCAGGTCCACGACCTTGCCCGACGGCGCGACCATGTCTTTCCGCTCCGTGAACCCCGTCGCGATGACGGTCATGCGCACTTCGTCGGTGAGATCCGGATCGATGACGGCGCCGAAGATGATGTTGGCCTCTTCGTGCGCCGCTTCCTGCACGATGCGCGCCGCTTCTTCGACCTCGTGGATCGCGAGGTCGGCGCCGCCGGTGAAGTTGATGAGGATGCCGCGCGCGCCCTCGATCGACGCGTCGTCGAGCAGCGGGCTCGCGACGGCCTTGTGCGCCGCGTCGAGCGCCCGGTGCTCGCCGCGCCCGACGCCGGTCCCCATCATCGCGATGCCCATGCCGGACATGATCGTCCGCACGTCGGCGAAATCGAGGTTGATGAGACCGGGGACGAGGATCAGATCCGAGATGCCCTGCACGGCCTGCTGCAGCACCGAGTCGGCCACGCGGAACGCCTCGAGGAGCGGCGTGCCCCGCTCGACGACGGCGAGCAGCCGCTGGTTCGGGATCGTGATCAGCGTGTCGACGACGTCGCGCAGGGCGTCGATCCCGGCCTCGGCCTGGAGCATGCGCTTGCGGCCTTCGAAGTGGAACGGCTTCGTCACCACGGCGACGGTGAGGATGCCGAGATCCTTCGCGATGCGCGCCACCACCGGCGCGGCGCCGGTGCCGGTGCCGCCGCCGAGACCGGCCGTGATGAACACCATGTCCGAGCCTTCGAGCGCGCGCGTGATCTGATCCGGATTTTCCTGGGCCGCGTCGCGTCCGACGTCCGGGTTCGACCCGGCGCCGAGGCCCTGCGTGAGCTTCACGCCGAGCTGCAGCTTCAGCGGGATCGGCGACGCGCGCAGCGCCTGCACGTCCGTATTGCCGACGATGAACTCGACGCCGGTGAAGCGCGCCTCCATCATCCGGTTGACGGCGTTGCCCCCACCGCCGCCGAGGCCGATCACCTTGATCTTGGCCACCTGCTCGAACGACTCCGGCTCGAACAGTCGCCGCGTGCGGTTGTCCATCAAGCCTCCTCTTTACGTTGGGGGGAGCGAGCGCCGCTCCACCCCCAAGCCCCCCCACCCCGTCGGTGGCCAGGTCATGCGGGTCGCGGCTCACAGGATTTTCGAGAACCATTGCTCACAGAATTTCCGAGAACCAGCCGGCCAGGCGCCGGCCCGCGCGGACGAACCATGTGCGCCCGGCCGCTTCCGCTGACACGTATCCCACCGCCTGGCGGCGTGCTCCATAGAGCGCGAGGCCGACGGCCGTGGCGTGGATCGGGCTGCGGACGACGTCGAACAGACCGCCCACGTCGTGCGGCGCCCCGCGTCGCACCGGCTGTTCGAACACGACTTCCGCGACCTCGGCGACACCTTCCATGATCGACGTGCCGCCGGTGACGACCACGCCGGCCGTCGCGGAATCCTGGAAGCCGGCCTTCGCGAGATCGCGCGCGACGAGCGTGAAGATCTCCTCCACGCGCGGCTGCACGATCTCCGACAGCACCTGGCGCGAGAGGTGCCGCGGCTTGCGTCCGCCGACGGACGGCACGTCGACGGTCTCTTCGGCCGGCACGAGCGCCGTCAACGCGCACGCCGAGCGCTTCTTGAGCTCTTCGGCGTCGGCGATCGGGGTGCGCAGCCCGATCGCGATGTCGTTCGTGATGTGATCGCCGCCGAGCGGCAGACTCGCCGTGTACCACACGGCGCCCTCGCGGAACAGCGCCACGTCCGTCGTGCCGCCGCCGATGTCGATCAGCACGACGCCCAGCTCCTTCTCGTCCGGAAAGAGCACGGCTTCGGCGGACGCGAGCGGCTCGAGCACGATGTCCTCGACTTCGAGGCCCGCGCGGTTCACCGAGCGCACGACGTTCTGGACCGACGTGATCGCGCCCGTCACGATGTGCACTTCCGCCTCGAGGCGGACGCCGGACATGCCGACGGGCTCGCGCACGCCATCCTGGTCGTCGACGACGAACGTCTGCGGCAGCACGTGAATGATCTCGCGGTCCGGCGGCAGGTTGATCGCGCGCGCGGCATCGACGACGCGGTCGACGTCGGCGGCGCCGACCTCGCGCTCCTTGCCGGACACGGCGACGACACCGCGGCTGTTCACGCCGCGGATGTGGCCGCCGGCGACCCCGGCGTACACGGACGCGACCTCGACGCCCGCCTGCAGCTCGGCGTCCGACACCGCCTGCTTGATCGCCTCCACCGTCGACTCGATGTTGACGACGACGCCGCGGCGGAGCCCGCGCGACGGCGCCGAGCCGACGCCGACGACGTCGAGACCGCCGGCCGGTCGCGACGCGGCGATGACGGCGCAGATTTTCGTGGTGCCGACGTCCAGCCCGACGATGAGGTCCGGCGTCTTCGCGCGCTTTATAGCGGGTCCTCCCGTCGCAGGACGACCTGGTCCCGGAATCTCAGGTCCACGACGCTGACGTGCACGTCGTCGCGTGCCACCTGCGCGAGCACGCCTTCGAGCCGCGCGAGGCGGTCGTTCCAGTCCTCGGTGCCGAGCCGCACCTCCACGCCGTCCATCGTGAACAGCACGGGGCCGTCGGCGCTGCTGACGTCGACCTCGGCGATCTCGCCGACGAGCGAGCTGCCGCTCCGCAGCAGCGCCTGGATCATCGCGATCGCGGTGCGCGCCTTGGCGCCCGGCGCCGTGCGCATCGCAGCGACTTCGTCTTCCGTCAGCCCGGTGATCAGCGGCACGAGCGGTGCCACGGCGTGACGTTCGGGACCGAGCGTCCGGCCTTCTTCGTCGACCCAGTGGAGGCGGCCGGCGTGGATCAGCGTGAACGGACGGCGCTCCTCGACGAGGATCGTGAGGCGGTTGGGAATCTCGCGGACGACCTCCGCGCGCCGCACTTCGGGCAGCGCCTCGACGCGCGCCGCGATCGCGCGCGGATCGAGCTGGAACAGGCTCGTTCCGGCGGCAACGTCGGCGGCTTCGACGATGCGATCGACGGCGATCCGGTGCGTGCCGCGCACGTCGATCGACTCGACGGCAAACCGCGGAGACACGAGCAGCCAGCGAACGGTCGCGGCCACGCCCGCGGTCAGGCCCGCGGCCACCAGCGCGAGCATGATCACCGGCAGCCATCGCGCACGGGTCTGGCCCCGGCGGCGCCGGGCGCGGCCGACCCGCTGGGCGCCGACGAGCGACGACCGCTCGCCGACATCGGTGAGATCCCGGGCGCCCGCGCGCGGGGAGAGGAGCTTACTCACCGACGATCCGGATCTCCGGTTCGAGCGTCACGCCGAACTGCGCGTGGACGCGGTCGCGCGCCAGTTCCATCAATCCGATGATGTCCGCCGACCCCGCGCCGCCGCGGTTGACGATGAAGTTCGCGTGCTTCGTCGAAATCTCGGCGCCCCCGATGCGCTTGCCGCGGAGTCCGACCTTTTCGAGCAGGCGCAGCGCCGAATCGTTCGGCGGGTCCTTCCAGATCGAGCCCGCCGATGCCAGCGCCAGGGGCTGGGTGGACTTCTTCGATTTGAGCCGCTGCCGCATGTCGCGCTGGATCTCGGCGAACGGCCGGCGCGTGAAGCGCAGCCGGCAGCCGACGACGACCGAGCCGGGCGGAAAGTGGAGCGCGCGCGGCGCGATGGAGCCGTGCCCCGGCTTGTACTCACCGAGGGTGCCGTCCGGATGCAGGAAATACGCGGCGCTGACGAAATCCGCGATCGAGCCGTCGGCGGAGCGCGCGTTCATGGCGAGCGCGCCGCCGATCGTCGCGGGGATGCCGACGAGGCATTCGATGCCGCCGAGATGCTGCGCCGCCGCAGTGCGAATCAGCGAGGAGAGGCTGACGCCGGCGCCGACCACGGCTTCCTCGCCGTGGAACTCGGCGCGGCCGAGCGCGCCTTCGAGGCGCAGGACCACGCCGCGCACGCCGCGATCGCCGACGAGGAGGTTGTTGCCGCCGCCCACGACCGCGACGGGCAGCTGCTCGCGCTCCGCGAACTGCAGCGCGTGCCGGATGTCGTCGAAGTCCTGGGGCACGACGAAGATGTCGGCGGGGCCGCCGATGCGCAGGGACGTGTGATAGCTCAGCTGCTCCTTGAAGCGCACTTCGCCCCGGATCTCACCTAGCATGTGGAGCCTCCTCTCGGTGGATCGCCGCCGAGCCGTCTCAGAAGCTCGGGCCCGAGCTGACCCACGTCGCCGGCGCCGAGCGTCAGAACGAGATCGCCGCGGCGGACGGTGTCGACGAGGTGATCGACCACCGCGGCGCGGTCGCCGCCGAGATACGTGACGTGACGGTGGCCGTGAGCGCGGATGGCCTCCGCGAGGTCGGCGGCGGTGACACCCGGAATGGGCGCCTCACCCGCCGCATAGATGTCGAGCACGAGTAGCACGTCGGCCTGATTGAAGGCCGTGACGAACTCCTGCCGCAGATGCCGCGTCCGCGTGTAGCGATGCGGCTGGAACACGGTCACGATGCGGCGATCGAAGCCCGCCCTGGCGGCGGCGAGCGTCGCGCGAACTTCCGCCGGATGGTGGCCGTAGTCGTCGACGACGAGGATGCCCCCGGCCTCGCCGCGGACCTGGAACCGGCGCTGCACGCCGGTGAAGCCGGCCAGCGCCTTCTGGATCGTCACGAACGGGATCTCGAGATCGAGCCCGACGCCGATGGCGGCGAGCGCGTTGAGCACGTTGTGCCGTCCGGGAACGGCGAGCCGGCATTCGCCGAGCAGCGTGCCGCCGTGCACGACCTCGAACCGGCTCGTGAGGCCGCGGAGCTCGACGTGGCGCGCGACGAGATCGGCCGCCGGGTCGAGGCCGTACGTGATGACGCGCTTCTCCACCCGCGGCAGCAGCGTCTGGATGTTCGGCTCGTCGAGGCACAGGACGGCGGCGCCGTAGAACGGCACCTTGTTGACGAACGTCACGAACGCGTCGCGGATCGCGTCCAGGTCCGCGTAGTAATCGAGGTGCTCGGCGTCGATCGTGGTGACGACGGCGATCGTCGGCGTGAGCCGGAGGAACGAGCCGTCCGACTCGTCGGCCTCGGCGACGAGGAACTCGCCCTGGCCGAGCCGCGCGTTCGAGCCGAGCGCCGCGACGCGGCCGCCGACGACGATCGTCGGGTCGTACCGCCCCTCGGCGAGCACGGCGCCGACCATCGACGTCGTGGTCGTCTTGCCGTGCGTGCCGGCGACGGCCACGCCGTACTTGAGCCGCATGAGCTCGGCGAGCATCTCGGCGCGCGGAATCGCCGGCACCTGGCGCTGCCGCGCCGCCTGCACCTCGACGTTGTCGCGCGCGACGGCCGACGAGTACACGACGACGTGCGCGCCCTCGACGTTGCCGGCGTCGTGCCCGATGAACACCTTCGCGCCGAGCTGCTCGAGCCGCTCGACCGTCTCGCTCCGAGTCACGTCCGAGCCGGTCACGCGGTAGCCGAGATTGATCAGGATCTCGGCGATGCCCGACATGCCGATGCCGCCGATGCCGACGAAGTGGATGTGCCGGTAGCGCTTAAACATCGGCGTGCCGGGAGATGTCGAGGCGCACACCGGTCGCGAGCATGGTCACGACGAGCGCCGAGCCGCCGACCCTGATTCGAATGTCGACCGTTCCCGACATGCCGATAACATCGACACCGACGAAGTGGATGTGCCGGTAGCGCTTACACATCGGCGTGCTCGGAAATGTTGAGGAGCACACCGGTCGCGAGCATGGTCACGACGAGGGACGAGCCGCCGAACGAGATGAACGGCAGCGGCAGCCCTTTCGTCGGGAGCAGGCCGGTGACGACCCCGAGGTTGATGAGCGTCTGCGTCGCCAGCAGCACCGTGAGGCCGAGCGCGAGATGGCTGCCGAAGGCGTCCGGCGCGCGGAGGCCGATGCGGAGCCCGCGCCAGACGAGGACGACGAAGAGCGACAGCACGAGCATCGCGCCGAGGAACCCGACCTCCTCGCCGAGGATCGCGAAGATGAAGTCCGTGTGCGCTTCCGGGAGATAGAAGAGCTTCTGCCGCGAATCGCCGATGCCGCGGCCGAACGGGCCCCCCGATCCCAGCGCGAGCCACGACTGGATGATCTGGAACCCGCTGCCGCGCGGATCCTGCCAGGGATCGAGGAACGCGAGCACGCGCCGCAGGCGGTACGGCGCGATGAGGACCGCGACGACCATCAGCGGCGCGACCGCGGCGCAGACGAGCGACAGGTGCGAGAGCCGGCTGCCCGCGATGAACAGCAGCGCGAACGTCAGCGTGATCAGCGCGACCGCGTTGCCGAGATCCGGCTGCACGACGACGAGCAGCGCGAGAACGGACGCCACGGCGAGCGGCGGGACGAACCCGCGCCAGAGGTCCTCGACCTCGTCCCGGCGGCGCGCCAGGAACGCCGCGAGGAAGACGACGAGGGCGAGCTTCGCGAGCTCCGCGGGCTGCACGGAGAGCGGACCGAAGCGCAGCCACCGGCGCGTGCCGTTGATCGACTGCCCGAACGGCGGGATCAGCACGAGCACGAGCAGCACCGCGGTGACGGCGAGGAGCGGCCACGTCCATCGCTCGAGGCGCCGGTAATCGACGCGCAGCGCCGCCCACAGGCCGGCGCCGCCGAGCGCGGCCCAGAACAGCTGCTTCTTGAGGAAGAAGTACGGATCGCGGAAGCGGTCCGCGGCCATGATCGCGCTCGCGGAATAGACCATGACCACGCCGACGGACAGCAGCAGCACGGCCGTCCCGAGAAGCCACATGTCGGGGCTGAGCTTCCTAGGCGTGGCGGCGTTCGAGCGGCGGCTTTGCCGCCGCACTCGATCCCGTCGAAACGGTGGGGGGGTGGGGGGGAGGAGCGGCGCTCGCTCCCCCCCGCCCGCGGGTCGCGAATGCGAGCCGCGGACTCAATCCAGTCGCTCCACGAGCTTCTTGAACACGTCGCCGCGGTGCTCGAAGTTCTCGAACATGTCGAACGACGCGCACGCCGGTGACAGGAGCACGACGGCGCCGGGCCCGGCGAGCCGCTGCGCGCTCCGGATCGCCTCGTCCATGGAGCCGGCGGGGGTGACCGGAATGCCGGCGTCGCTCATCACGCGGCCGATCTTCGGGCCGTCCTCACCGATGACGACGACGTGCGTGACGCGTTCGCGCGCGACGGCGGCAAGCGGCGTGAAGTCCTGGCCCTTGCCCTTGCCGCCGGCGATCAGCACGACGGGCTCGGTGAAGCTCTCGAGCGCCTTGATCGTCGAGTCGACGTTCGTCGCCTTCGAGTCGTTGTAGTACCGAACGCCGGCGACGTCGCGGACGGGCTCGATCCGGTGCGTGACGGCGCGGAACTGGGCGATGCCGCGACGAATCGCCGCCGGCGCCATGCCGGTCCACAGCGCGCACGCCGTGGCGGCGAGCACGTTCTCCACGTTGTGCGCGCCGCGCAGCGGAATCTCGTCGACGGGCCCGATGTCCTCGTAGTGCCCGTTGAGCTTCGCCGTGATGCGCCCCTCGTGGACGAACACGCCGTGCTCGAGACGGCGCAGCCGGCTGAACCACAGCACGTCGGCGCGCGTGCGGGCACCGAGCGCGCGCGCGCCGTCGTCGTCCGCGTTCAGCACCGCGCAGTCGGCCGGCGTCTGGTTCACGAAGATCCGCGCCTTCGCCTCGGCGTACGCCGCGAGGGAGCCGTGCCGGTCCAGATGATCCGGCGTCACGTTCAGCACCACGGCCACGCGCGGATGAAACGCGTCCGTCGTCTCGAGCTGGAAGCTCGAGACTTCCGCGACGACGAGGCCGTCCGCGGGAAACGTGAGCGCGTGCGCCGCCAGCGGCGTGCCGATGTTGCCGGCGACGAGCACCGGCCGGGGCTGCGCGGCCAGGAGCGCGCCGGTCAGCGCGGTCGTCGTCGTCTTGCCGTTGGTGCCCGTGATCGCGATGGTCTCGGCGTCCATCGCGCGCCACGCGAGCTCGAGCTCGCCGAGCACCGGCATCCCGGCGGCGCGCGCGGCGCGCGGCAGCGCGGCGTCGTACGGCACGCCCGGGCTCACGACGACCAGGTCCGTCACGCGCAGCGCCTGCATCGCCTCCGACTCGGACGCGACGCGCATGCCGTCGGCCGCGAGCGCACGCGCGTCGGCGCTCAACGCGTCGACGGGCTTGGCATCGGCGGCGACGACACGCGCGCCGGCCGCGCGGCAGAGCGCCGCGGCGGCGACGCCGCTCCGCGCGAGCCCGATGACGAGCACGCGCCGGCCGGCGAGCGACGCCCGGAACGCCGCGCCGCGAACCGTCGTCACGTCTCCATCAACCTCGTCAAGATCGATCACGCGGCCCTCACCGGAGCTTGAGCGTCGTCAGCGCGAGGAGCGCCAGTGCGAACGAGACGATCCAGAAGCGCACCACGATCTTCGGTTCGGCCCAGCCGGCCAGCTCGTAGTGGTGGTGGAGCGGCGCCATGCGGAAGACGCGGCGTCCGGTGAGCTTGAAGCTCGCGACCTGGATGATCACCGACGCGGCTTCGACCACGTAGAGACCGCCGATCAGCGGCAGCAGCAGCTCCGCCTTGGTGAGCACCGCGAGCGTCCCGATCGCGCCGCCGAGGGCGAGCGATCCGACGTCGCCCATGAAGACCTCGGCCGGATGGCAGTTGAACCAGAGAAAGCCGATCGCGGCGCCGATCAGCGCCCCGCAGAACACGGTCAGCTCGCCGGCGCCCTTGACGTTCAGGATCTTCAGGTAGTCCGCCGCCCGGAAGTTGCCGGTCAGGTACGCGATGATGCCGAAGGCGCCGGCGGCCATGATGATCGGCCCGATGGCGAGGCCGTCCAGACCGTCCGTCAGGTTCACGGCGTTCGACGCGCCGACGATCACGAGCATCGCGAAGGGAATCCACAGCCATCCGAGGTCGACGAGCCAGCCTTTGAAGAACGGAATGGCGAGGGTCGGCGTCCAGTTCCCGGGCGGCTGCCAGTACACGATCTGGAGCACGGCCAGCGCGCACAGGAGCTGCAGCCCGAACTTCACGCGCGCCTTCAGCCCCTTCCGGCGGCGGAGCTTCGCCATGTCGTCGAGGAGCCCGATCATTCCGCAGCCGAGCGTGCCGAGGATGGCGACCCAGACGTAGCGGTTCGTGAGATTCACCCACAGCAGCGTCGAGCCGAGGAGCGCCGCGAGGATCGCGAGCCCGCCCATCGACGGCGTGCCCTGCTTCGTCCGGTGCCGCTCCGGCGTGTCCTCGCGGATCGTGTCGCTGCCGTACTGCAGACGGCGCAGCGTCCGGATGATCCACGGCCCGATCACGAGCGAGATCACGAGGGCCGTGATCAGCGCCATGAACGAGCGGAACGTCAGGTACCGGAAGACGTTGAAGACGATGTGGTCCCTGGCGAACGGGACGAACAGGTGGTACAGCATCCGTCGCCCTCATTCCGGTCCGGTACCGGGTTGCGGTCGCTGCAGGCGCGCGACGAGCGCGTCCACCACGCGCTCCATCCGCATACCGCGCGATCCCTTCACGAGCACGACATCACCGGGCGCAACCTGCTTGAGCAGCTCCGCCATCGTGTCCTCGAAGGTCGTCGCCTGGCGGGCGTCCGCGAAGCCGGCGGCGCGGGCCGCCTCCACCGCGAGCGCCGCGTGGCGGCCGACGCCGATGAAGTGCGCGGCGCCCATCGCCGCCACCCGCCGGCCGAGCTCGCGGTGCGCCTCGTCCGCGATGTCGCCGAGCTCGAGCATGTCGCCCAGCACGAGAATCAGCCGGCTGTCGCCGCGGTGCGCGGCGACGGTGTCGAGCGCCGCCGCGACCGACACGGGGTTGGCGTTGTAGGTGTCGTCGAGGATGCGCACGTCGGCGGCGGCCTTCCACACGCACCGTCCGGCGACGGGACGCGCCGCCGCCAAGCCGCTCGCGATCTCCTCGAGCGAGAACCCGAGCGCGACGCCGACCCCGGCCGCGGCGAGCGCGTTGCCGACGTTGTGGCGTCCGGCGAACGCGAGCGCGGCCGGCGCGCGGCCGCCGTCGGCGTGCAGCGTGAAGGAGACGCCGCCGGGCTCGTCGCGCTCGTCGGTCGCACGGACGCGCGCCGACGGCGCGCGTCCGTACGTCACGACCGTCGCGGACGTGTCGCGCGCCATCGACGCCACGCGCGGGTCATCCGCGTTCAGCACGGCGAAGCCGTCGCTGGCGAGCGCGCGCACGAGCGCCGCCTTCTCGTCCCGCACGCCGTCCAGCGTGCGGAAGAACTCGGTGTGGACGGCGGCGACGGTCGTGACGACGGACACGGTCGGCCGCGCGAGGCCGGCGAGGTACGCGATCTCGCCGGGCTGGTTCGCGCCGATCTCGACGACGAGCGCGTCGTGCTCCGGCCCGAGCGCGAACAGCGTGAGCGGCAGGCCCCACTGGTTGTTGAACGACGACCGCGGCCGGTGCGTGCGCCAGCGGGTGCCGAGCACGCCGGCGATCATCTCCTTCGTCGTCGTCTTGCCGTTGGAGCCGGTGACCGCGACGACCGGCACGTCGAACCGCGCCCGGTGCCACGCGGCGAGCGAGCCGAGCGCCTTCGTGGTGTCTTCGACCATCACGAGCGGCACGCCGGCCGGCACGTCGTCCGGCAAGGCATGCACAGCCGGTGGCCGTGGATCGCGAAGAACGCTTCGCCGACGGCGAGCGTGCGGCTGTCGATGGACACGCCGGTGACGAGCACGCCGAGGTCGCCGCTCACCAGCGCGCCGCGCGTGGCGCGGATGATCTCCTGGACGGTGAACGACGGCATCGCTAGCGCCTCCGCTCCGACAGGACGCGTCGCGCGACGTCGCGGTCGTCGAAGGGCAGGACGTCCGAGCCGACGATCTGGTAGGTCTCGTGGCCCTTGCCGGCGATCACGACGGTGTCGCCCTCGCGCGCCCACTCGAGGGCCGCCTGGATCGCCCGCGCGCGGTCGGGGACGGTCGCGGACGCGTCCGGCCGCGCGCCGGCGCGACGCACGCCGACGACGATCTCCTCGATGATGGCCTCCGGACGCTCCGAGCGCGGGTTGTCGGACGTGACCCAGGCCATGTCCGCGACCCGCGCGGCGATCTCGCCCATGATCGGCCGCTTCGTCCGATCGCGGTCGCCGCCGCAGCCGAAGACGACGGCGAGCCGGCCCGACGTGAGCTTGCGGGCAGTGGTCAGCACGCGCTCGAGCGCGTCCGGCGTGTGCGCGTAATCGACGACGACGAGGAACGGCTGACCGGCGCGGACCTGCTCGAACCGTCCCGGCACCGCCGCGACACCGGCGAGCGCCTCGGCGATGCGCGCCGGCGGCAGGCCGAGCGCGAGACCGATGCCGACCGCGCCGAGCAGGTTCATCACGTTGTGCTCGCCGATCAGCGGCGACGTGAGCGCGAGCTCGCCGCGCGGCGTCGCCACGCGCATGCGGATCCCCTCGAGGCGCGACCGGTGCTCGATCGCGCGCACGGTCGCACGGTCCGACAGCCCGAACGTCAGCGTCGGCAGGTCGAGCCCGTCGACCATCGCGGCGCCGGACGGATCGTCGCCGTTGACGACCGCCGTGCGCGACGCCTTGGCCGACCGCGCGAGCAGCTCGAAGAGCCGCCGCTTCGCGCGGCGGTATTCGTCGAACGTCCCGTGGAAGTCGAGATGGTCCTGGGTCAGGTTCGTGAACGCGGCGACGTCGAACTCGATGCCCTCGGCGCGCGACAGCGCGAGCGCGTGCGACGACACTTCCATCGCCACGCCGCCGACGCCGCGGTCGCGCATTTCGGCGAGCATCGACTGCAGCTCGAGCGCTTCGGGCGTCGTCTGGCCCGCGGGTCGCGCCGCGCCGGCGATGACGTACTGAATGGTGCCGATCACGCCGGTGCCGAGGCCCTTCGCGCGCAGCAGCGCGTCCGCGAGGTACGACGTCGTCGTCTTGCCGTTGGTGCCGGTGATGCCGACCACGGTCAGCGCCTGCGACGGACGGCGGTAGTACGCGTTCGCCAGGCGCGCGAGCGCCGCGCGCGCCGACGGCACGAGCACCTGACACACGTCGACGTCGATCGGCCCGCCTTCGGTGATGACGAGCGTCGCGCCGCGGCGCACGGCGTCCGGAACGAACCGGCGCGCATCCTGCTTGAATCCCGGCACGGCGACGAAGCACTGGCCGGGCGCGACGCGCCGCGAGTCCGCCGTGAGTCCCGCCACGGCGGCCGGCAGCATCCCGACGACCTGCTTCTCCTCCAGGCCGTCCAGAAGGACACTCACCGGCACTGCGGACACCATCCGATCACTCACGTGGGGGCCCCGACATGGCCCCCACACCGATTTGACTTCGTGAGGGGACGGACGCCGTCCCCCCGAACCCCCCGGCGCTCGGAGCGCCCCGGGGAACCCGTGGCGCTCCTCGATCACGCGCCTCGTTCCGGCCGAGCGTCAACACTGTTGTCGTCCCTGCCTCCAGCATCGCCCCGGGGGTCGGCATCTGCATCGTCACGCGGCCCCGGCCCTGCACGGCGATTTCGATCCCGAGCGGCGCCAGCGCCGCGAGCGCCTGCCGCAGCGACCATCCGCGAAGATCGGGCATGACGGCCGCCTGGTCCGAGGTCGACTCCGTCTCGATCGCGCTGACGAGCCGGACGCGCGGCGCCAACGGCTCGGCGGCCGGCCCGGTCACGATCTGGACGGGCGGCGTGTCGCTGCGCGGCACCTCGAGATAGCGCAGCACCTCGCGGCCGATCGCCGCGAAGACCGGGGCCGCCGCTTCGCTGCCCCACTTTTCGTTCTGCGGCTCGTCGAGCATGGTGAGCATCACGAAGCGCGGCTCGGTGGCCGGCGCGAAGCCGACGAACGACAGCACGCCCGGCGCGCGCGAATACCGGCGCGTGGCGGGATCGAGCTTCTGCGCCGTGCCCGTCTTGCCGGCGACGTCGTAGCCGTGGATCGCCGCGCGCTGGCCCGTGCCCCCGTCGACCACCGCCGCGAGCATCCGCGTGAGCGTGCGTGCCGTCTCCGGCGAGACGACCTGACGGACGGGGCGCGGCTCGAAGCGACGCACCTCGCGGCCGCTCGCGTCGAACACCGAGCGCACGAGCCGCGGCCGCATCAGCGTGCCGCCGTTCGCGATCGCGCCGAACGCCGCGACCATCTGCAGGGCGGTGACGGAGACTTCCTGGCCGATCGACATCGTCGGCAGCGAGAGCGCCGACCAGCGGCCGGGATCGCGCAGCTGGCCGCGGCTCTCGCCGGCGAGCCCGACCCCCGTCGGCGCGCCGAAGCCGAACGCCGTCATGTAGCGGTAGTAGCGCTCGCGACCGAGCGCGAGCCCGACCTTGATGGAGCCGACGTTCGACGAGTGCTGCAGCACCTCGCTGAAGGTGAGCCAGCCGTACTTCTTCCAGTCGTGGATCGTCGTCTTCGCGATCGTGATCTTGCCGTTCTCGGCGTAGATCGGCTCCTCGGGCCGCACGACGCCTTCTTCGAGCGCGGCGGCGGCGAGGATCGCCTTGAACGTCGAGCCGGGCTCGAACGGATCCGTCACCGCGCGGTTGCGCCAGTGGTCGCGGCTCGGCACGTCGAGGAACGTGTTCGGGTTGAACGTCGGCCGGAGCGCGACGGCGAGCAGGTCGCCCGTGCGCGGATCCATGACGACCGCCATCGCCGTCTTCGCGCCGGTCCGCCGATACACGGCGTCGAGCTCGCGCTCGGCGATGTGCTGGATCGCGCGGTCGATCGTGAGCATCACGCCGTGGCCGGGCGCCGGCGCCTGGATGACTTCCGGATGGACGACGTCGCGGCCGAGCGCGTCGCGGCCGGCCAGCGCACGACCCGGCGTGCCGGCGAGCTCGCCGTTCCAGCCGCGCTCGACGCCTTCGAGACCGCCGTCGACGCCTTCGAAGCCGACGATGTGCGCCGCGAGCTCCCGATTCGGGTAGAGACGCAGCGGCTCGGGGATGAAGCCGAGGCCGGGCTCGCGCAGCTCCTTGATGCGCGCCGCGACCGCGGGCTCGAGGCGGCGCTTGAGCCAGACGAACGACTTGCCGCTCACGAGCGCGGCGTGAATCTCCCCGGGCGGCATGTCGAGGAGCGGACCGAGGCGCTCGGCCGCGCGCACCGGATCGCCGAGCTGCTTCGGCTGCGCGAACAGCGACTCGGCGGCTATCGACGTGGCGAGCGGCGCGCCGTTGCGGTCGACGATCGGCCCACGGTTCGCGTGCAGCACCACGGTGCGCGAGTACTGGCGCTCGGCCATCGCGCTGAGCTCGCCGTGCCGCACGAGCTGCAGCCAGGCGAGACGCGCAGCGACGCTTCCGAACGCGACGGCGAGGATCGCCGCGAGAACGACCACGCGCGCTCGGAACGTCGCCGCGGAGATCAACGCACGTGCGCCTCGGTCCCGGCGACGCGCGCGGCCGCCGTGCCGGCCGCCGCCGGCACGTACTCGCGCGCCAGGCGCACCTGGTCCTTGCCGGGCACCGTCATGCCGAGCTGCCGCGCCTGCGACTCGAGGCGGCCCGGCGCCGACAGCGTGGCGATCTCGATCGACAGCTCGCGCATCACGCGCTCGGCCTGCGCCCGCTCGGCGTGGAGCGCGTCGAGGCGGTACGCGAGCTGGCGGTCGTGCACGCGCAGCGCGACGAGGCCGAGGCCGACCACGACGAGCGTCACGGCGCCGAGGACGGCGACGAGCAGCGAGCGCCGCACGCGCGGGTCCTGCTCGCGGTGCGGACGTTGGGGTCGAGCGGACGTCGAGCGGGTACTCATGATGCGATACGCTCCAGCACGCGCAGCTTGGCGCTCCGGGCGCGCGGGTTCGCGCGCACTTCGTCATCCCCGGGCGTCAGGGGCGACGGCTCCACCTCGTCGAACGACGGGCCGAGCGAACGGAACGTCTGCTTCACGATGCGATCTTCGCCAGAGTGGAAGGAGATCACGCCGAGGCGGCCCCGGGCCGCGAGCAACCCGGCCGCGTCCGGGAGCGCCTGGCGGAGCGCCCCGCGTTCATCGTTGACGGCCATGCGCACGGCCTGAAACGTGCGTGTCGCGACGTGGATGCGCTTCGGCCACGCCGGACGCGGCACACCGGCCTTCACGGCGTCGACGAGCTCGGCCGTCGTGCGGAGCGGCCGTCGTCGAACGATCGTCCGCGCGATGCGGCGCGCGTAACGCTCTTCACCGTACTCCTCGATGATGCGCGCGAGCTCCGGCTCCGGCAGGTGATTCACCAGCGCCGCCGCCGTCTCGCCGCGCGTCGGGTCGAGCCGCATGTCGAGCGGCTCGTCCGCCTGGAACGTGAACCCGCGCCCCGACTCCTCGAGCTGGTAGGAGGACACGCCGACGTCGAGGAGGATCGCCCGGACCGGCGCGACGCCTTCACGCGCGGCCACGCCGGCGACGTCGCGGAAGCTCGCGTGCACGACGCGCGCGCGCTCGCCGAATCGCGCGAGGCGCGCGGTCGCACGCGCGAGCGCCTCGGGATCGACGTCGAGCCCGAGCAGACGAACGCTGCCGTCCGTCGCCTCGAGCATCGCCTCCGCATGACCGCCCATGCCCACCGTCCCGTCGATCACCCAGCCCGCGTCGCGCGGTCGCAGGAGAAACACGACCTCGTCGATCAGGACCGGGACGTGAACCGCTATTGCCGGGGGCCCCGAAATGGCCCCCAGACCCCCAACGCCCGGACCGCCCCGGGAACCCCGGGTCGCTCCTCGACCACGGACCGCCGCATTTCGCTGTCAGACACCCATTTGCGCCAGCCGCTCGAACCCGGCCGACAGTCCGCCACCGTTCGTCCGCTCGTATTCGTCGAACCGCCCGCGGTCCCAGATCTCGAAGTGGTTCTGTCCCGGGCCGACGAGCGTCACGTCCTTCGCAATCCCGCTCGCACTGCGCGAGTCCGGCGGAATCAGAATGCGCCCGGCGCCGTCCAGCTCGACTTCACGCGCGCGCGAGATGTAGAGCCGGCCGATCTTCCGGATCTCCGGATCGAACGCCGACTTCTCCTTGAACCGGGCCTCGAACCGCTCCCACTCCTCGAACGGATGGACCTCGAGGGCGGCGTGCTCGTTCGGAACGACGATCAGCATGCCGCCGTCGTACTGGGCGAGCACATCGCGGTACTTGGCCGGGATGCTGACCCGCCCTTTCGGGTCCACCGTGTGCTGATAGCGCCCTCTGAACATGGTGTTTGTCGCGTGGGCGGGTGGAATTAATTTCATCCCACTCCGCCCCACTTAGCTGGCGAGAGTACATTTGCCAAAAAGGCCTGTCAAGCTAAAACGCACGATTTTTTAAGGAATTTCTTTACTTGTCAGCGGTGGGCGATCGGTTGGGGCTTTGCGACTTCGCAACCCTGGCGGTGGTGTTTCGAGGGCCGCGTGTGACGCGGCGCGGTAACGATTACCGGGGGCGGTAGTACTTCAGCGCTTCGGGGATCCAGCCCTCGATCTGCTGGATCCGCGTCTCGGGCGACGGGTGCGTCGACAGGAATTCAGGCGTGCGCTGCCTGCCGCCGGACGCCTGGCCCATGCGAACCCACAGGTCGCGCGCGGCCGACGGGTGATAACCCGCCTGCGCCATGTACCGGAGGCCGATGTAGTCGGCCTCGGACTCCTGATTGCGCCCGTAATAGAGCATGCCGAGCTGCGCGCCACCGGCGAGCGCGAGAAAGCCGAGCTGCGCGGCCTGGCTCGTGCGCTGCTCGGTCCCGGCAACCGCGATGGTCGCGGCCGTCAGCAATCCCTGCGCGATCAACGACTGGCTGACGCGCTCGCCGGAATGGCGAGCAACCGCATGCGCGACCTCGTGCCCGAGAACGGCGGAGAGTCCGGCGTCGTCGCGGGTCACGGGTAGCAGGCCCGTATACACGCCGATTTTCCCGCCGGGCAGGCAGAACGCGTTCACCTGCTTGTCGTCGATGACCTTGAACTCCCACTGGTAGTCGGAGCGACCCGTCGCCTCGGCGATGCGCCGGCCGACGCGCGTGACCTGGTCGTTCAGCGCCGGATCCGCCGAGAGCTTGGATTTCTGGAGGATCTGCTGGAACGCGCTCAGGCCCATCTGCGATTCCGTCGACTCCGGGAGCATGAGCAGCTGGCGGCGCCCCGACACCGGCACGGTCTGGCAGGCGACGACGAGCACGAGCGCGAGTGCGGCGTATGCGACGCGCGTGGGTTTCACGCTTGCGATTGTACGCTCCGCGCTCGCGCGCGTTACGGGGCTGGGGCGCGGTGGGAGGAGGGCCCTCTGTCGACGAGATTTGAGCACCCATCACCCTCTGAGCCGTTCCCACTCTCGGCCGTTGCGTCGACGTCACCGCTTACGGGCACGCGCCACCCGGGCCCTCCCCCCACCGCGCCCCAGCCCCGTCCCGCCCGGTGCCGCCGAACAATCGCGCGAGTCGCCGACTCCGCCCGCTACGCGACAGGCATCACGCACGCGCCCGCCGTGGCGCGTCCGCGTCGCGCCCGCGCCGCGCGCGGGTCCGTCGCGGGCTGGCCGGCGCCGTCAGCGGTTGCGCAACCGGATTCGCGTCGTCACCGTCGTCGTCACCCCCGTGCCCGACATTCCGAATGGCGCCGTCGTCAGCGTGACCCGCACGCTGCGCACGTCCTCCGGCGTCGTCGTCGGCGCGCCGCTGGCGTCGTAGTACGTGAACGCGAGGGCCCGCGCGCCATTGATGATGGGCTGCGCGCCGCCTCCGGCGTCGCGCCTGAGGATCGTGCCGTCGCGGAACCAACGGACCGTCTCGCGCGGGCCGGCGATCGTCCCGTCGCCGTTCCAGTCGCGGTGCAGGACGATGCGGCCGGGATCGGCCACGGAGATCGCCGCGAACGCCGGCGGGCCCGGCGCGGACCCAGCCGTCCGGATGTCCCGCGCGATCCGTGTCAGCGCGATGCGCGCGGTCTGCTGCGACTCGACGCGCGCGGCGCCGGTCGCGTACGCCTTCTGGCCCTGCTCGAGGACCATGAAGTTCGTGCCCATGACGAGCCCGAGCACCGCCGCCGTGACGAGCAGATCCGCCAGCATCGCCGCCCACGGTCGTCCGTGCGCCGACCGCCGTCAACGTGCACGACCCGCGTCACGCCAAACGGATACACGTCACGGATCACGTACGCGGCATCCGGCGCACGTCGATGAGCCGGTGCGTCGCCGACTCGGTCACCCGCTCCACCGCGTGGACCGCTGACCGCTTCTGCAGATCGCTGAACCAGCATTGCGCCCTCCAGGACAGCGAGCCGTCCTGCGATACTCTACGTGCGCCGGTGGCGTCACGCCGGCCCATGGAGGCGGACATGGACCTTGTGAACCGGATGATGGGCGCGTTCGACGAGGTCAAGGCCGCGCTGCCGAAGCCCGTGACCCACGCGCCGCGGATGGCGCAGGACGAGAAGATGGAGCGGCTCCAGGCCGTCCCGCTGCTCGCCGAATGCACCTCGCGCCAGCTGCGCGAGGTCGCGCGGATCACCGACGTCGTCGAGCTGCCCGCCGGCGCCGAGCTCACGCGCACGGGCGAGCCCGGCGAGGACTTCTTCCTGATCGTCGACGGCTCCGCGCGCGTCGAGATTCCCGGGGGCCCGACGAGGCGGCTCGCGCCCGGTGACTTCTTCGGCGAGATGAGCCTGCTCGACGGCGGACCGCGCTCCGCGACCGTCATCGCGGAGACGGCGATCCGGCTGCTCGTCATCAAGCGCCGGCACTTCACCACGCTGCTTCGCGAAGCACCGGCGCTGATGCTGAAGATCTCGGCGACGCTCGCGCGCCGGGTCCGCGATCTCGAGCGCGCGCGCTGAATCGCGAGGGCGGCTGCCTCACATCAGATAGCCCCGCAGGTGGACGCCGATCGGGCCGCCCGCGTCGGCCGGACTCACGAGCTGCACCGGCGTCTCCCCGGTGAACTCGATGCCCGTCATGAGCGCGATCTGCTGTGACGTGCGCGGCGGAACGCAGAGACCGCCGGTCACCGCCGTGCCGCCACGCGCGACGTCGACGCCGCACGCCGCCGTCGTGTTCGTGTTCGTGAGGACGACGTCGGTCACGACCAGTGTCGTGCCGGCCGGCGGCGTGAACGCCGTCACCGACGCACCCGGTGCGACGACCTGCGTCACCTCGACGATCTCGCTCACGACGGTCGGTGGCGGCGCCGGCGTCACCGCTGGTGTGGGCTCCGGTGGCGGAAGCTGCGCACGTCCGGCCGCCGGGACGAGCGCCGCGACGAATGCCAGCGCCGCCAGTGAAGTTCCTACTCTCATCGGGTCACCTCCGTGGACGGGCGTCCGCGGAGAGGACGGCAAACGATGTGCCGCTACGCCCGCGACCGAGGAGCGCGACGGCTATGGGGGGCCATGTCGGGGCCCCCATCACAGAGCCGGTCGTTCTCCCGCCCACGGCCGCGCGCGCTCGAACGCGGCCGACGCGCGCAGCACCGTGGCGTCGTCGAAGCGACGGCCGACGATCTGCAGACCGATCGGCAAGCCGCCGCTCGTGAATCCGCACGGCACCGACGCCGCCGGCTGGCCCGTGAGATTGAACGGATACGTGAACGGAATCCATCCGTACGACGGAATCGGCGTGCCCGCGATCTCCGTCGGATTGTCCAGGTTCAGCGCGAACGCCGGACATGCGGTCGTCGGCGTCAGCAGCAGATCGTATTTCTCGAAGAACGCGCGCGGGTGCTGCCACCACTGGAGGCGATCGAACCACGCCGTGACGTACGCCGTCGGCGGCTGGCGCAGATACCACTCGACGAGCTCGTAGAGGCCCGGCTCGATCTCGGAGCGCCGGTGGCGATACGCCTCGAGGCGCGTCGCGATGCCGCCGCAGAAGATGAGCAGCCAGGCATCGCGCGGCGACGGCCATCCGGGATTCACTTCGTCGACGCGCGCGCCGGCTTCACGGAACGCCTTCACCGCTCTCGCGCACGCGGCCGCAACCTCGGGATCGACGCGGTCGGCGAATCCGAGATCGACGCTCCACGCGACCCGCAGTCCCTTCAGATCGCCGCGCACCGCCTTCACGTAGTCCGTGCGCTGGGCCGGGAGCGAGTGCGGGTCGCGCTCGTCGGGGCCGGCGGAGACGTTCATCACGAGCGCCGCGTCGAGCACCGTGCGCGTCATCGGTCCGACGTGCGACAGGCTCCAGGCCGCGCTCCATGGATAGATCGGAATGCGCCCGATCGACGGCTTGAAGCCGTAGATGCCCGCGAACGCCGCCGGAATGCGGATCGACCCGCCGCCGTCGGTGCCGATCGCGAGCGGACCGAGGCCGGCGGCGACGGCGGCCGATGCGCCACCGCTCGAGCCGCCGGGCGTGCGCTCGAGGTCCCACGGATTCCGCGTCGCGCCGAACAACAGGTTGTGCGTCGCGCCGATCCAGCCGAGCGTCGGCGTGTTCGTCTTGCCGAGCATGATCGCGCCCGCGGCCTTCATGCGGGCCACCATCGGCGCGTCTTCCGTCGGCACGTTGTCGCGATAGAGCGGCGTGCCGAACGTCGTCCGGACGCCCTTGGTGATGACGAGGTCCTTCACCGAGAACGGCACACCATGGAGCGGTCCGGGCTTCGCGCTGCGCCGTCCGAGCACGCGCTCGGCCGCCTTGGCGTCGGCGCGCGCCTGCTCCGCGGTCAGCGTGCAGTACGCGTTCAGCGCGGGATCGACCTTCTCGATCCGGTCGAGCACCGCATCGACGACCTCGACGGGCGACACCTTCTTCCTGCGAATCAGCGCCGCGAGTTCGGCCGCGCTCAGCCAGCAGAGATCATGGCTCGCCATCCCCGTCTCCTTTCGAGCGCGGCGCGCCGGGCGCCGCGCTCTTCATCGAACGACCAGGAGCCCGAAGCCGATCGCGTTCAGGATCTGCAGCCACGCGTTCCGGTCCGCCTCGGCCGGATCATGCGGGATCGCCGGATCGTACGCCATCAGCCGCGTCACCAGCGCCGCCGCCAGCGCGGGCTGCAGGAAGACGACCCGGCCGACGACGGCCGCCCGGCCCTGGAGATCGACGGCGCGCGCGTCGGCCGGCAACTCCGCCACGCCCGTCGCGCACGCGGCGAGCCCCAGCGGGATCACCAACGCGATCGCCGCTAGCCGGGCCCGCATGTGCGCGTCGTCGCTCTACGCGCCCCGGAGGCGCGGGTCGAGCGTGTCGCGGAGCGCGTCGCCCAGGAGATTCGAGGCGAAGACCGCGAGACTGATCGCGATCCCGGGGAAGAGCACGAGCCAGGGCGCTTTCTGCGCGTACTCCGAAGCCGAGACCGACAGCATCCGGCCCCACGACGGGTACGGTTCCGGCACGCCGAGCCCGAGAAACGACAGCGTCGCCTCGACGAGGATCGCGCTGCCCAGCTGCGCGGTGGCGAGCACGATGAACGGGCCCATCGTGTTCGGCAGGATGTGCCGGAACGCCGTGCGGAGGTGCCGCACGCCGAGCGCGCGCGCGGCCTCGATGTACTGCATCTCCCGGATCGACAGCACGCTCGCGCGAATGACGCGCGCGGCGCGGGGGATGATCGGAATCGAGATCGCGATGATGACGTTGTGCACGGCGGGTCCGAGCGCCGCCGACATCACGAGCGCCAGCACGAGCAGCGGCAGGCCCTGGAGGATGTCGAGGAAGCGCTGCGTGATGAGGTCCGTCTTGCCGCCGAAGTACGCCGACAGCAGGCCGATCATGCCGCCGAGGACCGAGCCGAGCAGCGTCGACACGACGCCCACGATGAGCGACACGCGCGAGCCGTGGACGATGCGGCTGTAGATGTCGCGCCCCAGGTGATCGCTGCCGAGCCAGTGGTCGGCGCCCGGCCGCGCGAGCGTGTGGAAGGCGTCCGTCGCGATCGGATCGTGCGTCGCCAACGGCTCGGCGAAGATCGCCGCGACGAGGGTGACGAGGAGCAGCACCCCGCCGATCGCGCCGAGCGGCTTCTTGCGGGCGAAGCGGACGACGATCGTCCACGCACCGCCGGTCACCGGCGGCGCCGGTCGCACCATCTCGAGCCCGGTGTCGACGACCGCGCGGTCAGCCACGTGCGCCCCTCACGACGAGTACCGGACGCGGGGATCGAGCCATCCGTAGAGCATGTCGACGATCAGGTTCGAGAGCACGACGACGACGGCGATGAACAGCACCAGGTTCTGCACGATCGGATAGTCGCGCCACAGGATCGCCTCCACCAGGAAGCGGGCGACCCCGGGCAGGTTGAAGACGGTCTCGGTCACGACCAGGCCGCCGATGAGGAACGCGAACTCGATCCCGATCACGGTGACGACCGGCAGGATCGCGTTCTTCAGGGCGTGCCGCCACACGACCGCGCGGCTTCCCTGTCCCTTGGCCCACGCGGTCCGCACGTAGTCCTCGCGCAGGACCTCCAGCATCGCCGAGCGCGTGATGCGCATCAGCAGGGCCGAGGAGCGGTAGCCGACGGCCGCCGCCGGGAGCAGGAACTGGACGAGGTGTCCCGGCAGGTTCTCGCGCGGCGAGATGTAGGTCATCTCGGGAATCCAGCCAAACCACGCGACGAGCCCGAGGATGATCACCATGCCGAGCCAGAACGACGGCAGCGAGAGCCCGGCCAGCGACACGAGGCGCAGCACGTAGTCGAGCGTCGTGTCCTGCCGGACCGCGCTCAGGACGCCGGCCGGCACGCCGAGCACGATCGAGAAGATCGTCGCCAGCGCCGCCAGCTCGACCGTCACCGGGATGAGCGGCCGGATGATCTCCCAGGCCGACTGGTCGTAGCGGTACGACTTCCCGAAATCGCCGACGGCGAGCCCGCGGAGCCAGTCGATGTACTGCGCCCAGATCGGCTTGTCGATCCCGAGCTCCTTCATCAGGAACTGCTTGTCGGATTCGTTCACGTAGCCGGCCGCGGCGAACAGGATGTCGACGATGTCGCCCGGCGCCAGGCGCATCAGGAAGAAGATCACCACCGACATCCCGAAGAGCGTGATGAGGGCGATGCCGAGTCGCTGCAGGATGTACGTACGCGTAGGTCAGCTCCGACGGCGCATGCGACGGGTGTGCGCGGGCCGGCGTGAGGGCGTCACTCCGGCCCGCGACCGGCTACTTGTCGAGCCACACCTCTTGCATGCGTCCGTAGTTGTAGATGTTGTGATGCGGCACGAGGTTCTTCACGTGCGGCGCCATCGGGAAGTAATCGGTGCGCCAGCCCATGATCGGCCGGGCCGCGTCCTCCTCGAGCTTGTTCTGGATCTGCGCCACGAGCGGCCGGCGCTTCTTCAGATCGAGCTCCTGCGACTGCGTCTCGATCATCTTCATGACCTGCTCGTCGCAGTAGTCCGTGTAGTTGCGCGGCGAGCCGCAGGCGTAGTTCTCGTAGAAGTTGCCGTCCGGGTCGTCGATGCCGAGCCCGGTGAGATTCGCGCCCATCTGGTATTCCCGCCGCGTGACGAGCGGGTGCCACTGGGCCGTCTCGACCTGCTTCAGCGTCGCTTCGACGCCGACCTGCTTGAGCTCGTTGATCACGAACGACGCGAAGTCGACGTAGAGCGCGATGGCCCGCGTGCCCATCTCGACCTGCAGCGGCTTGCCCGGTCCGTAGCCCGCCTCGGCCAGGATCTTGCGCGCCTGGGCCTTGTTGTCCTCGGGCTTGCCATACCCTGGCAGCCGGCCCAGGTCCTTCTCGAGCAGGCCCCAGAAGCCGTACGGCTTCGGCTGCATCGACGCGCCGGCGACGGCGCCGCCCTGGTGGACGGCCTTCGCGTACGCGCGCCGGTCGACCGCGAGGCTGATCGCGCGCCGCACCTTCACGTTGTCGAAGGGCGGCTTCTTGATGTTCATGATCAGGTTGTCGTTCACGTTCGTGCCGATGAGCGTGAAGTTGAGCTTGGCGCCCGAGGACTTCAGCTGGTCCGCGATCGGCTTGGTCGCCTCACCGGGGAACGAGATGTCGAGGCGGCCGGCCTGGAGGGCGGCGAACCGCGTGCCGCGCTCCTTGATGATGAGGTACCGGATCCCGTCGAGGTACGGACGGCCGGGCACCCAGTAGTCGGGGTTCCGCGCGAACTCGATGTACTCGCCCTTCTTCCACTCCTTCAGCTTGTACGGCCCGGTGCCGACGCACTTGCCGCGGAAGTCGTTGACCGGCACGTGCGCCGGATACACCGGCGAGTAGCCCGACGCCAGCATCATGAGCAGCGACGGCTGCGGCCGCTTGAGGTGGAAGATGACCGTGTGCGGATCGGCGGCTTCGATGCTCTCGACGTTCGCGTACCAGTCCTTGCGCGGGTTGATGCGGAGCCTGGTCTGCGCGTCGGGAGCCTGGCGCACCATGTCGAACGTGTACTTCACGTCCTTCGCGGTGAACGGAGTCCCGTCGTGCCACTTCACGCCCTTGCGGAGGAAGAGGACGAGGTTGCGGTAGTTGTCCTGCCACGACCACCGCTCGGCGAGCTCGGGGACGACGCTGTCGAGACTCTCGACCTGCTTGAACGGATCGAACATCACGAGGTTGTTGAAGCACGGCATGCCCGGCCACACGGTGGCGATGGTCGCCGTCTCGTGGATCGAGAAGCCCTGCGCGAGGTCCTCGCGGTGCATCGCGAGGAGCACGCCGCCCTTCTTGCCGTTCGGATGCGGCGCCGCCGACGGCGCGTTCACGCTGCCGGCCGTCGCCTTCGCGGCCGCGGGCTTCGCGGGCACGCTCTTCATCGCCTTGTCGCTGTCGGCGCCTTTCTGTGCCTGACCGAGCGCCGGTCCAGCGGCGACCGCGGCGACGGCTACGCACAGGAGAGCCACGGGGAGTCGAACTCGCATGCCTACCTCCAGGAAAAAAGATGGATGGGAGCGACGCGAGTGTACGTGAATCGCCGGAGCGCGACAACGCGCGAAGCGGCAAAAACACGCGATGCGCGACGCTGACAGGGCGTGCGCGCTGTCAGATCGCCCCGGTCTGAGTCGTCTGCTCTACCTTCCGCGGAGGCGCGGGTCGAGCGTGTCGCGCAGCGCATCGCCGAGCAGGTTCGTCCCGAACACGGCGAGGCTGATCGCGAGGCCCGGCCAGATCACGAGCCACGGCGCCTTCTCGGCGTACTCGGCGGCCGCGATCGACAGCATGCGGCCCCACGACGGATACGGCTCGGGGATGCCGAGCCCGAGGAACGAGAGCGCCGCCTCGACGAGGATCGCGCCGCCGAGCTGCGCGGTGATGAGCACGATGAACGGACCGATCGTGTTCGGCAGGATGTGGCGGAATGCGACGCGCAGGTGGTTCACGCCGAGCGCGCGCGCCGCCTCGATGTACACGAACTCGCGGATCGACAGCACGCTGGCGCGGATGACCCGCCCCGCGCGCGGGATGATCGGGATCGAGATCGCGATGACCGCGTTCGTGAGCGACGGGCCGAGCGACGCGGCGAGCACGAGCGCCAGCACGAGGATCGGGAGCGCCTGCATGATGTCCATCACGCGCTGGCTGATCAGGTCGGTCTTGCCGCCGACGTACCCCGAGAGCAGTCCGATGAAGCCGCCCAGAACGGCGCCCATCAGCGTGCTGGCGACCCCGACGGCGAGCGAGATGCGCGCCCCGTGCACCACCCGGCTGTAGAGGTCGCGGCCCAGATTGTCCGTGCCGAGCCAGTAGTCGGCGCCGGGGGCGACGAGCGGGTGCATCGACGTCCGGACGGGGTCGTGGGTGGCGAGGACGTCGGCGAAGATCGCGGCGAGCATCAGCAGCAGCATGAGCACGCCGCCGGCCGCGCCGAGCGGCTTGCGCGTGACGAAGCGCGCGAGGACGGTCGCCGCGCCGGCCGGCGGGGCGAGGTCCGTGGACGTCGGCAGGTCGAGGGTCCGCGTGATGCTCACGGCCGGCCGTACTTGATGCGCGGATCGAGCCACGCGTAGAGGAGATCGACCGTCAGGTTGGCCAGGACGACGATGACGGCGATCAGCATGACGAGGTTCTGCACGATCGGGTAGTCGCGCCACTGGATGGCATCGATCAGGTAGCGCGCGACGCCGGGCAGGTTGAAGACGGTTTCCGTGACGATGAGGCCGCCGATGAGGAAGGCGAACTCGATGCCGATCAGCGTGATGACGGGCAGCGAGGCGTTCTTCAACGCGTGCCGCCAGACGACGGGGCCCTCGCGCTGCCCCTTGGCCCACGCGGTGCGGATGTAGTCCTCGCGCAGCACCTCGAGCATCGCCGACCGGGTGATGCGCATGATGAGCGCCGAGCTGCGATACCCGACGGCGAGCGCCGGGAAGAAGAACTGGGCGAGGTTCGCCCGCAGGTCGTCGAAGGGCGACACGTACTGGACCGACGGGATCCAGCCGAACGAGCGCACGAGGAGCAGGATGACGATCATGCCGAGCCAGAACGAGGGCATCGACAGGCCGGCGAGCGAGACGACGCGCAGCACGTAGTCGAGCGGCTTGTCCTGGCGGATCGCGCTGATCACGCCGAACGGCACGCCGAGCAGGATCGAGAAGGCGAGCGCGAGGAACGCCAGCTCGAGCGTCACCGGCAGCCGCGGCTTGATGATGTCGGCCGCCGGCAGCTCGTAGTGGTACGACTTGCCGAGGTCGCCGCTGAGCAGTTCGCGCATCCACGCCCCGTACTGGACAGGCAGCGGCCTGTCGATGCCCAGCTCGACTTCGAGCCGCTTCTTGTCCTCCTGATCCACGTAGCCCGCGGACTCGAAGATGATGTCGGTGATGTTGCCGGGCGCCAGCCGCATGAGCACGAAGATCACGATCGACATCCCGAACAGGGTGACGACCGCGATCAGCAGGCGCTTGGTGATGTAGCCGCGCATCGCCCGCCTCCTACTTGTCCAGCCACACCTCCTGCATCCGGCTCTGGTTGTAGATCGAGTTCGTGTGCTGCACCCAGTTCTTCACGTGCGGCCACAGGAGCGCGTACTGCTTGCCCCACCCGAGGATGGGCCGGGCGCCGTCGGCCTGGAGCCTCCGGTCGATCTCGTGGACGAGCTTGAGGCGCTTGGCCCGGTCCAGGATCTGGGACTGCTCGGCGATGAGCCGGTCGATGTCCTCGGAGCAGTAGTCCGAGTAGTTGCGGGGCGACCCGCAGCGGAAGTTCTCGAGGAAGTTCGCGTCGGGCTCGTCGATGCCGATGCCCGTCAGGTTGAGCGCGACGTCGAAGTCGCGGCGGGTCATCTTCGGATGCCACACGCCGGTCTCGATCTGCTCCAGCGTCGCGTCGATGCCGACCTGGCGGAGCTGGTCGACCACCCAGCTCGCGGTGTCGACGTAGATCGCGAGCGCGCGGGTGGACACGGTCACCTTGAGCGGCTTGCCGGGCCCGAAGCCGGCCTCGGCGAGGACCTTCTTGGCTTCGACCTTCTGCTTCGCGGCGTCGCCCATGCCTGGCAGCTTCTTGACCTCGGCGTCCGACAGGCCCCAGACGCCGGACGGCCGCGGCAGCATCGCGCCGCCGAACGTCGCGGCGCCCTGGCGCGGACCGACGACGTACGCCTTGCGGTCGAGCGCCAGGTTCAGCGCGCGCCGCACGCGGGCGTCGGTGAACGGCGCTCGCTTGAAGTTGATGAGCAGGTTGTCGTTGACGCCCGAGTCCGCCTCCATGACGACGAGACGGGCGTTCCCCTTCTTCGCGGTCTCGACGTTCGCGGCGTTCCATCCAATGCCCGTGACGTCGAGCTGCCCGGACTGCAGCGCGGCGATCTGCGTCGAGCGGTCCTTGATGATGACCCACTTGATGCCGTCGAGGTACGGACGGCCCTTGACGAAGTAGTCCGGGTTCTTCACGAACTCCACGGACTCACCCGGCCGGTGCTCCTTGAACTTGAACGGTCCCGTCCCGACGCACTTGTTCTTGAACTCGGTGACCGGTACGTGTTCGGGCATGACCGGCGAGTAGCCCGCCGCGAGCATGAGCAGCAGCGACGGCTGCGGCCGGTTGAGCCGGAACACGACGGTGTGCGGATCCGGCGCCTCGATCGCTTCGATGTTCGCGTACCAGAGCTTGCGCGGGTTCACCCGCAGCTTGCCCTTCGCGTCCTTCGCGCCGCGGACCATGTCGAACGTGTACTTCACGTCCTTCGACGTGAACGGCTTGCCGTCGTGCCACTTGACGTCCTTGCGGAGGAAGAAGACGAGGTTGCGGTGGTTGTCCTGCCACGACCACTTCTCCGCCAGCTCGGGGACGAGCGTCTCGGCGCTCTCCTGCCGCTTCGCGGGGTCGAAGTAGACGAGGTTGTTGAAGCAGGCGCTCGCCTGCTGGACGGTCGAGATCGTGGCTTCCTCGTGGGGCGACAGGCTCGGCGGCGCCGACAGCGGCGAGCCGACGAGCACGCCGCCGTACTTCGGCGCCTTCGCCGGCTGCGCGTGCGCCGAGATGCCGATCAGGACGAGGACGAGGAAGGACGTCAGCACGAGCGGGCCGACCAGGTGACGACGCGTCATGAGGCACCTCCGCCGGAGTTGGGGGACCGGGCGTTCGGGCCGAAAGTGCCGCGAAGTGTACCGGGATTCGACGGGCCTGACAATCCGCTCCGGCTGTCAGGCTTCGGGCCAGAAGAGCTTGATCAGAAGATGGACGCCGTAGAGCGCGCCGCCGGCGAGCCCGCCGACGACGGTGCCGTTCACGCGGATGTACTGGAGGTCGTCGCCGGCGTGGTCTTCGATCAGGTTCACGGCGCCCTCGGGTCCCAGCGCGCGCACGCCGTTTTCGATGAATCCGGCGAGCCCCGCGTGATGGCGGTCGAGCACGGTCGCCACCTGGGTCTTCACGAGCCGATCGATCTCGCGGCGAAGGTCGGCGTCGGTCAGCAGCGCCTGGCGCACGCGCTCGAGCCGATCCGCGATCCACACGGAGAGATCCGGGCGCGGCGTCGCGAGATCCACCTGAACGACGCGGCCGAGCTCGGCCAGCGCATCGTCGAGCAGCCGCGCCACCAGCGTGCTCTCGATGAGCTCGAGCTTGACCGCCTCGACACGGCCGGCGAGCTCGGGGTCGCGCTCGAGGCGCTTCGGCAGCTCGGCGAGCGCGTCGATGAGACGGCGGCGCACGGGGTGATCGGGATGGTCGGCGATGTCGGCGAGACCGCGCGCGATCGCGTCCACCACGCGGTCACGGTCGACGAGACCGAACGCGAAGCCGAGGAGCAGGCGCGGGTAGCCGCGCGAGCCTTCGCGATAGCGGTCGAGCAGAGCGTCGATGAGCTCGGTCGCGACCTTGCGCGTCGACGGCACCTCGAGCGCCTGCGCGGCGATGCGCGCGAGGCCGCCGATCGCGCGCGCGTCCCACCCGTGCTGGCGCGCGAGGCGGACCAGGTCCGCGACGAGCGGCGCGACGGCGTAGCTGCGCAGCAGCGCGCGAAACCGCGCGAGCACGCCGCTGCCCGCGCGCGGCGGAATCTCGTCGGCGATCCAGCGCGCGATCCGCGTCGTAAACGCCTCGAGGTCTTCCCGTGACACGCGCTCGGCCGCGCGCGCGAGCAGCGCGCCGACGTCGACGCGGGCCAGCTCGCTCGTGACGTAGGACTTCGTCAGGACGCGGTCGCCGACCATGGTGCCGACGCGCGCGGCGAGCAGCTCCCAGTTCGCCGGAATCAGCGCGGTGTGCGGGATCGGCAGGCCGAGCGGCCGGCGGAAGATCGCCGTGACGGCGAACCAGTCGGCGAGACCGCCGATGACGCCGGCCTCCGCGATCGCGAGGATCCACCCGCCCCACCACGTCGCGCGGAACGGAAACGCGGCGACCGCCAGCACGCCGGCGGCGATGAGCACGCTGAGCGCGAGACGCCGGCGCGGTTGTCTCACTGGGGGCCCCGACATGGCCCCCAGACCCCCCGCGCTCGGACGCGCCCCGGCGCAGCCGTGGCGCGCCTCGGTGCCGCGTTCACGAGGTTCACCGGCGCGGGCGCGCGGGCAGCAGCAGCTCGCCACGGCGCACGTCCCAGACACCGCGCGGCGTGAGCCGGACGTGCGGCAGGAAGTCGGCGGCGAGGAAGAACAGCGTGAACAGCGGATCGTGGAACGGATAGCCGCGCGCGCTGAGCGCCTCGTGAAACCGGGTCTCCGCGTCGGCGGCGTCTTCGAGCGATCGCCGGCTCATGAGGCCGCCGAGCGGCAGCGCCATCTCGAACGCGATCTCGCCGCGGTCCACCAGCACCAGCCCGCCGTGGAGCTCGAGCAGCCGGTTCACGGCGCGCGCCATGCTCGCCGGTTCGCGGCCGAGCGCCAGGACGTTGAAGTCGGTGGTGATCGTGGACGCGACGCCGTCGATGCCGCCCCCGAGGCCGCCGACGAGGCCGGGCGCCACCCAGCGGCCTTCGCGATCCATCAGCGCGGCGTAGAGATCGCCGGGCTCGCGCGCGCGGTCGTCGCGGCGCGTGATGACCGCGCTGACGAACCGCATCACCGGATACGTCGCGCGCGACGGCAGCGCGAAGTCGTCGGGCCGCGCGCGCCATCGCACCGCGAGCCGCGCGCGCCGTGACCGGAACACGCGCGGCCACGGCACCTCGCCGACGGTCGTCTCGAGACGGCCCTCGACACCCGCGACGCGTCCGCGCGCGATGACGATCTCCGGCCGCGGCTCGGCGAGATCCGGCAGCACGCAGATGTCGGCGAAGCGGCCCGGCGCGACGCCGCCGAGATCGCCGTCGCGACCGAAGTACGTCGCCGGGTTCAGCGTCGCCATGCGATACGCGTCGATCGGCTCGACGCCGCGGTCGAGCACCACGCGCAGGCAATGGTCGATGAAGCCGTGCGCGCGGACGAAGGCCGGCATCGCGCCGTCGGCCGTGAGCATCACGCGCGACGCGAGGGCCGGGGCCTGCTTGAGCGCGTCGAGCAGGCCGGCGAGGTCCGGACGCAGCGACGATTCGCGCAGCATCACCGCGATGCCGTGACGCGCGCGCTCCAGCACTTCGTCGGCGGTGATCGGCTCGTGATCCGACGTGAGACCGCCCGCCGCGATCGCGGCGATCTTCTCGCCGGACGCGCCGGCGGTGTGGCCTTCGACGCGCAGGCGCCGCCGCTCGGCAAGCGCGAGGCGCGCGAAGAGCGCGCGGTCCCCGGCGACCACGTCGGGCCAGCGTGTCACCTCGCCCACCGCGACGGTCCACGGATGCGCGAGCGCGGCGTCGAGCGCGCGGAGCGGAAACCGCCGCGCCTCGTCGGTGGTGCGCGACTGTCCGTGCGGCCGGATCATCCAGAAGAACTTCACGGGGCTGCGCGCGAGCGCGTCGGCGACGACGCGAAAGCCTTCGAGGCCGCCGAGCTCCCAGAACTGCAGCGTGTCGGCGAAGAGCGTCGTCGTGCCGAGCGGCAGGATGTAGCGGGCCAGCGCCGACGGCGTGACGAGATGCGCCGGGTGGACGTGCGGGTCGATGTAGCCGGGGACGATCACCCGTCCGCGTACGTCGAGCACCCGGGTCCGCGCGCCGATCACGTCCTCGCGCAGCCCCACGTAGGCGATCCGTTCGCCGGTGACCGCGACGTTCGCGGGGTAGATCTCGCCCGTGTAGACGTTCAGCACCGTCCCGCCGCGTACATAGAGGTCGGCGGGCATCTCCCCGCGCGCGACGGCGGTCAGGCGTCGACGGATCGCAGCCGTCAGGACAGGTAGGCGGGGCATGCCCCGCCATTATCCGCGCCGGGCGGGGGGCGGCAAATCGCCGAAATGGCACGTATTTGACGAAATTGCACCCGCCGTTTGACTCAGGACAAGATCACGACGGGCGACCGCGCGTTCGCGCGCCTGCTGCTCGGCGGCAGCGCCGTCGTCACCGTCCGCGAGCGCTCCACGCTCACCATCACCGAGGTCCCCGGCAAGTCGACCATCGCGCTCGACTCGGGAAAGATCGCCCTCGCCGTCGCGCGGGAAAAGATGAAGCCGGGCGACTCCGTCGAGATCCGCACGCCGAACGCCATCGCCGGCGTGCGCGGCACCGTGGTCGTCGCCGAAGTTCTCCGGGCCTCGGCGCAGATCGGCGGCGGCGATGGCGTCGTCACGACCTTCTCGGTCATCAGCGGCAGCGTCGAGGCGTTCTCCTTCGACCCCGGCACGGGAAGGCCAGTCAGCCCGCCGCAGACGATCGGCGTGCTCCAGCGCTTCTCCGCCGCCGGCAGCGCGACGCCGCGCGTCGATCCGATTCCGCCGTCGCAGGTGTCGCAGGTCACGTCCGGGCTTTCGTCGTCGAGCATGCAGCACACCGCCGCGGCCAACGCCGAGGAGCTGAAGGAGCAGGCGGTCCAGACGACGGTCACGCTCATGAACACGATCCTCGGCACGGGCACGACGACGACCGACACGACGACGGGCGAGACCACGCAGGCGGCGAGCGAGCCGGAGAAGACGGAAGAGCCGAGCAACGAGCCGCCGGTGAGCAACAAGCAGACGGTGCAGAACGACGCCGTCACGCCCACGAGCAGCTGCACCTCCTGCACGTGCACGAACACGTGTCCGACCGAGGAAACGACGACAGACGTGAACGTGGCCGACGGCTCGGACCACACCGGGAACAGCGACACGAGCCACGGGAAGCTCACGCAGAGCGGCGGCACGCTCGCCGGCACCGGGATCCTCAGCTTCTCCAGTGCGGACTCGACGTGGACGGCCGGCACGATGACCGGCACCGGCACGACGAAGATCGAAACCGGCGCCGCGCTCGCCATCTCCGGCGCCGACGACAAGACGCTCGACGGCGGGCGGACTCTCGACAACCACGGCACGGTCAACTGGTCGGGCGGCCAACTGCTTCTGGGCGGCAGCGCGACGATCGCCAACCGCGGCACGTGGGACGTCCAGGGCGACCTCGAGGTCGCGAGCACGGCCACCGGCGAGACCGCCACGTTCGACAACCACAGCGGCGCGACCATCCAGAAGTCCTCGGGTGCCGGCGCCGCCACGATCGGCGCCAACACGGCGGGCGCCGGCACGGTGACGTTCAACAACGCCGGCACCGTCGACGTCCAGGCCGGCACCCTCGTCCTCGCCGACGGCGGCACCCACTCCGGCAGCTTCATCGGCGACGGGACGCTCGAGTTCTCCGGCGGCACCCACAGCCTCACCGGCACCTCCAGCGTCACCACGTCCGACGTCGTGTTCAGCGGCGGCACCAGCACGATCGCCGCGGGCGCGACGTTCAATCCGACCGCCAGCAGCACCACCATCAGCGGCGGCACGGTCAGCTTCGACAGCTCGCCCACGCTCAGCGGATCGCTCACGCTCTCGGGCGGCACCCTCGGCGGCAGCGGGACGGTGACGGTCAATGGCGCGACGACGTGGTCGGGCGGCACGATGGCCGGCACCGGGAACACCACCACGGCGGGCGGGCTCACGCTCTCGGGCGCCGGGGACAAGACCCTCACCCAGCGCACACTGAGCGCGTCCGGGCCGACGTCGCTCGACAGCGGGCGCCTCGTCATGGGCGGCAGCGCCACCCTCACGAACACCAGCACGTTCACGATCGCCGGCGACCTCGACATCGCGAGCGACGGCAGCGGCGCCACGTTCACCAATGCGGGCGGCGCCACGCTGGAAAAGTCGACCGGCACCGGCGTCGCGACGATCGGCTCGGATCCGGGCGCGGTCACCTTCAACAACGACGGCACCGTGCAGGTCAAGGCCGGCACCCTGCGACTCCAGGACGGCGGCACGCACTCCGGCAGCTTCACCGGCGCCGGCACGCTCGAGTTCTCCGGCGGCACGCACACCCTGACCGGCATCTCCATCGTCACCACGTCCGGCGTCGTGTTCAGCGGCGGCACCAGCACGATCGCCGCGGGCGCGACCTTCAACCCGACGGCGAGCAGCACGACCATCAGCGGGGCCACGGTCAACTTCGACAACTCGCCCACGCTCGACGGCTCGCTCACGCTGTCGGGCGGCACGCTCGGCGGCACGGGCACGCTGACCGTCAATGGCGCCACGACGTGGTCGGGCGGGACGACGACCGGCGCCGGCACGACGACGACGACCGGCGGGCTCACGATCTCCGGCGCCGCGGACAAGAGCCTCGTCGGTGGCCGCACGCTTTCGACGCCAGGCGCGACGTGGAGCGCCGGACGCCTGCTGCTGGGCGGCGGCGCCACACTGACCAACAGCGGCACGTTCACGATCCAGGGTGACCTCGACATCGCGAGCAGCGCCGGGGGTGCGACCGCGACGGTCACCAGCACGGGCACGGTGACGAAGTCCACCGGCACTGGCACGGCCACCATCGGCGCCGATCCGCTCGGCGCCGGCGCGGTCGACTTCAACAACCAGGGCATCGTGCACGTGGAGTCGGGCACGCTCCAGATCGGCGCGAGCGGCGATGGCGGCAGCAGCCGCGGTCGTCTAACCGTCGACGCCGGCGCCACGCTGGTCGCCGGGTCCTCCGCGATCCTCGTGAACGTCTCGAGCGGCACGCACGCGATCGCGAACACGTCCGGCCAGGCGATCTACGACCTCACCGGCAGCGCCACGACGACGAAGACGGTGGACGGTGTCTCGCTCGTGGTCGGGACGGACCGCCCGCTGCGCGGCGCCGGCGCCTGCCCGAGCTGCGCGATCCCCGATGCGCTCGTGACGGCTTCTGGCGCGACGGTCGACACGAAGCAGGCCGTGAAGCTCGACACCGCGCTGCTCGAGGTGTCGAAGCCGGTCGCCGCGCTGTCGAGTGGAAGCTCGCTGACGTCGGGCACCGATCTCGTGAAGCTCGTCCAGAAGGCGGAGCTCTCCGGCGACCTCGGCACCGACGCGCTCGCGCGCCTCACCGGAGGCAGCTCGCTCACCGTCAGCGGCAGCAACCTCGTCAACGTCGCCGGCGGAAGCCTCGTCGAGATCAAAGGCGGAAACCTCCTGTCGCTGGACGGCGGCAGCACGCTGACGATCGCCAGCGGACCGCTCGTGATGATCGCGGGCAGCTCGGTCTTCAGGTTCACCGGCGCCCTCGGCGCGTTCGGCGCCAGCGGGACGAACAAGCTCAGGCTCGATGACGCGCCGTCGTGCGACGGGCCCTGCGGCGTGGTGCTCACGGACCCCGAGACCGGCGCGAAGTTCGGCATCCAGCTGACGGGAGGCGCGAGCGCGGGCAACGTCGTCGTCAAGTCCGACTACGATCCGTTCACCGGCCTCAGCGGCTCGAACACGGTCGTCGACGCCACCAACGTGGCACTCGGCGAGACGAAGGCCCTCATCGTGCTGGACGGCGCCTCGAGCAAGCTGCGGCTCGGTGACTTCCCGTCGCTCACGCTCCCGCCGGACTACGCGGTCAACGCCAACGAGACGTACTCGAGCGTCACCCATAGCAGCGGGACGCTGAGCGGCGGCTCGACGCTGACCGTCCTCGACAGCTACTCGTGGAGCGGCGGGACGCAGACGACGACATCGGGCATCACCGAGATCACGTCCGGCGCCACGCTCGACATCAGCGGCTCCGGTGCGAAATCGCTGTCCCGCCGCATCAACAACTCCGGGACGACGACGTGGACCGACGCCGGCGACATCACGGCCGGCGGCTCGGGCGGGACCCTCGTCGTCTTCGACAACAAGTCAGGCGCGATCTTCGACATCCAGAACAACCAGACGTTCAACGGCGACGGCGGAAGCCTCGAAACCTTCACGAACGCCGGGACGCTGAAGAAGATGGTGGCGACCGGAACCACCACGTTCGGCAGCGGCCTGATCGTCGACAACTCCGGTGCCGTCGACGCCCAGAGCGGCTCGATCACCTTCAACAGCACCGGCACGCACACCGGCACCTTCAACGCCGCGTCCGGCAAGGCCATCACGTTCACGAACAACCAGACGTTCAATGGCGGGACGGCGTTCACGGGGCCCGGCGTCAACGAGATGAGCGCCGGCAGCAGCTCCTTCAACAACTACGTCACCGCCGACAATTTCAAACTGAGCGGCGGGACATTGTCCGGCACCGCGCACGTGAGCGGCTCGGGCTTCACGTGGACGGGCGGGACGATGAGCGGCGGCGGGACGCTGACGTCGACCGGGACGTTCACGATCGACGGCGCCACCGTGAAGTCGATTTCCGGCTATACGCTCGCCAATACCGGCTCGATGACCTGGACGAGCGGCGCCTCGAACATCGCCACGGGCGGCTCAGGCGGGACGCTCGTCGTCCTCGACAACCGGGCCGGCGGCCTCTTCCTGGTCCAGAACGACGCGAGCTTCACGGGCGACGGCGGCAGCGCCGAGACGTTCAAGAACGCCGGCACCGTGCGCAAGACCACGGCGAGCGGGACGACGACCTTCAACTCCGGTGTCACGTTCGACAACGCGGGCGGCACGCTCGATGTCCAGACCGGTTCCCTCACCGTCGCCGGCAGCTTCAACCACACCGTCAATAGCGCGATCACGGCGGGCACCGTCAACGCCGGCGGCGGCGGGTCGAGCAGCGGCAGCCTCGCGCTGAGCGCGGGGACGACGCTCAACCTGACGGGCGGCACCCACTCGCTCGCCGGCGGCACCACGATCACGGGCGCCGGACTCTACCGCGTCAGCGGCGGCACGGCGTCGGTCAGCGGCACCGTCGCCGGTCAGACGCTCGAGATCGCCAGCGGCACCCTCTCCGGGAGCGGCGCGCTGTACGTCACCGGCTCGATGACGTGGTCCGGCGGCAACATGTCGACGACGTCGGGCACGACGGTCATCCTCGCCGGCAAGTCGCTCACGATCAGCGGTGGCGACGCCAAGGGCCTCGGACGCCAGATCACGAACGCCGGCACGACGACGTGGACCGGCGGAGCGATCAATGCGAACTCGTCGAGTGGAACGCTCTTCGTCGTGGACAACCTCCGCGGCGGCGTGTTCGACATCCAGACGGACGGCACGATCTCGGGCGACGGCGGCTCGGCGGAGACGGTACGCAACGCCGGCACGCTGAAGAAGTCGGCAGGCGCTGGGACGACGACGATCGGCAGCGGCGTCACCTTCACCAACCAGGCGAGCGGCGGCGTCGACATCCAGACCGGGCGCCTGGCGATCGGCGGCGGCGGCACCAGCAACGGCGGCTTCATGGTCGCGTCGGGCACGTCCGTCGATTTCACCGCCGGCTACACGCTCGACAACGGCACCGTCATCAGCGGCGCGGGAGCGGCCCGCCTCGTCAGCTCGCCCACGCTCACGATCAGCGGCGACGTGCGCGCCGACAATGTCGAGCTGCCGACGGGAGCGACGCTGACCGGGACGGGCACGCTGAGAATCGGCGGAACGCTCACGTGGACCGGCGGAATCCAGGGCAACACGTCCGGCGCCACCGTGATTGCCAGCGGCGCGAACCTCGCGATCAGCGGCGACAATGCCAAGGCGCTGCAGCGCACGAACACGAACTTCGGGACGACCACGTGGTCCGGGCTCGGTGACATCAACGCGGGTGCGTCCAGCGGGACGTTCACTGTCTTCGACAACAAGACCGGCGCGTTGTTCCACATCCAGAACGACCGGGCGTTCACGGGCGATGGCGGAAGCCAGGAGACGTTCGCCAACACCGGGACCGTGCGGAAGACGACCGCGACCGGGACGACGACGTTCGGCTCGACGCTCACGTTCAACAACTCCGGCCTGGTCGACATCCAGAGCGGAGCGCTCGCGCTGCAGAGCCCGGGGACACACGGCGGCACCTTCACGGCCGCCTCCGGCTCGACGATCACCTTTACCGGCAACCAGACGTTCAACAGCGGCACGACGTTCACGGGCGCGGGCCAGAACCGGATGACCGCGGGATCGAGCTCGATGAGCGGCGTGATCACGGCCGACAACTTCGAGCTCGCCGGCGGCACGCTCTCGGGCTCGCCGCGCGTCGACGGCAGCGGGTTCACGTGGACCGGCGGCACGATGAGCGGTGGCGGCACGCTCAACGCGACCGGCACGCTGACGCTCAGCGGCGCCGGCACGAAGACGATCAGCGGCTACACGATCTCCGCCAATGGCACGACGACATGGCAGGACGCCGGAAACATCTCGGTGGGCGGCTCCGGCGGGACACTCGTCGTCTTCGAGAATCGCGCCGGCGGCCTCTTCCTGATGAAGAACGATCAGACCTTCAGCGGGGACGGCGGGAGTCTCGAGACCTTCAAGAACGCCGGCACGCTGCGCAAGACGACCGCGGCCGGTGCGACGACCTTCGGCAGCGGCGTCAGCTTCGACAACCCGGGCGGCACGCTCGACATCCAGACGGGCTCGCTGACTCTCTCGGGGCCCTTCAACCACAGCGGGTACAGCGCGGTCATGGCGGGCACGATCAGCGCAGGCGGCGGCGGCTCGAGCAGCGGGACGCTCGCGCTGAACTCCGGAACGACGGTCAACCTGACCGGCGGCACACACTCGCTCGCAACGGCGACGGCGATCACCGGCGCCGGCCTGTACCGCGTGAACGGCGGCACGCTGTCCGTCAGCGGCTCCGTCTACGGTAACAAGCTCTCGCTCGCAAGCGGCGCCATCGACGGGACCGGCACGCTCTACGTCACCGACTCCCTGGCGTGGTCCGGCGGCAGCATGCAGGGGACGTCGGGCGGGACGACGGTGCTGAGTGGCTCGTCGCTCACGATCACCGGCGCCGGTGCCAAGACGCTTCAGCGACAGATCGCGAACCTCGGGACCGCGACCTGGGGTACGGACGCGGGCAACCTCAGCGCTGGTGGCTCCGGCGGCACGCTGTTCGTCATCGACAACAAGGCCGGTGCGCTCTTCCACGTCCAGAACGACTCGACGATCACCGGCGACGGCGGATCGAACGAGACGGTGCGGAACGCCGGCACGCTCCGGAAGACGACCGCCACCGGCACGACGACAATCGCCACCGGCGTGACGTTCACGAACCTCTCGGGCGGCACCGTCGACATCCAGAGCGGACGCCTCGCGCTCACCGGCGGCGGCACCAGCAACGGCGCGTTCACGCTCGCCAGCGGGGCGTCCGTGGACTTCACCGCCGGATACACGCTCGACACCGGCACCGCGATCAGCGGCGCCGGCAGCGCCCGCATCGTCGGGTCGTCGACGCTCACGGTGACGGGCACGGTTTCGGCGCAGAACCTCGAGGTCCCGAGCGGCACGCTCACCGGTTCGGGCACGCTCACCGTTACGGGAACCATGACGTGGTCGGGCGGGAGCCAGACCGGCTCCGGCTCGACCGTCATCGACACCGGCGCCACGCTCGCCATACAAGGCACGGGTCCTGGACTCCAGCGTCTGATCACCAACAAGGGCACCGCCACGTGGTCGGGTGCCAGTGACATCAACGCCGGCGGCTCGGGCGGCACGTTCACCGTGTTCGACAACAAGAGCGGCGCGCTCTTCCTCATCCAGAATGACCGGACGTTCAACGGCGACGGTGGCTCGACGGAGACGGTCAGCAACGCCGGTACGCTCCGGAAGACCATTGCGACAGGGGTCACTTCGTTCGGCGCCGGCCTCACGTTCGACAACAGCGGAGCGATCGAGGTCCAGAGCGGGACGATCACGTTTTCCAGCGGCGGGACGAACACGGGCCGGATGACGGTCGGCGCCGGCGGCACCGTAGTGGCCGCCACGAGTGCGATCCTCGACAACTTCTCGTCGGGCACACATGCCGTCGCGACCGGTGCGAGCGACGCGATCTACGACCTGACGGCCGCGACGTCGACGGACAAGCCGCTGCACGGGGGGGCGGGGGCGGCCGTCCCGGGCGCGCTGCTCACGACATCCGGGTCGACCACGCTCAAGACGAACCAGCTCCTGAAGCTGACGACCGCGACGATGACCACGAGCACGTCGCTGATGAGCATCGGCGGCACCAGCACGGTGACGTCGCTCGGCAACGCGATCGCGCTCTCGAACGCGTCGCTCACCGTGAACAGCGGCGCCGCGTTCAGCGTCTCGGGCGGCGTGCTGAACGTGCCGTCGGCGAAGCTCCTCGCGGTGGCGAGCTCGATGACGATCTCGAGCGGCGCGCTGATCAAGGTCCTGGGCGGCGGCGTGTTCGTGATCACGGGACCGGCGTTCGGCGACCTCGCCAGCGGGGCGTCGCTCAATCTCAGCGCCGCGCCGTCGTGCGCGGGGTCCTGCACGATGACCGTCAGCGGCTACAACATCAAGCTGACGAACGGCGCGTCCGCGACCGTCAACGAGAGCTCGTTCACGGCATTCACAGGCGCCGGTACGGTGACGAGGTCGACATCGAGAACCTGCACTGGAGCTGGGGCAGCGGCTCGCAGCAGCTCCTCGCCGCTCGCGTCGATTCCTCGAACCTCGGGGACGATCAGAAGCGCGCGCTCAAGCAGGAAGTGCAGAAGACGGGGTGCGGCGTGTCGCCGGTCGTGCTGACGCCGACGCTCGTCGAGACACCGAGACCGGGAACGGCACCGCAGCAGCCGCCCGCGCAACCGCAGCGGCCCGCCGAGCCGTCGAGACCCGCGCCACCTCGCAGGTAACCGGCGCGAACGCCCGTCACTGTCTCGAACCGGAGACACTGACCGCACGGATCGCCGGATGGTACGCTTGGATCGTGGCTGATCCCGACCGGCACGACGTGACGCTGAATGCTCTGCACCAGGACCTGACGTCGCTCGGCGCCGACATGACCGGCATGCGCGGTGAGATGCGGGCCGGGTTCGGCGATCTCAAGACGACCCTGATCGCCGGGTTCCGCGGCCTGCCGAACCGCGAGTCCAGCGAAGAGATGATCCGGCTCCTCCGCGAGGCCAACCGGCTGCACGAGGAGCGGTTCACGCAGATCGATCTGCGTCTCCGTGAGCAACACCTCGAGGTCCAGCAGGTGCTTCGGGCGCTAGCCGAGGGACAGCTCGAGGTCCAGCGGGTGCTGCGGGCGGTGGCCGAGGGACAGATCGAGGTCCAGCAGGCGCTACGGGACCTGGCCGAGGAACAACGCCAGCTGTCGGCTGAGATCAGGGCGCTCGTCGCTCGTCTCGATGCCCTGATCAAGGGCCGGGGCAACGGCAACCCGCCTCCGTAACGCCGCCACTGCCGCCCCATGCCGGAGTCGATCGTCGTCTCGGAGGCGGTTTCCGTCCCCGCCACCGCCATCACCGTCCGCGCGGTGCGCGCGTCCGGGCCGGGCGGCCAGAACGTCAACAAGGTCGCGACCAAGATCGAGCTGCGTGTCGAGCTCGATCGCGTCGAAGGGCTCGCGCCCGACGCGCACGCACGGCTCGCGACGCTCGCGCGGCACCGGCTCGACGCCGACGGCCGCCTGCTCGTCACCAGCCAGGTCACACGCAACCAGGCGCGCAATCTCGAGGACGCGCGCGCGAAAGTCGCGGAGCTGATCCACGCCGCGCTCGTGCGACCGAAGAAGCGGAAGAAGACGCGGCCGTCGGTGGCCGCGAAGACCGCGCGGATCGAGCAGAAGAAGCGGCGCGGCGCCGTCAAGCAGTGGCGGGCCGCGCCGCGGGAGGACTGACCTAGTTCTTCGGTTCCGTCTTCGGCGAGGCCTGGAGCGGCTCGTCGTGCCGGATGTACTGGGCGGTCGCGCGGTCCTTCCCGACGCTGCCGATCACGGTGACGCGGTCGCCCGGGGCCAGCACCGCCTGAACCATCGGACTCACGACCGTCATGTCGACGGTCATCACGCGGCCGTCGTCGGCCTTGAGCTTCATCGTCGAGCCCGAGACGGACTCGACGGTGCCGTGCACACGTTCCCACGCCCTGTCGCTGACCCGCGTGCCGTCGGTCGTCCGCAGCGGCTCGGCGCTCGCCACGGCGACCGCCGCCACCGTCATGGCCACCACGACGAGGCCGATGCCGAGGTTCTTCAACGCGGTCATCGCTACTTCCTCTTCGGCTCGGTCTTCGGCGACGCCGCGCCGCCGGCCCGTTCCTGCTGGATGAACTGCGCGTCGACGTGATTGCGGTCCTTGTCGTAGTGCCCGATCACGGTGACGCCCTCGCCCTGCGTCAGGCCCTGCCGCACGTTCGGGTTCACCTTCGACAGGTCGACGCTGATGTTGCGGCCGTCGTCGGCTTTCAGCCGCAGCGTCGAGCCGGAGACGGATTCGACCTTGCCGTGAATGCGCTGCCAGCCCTTTTCGTCGACCTTGCCGCCCGGCGGCTTGGCCGCCGCAGACGCGCCGGGAGAAGCCGCGGGCGCCGGCGCCTGCGCCGCAGGAGCCGGCGGCTGCGCCGAGCCGAGGATGCGGCCGCCGCGCGCCGGGTTCGAGCTGTCCTGCTGGATCCACCGCGCCGCGACGTGTTGCTGGTTGGCCGGCGGCGAGTAGTGGCCGATCACCTCGACGCCCTCACCGACGGTGATCGCGCGCTGGACGTTCGGACTGACCTGCGCCATGTCGACGGTCAGGGTTCGGCCGTCGTCGGCCCGCATCGTCAGCGTCGGTCCCTGGACGGACTGCACCGTGCCGTGGATGCGCTGCCAGCCGCTCGCGGCCGCGGTCTGCCCCTGGGCCGGCGCCGTACCGGCGAGGTAGAGCGGGTTCTTGCCGACACTCGGGTGCTGCACCCAGAGATTGTCGGTCTGGTCGTAGACCCACCCGCCCGCCGTCAGATGGTCGAGCACCTGCGTCGCCTGCAGGGCCGTGTACTGGCCGCTCTCCGGCCGGTAGCTCTGGTACTGGTGATCCGCCGGGATCGACCACTCACCATGCGAGAGTCGCTGACCGGCGTTGGAGTGATTGGCGTCGGCGACGAGCACGGGTGCCGCCGACAGCACGACGATTGCGAGAACCGCCACCAGGCGTTTCATAGGCACCTCCTCGAAACTCCCCGGAGGGAGCAACGGGGGTGCCAGTGAGGCGCGGCTCAGGGGGGTGCGGTCAGAACCCCAGCGCACGCACCTCTTCGCGGAACCGATCGATATTACGGAGCTTGATGTCCTCGTAGCCGCGGATCAGATCGGGCAGGTTCGCGAGCCTCACCGCGCGCTCATACGTGTCCGGCGACAGGTCGACGAGCGCCTTGTCGATCAGCGCGCGGTACTCGCCCGGCAGCGCACGCTCGACGCGACGGACGTGCGCGCGACCGAACGGATCCAGCGCCGTGCCGCGCACGGAGCGCATCGCGACCAGCGCACGGAACGCGCCGTCGAACCACTTGCCGAACGGGATCTTCGTCTTCCAGCCGAGCGCGCGGAGCATGGGCGGGTGGAGGTTGTAGCGCACCTCCGCGCCGTCGGGAAATTCGGCGGCCAGCGCCCTGGCGACGTCCGACTTCAGATGCAGGCGCGCCACCTCGTACTCGTCCTTGTAGGCCATGAGCTTGAAGAGATGGCGCGACACACCTTCCGCCAGTCGCGTCTCGCCCGGCATGCGCGCGCGCTCCGCCTCGGCGACGCGCCGCACGACGTCGACGTACGCACGCGCGTACGCCGCGTTCTGATACGCGATGAGCTCCGGCACGCGGATCGCGAGCAGCCGCTCGAGCTCGCCGCCGGCGCCGGCCTGGCCGACGAGCGCGCGCGCCTCGGCGGTGAGCACGGGTGCGGTCTCGACGGCGCCGAGCCGCCGCGGCTTCACCGACGCGAGCCACGCCGGATCCGCGACCGCGAGCCGCCCGGCGCGGAAGGCCTGCGTGTTCATCGTGACGGACACACCGTTCAGCGCGATGGCCTGCTCGATGGCCGCCGCGCTGACGGGAAGCGCCCCCGCCTGGAACGCGGCGCCGAGCATGATCATGTTCGCGGCCATGTGGTCGCCGAACAGCGTCTCGCCGAGGCCGATCGCGTCGATGACGACGTTCTCGTCCTTGCGCGTCACGCGATTGATCGACGTCAGCAGGCCGCCCGAGTCCGGGAAGTGCACGTCCGTCGACGTCACCATCGCGCCCGTCGGCACCTGGCTCGTCGAGATCACCGCGAGCGTCTTGTCCGGGCGGGCGTGGTCGAGGTTGACCGGCGACGTCGCGACGAGCAGATCGAAGCCGATGTAGCAGTCGGCCTCGCCGGCCGAGATCTTGTTCGCGACCTCGACCGGGCGTTCGAAGATCTTGAGATGCGAGACGACCGGGCCGCCCTTCTGCGACATGCCCGTCTGATCGAGCCCGCGGACATGGCGGCCGTCGAGCAGGGCCGCGGTGCCGAGGATCTGGTTGACGGTGACCACACCCGTCCCGCCGATGCCCATCATGAAGACGCTCGCATCGCGCGGCACGCGCGGCGTCGGGTCCGGCAGCTCCCGATCGATGGTGAATCGCGCCGGGGCCTTCTTCTTCGGCTCGCCGCGCGGGACGACCGTGAGAAACGACGGGCAGTCCCCCTTCAGGCACGAGTAGTCCTTGTTGCAGGAGGACTGGTGGATCTGCGTCTTGCGCCCGAACTCCGTGTCGACCGGATGCACGCTGAGACAGTTCGACTTCGTGCCGCAGTCGCCGCAGCCTTCGCACACCGCCTCGTTGATGAACACGCGCATCGCCGGATCGGGCAGCTTGCCGCGCTTGCGGAGCCGGCGCTTCTCGGCGGCGCACCGCTGATCGTAGATGAGCGCCGTGACCCCCGGCGTCTCGCGCAGCACGCGCTGCGCTTCGTCGAGCCGGTCGCGGTGCCAGACCTCGATGCCCGCGGCCCACGCCGTATCGCTCGGGTACTTGTCCGGCTCGTCGGTGACGACGAGGATCTTCTTCACGCCCTCCGCTTCGAGCTGCCGCGTGAGCTCGGGCACCGGCATCGCGCCGGCCGCGTCCTGCCCGCCGGTCATCGCGACCGCGGAGTTGTAGAGGATCTTGTAGGTGACGTTCGTGCCGGCGGCGATGGCCTGCCGGATCGCCAGGGATCCGGAGTGGAACATCGTGCCGTCGCCGAGGTTCTGGAACATGTGATCGAGACCGGAGAACGGCGCCATGCCGACCCACTGCGCGCCCTCGCCGCCCATGTGCGTCAGGCCCATGGTGCGGCGCTCCGGCATCATGAGCGTCATCCCGTGGCACCCGATGCCGGCCGCGGCGATCGATCCGTCGGGCACGCGCGTCGACGTGTTGTGCGGGCAGCCGGAACAGAAGAACGGCTGGCGCGCGAGCGTCAGCGGGGCCGGACGCTCGCGCAGCGCTTCGAGGAGCGCGACGCGGGCGGTGATCGAATCGCGCTGCACACGCGGCTCGAGCCGCGCCGCGACGATCTGTGCGATACGGTCCGAGTCCAGCTCGGCCTGCGCGGGAACGAGCGGGCGGCCCTCGAGATCGCGCTTGCCGACGATGCGCGGCCGGTCGGGCGCGTTGTAGAGCACGTCGCGGACGAAGAGCTCGACGAACGCGCGCTTCTCCTCGATGACGAGGATCTCTTCGAGCCCGCGGGCGAACTCCCGCACGATGCCGGGCTCCATCGGAAAGAGCATGCCGACCTTGAGGAGCCGGATGCCGTAGCGGCGGAGCTCGCCGTCGGTGAGACCGAGCTCGGCGAGCGCCTGGCGAAGGTCGTAGTACGTCTTGCCGGCCGCGGCGATGCCGAGCCACGCGTTCGGCGTGGGCACGGTGACGCGGTTCACACCGTTCGCCGCGGCGAACGCCTTCGCCGCCTCCAGGCGGCCGTAGTGGATCTCGCGCTCGAGTTCGAGACTGTGGGGCGGGAGCAGCGTCGGGTTCTGCGTGTGACGCCATGGCTTGCCGTCGAACGTGAATCCGGGGTCGACGATCGTGACGCGGTCCGGACCGACTTCCGCGCTCCCGACCTCGTCGGCGACGTTCGTGACGATCTTGAACCCGACCCAGAGGCCGGAGTACCGGGAGAGCTCGAAGCCGAGGCGGCCAAGATCGAGGATCTCCTGGACGTTGCCCGGAAAGAGCACCGGGAAGAGCGCGTCGAAGAACGCGACTTCGGAATGCGTGGGCAGCGTGGACGACTTCGACAGCGGATCGTCGCCGGCGAGCGCCAGCACGCCGCCGTGCCGGCCGACCCCGGCGTAGTTCGCGTGCTTGAAGATGTCGCCCGTGCGGTCGACGCCCGGCCCCTTGCCGTACCACATGCCGAGGACGCCGTCGTACTTCGGCCTGGGGAACAGGTTCGCGAGCTGGCTGCCGTAGACGACCGTCGCGCCGAGGTCTTCGTTCACGCCGGAGATGAACCGGACGTGGTGCTCGTCCAGCAGTGGCTGATTGCGTTCGAGCGTGAGATCCAGCCCGCCGAGCGGCGAGCCCCGGTAGCCGGAGATCATCGTTGCGGTGTTCAGGCCGCGGCGCCGGTCGGCGCGGTGCTGGTCGAGGGGCAGGCGGACGAGCGCCTGGATGCCGGAGAGGAAGATGACGCCGTGTTCTTGACGGTACTTCGCATCGAGCGCGAACGCGTCCTTGGCCATGGTCCTCCCGCTTCGGATAGGAGGCGCCCCGGGAACATCCGGGGCGCCCCTTCGGCTCCATGATACCGGGCGGATCGCGCGGCGCGCTACTCGGTGGGCGCCCGATCAGCCGCGGACGGTCAGGCTTCCGGCGTGCTTTCGAGAGCGGCGGGCTGCGCGGCGGCGACGAGACGCCGCTGGCGATCCACGGCACGCCAGGCGTCCGCAATCGCTTCCTTGGTGGACTGGCGGATGGCCTCGCTCTCGGCGCAGAGGCTTTCCGACGCTGCGCACAGAAGGGCCGTACGTTCGATGAGAGGCTGGGACTCGGCCAAGCGCGCGTTCATGTCCATTGGCAGGACTCCTTGTTGCCGGCGGGGCGTTCAACGCAGAGAGTACACCGGTCCGCGGGACGGCGCCACGCGATCGTCAAGCCCTACGGCGGGGTCGTGCCGCGTTGCAGCAGGGCGGCCTCGACGACCCCGAGAAACCGCTCGAGCTCGAACGGCTTCGTGACATAGCCGAAGGCGCCGCGCCGGACGGTGGCGCGCGCGAGATCCGCGTCTTCGGTGCCGCTCACGACGACGACGGCCGCCGCGCGCGCGAAGTTCGGCACGGCATCGACCCCCGACATCGCACCGGGCAGGTTGACGTCCAGGACGACGAGGTCGGCGGGACGCTCGCGCATGAGCGCGAGGCCGGCGCCGGCCGTGGCCGCACCCTCCGCGTCATAGCCGCGCATCTCGAGGTACTCGACGAGGAGGTCCCTGATCGGGTCCTCGTCGTCGATGACCAGGACCCGCGGGCGCGATCGGGCGGACACGGCGCGCCGTTTCGCAAGTTCCGTTCCCCGGTGCGCCCGGCCGATTGGCGCGGCTTTCCGGCGACGCGCGGTACGTCGTCTGCCCCGCGACAGTGCAGGTGCACCGCTACTGGGCGGCCGGTCGTCCGTGTGCCAGCGCGGCCCAGGCGGCGCGCTGCACCGCGCGCCAGGGTGTCGGCTCCCAGGCCGTCCCCATCACGATGGAGTGCGCGATCCCGGTCGGGTAGAAATTCGCGCGCCACGCGTGCGGGAACTGGCGCAGCTCGACGTCGAAGCCCTGCACGCGCATGCCGCCGACGACGTCGCCGAGGCCACGCCACGAATCCAGCCAGCGCCCGAGCATCGTGACGGCCGCCGGCGGGCGGGCGCGCCAGTCGAGCGTGCCGAATCCGAGCGCGGCGACGAGCAGCGCGCGGCGCGACCCGCGCCGTCGCGCCGCCGCAGGCTCGCGCTTCATGCGCGGCCCCGCCCGCGCAGCCGCGACAGCGCGCGCCGCACGTTGCGCTCGTCGCGCGACGCGCGCCGCGGGTTGCCGCGCTTCGCCGGCGCGTCGTCGTCATCGCCGTCGTCATCGCCGGTGTCATCGTCGGTATCTGGCGCGCCGGGCGCGTCGAGCGCCGCGAGAAACGCCTCGGCGGTGACGGCCGTCGCGCCCGCGCGCCGTGCCGCGTCCTGCACCATGCGATCGGACGTCACCACCACCGCGGCCTCGCGCCCTGCGCGAGCGTCCTGAGCACGTCGTCCGCTTTCTGCGGCGGGCGCGAGAACACGATCTCGACCTGACCCGCCGACCCGGCGGGCGCGCCGACCGGCGCGCCGTCGAACACCACCGTGAAGCGCTCGCCGGACCGCCGCGCGGCATCGCCGACGAGCCGCAGCAGCGCCGCGCGTCCGGCCTGCAGCCCGCGCTCCTCCGCGCCCGCGAGATCGGGCTCACGACGAATGACGTTGTAGCCGTCGACCAGCCACTGCATCGCGAAGATGGATGATACGCTCGCCGCGCCGATGCCCCTCGCCGCCGTCCTCCTCGTCCTCGGCGCCGCGGTCGTGCACAGCTCGTGGAACCTGCTGCTCAAGCGCGAAGGCGGCCGTCCCGAACTGCTGCTGGGCGCGCTCGTGGTCGGCGCCGTCGCCGGGATGCCCTTCCTGTTCTCGTATCCGCTCGCGGAGATTCCGCTCGAGGGCTGGGCGCTCGTGCTGGCGTCCGCGATCTTCGAGACGGGCTACATGCTGGCGCTGTCGTCCGCGTATCGCGTCGGTGACCTGTCGCTCGTGTATCCGGTCGCACGCGGCACGGCGCCGATCATCGTCGTGCCGCTCGCCGCGCTGCTGCTGGGCGAGCGCGTGTCGACCCAGGGCCTGCTGGGCGTGCTGCTGGTCGTCGCCGGCATCTTCGCCAGCCATGTCCCGGCGCTCGGCACGCTCGCGACGACCCGCGAAGCGCGCCAGGCCGTCGGCTTCGCCGCGCTGACGGGGCTGATGACGGCGGGCTACTCGCTGGTGAACAAGGTGGGCGTGAGCGTCGTCCCCGTTCCGGTCTACGCGGTCGCCGTCTTCGCGACGAACGCGGTGTTCCTGACGATCATCCTGCGCCTGAGAGGCATGGTGCTGGTGGGCCGCGACACGCGGTGGCGCGCGACGGCGACGATCGGCGTGCTGATGATGACGAGCTACGTCGCGATCATGTGGGCCATGTCGATGGCGCCGGTGAGCTACGTCGTGGCCGCGCGCGAGGTGAGCATCGTCGTGGGCGCGGCCTTGGGCGCCGTCACGTTGAGAGAGCGCCATCCGGCATCACGCGTCGCCGGCGCGGCGGTGATCTTCGCGGGGCTGGCGGTCATCGCGTTGGCCCGCTGATGCCGGCGCGCGCGGCAGCGCTGGGCCGACGGGCGAGCGGGCGCGAGGCGAGAGCGCATGCGGCCGCGCGGCCGAGAGGTGGGCGCGCGGGGCGCGAGGCTCGGCGAGAGCCGGGTCCGCGCGCCGGAAATGTCAGGCCGGGGGCGAGAGGGGACGGATGGGGCGCGGGTGGCGCGTGCCCGTGAACGGACATGTCGACGCGACGGCCGTGAGTGGGAACGGCGGAAACGGTGATGGGTGCTCAAATCTCGTCGACAGAGCGCCCCATCCGTCCCCTCTCGCCCCCCGCCGGCCCAGCGCGATGCCGCGAGCGCGAGCGCGGGTCATTCGCGGACGCCGAGCTCCCGACGCACGAGACGCGCGCCGGCGCCGAGCGCCTGGATCTTGCCGAGCGCGACCGCCCGCGGGAGCGGAACCATCCCGCAGTTGGTGCTCGGGAGCAGCCGCTCGGCGGGCACGTGCTCGAGCACGCGCCGAATCCACGCCGCGACGTCCTCGGCCGTCTCGACCCGCTCGGACGCGACGTCGATGACGCCGGCCTGCACGTCCTTGCCGCCGAGCAGCCCGAGCAGCTCGAGCGGCACGCGGGAATTCGCGCACTCGACCGACACCTGGCCGATGCGGCTCGTCGCGAGCAGCGGAAACGTCGACTCGTACTGCCGCCACTGGGCGCCGAGCGTCTGCTTCCATTCGATGTTGGCGCGAATGCCGTAGCCGTAGCAGATGTGCACGGCGGTCGTGCAGCGCAGCCCATCGGCCGCGCGCTCGAGCGCCGCGATGCCCCAGTCGCGCACGTCGTCCATGTAGACGTTGAACGCCGGCTCGTCGAACTGCACGACGTCGGCGCCGGCGGTCTCGAGCTCGCGCGCTTCCTCGTTCAGCACGCGCGCGAACTCGAACGCGAGCTGCCGCCGGTCGCGATAGTGCTCGTCGGCGAGCGTGTCGACGATCGTCATCGGTCCCGGCAGCGTGAACTTGAGCCCGTGACGCGTGTGCGCGCGCGCCCAGCGCACCTCGTCGACGTGGACCGCGCGCCGTCGCTGGATCGGCGCGGTCACCGTCGGCACTTCGGCCTTGTACCGGTCGGCGCGGATGCCGATCGTCACGCGCTTGCCGAAGTCGATCCCATCGATCGCCGCGAGGAAGCCGTGGACGAAGTGCTGGCGCGACTGCTCGCCGTCGGTGACGACGTCGATCCCCGCCGCTTCCTGCATCTTGAGCGCCGCGAGCACGGCGTCGCGCTGACCGCCGGCGAGCTCGGCGCCCTCGAGACGCCACGGCGCCCACAGACGCTCGGGCGCCGCGAGCCACGCCGGTTTCGGCAGGCTGCCGACGATCGTCGTGCGCAGCATCAGGCGATCCTCACGATGCCGGGCTCGACGGTCTTGAAGCGCTCCGCGACCTCGGGGTCGTGCCCGGCGACGATCAGCTTCTCCGGACCGGCGAGCGCATGAATCGTCTCGAACGCCGCGAGCATCTCCGGGAGGTTCGTGATGATCTGCACCGGCTGGAAGCGCTCGACGTTGCGGAAGAAGTGCGAGGCGTCCGACGTGAGCACGACGCGGCCGCGCGCGGTCTCGACCGACACGATCTGCAGCCCCGCCGTGTGTCCGCCGACCCGGTGCACGCGCAGGCCCGGCAGGATCTCCCGGTCGCCCTCGATGATGCGCATGCGCCCCGCGTAATTCACCGCCACCAGCCGCGCGAGTGACTCCGGGTTCGCGACCTGCCGGTACACGTCGTATCGCGCGCAGGGCCCGGTCCAGAACGCGACTTCCTCGCGCTGCACCCAGTACTCCGCCTTGGGAAACAGGCTGTGGCCGGCCCAGTGGTCGTAGTGGAGATGCGTCGCGAGCACCATCGGCACGTCCGCGGCTCGGACGCCCGCGCGCTCGACCATCGCGGCCGGGCTCACGTAGTGGCGGATGCCGCGCTGGCGCGCTTCGTCTTCGAGAAAGCCGGTGTCGACGAGCACGGGATGCGGCCCCCCGAGGATGAGCCAGACGAAGTAGTGCAGCGTGACGGGCTCGTGAGACGACTCGCGGTAGAAGAACTGGCACGCGGGCGTGTCTCGCTCCGCGTACTTGAGAGCGTAGACCTCGTACATGGCGTTCTCCAGGCCGGTCTTCAGCGGCGTCAGGCTCACGCCAGCGCCTCGAGAATCGCGGCGACTTCGCTCAGCGCACGTTCACGGGACGGATAGCGGCCGGCGAACTTCGCGGCCAGATGGTCGGCGAGCGCGGCGATCGTCGTGCGGCCGTCGATCGCCGTCGTGATCTCGCGCGCCGCTTCGATGCGCCACGTCGGGTCCGGTGTCGCGCTGCTCGGCGGCACGGCCACGGCTTCCAGCGTCGAGTGCTCGAAACCGCCGCACGATCGGCCGCCGCGCTCCACGTGGCCGCGCCAGCTCCAGACGGGCGCCGCGGGATCGAGCATGGCGGCGATCGTGAATCGGAGCCGATCGCCGCTCCGCACCGTGAGCGGCTCGGCGAGCGGCAGCAGCGCCTGATACCAGTGCGTCGCGGGCTCCCCGGGCGCCGTCGAGAACACGAGGCCGGGCGCCATGCCGAGCGAGAACCATCCGGCGAGCGCGTTCAGGGTGCCGTCGCGCTCGAGATCGACCTCGGCCTCGGCGATCCAGGTGCGCGGCGGCACCGGCGATGCGCCGAGCGTGACACTCAGCATGGTCCGAGGCTGGCCGAGCAGCTCCTCGCGCGACACCAGCCCCGCGTGCAGCGCCGAAGCGAACCACGGTCTCGCGGCCGAGAGGTCGAGGCCCAGGACGCCCGCCGTCCAGGGCTCGGCGGCGTCGCGAACCGCGCTGGACTCGACGGGCGTGACGAACACATCGAGCGTCGCCGGGACGAGCCGGCCGCCCGGACGGAGGAACCGCGCGGCCGCATCGGCGAGGATGTGGACGGCGCCTTCGTCCACGCCGAACTGCCCGATCAGCTCGGACACGAGCACGTCGGCTCGCTCGGGGAGCTCGACGTCACACGCCTCGCCCGTTCGCACGACGAGACGATCCGCGTAGCCGTTGGCTCGAGCGAGCCTCTCGATGACCGGCACGAGGCTCCGCTGCCGCTCGATCGCATAGACGCGAGCGGCTCCCGCCTGACACGCGAACAGCGCGAGGATGCCCGTGCCGCTGCCGACGTCCACGACGACGTCGCCCGGCCGCACGGTGCGTGCGATCGCGGACTGGAACGCCTCGGCGCGCCGCCGATCGCCGAGGAGGTGCGAATGCATCACAGGGAGGATCAGCGGGTCGATGGCGTCGTCCTTCTCCTGGGCGATCGGTCGCGGGAAAAACACCGGGCCCCGAGAAGTCCCCGGGGCCCGGTTGAGGCGGAGTGTAGCCTAGCCGCCGGCGCGCGTCACTTCCCGCCCTTCACGGGCGCGGTGCGGATCGGACCGCCGAGCGTGACGGTCACGTCCGAATCGCTCAGGAGCGAGCCCTTCAGCAGCGCCCCGGTGTCGCCGACCTGGAAGCCCGACGTCAGATTCTGGAAGTCACACCGGAGGTCGGGCCGCCCGTCCTTGTTGGCGTCCTGGAACTTGAAACACTTCGCGACCGGCGCTTCCGTCCCCGTCCGTCCGAACGTGACCGTGGTCAGGTCGAGATCGCGGACGTCGAAGTTCGCGTTCGAGAGGATGATCACCGGGACCAGGCCCTTCGCCGTCGGCTGGATCGTCGGCTTCACGTCGAGGCCGACGACGACGGGCACCACCGAGCTTCCGTCGTCGCCGGCGCCGGGGATCACCGCATCGCCGCACAAGAGGAACTCGGCATTCAGGCCTGGCCGATCGCCGCGCCGTCGGCACGCGGGTCGGAGGCGCCGACCAGATCGTCCGGGCCGATCTCGATCAGGTGGGCATGGCCCATGAGATCGCTCCAGTCCTCGACGACCTGGACTTCGTGGCCCCGGCCCGTCAGGGACTCCGCCAGGTCACGGCCAAACCGTCCCTCGAGCCGAACCGCCTTCGACGTGTCACCCCAGGTGCGGCCGAAGAGCCAGCGTGGCGATGCGACGGCCGGGCCGGGCCGGAGCCCGCGGTCGACCATCCGCGTCACGAGCGCCGCCTGGGTCTGCGGCTGGCCGTCGCCTCCCATCGTTCCGTAGACGAGACGGGGCCGGCCCCCGACGAGATACATGGAGGGGATCAGCGTATGGGCGGTCCGCTTCCGCGGCGCGAGGTGGTTCGGATGCCCCGGGTCGAGCGAGAAGAACGCCCCCCGGTTCTGCAGGAGCACGCCCGTCTCGCCGGCCACGACCCCCGATCCGAACTCGTGGTAGAGGCTCTGGATCACCGAGACGGCGTTGCCGGCGGCATCCGCCGCGACGATCGCGATGGTGTCGCCGCTCGCGGCGTGCGTGCCGGCGGCCGGCTGCGCCGTCGCGAGCGAGATGCGGCCGCGCCGCTCGTCCAGGCGGCGGCGATCGAGGCAGCGGTCGACGGGCACCGGCACGGCGGTCGGGTCGGTGAGCCAGCGGTCACGATCGTCGAGCGCGAGCTTGGTGGCTTCCACGACGACGTGCACGTAGTCGGCCTCGCTCAGCGCGGCGACGTCGAAGCCTTCGAGGAGCGCGAGGATCGCCAGGGCGGCAAAGCCCTGGGTCGGCGGGGGCAGGCTGACGGCCTCGCCACGCCGATACCGCACACGAAGCGGCTCCACCCAGTCCGCGGTGTGCGCGGAAAAGTCCTCCATGCGCAGCGGGCTCCCCGCGCTCTGGGCCGCGGCGACCGTGCGCCGGCCGAGCGCGCCGCGATAGAACTCGCCCGCGCCGCCGGCGGCAAGGATCGCGAGGGTCCCGGCCAGCTCCCGTTGACGAAACGAGGGCGCGGCGAGGGCCGTCGGGTGATACAGCGGCCAGAGGCTGCGCCGCACCTCGCTCGGCGTGCCCTCGCCGAACAGGTCGTGAGCGGCTGCCGTCGTGCGCCGCTGTCCGGCCGACACCGGAAACCCCTCCCCGGCGTGGTGGATCGCGCGCTCGAGCAACGCCGGCCACGTGATCGGGGAGCCGAGGCGCCGGCGGCTGTGCTGATGCGCTTCCCACCAGCCGGAGACGGCGCCAGGCACGGTGAGCGCGGCGGCGCCGCCGCGCGGTGGGATCCGGTCGCCGAATCGCGCACGGTAGACGTCGGCATCGACCGCGGCCGCGGATCGTCCGGCGGCGTTCAGACCGATGAGCTGACCCGTCGCGTCGTGGATCAACCAGAAGTTGTCGCCGCCGACCCCGTTCATGTGCGGATACACCACCGCGATCGTGGCCGCGGCCGCGATCGCAGCGTCGAGCGCGTTTCCGCCGGCGGCGAGAATGTCGCGACCGGCCTCGGACGCCAGCACGTGGGGCGAGGCCACGACACCGCGCGCGCTTGCCGTCTCGAACGGTCCCCGGCCCGCCGCATCCAGCGCCATGCGGCGGCATGATACAGTCCACCAGCGAATGCTGTCCCTGAGCATCGCGCTCGCCCGCGAGTGGCTCGCGTCCGGTCAGATGACTCGGATGCACATCGTCGGCGGGAGCATGCGCCCGTTTCTGCCCCGGGGCTCGTCCATCGTCGTGTCGGCGGTCGACGCGGCTCGCCTCGGCATCGGTGACCTGGTCGTGTACGAGCACGAAGACCAGCTCGTCTGTCACCGCATCATCGCGCGCCGCCGCTCCGACCCCGGTCTGCGCTTCCTGACGCGGGGCGACTGGTGGCGGGCGGCGGCCGCGTGGGTCCCCGCGGCCGCGGTCGTCGGTATCGTCGGCGCCGTCGAACGACGCGGTCGCGTCACCCGGCTCGACACGTGGCCGCGTCGGCTGGGCGCCGTCGGACGCGCCTCGGCGTCGCAGGTCATCGGCTGCGCCGTCGGCTTCGGCAGACACGTGAGATCGTTCCGCGCGAGGCGATCGTCGTGCGCGCCCGCCTGAAGCGTCCCCGCACGCCGTTCGCGGCGACGGTGGACATCGCCGGGATCGCCTGCCGCATCACCTCGAACTACGTGAAGCCGGTCTACTGGGCCGAGGCGGCACCCGCGTTCCGGCCGGTGCGCCGGCCCGCGATGCGCGTGCACGTCGAGTACGGACGCCGTCAGGGACGACTGCCGTGGATCGCGCCCGCCACCGTCGAGGACCGGCCCGAGATCGTCGCGCACCGAGGCTTCATCGAGGTCCGAACGGCCTACTACGTCGCGACGATCCGGCTCGGCGGGCGCGACGTCGTCGTCCGGATGCAGGCCGGCTTCGGTGTCGGTGGCCTGATGCACACGCTCTACGCGTGGTGGCTGCTGCGCCGCCGCGGATTCCTCGTTCGCGCGCACCGCGAGGAGCGCGGCGGCGCCTCGTGGCTGGTCATGCCCCCCGACAGGGGCGAGGCCACGAACGGCGGCACCGAGATCTTCGCGGTGCGGCGCACGCGCACGGGGTGGGTGTCGCATGCGACACCGTTCGGTGTCGCGGGCGCACCGGCGGCGAACACGGCCATGCCCGTTCGCGGACTCCGCGTGGGCATGTCGACCGACGCGCCGGTCTCATCCGCCACGGGCGCATGTGCCCTGGCCCGCCACATCACCGTCGTCGATCGCCAGCGCCACGCGGTCAGCCGGCTGCTCGCGCTCCTCGCCGATTTCGTGCAGGACGTCTCGTGCGTCCACGAGGGCACCGTTGCCGTCCGGTGATCGGACCGTGCGCCTCGACATCGGCGGCGTGATCCTCCACGTCGACGGCCTGAGCGGCGTCCCGCTTCGCTGGGCGCGCCGCCGGTACCGTCCGTTCCTCACGACGCGGCGCGCGGGGGTGTCCCTCGTGATGACGCCCACGCGGCGGCGCCTGCCGATGATCGATCGGCCCAGCCTCGCGTGGACGAACGGGACGTTCGAGCTCGCCGTGGGCCGGGCGCGCGTCACGGGCGACTGGCCGTCGGGGCCGATTCGCATCGCGATGCCGGCACGCGAGACGTCCCTGGCGCCGGTCATGCTGCGGCAGCTCGCCTCGCTCCTGCTGTTCCAGCGTGACGGGTTCCTGCTGCATGCGGCGGCGGTCGTCACGCGAGGTCGGGCGCTGCTCTTCTCGGGTCCATCCGGCAGCGGCAAGACGACGGTCGCGCGGCTCGCCGGACGCCGGCGCGTCCTGAACGACGACACCGTCGCGGTTCGCGACCACGGAGGCCGGTTCGTCGCGTGCGCCACGCCGTTCTTCGGCGAGGCCGGTCCCGCGATGGCGGCGCGCAACGTCACGGCGCCGCTCGGCGCGCTCTTCTTCCTCACGAAGGCGAACGGCTTCGCGCACCGGCGCCTCACCGCCCCCGACGTCGTCGCGCGCGCGCTGCCGCAGGTCTTCCTGCCCAAGCGCCATCCCGCGATCGTCGAGCGCCTGCTTGCCGTGCTGCCACGGCTGGCGGAATGCGTGCCGTGCTACGATCTCGCCTTCACGCCAACCCGGGCGCTCTGGGACTACGTCGATGGCCTCGCGTGACAGCCGGCCGCGGCGCGTGACCGTTCCCTGGCGGGCGATCGACACCGAAGCGCTGATCGTGGACCCGAAAGCCGGGCTGCTCTATCCCCTGAACAGCGTCGCCGCCCGCGTCTGGGAGCTCTGCGACGGCGACCACACCGTCGACGCGATCGTGCGCGCGCTGGTCGAGGAGTTCGACTCGGACGAGGCCACGATCCGCACGGACGTGCTCGGGTTCGTCGACGAGCTCTCCGCCGCCGGCCTGATCACCATGGACCGCTCGTCGGACGCGACGGGACGAGGAGGAGCCTGATGTTTCTCGAAGCCTGCGCCCAGAACGCCGGACTCGGCGAGCCGTCGCTGGCGGAGCTGATCGCGCTGAAGGCCGAGGCACGACGCGTGCCCCTCAATGCGCACCTCGAGCTCACGTATCGCTGCAACGAGCAATGCGTCCACTGCTACTGCGTCGTCGAGCACGGCAAGGAGCGCGAGGCGCGCGCCCGGGAGCTCACGACGGCGGAAATCGTCCGCGTCCTCGACGATCTCGCCGAGCTCGGGGGCCTCTACCTCACGCTGTCGGGCGGCGAGGTCCTCGTCCGCCCCGACTTCTTCGAGATCGCCGCGCACGCCCGGAAGGCCGGGTTCGCCTACCGGATCTACACGAACGGCATCGGCCTCAACGCCTCCCGCATCGAGCGGCTCGCGGCGCTCGAGCCGCTGACCGTGGAGCTGTCGATCTTCTCGGCGGACGCCGCGGTCCACGACGGCATCACGCGCGTGCCCGGCTCCTTCGACCGGCTCATGCGCAACGTCGCGCTCCTGAAGGCGCACGGTCTGCGCGTCTACCTGAAGTCGGTGATGATGAAGCCGAACATCGCCGGCTTCGCGGACCTGCATCGGCTCGGCCGCGAGCTCGGCGTCTTCACGCACATCTTCGCGTGCGAGGTGAGCCCGCGGATCGACGGGCCGATCCTCAAGCCCCGGCAGTACCAGCTCGACGAGAACGAGCTCGTCGACTACCTCGGCCAGTCCGTCCTGCCGGCGACGGAGCCGCTCTTCGAGGGCGCGTCCGAGGACATCGCGAAGCAGCGCGACACGTGCGGCCCCGCGGTGAACAGCTGCTGCATCGATCCCTACGGCAACGTCTATCCGTGCGTCGCGTTCCGCGTCCCGCTCGGCAACGTGCGCGAGAAGCCGCTGCGCGAGCTCTGGTACGCGCCGCCGCCGGCGATCCAAGATCTGTTATCCGTCAAGAAGTACGAGGACCTGACGGAGTGCAGCTCGTGCGAGCTGATCGGCTTCTGCAAGCGCTGCCACGGCGACAACCTGCTCGAGCGCGGCGGCAGCGACTGGAAGTCGTGTCACCCGCACGCGCGCACGTTCGCCAGCGCGCAGCGCCGCGTCTACCAGATCCAGAAGGCAGGGAGGCCGTCGTGAGCGGAGAGACGAAGCGACCGTACGAACGCCCGACGCTCGAGGCCAAGGACGTGTTCGGTGCCGAAGCGGTCACGGGGACCTGCTGCAAGTTCACCAATGCGACGTGCAGCACGACCGCGCGCTCGATGGCGGGCAAGGCGAACCGGGGATCGTCCGCGAGCTGAGGATCGTCTGAGCCCGGAGGATCGGCTCCTTCTCACGACGGCGCGCCTCGTCCTGGACGACCGGGCGCGCCAGGATCTCCGGGCGCTCGTCGCGGCGCCGCTCGACTGGCCGGCGATCGTCGAGCGAAGCGCGCGTGAAGGCACGGGCGGTCTCCTCGCGGCTCACCTCGAAGCGCTCCGCCTGCCGGCGTCGGCCGACGTGCCGACCTTCACGGCCAGTCGGCTGGAGACGTGGGCCCGCAATGTCGTGCTCACCGACCGATGGCTCGAGATCACGCGCCTGCTGTCGCGCGCCGGCATCGACTGTCTGACCCACAAGGGCATGGCCCTGATTCACACCGTCTATCCGGACCCGGGTCTCCGGCCGATGGCCGACGTCGATCTGCTGGTCCGCGCCGACGACGCGGGCGGCGCGGCCCGCGTGCTCCGCGACGCCGGCTACTGCGCGGTGGAGGCACCGAACGACGGCCGGCGGCGCCCGTACCTCGTGGCCGAACGCGACGGCATCACGATCGATCTGCACTGGCATCTCGCGCACTACAGCCGCTTCGACGGCATCGTCGCCGTCGACCACGACGGCGTCTGGCGACGGGCCCGGCCGCTCGCCACGCCGGCCGGCGACCGGCTCACGCTGTCGGCCGAGGACACGCTGCTTCACGTCGCGCTGCACCTGACGCTCGGATCGGAGTTCGGCCGGCTCGTGTGGTTTTCCGACGTCGACGCGCTCGTGCGCGCGTACGCCGACACGCTCGACTGGGATCTCGCCCTGTCGGAAGCCACCCGCTGGCGCGTTCGGGTGATCGTCGGTTACGTCCTCGACGTCGCCCGCGCCGCGCTCGGGAGCCCCGTCCCGGATTCGGTCGCGCGTCGGTTCCGACCCGACGCGGGGCGCCGGGCCGCGCTTCGGACATGTCTGGCGGCGCCCTGCCCGCCGAGCGTGGCGCGGATCGGGGACAGCCGCGTCTACCTCGGCGAGACGCTGCTCATGGACCGCGGACGTGACGTCGCGCGCGTGTTCGGGCGCAGCGTGTTCCCGTCCTCCGAATGGACGCGGTCACACTACGAAGTCGCGCGCGCGTGGCAGGTGCCGGTGTTCCGGCTGCTGCATCCCTTCCGGTTCTGCTATCTGGCCGCGAAGCATCTCCGCTAACGCGCGGCACGGCGCGCGATCCACGTCACGGCGTCCGGCAGCCATGCATCCGGGACGAGTCCGGCGGCCGCGATCTCCCGCGCCGCTTCGTCCGGTCGGCGGAAGCGATGGATGTAGCGGAAGGAGCTCGGCGCACGGGTCAGGGCGAAGCCGCGGTGGTAGCCGTCGCCGGGCTCGGACACGTGCCGGACGCCCGCCGCCCGCAGCGCGCGACGAATCAGATCGACCAGCCGCGCACGCGACAGCACGGGGAACGCCTCGAAGCAGACGAGCGGCACGACGATCACGCCGCGGGACGCCAGCAAGCCAGCGAGATGCTCGAGCGTCGCCCGGCGGCGGGCGCGGCCGGGAATGTGCCCGTAGACGCCCCGGGAGAAGTACACGACGTCGAACGGTGGCTCGCCGGCGCCGAAGGCCAAGGGATCGGCCTGCGCCCACCGCACGGTCACCCCCGCGCTCGCCGCGGCCGCGGCCGCGCGATCGAGGAGCGCGCGCACGAGATCGATCGCGGTGACGTCGAAGCCGGCACGGGCGAATCCGATCGCTTCGCGCCCGGCGCCGCATCCGATGTCCAGCAGGCGCGGGCCGGCGTGCCGGACGCGATCGATGACGATCCGTTCCTCGTCCGTCAGCCCGTGCTCGCGCGCGATGAGCGCCGCTTCGCCGTCGTAGACCGTCGCGAGGCGCGCGAGCAGGACGTCGGCCGACCCCATGAAGACCGGTGGAAACAACGGTCGCCGCAACCGCTCCAGCAGCGCGAGCCTCGTCAGCCATCGGCCCGCGCACGGCGGGAGCGCGGCACCGACCCGGCCAAGCCGGGCCCACCGGCCCTGCCGCAGGTGCACGACCACGTCGCCCTTCTCGACGAGGCTGACCGCGCCGATGACGTCGCCGGCGCTGATCTCGCGCGTCAGGCCGGACGGCTCGTCGCGCGCGACCCATCGACCGTCGACGTGCGCGACCAGCCGGGCGAGGGCGCAGTCGGCGTGGCGCGGGACGAGGACGACGTCACCGATCCTGAGCGCCGTGGCGCCGACGATCTCGACGACGTCGCCGGCCTCCAGGGGCGCGGGCGCGTCGTCGGGCAGGACGAGCCGCAGGTCGCGTTGCGCGATGACGGCGCGGGCCACATCCACGCCGAGCCGCTCGCCGCTGACGGTCTTCAGCGCCTCGTCGCTCACCGGCGCGCCTCCACCGCGATCGCGCGCTCGAAGATCGTGAACGGCGAGCGCCGCGCGTCCTCGTGCGCGCGCTCGATCTGCGCACGACCCCGCCCGGCTCCCGCCTCGACGAGATTCTCCTTCAGCACCGTGGCGAAGAACCGCGCGTAGAAGGCGTCGGGCTCGACCACCACGGCGACGCGGACGTGCGCGGCGCGGGGGTCGATCTTCCGCTGATAGGTGAGAATCGCCGCGCGCCCCGGCATGAGCCGCGTGTCGCGGATCTCGCGCGACAGGTCCACCTCGACCGCGCGCTCGATGGTCCGCTCGACCCGTGTGCCGGCGATCGTCCCGCCGTCACCGTCCACCTGCTCCGCGCGCATGACGACCCGCGGCGTGACGTACGTCGGAAACGCGTGCCCGACGCCGGTGTTCCTCAACCGGAGCGTGAGCGCGGCGACGGCGCCGGTGCGGAGCCGCGGGGCGTCCGGCGCGAGCGTGATCGTCACGCCACCGCGAACCATGTCGGCGTCGTGGATGCCGCGCCACCGGTGACGGCGGTCGGGCATGTGGCAGTCCTGGCATTGCACGCCCTCGCGCGCGTAGCGACTCGCCTTCCATTCGTTGTACGTGTTCTCGAGCAGCTTGCCGTTCAGCCGGAACTCGTCCGGCGCGAATTGGTGACAGGTGCGGCAGAACTCCGAGGAGAGAAACGCCGGCGTGCGCGTGACGCCTCCGTGCGGCAGCGTGTCGCGCGGCGCGGCGCTCGCGAGCGAGCCGGCGCGGCGCGGCGGGCCGAAGCGCTCGTGCGCGCGGACGTGGCACCCCGCGCACGGAATGCCGTGCGCGCCGAGCGCGGCGTCGAAGACCGGGTTCGGCTCGAACGTCTGGCCGGCGGCGTTGAGCGGCCGCTGCTCGGCGAGCGGTGCGTGACAGCGATAGCACGACAGGGCGGAGGCCGTGTCGGCGTGGAGCATGTCCGCGAGCTGCCCGGCCACGCCGGGACCCATCGACTTCGCGTGGAGGCTCGTCTTCCAGTCGGCGAGCTGCGCGGGATGGCACGCGCCGCACGACTCGGGCGCGAGCGACGCTTCGACCGGAGTGAAACGCGATGGCGGCGTGCCCTGGGGCGCGAGCGGCGCCTTCCAGTGACGCGCGACGAAGTCGGCGACGAGGTCGCCGGCCGTCGCGACGCCCGCGAGCAGCACCATCGCCGTGAGCGCCACGCTCGCCGTTCTGCTCCGCATGGGTTTCCACCTTAACAGTGATAGCGTCAGCGCCGTGCCGGCGATCGACGTCATCGGACACAAGGCGCACGCCGCGATCCTCGTTGCCGGCGGACGCGCCCGGGTGATCTCGCGCACGACGACGGCGCTCTGGCTGCAGGCCGGCGACGCGATCGTGTGGCTGGGCGGCGGCGGCATGCTCCATCCACGCGCGATGATCGCGACGACGCCCTCCGCCGTCGACGGCGACGTCGTCGACCTCGACGTTGCGACCGCGCGCGTCTGGCGACCTCCGGCGCTCGACCTCGACCGCGAACGCGCCGCGATGCTGACGCGCGGCGCGACCGGGCTCCGCGTGACGCTGTCGGCGCTCGGCGAGCCCGATGGCCTCGCGCGGCTGCTCGTCGCCGATGCGCCACCGCCGACCGGAATCCTCGCCGCGGTACTGGCGCGCGCCGCGCCGCGCATCGAGGCGCTCGCCGCGGCGTGTCGCGCCGATCGCGCGGTCGATGCCGTCGAGCCGGCCGTCGCGCTGCTCGGCCTCGGGCCCGGTCTCACACCGGCCGGCGACGATTTCGTCGGGGGTCTCCTGTTCGCGCGTCGACTGCTCGCGACGGCGGACGTGGCCGACGCGGCCGCGTGGCGCGACACCGCGGACGCCGTGGTGCGCGCCGCGCGTGAGCGCACGCACCCGATCAGTGCCGCGCTCCTCGGCGATCTCGCCGCCGGCGAAAGCCACGCGGCCCTGCACGATCTCGTCGCGCAGCTCGCCACGGGTGCCGACCCGCTCGACGCCGCCCGCCGGCTCGCGCGCATCGGTCACTCGTCGGGCTGGGACATCCTCGCCGGCGCGCTCTGCGGCTTCGCCACGCGCTGACGTCACGCCGAGTACCGCGTCCACGACTCAGCGGCACCCAATCTGCACGCCACGACCCGCAGAGTTCGTGCAGATATTTCAGGGCGAAGCACGGCGGGCGACGCCGTTGTCGGAGGAGACACGCACATGCAGACGAGCCCGGGCGGAATGGGTGACATGCCGGCGCGCGCCGGCGGACAGACGAGCGGACGAGGCGATTTCGCGAGCGGCGTGAACGTCGGCGACACCGAGCGGATGGTCTCCGCGGTGGCGGGCGGCGCCCTGCTGCTCTTCGGACTGGCGCGCGGCGCGCTCGGCGGCTACGCGCTGGCCGGCGTCGGCGCCGCGCTCGCGTATCGCGGTCTCAGCGGGCATTCGATCCTGTACCGGCGGCTCGGCCTGGATCGCTCGTCGCACGACGTCGGACGCGTGCAGGGCAACGTCGGCGTCAGGCTCGAGCGGGCGGTGACCGTGCACACGACGCCGAAGCACGCGTACCGCGCGTGGCGGCACCTGCCGAACCTCGCGCGGTTCATGTCACACGTCGAGCGCGTCGAGGAGATCGACCGCATCCGCTCGCGATGGACGGTGCACACGCCGACGGGCATGAAGGTCACGTGGGACGCCGACATCACCAACGACGTCCCGGGCCGGGTGATCGCCTGGCGCACGGTGGACACGCACGTCGTCGAGCACGCGGGCTCGGTCACCTTCGACGCCGCGCCGGATGGCCGCAGCACGATCGTCCGCGTGTCGATGCAGTACGCGCCGCCCGCGGGCGCGCTCGGACACACGCTCGTGTCGGCGTTCGGCGCCGATCCGCAGAAGCATATCGAGCAGGATCTCGTCGCGTTCAAGCGCGCGATGGAAGCGGGCGAGCTCGCGGCCTGACGGTGGCCGGGGTGCGGACGCGATGGTAGAGTACGCGCGTTCGCACCCCGCCATTCGGAGGCCTAAGGGCTCGTGGATCCGTACAGGCTGCCGCGCACCGTCGTTCCCCGTCGTTACGACCTCAGGCTCGATCCCGACCTGACGACGCTCACCTTCACCGGCGCCGCCACGATCGCCGTGACGGTCGCGGAGCCGGTGCGCGAGATCCTGCTCAATGCGGTCGATCTCACCATTCACGAGGTCCACGTCGAGGACCGCGATGGACGCCGGATCCGCGGGGCGGCGACGCTCGACGCCGAGACGGAACGCGCGCGCTTGACGTTCGACACGGCGATCGACCGCGGTGAGTGGCGCCTCGTCCTCGCGTGGACGGGCACGCTCAACGACAAGCTGCGCGGCTTCTACCGCAGCACGTACAAGGATCCGAGCGGCGCGACGCGGACGCTGGCCGCGACGCAGTTCGAAGCGACCGACGCGCGGCGGGCCCTGCCCTGCTGGGACGAACCGGACTTCAAGGCCGTGTTCGCGACCACGCTGGCGATCGATCCCGCGCTGACCGCCGTGTCGAACACGCGCATCGTCGGCGAGCGGCGCGAGGGGGCGAAGAAAATCCTCACCTTCGCCGACTCGATCGTCATGTCCACGTACCTGCTCGCCTTCATCGTCGGCGAGCTCGAATCGACGGACGCCGTGATGGTCGGTCCGACCGCGGTCCGGCTCTGGTGCGTGCCGGGCAAGACGCGCCTGACGCCGTTCGGGCTCGAGATCGCCGCGTTCTCGCTGAAGTTCTTCGAGGACTACTACGGCGTGCCGTATCCCGGCGACAAGCTCGACCTCATCGCGATCCCGGACTTCGCCGCCGGCGCGATGGAAAATCTCGGCGCCATCACGTATCGCGAGACGGCGCTGCTCGTCGACGCCGCGCAGGCGACGCACGCCGAGCTCGAGCGCGTCGCCGACGTCGTGGCCCACGAGAACGCGCACATGTGGTTCGGCGACCTCGTCACGATGACGTGGTGGAACGGCATCTGGCTGAACGAGGCCTTCGCGACGTTCATGGAGATGCTGGCCATCGACGCGTGGAAGCCGGCGTGGCGCCGCTGGAACACGTTCGGTGTCTCGCGGGCCGCGGCGTTCTCCACGGACGGGCTCTGGAGCACGCGGCCGATCGAGTTCCCCGTGCGCGCGCCGCGCGAAGCGGACGCGATGTTCGACGTGCTCACGTACGAAAAGGGCGCGTCGGTCCTCCGCATGCTCGAGCGGTATCTCGGCGCCGACGTGTTCCGCGACGGCGTGCGCGATTACCTGCGCACGCACACGTATGCGAACGCCGATACCGGCGATCTCTGGGCCGCGCTCGGTCGCGCGTCGAAGCAGCCGATCCCCGAGATCATGGACGGCTGGATCTTCGGTCCCGGCTATCCGCTCGTGACGGCGCGCATCGACGGCAACGACCTCGTGCTGTCGCAGCAGCGGTTCACGTACCTGCCCGCGCCGCCCGCCGGCGTGGCGGCGGAGACCACGCCGGCGCAGCGGTGGCGCGTCCCCGTGCAGCTCCGCGTCGAGAGCGGAGCCGGCGGCGGCTCGCAGCGCGTGCTGCTGTCCGACGACGAGGCGCGCGTGCCGCTGCCGCCGGGCTTCGACGCGGTGCTCGTGAACGAAGGCGGCCACGGCTTCTATCGCGTCCGGTATGCGCCGGAGCTGATGACGCGACTCGTGTCGCGCCTCGACCGGCTCGCCGCCATCGACCGGTTCGACCTGGTGAACGACGCGTGGGCGGGGACGGCGGCGGGTCTCGTACCGCTCGTCGACTATCTCGAGCTCACGGCACGCTTTCGCGACGAGCGGGATCGCAACGTCTGGTCGATCCTGCTGGGATCCTTCGGCGCGCTGAACCGGATCATCGCGCCGGCCGACCGTCCGCAGCTGGAAGCGCTCGTCCGCGACCGCCTCCAGGGCGTCGTTGCCGCGCTCGGCTGGTCGCCGCAGCCCGGCGACGACGATCTCACCCGGCAGCTCCGCGGCGACGTGCTCCGCGCGCTCGGCATTCTCGGCAACGACGCCGCGACGCAGGCGCGCGCGCGGGAGTTCTACGAAGCCGCGCAGCGCGACCCCGCCGCCGTCGACCCGAACGTGCTGCCGGCGCTGATCGCGACGCTCGCGCACGCCGGCGACGCCGCGCGGTACGACGAGTTCCTCGGACGCTTCCTGACCGCGACCACGCCGCAGGAGGAACAGCGGTATCTCTACGCGCTCGCCGGGTTCCGCCAGCCGGAGCTCTCCGAGCGGACGCTCGAGCGCACGGTGAACGGCGAGATCCGCACGCAGGACGCACCGTTCGTCGCGCGATCGCTGCTCTACAGCGTGTACGCGCGCGAGGTGGCGTGGCGGTTCGTGAAGGACCGCTGGGACGCGATGGACCGGCTGTATCCGAAGCACGGGCTCCGCCGCATGTGCGAGGGCGTCACGGCGCTGGCCACGCCGGAGCTCGAAGCGGACGTCCACCGCTTCTTCGCCGAGCGGAAGATCGACCTCGGCGGCAAGACGCTCGCGCAGTACCTCGAGCAGCTGCGGGTCTCGGTCACGCTGCGCGAACGCGAAAGCGCCGCGCTCGCGCGATATCTCGCGCGGTTCGGGTAATTCACCGGCCGCTGTCCGCGATGGCGCCGAGGCGGGCGCGGTCGCGTACGCGCACCCGGCGTCCCACGAGGTCGATCGCGCCCGCGGCACGCAGCCGCGCCAGCGATCGGGAGACCAGCTCACGCACCGTGCCGATCCTGACGGCGACGTCGTCGCGCGTGCCGGGCAGATCGATCTCGGCGCGCTCGCCGCGGCGGCCTTCGTCCAGGAGCAGGCGCGCCACGCGCGCCGTCACGTCACGGAGGGCGAGGTCCTCGATGAGCCCGGCGAAGCGCCGCAGGCGCCGCGCGAGCACCGTGATGACGCCGAGCGCGACGGCCGGCCGTCGCCGGCAGAGGTCGAGCAGGCATGGCGTTCGCCGCCGACCAGAACGGGTATCCGGGCCCGCTGCACGCGCTGGAGCTGAAGGACCGTCTGCGGCTGACCGCCGGGCAGGAAGCGAAGATGCGCGAGCTCCTTGCCGCGATGAAGGCCGAGATCCCGAAGAGCGAGCGGCTGCTCGCCGCGGAGCGGAACCTCGAACGGCTGTTCGCGGACGCGGCCGCAACGGAGGCGGCCGTGCGGGCCGCGGTGGCGGAGGTCGAGCGCGCGCGCACCGACGTGCGGCTGGTGCACCTGCTGGCGCATCTCAAGACGCGTGAGGTACTGACGCCCGAGGGCGCGCTGGGGCACGCCGAAGCCCTGACTTGAGCCCGGCGCGGCGAACGCCGGTTCGAGCGCGGGCTTCGCCCGCGCAACCGTTCCGACACCGGAGCGCGGAAGCAGTTCCGGCATCGAAGCGGTGGGGGGTCCGGGGAGGAGCGGCGGTTCGCTCCCCCCGGACTTCACTGGATCTCGACGCCCAGCACGACGGACGCGAGGCGGCCGAGGCCGTAGCCGACGACGCCCGAGCCGGCGCCGAACGCGACGACCTCGAGGCCGGAGCGCATCGACGAGACGTGTCCGATGCGTCCCTTGATCGCGCCGACGACGAACAGCGCGATCACCGTGAGCCCGGCCGCCACGCCGAGGGCGCTCGTGACGTCGGCGCTGATGAACGGCAGCAGCGGGACGAGCGACGCGACCCCGAACGCGACGGCCATGACGAACGCGTCGCGGACCGGCGCGCCGAGCCGCTGGGGCGCCAATCCGAGCTCGAAGACGCCCAGGGTCGTGAGCAGCAGCTCGGGGTGACGCGCGATGCGCCGGCCGACTTCGACGGCGTCCCCGCGTGACATGCCGCGAGCCATCAGCGCGGCAATGAGCTCGGCGATCTCTTCGCCCGGGTGCTCGCGGATCTCGCGCCGCTCCCGCGCCAGCTCCGCCTGGTAGAGCTGGCGCTGCGCGCGCGAGGAGAGAAACGTGCCGATCGACATCGACAGCACGCCGGCCACCGCCGACACGGCGCCGGCGAGCATCACCGTCAGGTGCGGCGCGCCGGCCGCCGCGAGGCCGGCGACGACCGCGAACGTCGAGACGAGCCCGTCCTGCGCGCCGAAGACGAGCTCGCGGATCGACGACAGCCGCTCGATCCGTTCGGGCTCGCGCTCGAGCTCACTCGCGTGCGCCCGGCCGTCGGACCGCAGGAGCGCGGAGCCGGCGGCGGCCACCGTGGCGCTCGTGATCTCACGCGGCGCCGGCGCGGGTCGCGGCGGCGGGGGCGGAGCCGGGATGCCGCGCTCGAAGGTGGCGAGCGCGGTCCGGAACATGTCGCGATGGTGCCGCTCGCGCTCGAGCGCAAGACGGAACGACGCGGCGGCGTCGTCACGGCCTTCGGCTTCGGCCTCCGCGATCATGCGCGGGAGGATGACGTCGATTTCCTGCATCTCGCCGGTCGCCGCGCGCTCGAGATTCTCGCGCGTCGACCCGATGGCGCCCATGGTCTTGAGGTGCGCGAGGGCGTGCACCGTCTCCGCCCCGGCGGCTTCGAAGAACAGCTGCGCGATCTCGGGGCGACCTTCGTTGAGGGCCTGGATGCCGTACGCGATGTAGCGGCGGTTGGCGTCGGCCTCGCCGGCCAGCGCCACGTGGAGATTCGCGTCGGTGCGGGCGGTGATGCGGTCCTTCACAGACGCGCCTCGCACACGCTCCGCCTCCGGCTTCGCGCCGTGCTGCGGCTGCGCCCGGCCATCACGCCAGCATTCTATGCCCGGTGTACGAACGCCCGCCATCGTTGCTATAGTCCTCGACAACCGGAGCGGGCCGACCGACACCCCTGCTCCGCGCGGGAGGTCCATGATTCGCTCCAGAGATGCGATCGCCGCGGGGCTCGTGATCGCAGCGGTGCTCGGCGCGGCGTCACCCGCGCGCGCCGAATGGTTCGCCGGCCTCTACCTCGGCTGGGCCAACACCTCGAAGACCGAGCTGACGTTCACGACGCGCTCGCCGCGCACGTTCGAGGACGTCGAATTCGACAGCTCCGTCGTGTGGGGCGCGCGCGCCGGCTACTGGTTCGGTCCGCAGACGTTCGAGGGCCTCGGGGACATCGGCCGCAACTTCGGCGTGGACCTCGACCTTTCGTATTTCAATCCGCGGATCCCCTCGCAGTTCGTCGACACGAACATCGGTCGCGGACGCCTCGGGTTCATGGAAGTCGACGTCGTGACGGTGACGCCGAGCCTGCTCCTGCGCTACCCGCTCATGGTCGAGAAGGACTTTCCGGCGGGACGCCTGCAGCCGTACGTCGCCCTCGGCCCGACCATCTACATCGCGTCGACGACGGACAGCGGCACGTTCGGCGGCCGGGGTGACGAGAAGACCGACTCGGGCCTCGGCGTCGCGTTCCGTCCCGGCATCGCGTGGCACGTGACGGAGTCCGTTGCCGTCTTCGCGGAGTACCGCCTGGTCCACTTCTCGCCCGACTACGACTTCCGCCGCGGTCCCGTCGACTTCAGCATCACCAGCCACCACCTGAACGTCGGCGCATCGTTCACCTTCGGTCGATGACGCGAGCGGTTGTCGCGCTGCTCGTCCTCGCGCTCGTCGGCCCCGCCGAGGCGGCGATGCGGACGGTCCAGGAGGCGATTCTCCTCGCCAAGCCGGCCGTCGCGCTGATCACCGCGCAGGTCACCGCCGAGGTCACGATGAACTGTGGCACCGGCCCGGTGACCGTGCAGCCGCCGCCGTTCATCGAAACGGGCACGGGGTGGTTCATCGACGGACGCGGCTGGCTCGTCACGAACGCGCACGTCGTCGATCCCGCGCACCGCCAGCCGCCATGGGTGGCGCACGAGCTGAAGAAGAAGGCCATCGACCAGGCGTGCGTCGATCCGGTGCTGAAGCAGCGCGGGCTGATGCCCGGCCAGCGCCCGGACGTCGAGGACCAGATCCGGCGCAGTGTGAGCGAGCGCGCGCTCGCCACGCTGAAGATCACGACGACGCCGCAGCTTCTCGTCACGCTGTCGAACGGCGAGCAGCTCATCGCCGAGGTCAAGAAGTTCAGCGCACCGCTCGGGTTCGACGCGACCGGCACGCCGGTCAAGGAATCGGGCCGCGATCTGGCGCTGCTGCGCGTGAAGGACGGCACGTATCCCGCGCTGGCGCTGAAGCCGAGCGACCCGAAGGTCGGAGATCCCGTCCGCATTCTCGGGTTCCCCGGCGTGGTGCTCTCGCACGAGCTGCTGGGCCGCAGCGTCGAGCCCTCGCTCACGAACGGCGCCGTGTCCGGCATCAAGCCGGACGCGATCGGCCAGGACCTCATCCAGACGGACGCGGCGGCCGCGCACGGCACCTCGGGCGGCCCCGCGGTCGGCAACGACGCCCGCGTCGTCGGGGTCATGGTGGCCACGACGCTGTCCGGCTCGGGGGCCGTCGTGCAGGGCTTCAACTTCCTGATTCCCGTGCGTGACGTGCTGAAATTCATCGCCGACACGCCGGTGAAGCCCGGCGAGAGCAAGTTCAACGACGTCTGGGTCGCCGGTCTCGACGCGCTCTTCAACGAGCGCTACTCCACGGCGGCGGCGCGGCTGACGGAGGCGAACAAGCTCCTGCCGAACCTCCCGGACGTCAAGCGGGCGCTCGTGGAGGCGGAAGAGAAGGTGAAGAACCCGCCGCCCCGTCCGTTCCCGTGGGCGTGGGTGACGCTCGGCGTGACGCTCGTGTCGATCGGCGCGTACGGCGGCATGTTCGGACGCCGCTGGTGGAAGAACCGGTTCCGCATCCAGCCCGGGCAGGTCATCGGCCTCATCGAACGCGGGCTGAATCCCGTGCTCGTCGACGTCCGCACGAAGTCCGACTTCGAGACGAGCCCGCTGAACCTGCCGAGCGCGGTGCGCCTGTCGCCGGAAGACGCCGTCGCGGGACAGATCAACCTCGACAGCGATCCCGAGTCGAAGCAGATGCTCATCCTCTACTGCACGAGCCCCGAGGAGCGGACGAGCGAGCAGGTGTCCGTCGTCCTGCGGCAGAAGGGCTTTCGCAACGTCCGCATCCTCAAGGGCGGGCTCGGCGGCTGGACGAACGCGCGATTGCCCGTGGAATCGAAGACCCACCTGCCGTCGATCGGCATCGAGATCTACAAGAACCTCACGCTCGGCGACGTCGAGCGGCGCCGGTTCACGCAGAACCAGATCATCTTCCGCGAGGGCGAAGAGGCGCGCGGCGAAGCGTACGTGGTGCACGCCGGCAGCGTCGAGATCCGCAAGCGCTTCGAGGGCGTGGAGCGCAGCCTGACGAAGTACAGCGAAGGCGAGCTCTTCGGCGAGCTGGCGCTCTTCCGCAACGCGCCGCGCTCGGCCGATGCCGTCGCGGTGACGGACGTCGAGCTCATCGTGATCAAGAACGAGCGGCTCGAGTGGCTGATCCGGAACCGCCCGCAGCTGACCATCGAGGTCCTCAAGCGCCTCTCCGACCTCATCGTTCGCACCGACGCCGATCGGCACGCGACCGCGCGGTAGGCGCACGACCGCCTAAATCACGCCGCGCTCCGCGAGGCGCGCGAGCTCGTCGCGACCGATCCCCAGGCGCGCGCCGTAGATCTCCTCGTTGTGCTCGCCCGGCCGCGACGGCCCCGCGGAGTCGATCCGCCCCGGCGTGCGCGTCAGCCGCGGCACGACGCCGGGCATCGAGAGTGCGCCCGCGACCGCGCTGACGACCGAGACGATGTTCTCCCGCGCCGCGACGTGCGGGTCCTCGAACAGATCCTTCACGCTGTACACGAGCGAGCACGGCACCTCGGCACGATCGAGCGCGGCGAGCACGTCGGTCGCATCACGCGCGCCGATCCACGCCGACACCACGTCGTCGACGAGCGCGCGATGCGCGAGCCGCGCCGGCGTCGTCCGGCAGCGGTCGTCGCTCGCGAGCTCCTCGCGCCCGATCGCCTGGCAGAGGCGCGCGAACATCCGGTCGTTGGTGCACGCGACGGCGACGAACCGCGCGTCGCGCGCGCGGTAGTGGTCGTGCGGCACCGCGCTCTCCGTTCCCGACCCGAGCCGCTCGCGCACGTAGCCGGTCGCGCCGTGCACCGCGATCGCGTCGTCGAGCACGCGCAGCACCGGCTCGTACAGCCCGACGTCGACGACCTGACCGTCGCCGGTGCGCTCGGCATGGCGCAGCGCCGCGAGCGCGCCCATGGCGGCGAACACGCCGGCGAGATAGTCCGGCACCGTCGGCGTGCCCGGCGTGACGGGCGGACGATCGGGATACCCGGACAGATACGACAGCCCGCCGACGGCCGCCGCGATACGGCCGAACCCGGGACGGGTGCGATACGGCCCCGTCTGGCCGAACGCGGAGATGCGCACCATCACGAGCGACGGACGCACGGCCGCCAGCGCGTCCCAGCCGAGGTCCCACCGCTCGAGCGTGCCGGGCCGGAAGTTCTCGGTCACGACGTGCGCGCCCGCGACGAGGCGCTTGATGAGCGCCTGGCCGGCGGGATCGCGCAGGTTGCACGTGATGGACTTCTTGTTGCGCGCCTCGACGAGCCACCAGTAGGAGCTGCCGTCGGCCGCGCGTCCCAGACGGCGGAGGTCGTCGCCGCGTCCCGGCTGCTCGACCTTGATCACGTCCGCGCCGAGCTCGCCGAAGAACGTCGCGCAGACGGGTGCCGCGAGATACGTCGCGAGATCGAGGACGGTGACACCGGCGAGCGCGCCGTCGGACACGCCTCGGGACTCTACCGCGCGCCGCGTTCCGCGGCAATTGACGGGCCGCGCGTGCGACGCATACGATGCGCCGCGTGTCGACCGACCCCGTACGCCTGCCGGTGAAGCGTCTCGATCCCGAGATTCCGCTGCCGCGGTATGCGCAGCCGCACGACGCGGGCCTGGATCTCCACGCCGCGAAGACGACGACGCTCGCGCCCGGCGAGCGCGCGCTGGTGCCGACGGGTCTCGCCGTCGCGATTCCCGTCGGCTATGCGGGATTCGTCCTGCCGCGCTCCGGCCTCGCGTGGAAGCGAGGGCTCGGCATCGTCAACGCGCCCGGGCTCATCGACGCCGGCTACCGCGGCGAGATCCTCGTGCTCGCGATCAATCACGACCCGAGCGCACCGCTCACGGTCGAGCGTGGCGAGCGGATCGCGCAGCTGGTCGTGCAGCGCGTCGAGCACGCGGACGTCGTCGAAGTCGACGAGCTGCCGTCGAGCGACCGTGGCGCCGGCGGCTTCGGAAGCACCGGCGATTGATCATGCTGGGGGCCCCGACATGGCCCCCAGACCCCCAACGCTCGCAACCGGCCCGGCGGAGCCGTGCCGGTGCTCGATGAAGCGGCGCGCCTACGCCGTGTCGCGTCTGCGGGTGTGCTCGGCGTCCGTCGCGAACGATTCCACGCGACCGCGCACGCTTGCGATCTGGTCGTCCAGCGTGTCGAGCGCGCCGAGCACGCGATCGACCGCTCCGTCGACCTGCGCGCCGAACCGCGCCCGGAACTGATCGCCCCACATCCACATCGCGGCGGCGCCGACGAAGGCCCCCAGCAGGAACGTGCGCATGACTGTCTCCTCCGCTCGTCCGGAGCAGCAAAGCGAGTGCCGGCGCCGTGACGCGATTCCGATGGCATGTCGGTTGCGATCCCGCCACCGGTCAGCGAACCGTGCCGTCGCGAATTGCTCAGGAGGTTCACGCTCGATCCCGTCTCACCCGCCCGCGCCGGCGTCTGCCGGCGCGGGCGCTCGTTCGGGTGAGACGGACGCTACTGGAAGCGCGGGAGCGGCGGCGGATCCGGCGGCGCCGCGCCCGTCGGGATCCACACCCAGAAATACGGGCTCGCCGCGCTGCCGTCGCCCCGAAGCTCGTAGCGGCCCTCGGGATACGTGACGACGCGTTGCTGATCACCTCGATCGCCGGGAATCGGGCCTGGCTGAAGGATCGAGCAACGGCGTTGCCATCGAGGCCGGGTCCGGCGCCGGCGGCATCTCGGCCGCGCGTGGCGCGAAACACCGCGCGTGCATCACGCCCGCGATCGTGAACACGGCACCCTCGCTCGCGCTGACCGGCGCGTGGCAGCGCGGACAGTTCTCGTCTTCCATCGTGGCTCTCTCCGCCGAGACTCGCTTCTGCTATTCTCGGGCCCCGGCCAGCATCGCGTTGCTGTCAGGCTTCCAGGGGACAACCGTTCGCTCACGCGGGAGGCCCACCAATGACGCTGCGCGCACTCCTCGCCACCACGCTCATCCTGCTCGCCGCCGTGCCGTCGATCGCGACCGCGCAGGAGGCGAAGCTCCCCGCGACCCTAGCCTGGACGGCCTATGACGTTGGGTCGTCCGGCTACAACCAGGCGGTGGCGATCGGCGCCGCGTTCAAGAACAAACTGGGGGATGGTCTCGTTCATCACGCCGCCGGTGGCGCTCGCCGCGTTCTCCGCCGCGAGTATCGCCCGCGCCAACCCGATCATGGTCGGGCTCGAGTCGATGCGCATGGGCAGCGTCATGTACTTCATCCCGTTCATGTTCGTGCTCGACCCGGCGCTGATCCTGCGCGGCAGCCTGACGCAGATCGTGGTGGCCACCGGGACCGCGGCGCTCGGCGTTGTGCTCGTGGCCGCCGGGCTCCAGGGCTATCTGCTCGGCCTCGGTGACCTGCGCGGCGGTCCGTTCACCTGGCTGGCATGAGCTGCGCTCGTCGTCAGCGGGATGGCCCTCGTCATGCCGGGCAACGGCACCGTCTACTTCAGCCAGTGGCAGCTTCTCGTGATCGCCGCGTTGCTGGCCGTGCCCACCGTCCTCGTCGGTCTCTCGCGGCGCCGCGCCGGCACGCTGCGGTGGTGAGCGCGCGCGTTCTCTGAGAGGGCGGGCAGCCGCTCGGCGCAGGTCCACCTGCGCGCGCCGCTCGCCGCCGCGCCTGTCTTGACGGGTGCCTCGGTCACGCTCACCTCTTCGATCCCTCCGGGTACGCGCCCAGCCCGCCTGAGCTGTCTGTGACGCTGGGAGCCTACGCGGTCGGGCTGCTCGTCTACGTCGTGCTGGCCAGGCGCTTCCTGCGGGCGGAGCCTCGAGTTCCCGGCACCGATGCGTGATCCTGATGGAGCGCAGGCGTAGTGACTTCGCCGGCGTAAATTGAAGCGCCTGCCGGGTTGTAAGGCCCAGGGCTATCTGCTACACGGGCAACATTCGCGCGCAAGCTGCCGGGTCGAGTGACCGGGGCCCGTGCGGGCTCCGGCTCCGCAGTTCGCCTGGCCCAGCATTCTCGGTAGCGGTGTGACGCACGCGTCATCATCTGCAAGGGGGAGCGGACATGGCAAAGGCGGAACGCCCGAGCAGAGAGCGCTACGAAGCCATCGAGGAGGTGAAGGCGCCTCCCGCCACCTGGGGGGCGCGGCTCAAGGCTCTTGGCCCGGGCATCATCATGTCCGGCTCGGTGGTGGGGTCGGGCGAGCTGATCGCCACTGCGAACTTCGGCGCCAAGGTCGGCTTCGTCGCCATGTGGGTCATCATCGCCTGGATCGTCCTCAAGCTCTTCGTGGCCATGGAGCTCGCCCGCCACGTCATCACAACCCAGAAGACGGTCCTGGAGGCCTGGGGCGAGGACGTGCCGGGTCCCACCTGGCTCAGACAGGGGTGGATGTTCTGGATCACGCTCCTCCTGATCGTGCTGGTCGCCTTCACGGCGTTGGGCGGCATTCTGGGGAGCCAGATTTCGTTCATGCTGGCGATGATCCCCGGCTCGAGCGGGGTGGCCGGGGAGGTCACCTGGATCGTCGTCTTCACGGTCGTGACGTTCCTTCTCCTCGCCAGCGGCGTCTACGAGCACGTCGAGAAGGCGACGGTGGCGATGGTCGCGATCTTCTCGTTCACCATCGTCGTGGCCGTCCTGCTGCTCTCGGGCACCCGATTCGCCATCACGGCCGGCGACATCGGCTCCGGACTGACGTTCCAGATGCCGGCAGTCAAGGAGGGCTACCTGCTGGCGCTCTCCCTCGGCGGGCTCATTGGATTCGCCCCGGCCGAGCTGATCTTCTACTCCTACTGGTGCAAGGAGAAGGGCTACGCCGCCTGGACCGGGCCTTACGAGGACACGCCCGCGTGGCGCGCGCGAGCCCATGGCTGGATACGGACGATGCAGGCCGACGTGCTCCTCTCGAGCGCGATCACCGGCCTCATCACCATCGCCTTCTACCTCCTGGGGGCGGCCGTCCTCAATCGCCTGGGGCAGGCACCCGCCGGAATGGCGCTGGCCAAGACGCTGGCCCAGCAGTACACGGAACTCTTCGGGGCCTGGGCCGCGTGGCTCTACTGGGTCGGCGGGCTGTTCGCTCTTTACAGCACGTACTTCGTGTGGACGGGCTCGGCGTCGCGCCTCTTCGCGGACGCGTGCGACCTCCTGGGCATCGCCCGGATCCGCAGTGCCGCGGACTGGCAGCGCTGGCTCAGGATATGGCTCGTCGGCCTGCTGCTCTTCTACATCGTCGCCTATTACCTGATCCGGGAGCCCGTCCTCTCGATCACCCTGGCCGGCGTGGTGGGGACGCTCCTCTACCCGTTCGTCTGTCTGGCCACAATCGTCGGGGCCTACAAGACTCCCGGGGCCGCGAAGCCGGCGGTGGGGACGCTGGTGATGCTGTGGCTATCGTCCCTGACAATGACCGCCTTTGCCGTCTACAACCTGCTGAAGATCGTTGGCGTCGCCTGACCTGGCGAGCGACGAGGAGAGACCCGGGCATGCAGGACTCCATCGTCGAGATGCGCGCGGCCGTCGTTCCCACGCCGCTGGCGGAGCCGTTCGCAGCAGGACGGTGGCGTCTCGAAGCCGTCTACAACGTGGTGGTCGAGCTGCGAAGCGCCTCCGGCGTTTCGGGGATCGGCTATGCGTTCGTCTTCCGCGACGCCGACGGGCAGACGATTCTTGCGGCCGTCAATGGCCTGCGCGAGATCGTGCTCGGCTGGGATCCGCTCGACAGCACTGCGCTCCATGCCGGGCTGCGAGCGGCCACGAACTTCGTCGGCGCCGGCGGTGCCGCCATGAGCGCGGTCGGGGCCATCGATCTGGCGATCTGGGATCTCAAGGGCAGGCGGCTCGGGGTGCCGGTTCACGCGTTGCTCGGCTCGACGAGGACGAAGGTCCCGGCGTACGCCAGCGGCGGATCGTTCGGCAAGGACCTCGGTGCGCTCGAGCGCGAGGTCCGTGGCTACCTGGACCAGGGTTTCACGGCGGTCAAGATCAAGCTGCCGCCGGAGGTCAAGGAGGCATGCCGGCGCATCACCGCCAGCCGCACGTGGGTGGGCGAAGGCGTGAAGATGCTCTACGACTCGAACCAGCAGCAAACGTACAAGGATGCCCTCGAGATCGCCCGTTGCTGCGCGGACAACGGCGCCTACTGGTACGAGGAGCCGTTCCCCTTCTGGCAGCTCGAGCGTGCCGCGGACCTGCGGCGGAGCATCCGGTGCCGCCTGGCGCTGGGGGAGACGCTGTACGGGGAGACACCGTTTCACGACGCCGCTCGGGTGGGCGCCGCCGACGTCCTGATGCCCAACCTCCACAAGATCGGGGGAATCACCGCCTGGGTCCGCATCGCCGGGATGACCGGGCTCGCGGGGGTCGCGCTCTCGTCGCACACGATGCCGGAGGTGAGCGCGCACGTCATGTCGGCGACGCCGAACGCCGACCTGCTGGAGTATCTGGACTGGTGGCGCCTGCTGTACGAGCAGCCGTTCGCCATCGAGGACGGGTCCATCATCATCGGGTCCGACGAACCCGGCCTGGGTCTGTGCCCCTCGAAGACGGTGCGTGCTGCGCTCGAGATCGCGTGACGTCGCACGGGGTCGGGACTTCGCCGACCCTACGTCAGGAGGCTACTTCAGGACGGCGATGGCCTCGATCTCGATCAGCATGCCGTCGATGGCAAAGCGACTGATCTCGAGCAGTGTGCTGGCGGGCTTGTTGTCCTTGAAGTACTCCTTGCGCACCTCGTTCACCTCGGGACGGTCGTCGACGTTCTTGAGGTAGACGGTCACCTTCGTGACGTCGTCGAGGGTGCCGCCGGCGGCGGCGAGGGCAAGCTTCATGTTGTCGAGCACCTTGCGCGTCTGCGCGGCCACGTCGCCGCGGCCCACGAGGTTACCGCTCGCATCCGGCGCGCCCTGCCCGGAGACGTACACCGTCTTTCCGGCCACCACCGCGTCGGTGTAATGGCTGATGGGCTCGGACAGGCCCGCGGCCCGGATGAGCTTGTTGGTCGGCATGATGTCCCCCGGCAGGACCTCGATGGCGAGGCCCGCGTCTTGAAGCTGCGGATGGCTGAGATCCCCTACGCGCGCGACAGGAACTCGAGCGCGCTCAGCGCGTGGACCCGGGTGGTGTCCATTGGAATTCTGGACGCACGACGACCGCCAGGCCACCGCCGCACTCTCGCGCGGGCTCACCGTGCGCGGAACGTGAGCCTCGAGCCTCGCCATCGTCGTCGGCGCGGCGTCAGATCTTCAGAATGCGCTGCGCGTTCTCGTAGAACAGCAGCCGTCGCTCCGTGTCGCTCATCGGCAGCGACTCGGCCTTCTGTCGCTCCTTGAGCGGCACGCAGAGCGGCCAGTCCGACGCGAACATGACCCGGTCGATGCCCACGCTCTTCAGCAGGCTCACGACCTCGCCATCCGACAGCGGCGGCGGATTCCAGGTCCCGGTGATCACGAGACAGCTATCGAAGTAGACGTTGGGGTACGCCGCCGCGAGCTGGACGGCCTCTTCCTGCCACCCGAGGCCGATGTGCGCCAGGACGACGTTCAGCTTCGGGAAGTCCCTGGCGATCCCGGCGAAGCGCGCCGGCCGCGCGTAGTCGCTGAGGTGGCAGCCGAGCGGATGCCAGCCGGCATGAAAGTACACCGCGATCCCCAGTTCCTCCGCCCGCTTGTAGACCGCCCACATGCCCGGGTCCGTCGGAAACGACCGCTGGGTCGAGCAATGGAACTTGATGCCGCGGGCCCCGATCCGGACGCACGCGTCGAGCTCCTGCAGCATGCCGTCCTCGCCCATCCGCGGATCCACGCCGATGAACGGGATCAGGCTCGGGTTCTCCCGCGCGGTCTTGATCGTCCAGGCGTTCCGCCGCTGCACCCGGCCGGCGATGCTCTGGCGGACCTGCTCTTCGAGCGCGCCCCACTTCGCGGGCGGCGCCGTCTTGCCTTCGCGGGCGAGGTTGTCCTCGCGCATCTCCCCCGTCGGCGTGAAGTTCAGCATCACCGCCTGCGCGAATCCCGCAGCGGCGAGGTCGGGGAGGAGGTCCTCGATGACCCCGGAGGCCCCCTGGTGCGGCAGCATCTGGATCGCCTGGCGGCCGATCTCCCGCGTGGGGAACGTGTGCGTGTGCGTGTCGATGATCGGATACTCGCGCATTGCTCGGGGTCCCCTGTCCTCGGTTCGCTGCCGTGAGCCGCGTCGGCACCATCGTCACGGGCCTGTCGGCGGATGGTACGCAGCGATGACGCGCCCCGTCCATGAGATTGCGACACTGCGGGCGCGACGAACGACAACGGCCGCGCCTGTCTTGACGGGCGTTCGACGGCGGGCGCAGTATTAGGCCCCGCTGGAAGGTGATCGTCGCCAATCAGGTGGCAGGAGAACATCGATGTCGCTCGAGCATGACCTCCGCGCGCGCCTCTCGGCGGTCGAGCGGGGTGGACGCGAGGAGTACCACGCGGGCCTCGCGCAGGAGGGCAAGCTCTTCGCGCGCGAGCGCCTCCGGCGGCTCCTCGATCCCGACTCGATGGTCGAGGAGGGCGCGCTGGCCCGCTGCGCCGACGAGGGCCTCGCCGCCGACGGCGTCGTGACCGTCACCGGCAAGATCCGCGGACGCACGGTCTGCGTGATGGCCAATGACAGCACGGTCAAGGCCGGCGCCTGGGGCCGCACGACCATCCAGAAGATCCAGCGGATCCAGGAAATCGCGCGCGATGCCGAGGCGCCGATGCTCTACCTCGTGGACTCGGCGGGGGCACGTCTCGACGAGCAGTTCGACATCTTCGTCGCCCGTCACCACGCCGGCCGGATCTTCCACAACCAGATCACGCTCTCGGGGGTCGTGCCCCAGGTCTGCGTGCTGCTCGGACCGTCGCCGGCCGGCTCGGCCTACATCCCCGCCTTCTGCGACCTCGTGATCATGGTGGACGGGCACGCCTCCGCGTTCCTGGGCTCGCCGCGGATGTCGGAGATGGCGACGGGCGAGAAGGTGACGATGGAGGAGATGGGCGGGGCGCGGATGCACTGCTCGGTCAGCGGCCTCGGCGACGTGCTCGCGACGACCGAGGAGGAAGCGCTCGACCTCGTCGTCCGCTACCTCGACTACTTCCCCCGCTGCTGGCGCGAGGCCGCGCCGGCGGCGCCGGGCCGGCCGCCGGCCGAGGGGCGGCCCATCGACGAGATCATCCCCGCCGAGCAGAACCGCGTCTTCGACATGTACCGCGTGATCGACCGCCTCGTCGACGAGGGCAGCTTCTTCGAGGTGAAGCGTCTGTTCGCCCCGGAGCTCATCACCGGGCTCGCGCGCCTCGACGGCCGTGTCGTCGGCGTGGTGGCGAACCAGCCGCGCAGCAAGGGCGGCGTGCTCTTCTCCGACTCCTCGGACAAGGGCGCGCGGTTCGTCTGGCTCTGCAACGCCTTCAACATCCCCCTCCTGTTCCTCGCCGACGTGCCCGGCTTCATGATCGGCAGCCAGGTGGAGCGACAGGGCATCATCCGCCACGGCGCCAAGCTGCTCTTCGCCGTGGCGGAGGCCACGGTGCCGAAGATCTCCGTCATCGTGCGCAAGGCGTACGGCGCGGGCTACATGGCGATGTGCGGCGCCTCGTTCCTGCCGGACGTCTGCCTCGCGCTCCCGACCGCCAGGCTCGCCATCATGGGCCCCGAGGCGGCCGTCAACGCGATCCACCTCAACACGATCCAGTCGCTGGAAGGCGACGCGCGCGAGGCGTTCGTCCGCGACAAGCGCCACGAGTACAACGAGCGCATCGACATCTACCGCATCGCCTCCGAGTTCTTCATCGACGCCGTGGTGCCCGCGGCGACGCTGCGCGACGAGCTCCGCCGCCGCTTCGAAACCTTCGCCGCCAAGCCTCGCCGCGTGGTCCAGCGCTGGAACGGCGTGATCCCGGGCTGAGGCCAATCCCTTCGGTCGTGACCGCGGACCGCTCGCTCGCTGGCAAGGTCGCCCTCGTCACCGGCGCGGGCCGCGGCATCGGTCGCGCCCTGGCCCAGGCACTCGGCGCGGCCGGCGCGGCGGTGGCCTGCGCCGCACGCTCGCTGAACGAGGTGCGCGCCGCCGCCGCCGAGATCCGCGACGCCGGCGGCGCGGCGGACGCCTTCCGGATGGACGTGACGAGCACCGACGACGTGGAGGCCCAGGTGCGGGCGATTGCGGCGACACTGGGCCCGGTCGACATCCTCGTCAACAACGCGGGGATCATGGTGAAGAAGAAGACCGTGGAGATGACCGACGCCGAGTGGGAGTCGGTGCTCGCGACGAACCTCACCTCCATGTTCCGGTGCGCCCGCGCCGTCGCGCCCTCGATGATTGCCCGCGGTGGAGGCCGCATCATCAACGTGGGCTCGATGTGGGGCAAGCTCGGCGTGCCGCAGCACGCCGCGTACTGCGTGAGCAAGGCGGGCGTCGCTGCGTTGACCCGCTGCCTGGCCATCGAGTGGGCGCGCGACGGGATCCGCGTCAACTGCCTGGCACCGGGCTACGTCCGCACCGACTTCTCCACCGAGGCCTTGACGGACGAGCGAACGCGAAGCCTGATCCTCGGGAAGATCCCGCTGCGGCGTCTCGGCGAGCCTCATGAGATGGGGCCGCTGGCCGTCTACCTCGCCTCGCCTGCCGCCGAGTTCATGACCGGCCAGACCGTGTACCTCGACGGCGGCCAGACGTCCTCCTGGTGACCATGGAGGACTTCGGGCTCGCGCGCGAGCACCGCGAGTTCCGGGACGTCTTCCGGCGGTTCGTCACCGACCGCGTGGCGCCGCTCGCCGAGCGCGGCGAGCGCGAGCACCGCTTTCCGCGCGAGGTCTACGACGTGCTCCGTGATGGCGGCTTCCTCGCGCCGAACTTCCCCGAGGAGGTCGGCGGCGGCGGCGGCGACCTCCTCACCGGCTGCATCTACTACGAGGAGCTCACGCGCGCCTCGGCCGGCGTGTCGGCCGGCGTCTTCGCCCACCAGCACCTGGCCGCCGGCCCCATCCTCCGCTTCGGCAGCGAGGAGCAGCGGCGGGAGTTCCTCGCGCCGGCGCTCCGCGGCGAGCGGATCGGCGCCTTCGGACTCACGGAGCCCGATGCCGGGAGCGACATCCGGGGCATCAAGACGCAGGCGCGCCGCGACGGTGACGACTGGGTGCTGAACGGCTCGAAGCTCTACATCACCAACGGGACCATCGCGGACTTCATGCTGGTGGCCGCACGAACGGGCGCGACACGGTCCGCCGAAGCGCTCACCGTGTTCCTCGTCGAAACCAGCGACCCCGGCGTGGGACCGCGCGAGCTCGCGAAGGTCGGCAACCACTCGTCGTCGACCGCGTTCGTGAGCCTCGAGGATGTCCGCGTACCGTCGCACCGGGTGCTGGGCGCGCTCGGCCAGGGACTCGGGATGCTCAAGGCCACGCTCACGGAGGGCAGGATCTTGGTCGCCAACCGCGGGCTCGGCATCGCGCAGGAGGCGTACGAGCTGATCCTCCGCTACGCCGGCGAGCGCCAGGCGTTCGGCCGGTCCATCGGCAGCTTCCAGGCCGTCGCGTTCAAGATCGCCGACATGGCGGCCCGCATCGATGCGGTGCGCCTCATGATCTATCGCGCCGCGCGGCTGCGGATGGCCGGCGATGACTGCATCCGCGAGGCGTCCATGGCCAAGTACCTCGCGAGCGAGCTGGCGGTGCGCGTGGCCGCCGACGCCCTGCTCCTCCATGGAGGCGCCGGCTACATGGAAGAGATGAAGGTGGCGCGGCTCTATCGCGACGCTCCCGAGGCCTGGATCGGCGAGGGCACGAACGAGATCCAGCTCGGCGTGATCGCGCGAAGCCTGGGCTTGCACTGATGGCCGGCCCCCCGCGAACCGTCGACGCGGTCGTCGGCGCGGCGGCGAGCCGGGATCCGGGCGCGACGCACCTGATACTTCCCGGCGGCAGCCCCGTCTCGTACGGTGAGACGCTGCTCCGTGCCCGTCGGCTCGCGACGGTGCTCGCGGGAGCCGGCATCCTCCGCGGCGACCGCGTGGCCGCCGTCCTGCGCAGCTCGCGAGAGCTGTTCGAGTTCTACGTCGCGTGCGGCCTGGTGGGCGCGGTGGCCGTGCCGGCGAACGGTCTCAATACGGCGCGCGAGAATCGGCTCGTGCTCGCCGACTGCGCGCCGGCCGCGCTGATCGCGGACGCATCGCTGCTCGATCGCGTCCCGCCCGAGGCGATCTCGCCGTCCGTCGGGCTGAGGCTGGTGACGCAAGGTGACGCCGACGGCTGGCGGCGGTACGACGACGCCGTTCACGCCGCGCGCGAGACGTCGGCGTCAACGGCACGCCCCGACGATCCCGCGCTCATCATCTACAGCTCCGGCACCACGGGGACTCCGAAGGGCATCGTGCTGAGCCACGGGGCGCTCGTCGACAACGCGCGGATGATCTCGGGCGTCCTCGGCTATCGCCGCACCGACCGGTTCCTCACGATCCTGCCGACCTATTCGAGCTTCGGTTACAGCTTCGACTTCCTCCAGGCCGCTCTCGCCGGCGCGAGCACCGTGATCATGCCCGTCTTCGCCGCGGCGGCCGCCGTCGACCTGGTGGAGCGCCACCGCGTGACGTGCCTGGCGGGCGTGCCGACCATGTTCGTTCGCATGGCCGAGCACATGGCGGGCCGCGACCTCACGTGCCTCCGCCTCCTCGACGTCGGCGGCGGGCCCGTCCCCGAAAAGCTCAAGGCCGATCTCCGCAGCGGCCTCGGCTGCGAGACGGTCGAGAGCTACGGCCTCACCGAGATCGCGCCGGTCGCGAGCGCCCAGCAGCCGGGCGCGCCGGGCCGGCCGGGCTCCTGCGGCCCGCCGCTTCCCGGCGTGGAGGCGCGCGTCGTGGACGAGGCCGATCGCGACGTCCCGCGAGGGCAACCCGGTGAGTTGATCTTCCGCTGCGGCACCATCATGCTCGGCTACTGGAACCAGCCCGAGCTGACCGCCACCACGCTCCGGAACGGCTGGCTGCACTCGGGCGACATCGGGAAGATGGACGAGGCCGGTCATCTCTACGTCCTCGATCGCCTCAAGGACATGATCGTCACCAGCGGCAACAACGTGTACCCGAAGGAGGTCGAGAGCGTCATCTTCGACCATCCGGCCGTGCAGTCGGCGGCCGTCGTCGGCGTCCCCGACGACGTGCGCGGCGAGCGCGTGCACGCCTTCGTGGTGCTCGCGCCGGGCGCCGCCGCCACCGCGGACGACATCCTCGCGCACTGCCGGCAGGGCCTCGCCGTGTTCAAGGTCCCGCGCGGCATCACCTTCCTCGACGAGCTGCCGCTGACGGGATCGGGGAAGGTCCGCCGCTTCAAGCTGCGCGAGCTCGCGCGCACGACCACGCCCGAGACCGTCACGTGAGCCTGGAGTTCCTGAGCGGCGTCCAGCGGGAGTTCCACGAGAGCGTCCGCCGCTTCGCCGATCAACGCATCGCCCCGCAGGCGGCCGCGATCGACGAGACCGACGAGTTCCCGGCCGCGCTCTTCCGCGAGATGGCCACCCTCGGGTACCTGGGTGCCCCGTACCCGCACGAGTGGGGCGGCGCGGGGGCCGACGCCGTGATGGTGGCGCTGCTGCTCGAGGAAATCTCGCGCGCGTCCGGCGCGGTGGGGTCCTCGCTCAACGCGCACATCAGCCTGGCCTCGTCCGTCATCTACCACCACGGCAGCG
>JACPCW010000108.1 GCA_016184365.1 Candidatus Rokuibacteriota bacterium
GCCGCGGCCGTGGCCGACGAGCGGGCGACCGCCGACCGCCGGGCCGCGCCCGCGGCGCCGCCGCAGGGCGGTCCCGCCGGCGACCGCGCAGCGATGCGCTCGGAGGCGCGGGTGGCGCCGCCGGCCACCGTGCAGGCCGCCCTCGAGCGCTTTCGGCGGTACGTCGAGGCCGCGAACGGACCCGGCGGCCGCGAGCGGTGGCAGCAGATGCGTGAGGCCCTGACCGAGCTGCGCGGGATGGGCGAAGCCGCGGGCCAGGCCCTCATGCAGGTGCTCGCCGCGGACGGCGACAGCGACGAGCGGCGGATGGCCGCGCGGCTGCTCGGCGATCTTCAGGTGCCCGCGGCCGTGCCGCTCTTCCGCGACATCCTCGCGAACGATCCCGACGTCCTCCTGCGGCGCTCCGCCGCGGCGGCGATGCGGCAGATCCAGACGCCCGAGACCCTGCCGCTCATGGAACGGCTCATCGGGAATCCAGCGGAGGATCGGTTCGTGCGCCTGAGCGCCGCCAAGGGCCTGGCCGATTCCGGCCGCCCGCTCGGCGTGCTGGGGCTGACGCACATCTTCGAGGAATCGACCGCCGACGGGCGCGGACGCGACGTGGCCTTTCGCGCGATCGCGTCGCTGAACGACGAGCGTCCGCTGCCGTTCATGCGGCAGCTCGTCACGGCGCCGGTGGAGCCCGCGTACCGGCTGCGCGCGATCCGCTACCTCAGCACGCACGGTGATCGGCAGGCGCTCGCGGCGCTGCAGGTCGTGATGCACGCGCCCAACGAGCAGCCGTCGATCCGCGACGCCGCCGCGCAGGCGTACACGGCGATCAACGGCCGCTGAGCGCCACCGCGAACGCCGTCGGCGCCCGGCTACAGCGAACGCTGCTCGGTCGCGGCCGCGAGCATGTGCTCGACGTACGCGAGCGTGAACGGCTTCGGCAGGTAACCGAACGCCCCGCGCATGAGCGCCGCCGTGATCTCGAAGTGCGCCGTCGTCGCGGTGATCATGATCACGGGCAGGTCCGGACGAAGCTCGCGCACGCGCTTCAGCACCTCGAGACCGCTGACGCCGGGCAGGTTGATGTCGAGGAGCATGAGATCGGGCGTGTCGCGCCCGACGCGCGCGAGCGCCGTTTCGCCGTCCGCGGCCGTCACGATGGTGTACGTCGACTCGAGCCACTCGGTCAGGAGATCCGAGATCCGCGTCTCGTCGTCGACGATCAGGAGCGTGAGCCTGCGCTTCACGGGAACCTCGGGGTGATGACCGAGCGCCAGTCGCTCGGAGCGTGCCTGCGGAGTGCGCGGGCTCCCGCCGAGCGTACGCGGCCGCGGGGCCGTGGGTCAATCAGCCATGAATGTTACGCTGCCGGCATGGACATCCAGATCAAGCGCTGCTTCGTCTGACGCGACATCCGCCGGGAGGCCGGGAGCCTCCAGCAGGATCTGGCGCGAACGCTCGGCGTGACGCCGCGCATCCGGTGGGGCGGCTTCGGACAGCTCGACGTGCTCATCGACGGCAAGCTGGTGTTTTCCAAGAAGCAGGCGGGCCGCAGCCCGACGGTGACCGAGATCGTGCGGCTCGCGCGCCCGTCCTGACATCGCCTGAGCTGGATCCGAGGAAGCAGTAACGCACCGCGTCTGAATTGCTTACAGGGATTCTTCCCGGACGTTCCACGAGCGGTCGGCAGCGACTGGCCACCGCCGTGCACAGTCGAGTCGCAGCGAGACCTCACCGTTTGGTACGCCGGCTGCAGATCGCCGCACCTTCACTCGGTATGAACTGACAGACGTGCGGAGGGCGACGACGATGAGCGGAGGACACGGCGCGGACTGCGTAATGGGGGGCCCCGACATGGCCCCCTGTACCCCCGACGCTCGGAAGCGCGCCGGCGTAGCCGGAGCGCTCCTCGATCGCGCTAATTCGATAATTCGATGTCGTTGAGGACGGGATCCTGCGCGCGGCAGACCTCGTTCTCGATGAGGCCGCCGCAGGACGGACAGCAGAACTGACGGAACTGCACGCCATCGTCGATGAAGCGCTGCGGATCGCCGATCAGCGTGTTCGCGGCCTGGATCGGCCGGTCGACGCGGTGGCAATGCAGCTTGTAGTTCTCGCCGGACGCGCAGAGCGGCTGACCGCAGCGTGAGCAGGCGAGCCACGTCGCGGCGTCGCGAGCCACGAGATCGAGGTATTCCGTGATCTGGCGCACGACCGGCAGCTTCGGACCCGCGTGAGGCTTCGGCTCGCGGCCGAGGCGCTCGACGAGCGAGTCACGCCGCAACGCCGCCGTCGCAGCCGAATCGACGCGCAGCTCTTCACCGTCGCCGACGAGCGCGACCTTGAAGATCTCCCGCGCGGCGTGCCGCGAGATGTCTTCGAGGTACACGTCCCTGCGGACCGCTTCGGGATCGCGCTCGATCGGATCGCCGTAGCCGGCGCCCGCCGCGAACGTCACCTCGTACACGTCGGCCGGTCCCTGGTGGATGTCGATCTGCCGCAGCTGCAGCAGCTCGTCGGTCCCGGTGACCTCGGCGATGTCGCCGGGCATCTCGCGCCGGGCGAATCGCGCCAGGATGTCCGAGCCGCGTTTGAACTGGTAATAGTTCGTGTTCGCGGGATAGCCGCCGGCGAGACCCGGCGCCGTCGGAATCGCCGCGCCCGACGCCTCCGTGTCCTGCACGATGTGATCGGTGCCGTGCGGGATGAAGCTCACGGACGCCGAGTTGCCGCCGCGGAACTTGCCCGGCCCGCCGGAGTCGGTCGTCTCCTTCCGATACAGCACGAGGAGCGGGAAGTTCTGCTCGTTGTGCTCGACGTTGCCGATGCGGCAGATGGGACTGCGCACCTGACCACCGGTGGCGATGCCGTCGCGGAAGGAGAAGGCGCCGATCGCGCCGACCATCGGATCGAGGAGCAGGTACCCGAACTTCTCGCCCCACTGGTCGATGCCGCGGAAGATCGTCATCGGGAACTGGCTCGTCCCGCCGATCGTCATGACGTCGCGCTTCAGCTCCGGGTCGCACGACAGCATCTTCGAGATGGTGTTGTAGGCGGGGTAGAGCGAGATCTCCATCGCCTGCACGGGCGCCGTCGACACGGACGCCGGATGCGTGGCCGAGGTGAAGGAGCCGAGCGCGGGCTGGAACTGGATGTGCCGGAGCGCGCCGCCGATCGCGTAGAGCTGGTCCCAGCAGAGCAGCTCGTTGATCGCGGTCATGATCGAGCCGCGCCAGCCGGAGTAGGTGGTGTTGATCGCGCCGACCTGCGGCGCGGTGCCCGCGTTGTCGAAGACGAGCCGGTCGCCCTGCTTGCGCATCGTCAGCATGACCGGGTAGGTCTTGCGGTCGCCGACGTACGCGACCTCGACGTAGCTGCGCTCGCGCCACGTGCCGTCCGGCAGCTTCGCGAGCTTGGCGAGGAACGCCTGCTCGGCGTTGTCGATGATCTTCCGCATCACGCCCTTGACGACGTCGGCGCCGTAGCGGTGAATCAGCGTCAGGATGCGGTCCTTCGCGGTGTTGTTGCCGGCGATCTGCGCGCGCAGGTCGAGCGCGACGAGATACGGCTTGCGCGAGGCGCGGAGATACACCGCTTCGATGTCGCGCCGGAGCTCGCCGCGCTCGACGATCTTCACCGGCGGGATCAGGATGCCTTCGTCGAACGCGTCGCGCGCGTTCGGGCAGAAGCTGCCCGGCGTGATGCCGCCGACGTCGTACTGGTGCAGCACGTTCGTGACCCAGCAGAAGAGCCGGCCTTCCCAGAACACGGGCGTGAGCAGCGTCACGTCCATCTGGTGGGCGGCGCCGACCCACGGGTCGTTCGAGAGGAACATGTCGTCCTCGTGGATCCCGGGGTTCGACGACCGGTGCTCGAGCGTCCACTTCACCTGCACGTCGCTGACGCCCGACATGTAGAGCTGGTACGGGCCGTAGTAGATGAACTCGCCGTCCTCCGTGAAGATCGACGAGTTCAGGTCGAAGGCGTACATGGCGACGGGCGACCCGGAGATGCGCTGGATCGTCATCCCGAGCTCTTCGTTGATGTTCCAGAGGTTGTGGCGGATCACCTCGTACGTGATCGGGTCGATCTTGTCGGTGAACTCGCGGTGCAGGGCGAGGCGCGGATCGATCTTCAGCGTTGCGTTCGGAATGTACGAGAACGTCGTGCCGTCGTACGGGCCGCCCGCGATCGAAGACGAATGGGGCCGATCAGCCATCACGCACCTCCACGGGTTGTCGAGGAGCGCCACGGCTCCGCCGGGGCGCTTCCGAGCGCGGGGGGGTGTGGGGGGCCATTTCGGGGCCCCCCACCTAAATCGATCAACACATTGCCGTAGGGATCGATGCGCGCGCTCTCGAACGGGTGGACGACGATCGTCGTGTCCGGCGCCTGGATGATCGCCGGCCCGGGGACCACGTTGCCGGCCGTCAGGCGCTCGCCCCAGAACACCGGCGTCGACTCGAAATCGCCGAGCTCCGCCCAGTACACGGGCCGCGTTCCGGCCCGCGCGGCGCTCGTCGGCGCACGATCGCCCTCGGGCGCGGCGACGATGCGCGGCTTCGCGCTCACCGCCGACGCGCGCACGCGGTACGTGACGATCTCGACGCGCGCTTCGCGGAAGCCCGCGCCGCGGCCGTACACCGTCTCGTACCGGCGGTGGAAGTCGCTCACGAGCTGGGCGAGCACCGCGTCGTCGAGCGGTCCGGACGTCAGCGGCACTTCGACTTCGTTGATCTGGCCCTTGTAGCGAACGTCGGCGGACCGCGCGAGGCGCATGTGGGTCGGATCGATACCGTCGGCGCGAAGCTGCGCGAGCCCCTGCTGCTCGAGCGCGGCGAAGTGCGCGGTGACGCGCGCCGGATCGAAGGGGCTCGGCTGGATGTCGACCGCCTCGTAGATGTGGAGGAGATCCGCGGACGCCGCGCCGAGCGCCGACCACAGCGAACACAGCCCGGCGAGCGGCACGACGACGCCCTGTGCGCCGAGCTCGCGCGCGTACACGCCGGCATGAACCGGCCCGGCGCCGCCGTACGCGAACACGACGCAGTCGCGCGGGTCGTAGCCCTTCTGCACGGTCACCTTGCGGATCAGGTCGGCCATCTGATGCTCGACGACGCGGACGGCGCCCGCCGCGGTCTCGACGAGTCCCATGCCGAGCTTCGTGGCGATGGGCGCCAGGCTCGCCCGTGCGGCGTCGACGTCGAGACGCAGGCGGCCCCCGAGGAAATAGTCGGGATCGAAGTAGCCGAGCACCACATCGGCGTCCGTCACCGTCGGCTGCGTGCCGCCGCGGCCGTAGCCCGCGGGCCCGGGCTGCGCGCCCGCGGAGATCGGGCCGACGCGCATCGCGCCGCTCGCGTCGTCCGTCCACACGATGCTGCCGCCGCCGCTGCCGATCGAGCGGATGTCGATGCGCGGCACGAAGTATTCGTACTGGTGCACGACGCTCTGGTAGCTCGCGACCGGTGCACCGTCCCACACGAGGCCCACGTCGAACGACGTGCCGCCCATGTCGGTCGCGATGATGTGCTTCGCGCCGATGACGCCGCCGAGGTACTGCGACGCGAGCACGCCGGCGACGGGTCCGGAGTCGAGCGTGAGGAACGCGCGCCGCGCGGACTCCGCCGCCGGGATGACGCCGCCGCCGCACTGCATGACCTGCAGCGGATAGCGGAACCCCGCGGAGTGCGCGCGCGATTCGAGGCGCCCGAGATAGCGCGACATCACGGGCCCGAGATAGGCGTTGAGCACCGTCGCCACCGTGCGCTCGTATTCGCCCCAGCGCGGGATCAGATCGGCCGAGCAGCAGACGAACACGTTCGGCGCGGTGCGCTCGACGATCGCCTTCACGCGCCGCTCGTGCTCCATGTGCTTGAACGACCACAGGAAGCAGATCGCGATCGCTTCGACGCCTTTCGCCACCAGCGTGCGAATCGCGGCTTCCGCTTCGGCTTCGTTCAGCTCGACGACGACCTGGCCCTTGCAGTCGACCCGCTCGCTCACTTCGGCGATGAAGGGCTTCGGCACGATCGGATCGGGCTTGCCGCTCTCGGGGAAGTGGAGGACCTGGACGTTGTTGAGCCCGGGCACGCCGCGCGCGCCGCGCATGATGTGGATGACGTCGCGGTGGCCCTTCGTGGTGATGAGGCCCACGCGCGCGCCGCGGCGCTGCAGCATCGCGTTCGTGCCGACGGTCGTGCCGAGCGCGAGGCGCGCGGTGTCGCGCAGCAGCGCCTCGGTGGTGAGCCCCAGGCGCTCGCCGGCGAGCCGCAGCGATTCCATGACGCCTTCGGAGAAATCGTCGGGGGTGGACGGGGCCTTCGCGGCGGTGACGCCGCCGCCGGCGTCCATCACGATGCAGTCGGTGAACGTGCCGCCGGTGTCGATGCCGATGATGTAGGCCATGCTCGCCTCCAGCGCGCCCGACGATAGCACACGCAGTGTAAGCTCGCGCCGACAGGAGGGTTTGCCGATGCTCCCGAGAGAGCGACTCGAGTTTTCACCGATCACGAAGCGGCCGCCGCTGCGGCTGCCCGACGGCGTGCGGATGGTGATCTGGCCCGTGCTGTCGCTGGAGGACTGGGACATTGCGCGTCCGATGGCGCGCACCGTGATTCCGCCGCCGCAGGGTCAGCCGCTGCTGCCCGACGTTCCCAACTGGACGTGGCACGAGTACGGGATGCGCGTCGGCGTGTGGCGCCTCATGCGGATGTACGAGCGGCTTGGGATCGGACCGACGGTCACGCTCAACGCGAGGGTCTGCGAGCAGTACGCGGCCGTCGTCGAGGCGTGCGCCGCGCACGGATGGGAGCTCAACGCGCACAGCTACGAGCAGATTCCGATGCACCGCCTGGACGATCAGCCGGCGGTCATCCGGCGCTCGATCGACATCATCTCGAAGTTCTCCGGCACGCGGCCGCGCGGGTGGTTCGGGCCGGGCCTGACGCAGACGTACGAGACGATCGACCATCTGGCGGCGGCGGGCATCGAATACATCGGCGACTGGGTGCTGGACGACGAGCCGGTGACGATCAAGACGACGTCGCGCCCGATCGTCGCGCTGCCGTACAACTTCGAGATCCACGACATCGTCATGATGGCGCTCCAGCACCATTCGTCGGAGGAGTTCACGCGGCGCGCGCTCGATCACTTCGAGTGCCTCTACGAGGAAAGCGCGGAGCGGCCGAAGATCATGGCGATCGCGTGCCATCCGTACCTGTCGGGCGTGCCGCACCGGATCCGCCACGTGCAGCGCACGTTCGAGACGCTGCTGCACCGCCGCGGCGTCGTCGCGTGGGACGGCGCGAAGATCCTCGACTGGTATGTGGCCGCTCGCGCGAACGGGTAGCTACGCGCCCTGCGGGCCGGAGCCGATCGGGAACATCCCGGCCTTGATGCCGAGGGCGTGCTTGCCGATGGCTTCCACCATGCGGTCGACCGACGGCGGCATGAGCGTGCCGGTGCGCACGTCGCGGAAGGCGCGCTCGGCGGGCAGCTCGCGATAGGCGCCGCGGCCGCCGACCACCTGGATCACGGCCGACGTGACGGCGAGCGAGACCTCGGTGGCCAGGAACTTCGCGCGGTTGGCGAGCAGCGCGCGGCCCACGACGTCAGCGTCTTCCCACCGCGCGGCGGAATCGATGAGCACCAGCAGCGCGGCGTCGAGGTGCGCGCGCATCTCGCCGACGTGGCGCTGCACGATCGGATCGTTCGCGATCGCGACGTTCTCCGGCTTCACGATGCGCGTCTTCACGAAGTCGATGGCGAAGTCGAGCGCGGCTTCGGCGATGCCGAGATAGATCGCGGCGTAGCCGAGACCGAAGCTCTCCACCACGCCGACGTGCAGCGCATCGCCGGGCTGGCCGAGCGTGGTGTCGCCGCCGATGCGGACGTGCGCGAACGTCACCGACGGGCTCACGGTCGCGCGCATGCCGAGCGTGTCCCACTTGCTGTCGGTCGTGATGCCGGGCGTGTCGGCGGGCACGATGGCCTGCAGGAGCGCCTTCGACATGTCGGTGCTGGCGTCCTTCGCGCACCAGACCATGTAGTGGCTGGCGCCCTCGGCCATGGTGCAGAAGTGCTTCACGCCGTCGATGACCCAGCCGTCGCCGTCGCGGCGGATCGCCGTCTCCATGAGCAGCGCCCGCGAGAGGCTTACCGCGGGCTCGCTGCCCCAGCTGCCGAAGAGCTTGCCGTGCTTGACGACCTCGCCGAACCAGCGCTGCTTCTGCGGCTCGCTGCCGAGCGCGCCGATGAAGCGCATCACCGTCGAGTGCATGTGCACGGTCATGGCGGTGTTGGCGCAGCCGCGCGCGAAGGTGCGGATGACGGCGACGTAGGTCGGCATGTCGAGACCGAGCCCGCCGTAGAAGCGCGGGATCGCCATGCCGAGGAAGCCGGCTTCCCAGAGGTCGTGCCAGCTCTCGAACGGGTTCTGCGCGAGATGGTCGTAGCGCGCCGCCCGCGGAGCGAGCTTCTCGCGGGCGAGCCGGTCCGCCACGCCGACGAAATCTCTCATCATGGCGTCACAATCCCAGGTAGTACTTCTTCACGAGCTCATGCTCGGTCAGGTCCTCGGTGCGGCCTTCGAACGCGATCTGCCCGTGCACGATGACGTAGCCGCGGTCGGCGATCTTGACCGCCTGATTGAAGTTCTGCTCGGCCATGAGCACCGTCAAGTGGTACCGCTCCTTCAGGTCGCGGATCGTCGTGATGACCCGGCTCACGAGCAACGGCGCCAGCCCCACCGACGGCTCGTCGACGAGGAGGATCGCCGGCGTGGACATGAGCGCGCGGCCGATCGCCAGCATCTGCTGCTCGCCGCCGCTCATGCTGCCGGCGAGCTGACGCCGTCGCGACCGGAGCACCGGGAACGCCTCGAAGCAGAGATCGAGGTTCTTCGCGATGTCCCGCCGGGCCGCGGCGCGGAACGCGCCGAGCATCAGGTTCTCCTCGACGGTCAGCTTCGGAAACAGGCGGCGCCCCTCCGGGACCAGCGTGATGCCGAGGTGCACCATGTCCTCGGGCGCGCGGCCGATCAGGTCGATGCGCTCGCCGTCCCGCTCGAGCGCGATCTCGCCGCGCTCGGGCCGGACGATGCCCATGATGCACTTGATGAGCGTGCTCTTGCCGTTGCCGTTGGTGCCGAGGAGCACGACCGTCTCGCCCTCGTTGACGTCGATCGACACGCCGTGGAGCACGCGCACGGCCCCGTAGCCCGCCTCGACGTCGCGCAGCACGAGCCGGCTTCCCACCATCACTCCCCGAGATACGCCTTCTCGACGCGCTTGTCGGCGAGGATTTGATCAGGGCCGCCTTCCGCGATCTTCTCGCCGGCGTCGAGCACGGCGATGCGCTCGAAGATGCGCATCACAAGATGGCCGGGTTCGATGCAGCGGAGCAGGAGTCTCGTCGTCACCGTCACTCCCCGAGATACGCCTTCTCGACGCGCTTGTCGGCGAGGATTTGATCAGGGCCGCCTTCCGCGATCTTCTCGCCGGCGTCGAGGACGGCGATGCGCTCCGAGAAGCGCATGACCGCCCGCATGATGTGCTCGATCATGATGACGGTGATCCCGGTCTCGTTGAGCCGGAAGAGGATGGCGAGGATGTCGTCGACCTCGTTGCTCGACAGCCCCGCCATGGCCTCGTCCGAGACGAGCAGCTTGGGCCGCGCCGCCATCGCGCGGGCCAGCTCGAGCTTCCGCATCTCGATCTGAGTCAGTGCGCCGGAGCGCACGCGCGCCTTCGCATCGAGCCCCATGAGCCGGAGGATCGACATCGCCTCGTCCATCGCGGCGGCGCCGTGACCACCGGCGGCGTACTCGAGCGGGATCAGGAGGTTGTCGACCACGGTCATGCTCATGAAGGGCTTGGGGATCTGGAAGCTGCGGGCGATTCCCAGCCGCGTCCGCCGGTGCGCCGGCAACGTCGTGATGTCCTGGTCCCCGAAGACGATGCGCCCGCCGTCGGCGCGGAGCGTGCCGCTGACGCAATTGATGAGCGTCGTCTTGCCCGAGCCGTTCGGACCGATGAGCCCGAAGCGCTCACCCCGGCGGACCGACAGGCTCACGCCGTTCAGCGCCGCGAAGCCGCCGAAGCGCTTCGTCACCGACTGGACGTCGAGAAAGACCTCGGCGCTCACGCGGGGTCTCGACGGCTCAGGCGGCGCACGAGCCCCACGATCCCCTCGGGCGCCAGGATCACGAACGCCACCAGGATGACGCCGACGAGCAGGAGGTTCAGCTCCGACGAGATCGTGACGGTCGCGATCTGCTGCGCGCTGCCGAGCAGCACGGCGCCGATGACCGGTCCCACCCACGTCGTGGTGCCGCCGATCATCGGCATGGCCAGGCTGTTCACCGCGTAGTTCAGGTCGAACACCGACGCCGGCTCGACGAAGGTGATGTAGAACGGAAACGGCGCGCCGGCCAGTCCCATGAGCATGCCGCTGACGGTGGTGGCCAGGAGCTTGAGCCGCAGCGTCGGCACGCCCATGCACTCGGCGGCTTCCTCGTTGTCGCGGATGGCCGCGAACCCGCGCCCGATCCACGAGCGCTCGATGCACCACGCGGTCGCCACCGCGAGCACGGCCAGGATGACCATCACCGCGAACACGAACTGCACGTAGCTCCCGTAGAACGGCGCCGTCGCCGGCCGCGCGAGCGAGATGCCGCGGGCGCCGCCGGTGTATTCCCAGTTGACGAACATCGTCTGCAGCACGACGGTCAGCGCCAGCGTGGCGATCGAGAAGAAGACGCCGCGCAGGCGCAGCGTGAGGTAGCCGATCGCCAGCCCGAGCAGCCCCGCGACGACGGCGCCCGCGACGAGCTGCGCGAGCAGCGGCGCCTTCAGCCATTTGATCAGCACGACCGCGGTGTACGCGCCGAGCGCGAAGAACGCCGGCGTGCCGAAGTTCACGTAGCCCGTGTAGCCGCCGAGGATGTTCCACGCGGTGGCGAGGACCACGTACTGGAGCACGACGTAGGCGGCGAAGTAGTAGTACTGGTTCAGGCCGAGGCCGGCCACGAGCAGCCCGCCGGCGATGACGACGACCGCGGCGACCGCGAACGCGCGTCCCGACACGCGCTACCGCCCGAACAGGCCCGCCGGCCGCACCGCCAGCGCGAGCAGGAGCACGGCGAACGACACCGCGACGGACCACGACGGTCCGGAGAACGTGGCCGTCAGGCTCTCCGCGACGCCGAGCAGCAGCGCGGCCACGAGCGTGCCGCTGATGCTGCCCATGCCCCCGAGCACGGCCACCGCGAACACGCGGCCGATGTACTCGCGGTTCAGGGCGGGCTCGACGGGACCGATCATGATCAGCAGCGCGCCCGCGAGCGCGGCGGTGGCGATCGCGAGGCCGAACGCGATGCTCTTCACCTTGAACGGATTGGCGCCCATGAGTCGGAGCGCGAAGGCGTCCTGCGCGACGGCCTGGACCGCACGCCCGTAGAACGTCCGGGCGAGGAACCAGTAGAGCGCGCCGGTCAGCATGACGCCGACGACGAAGGGGACGAGCAGGCGGTAGGCGAGGCCCACCGGGCCGATGTGGATCGACTCGCCGATGTAGCGGGCCTCGACCATCCGGTAGTCCACGCCGAACGCGAGCAGGAGCGAGACCTCGACGATGAAGAGCACGCCGAAGAAGAACACGAGCCCGCGCAGCGACTCGGCGCCCTTGCGCTCGAAGCTCGCATAGTAGATGCGATAGAGGACCACCCCGAGCACGTAGAAGACCGGGGTGAAGAGCACGCCGGTCAGGATCGGGTCGAAGCCGAAGCGCGCGTTCATGATGTAGGCGGCGTAGGAGCCGAGGATCACGAAGACCGGATGCGCGATGTTGACGATGTCGAGCAGCCCGAAGGCCATCGAGATGCCGAGGGACACCGCGGCGTAGAACCCGCCGAGCAGGAGACCGGCGGCGAGCGCGTTGAGGAGGAGGTCGAGCGAGACCACGGATCACCGGGCCCGGGGGCCGGAGGGCGCGCGGCCATGGCCGCGTGCCCCCGGCCTCCGGAGCAGACTCACGGGAGCGATTACTTCAGCGCCTTCTCGTACGGGTAGATGATGTTGCCGGACTTGAACTTCTCGGGCCACAGCACCACGCGCTTGCCCGGCTTGTGGAACTGCGCGATGTCGCCCGAGTCGATGCCCTGGAACTGCACCTGGAGCACGCGGGACTGCGCCCATTCGCCGTTGCCGCCGAACTTGACCTTGCCGACGATCGTGTCGTGCTCCTTCGACCGGATGTACTCCGCGACCTTCTGCTGGTCGAGGCTCTTCGTGCCTTCGATCGCCTGGCCGAGCACCTGGACGTAGGAGTACGCCCACGGCGGCAGGTAATGGCCGAGCGGGTCGACGCCTTCCTTCGCGGCCTGCGCCTGGTAGCGCTTCAGGAACTCGTCGATGCCCGGAAACTTCAGCGTGGGCTCGGGCACCCAGAAGTCGTAGTTCACGATGCCGTTCAGCTTCGGGCCGAGCTTCGTCAGCAGCGCGGCGAACTGCAGCCCCACCATGCCGCCGCCGAAGAGCTTCGGCCGGAGCCCGACCTCGTGCGCCGCCAGCACCATGCCCGCGGTGTCCGGCGGATACGAGGCGACGAACACGATGTCGGGGTTCAGCGCCTTGATTGCCCGGGCGATCGGGGTGAAGTCGACCGTCGTGGGCGGGTAGAAGCTGTCGTAGACGACCTTCAGACCGGCCTTCTTGACGTTCTCGCGCATGCCGGCGATCGCGTTGTGCGGATACTCCGCGTCGGCGCCGACGATCGCGATCGTCTGCGCCTTCGGCGTCTGCCGGATCGCGACCTCGAGGAAGGTGTTCGTCCAGTCGAGGGCGGGGCGCGGGCCCGCGGGCATGATCTGGAAATAGCCCGGGTAGTTGTGCTTCTCGTTGTTCGCGAGCCCGAAGAGCGCGGGGAAGACGAGCTTCCGCTCCATCACGATCGGCATGGCGGGCGCGATCAGGTTCGTGCCGTAGCCCGAGACGACGAAGTGCACCTTGTCGACGTCGAGGAGCTTCGAGTAGATCCCCGGAACGGTCGCGCCCTTGGTCTGGTCGTCGTAGTAGACGAGCTGCACCTTCCGTCCGAGGAGCCCGCCCTTCTTGTTGACGTCATCCGCCCAGAGCTGCATGGCGATCACGCACGACTTGCCGCCGGCCGCGAGCCCGCCGGTGAGCGCCATCCCGAACCCGATCTTGATGGGCTCCTGCGCGCTGGCGGGCCAGGCGCCGAAGACGAGCGCTGCGATCACGGCAAGCACGGCGCACGTGCGACTGCGCGTCCAGGTCCACATCATCGCGATTCCTCCCTGTCTCGAGGGGATGTCAGATGTCGACAGATGTCAGGGCGAGCACTGGGTACCACAGCTTGGGGCGCTATGCCAAGGGGTCGGTCGTACAATGTCGCCCGCGCGACGCGAAATGCGTGCCCTCGACGAGGAGGCGTCCCATGAAAACGATCCAGGTGTCGAAGGATGCGATGCTGAAGCGGGTGGCGCGCTTCAAGGACCTGCAACCGAGCGCGAAGGCGTTCGTGGATAGCCAGATTCCCGGGCACGAGCGGAAGATCTTCAACGTCATCGGCCGCGGAGTCACCGAGGACGCGACGCTGAACCCCGCCATCACCGACGCGCGTGACTTCAACCTCACGCTCGTCCACGCCGCTCCCGGCAAGGGCGCGGCGCTGCACGCGCACCCGACGGTCGAGGTGTTCATGGCGCTGTCGGGACGGTGGGCGATCTACTGGGGCGACGCCGGCGAGCAGGAGATCGTGCTGGAGCCGTGGGACACGGTCTCGGTGCCGCCGGGCGTGATGCGAGGCTTTCGGAACGCCGGCGCGGCCGACGGGTACCTGATGGCGATCCTCGGCGGCACCGACGCCGGCCACGTGACGTGGTCGCCGGACGTCCTCGACAGGGCGAAGGCGACGGGGCTGTCGCTCGACGCCGAAGGTAACCTCACGTGAAGGCGTACACTCGCCGGGGCCCACTCTCCGGAGGTGCGACATGGCCGTGAAGGCGCTGCTCCATTACGCGCTCGAGGTGCCCGACCAGACGGTCGGCGAGACGTTCTACCGGGATTTCGGTCTGACGCCCGTGTCCGCGCGCGACGAGGCCGTCCACTTCAAGCCGCAGCCGCTCGCGCGCGACGCCGTCCGCCTCTATGCCGGGCCGAAAAAGCGCCTGCGCTACCTCGCGTTCGGCGCGCCGGGCGCGGACTTCGACGCGACGCGCGCGGCCCTGAGCCAGGCCGGCGTGCCGGAAGTCGACGCGCCCAAGAGCGTCGGCGATGCCAGCGGGTTCTGGGTCCGCGATCCGGACGGCAACCTCGTCAACGTCCGCAACGAAGGCCAGGAGCTGCCGCCGGCGGAACCGCCGCTGACGCTGAACAGCCCGGGCCATTCACCGCGGGTCGGCGCACGCGGCTATCCCGAGCCGGCGCCGCCGCGGCCGCGACGTCTCGGCCACGTGCTCCTCTTCACGCCGGACATCAACCGGCAGATCGGCTTCTATCAGCGCGCGCTCGGCATGAAGCTGTCGGATCGCGCGCAGTCGATCGTCGCGTTCATGCGCTGCACCAGCGATCACCACAATCTCGCGTTCCTCACGTCGGCCGGACCGGGCTTCCACCATGGATCGTTCGAGGTCGGCAGCGTCGACGAGATCGCGATGAACGCGCAGACCATGCAGGACGCGGGCTGGAAGCCGGGCTGGGGCCTCGGCCGGCACGTCATCGGCTCGAACTACTTCTTCTACATGCGCGATCCGTGGGGCTCGTTCGTCGAGTACTTCCACGACCTCGACTGCATTCCGGAAGGCTGCGCGTGGGCCGCGCGCGATTTTCCGCCGGAAGACTCGCTCTACCGGTGGGGCCCGCCGGTTCCGGACGACTTCGGCCTCAACCGCGAGCTGGAATAGTCACCCACCGCTCGTGAATTCGAGGAGCGCCACGGGTTCCCCGGGGCGCTCCGAGCGTTGGGGGTCTGGGGGCCATTTCGGGGCCCCCCAGTACGATCAACTACGCACACCACTCGCGCGGGCCGTCGTCCGTGTAGCCGCACTGCTCGCACGCGCTGAAGAAGTGCCGCGCCGGCGGCATCGCGACGGCGAGCCGCAGCGAGAGATCGTCCCCGACGTTCCGGATGTGATGCACGGTGCCGCGCGGCACCCAGACGAGGTCGTCCTTCTCCGCGCGAACGATCACGCCGCCGGTCAGCTCCCACTCGAGTCGGCCGGCGAGCACCATCCACCACTCGTCGAACTCCGCGTGCCAGTGCGGTCGGTTGCCGCCGCCGGGCGGGCTCGCGATGAGCGTGACCAGGTTGCGCTCGTCGGCGATCAGCCGACGCGACCACGGCGGCGGGCCCATCGCCGCGACGACGTCCGCCACCCGCGTATGCCGCACGTTCGGCCACGTCGCGTTGGCCCGCGGCGCCGTCGGGCCCGTGGCGAGATCGGTGATGGTGACGGTCACGGCATCCGACATGACGACCCCCTTGGAGGCACCGGACTTGCGGTGACTCTCTCACGGGCGGCGGCGCGAGCTTTCGGGTCGTGACCCCGTTGACGCAGGACGCACGGAAGATCGCCTACCGGTTCGCCGGGCGGCGCGACGCGGCCACGTTCCAGAGCGTCGTCGTCTGCGACGCCGACTTACAATGACGGCCATGGACACCACGTGGCCGTCGCTCCGGTTCGTCGCGGTCGTGATGGCGGTCGTTCTGCTCCTGACGTTCGCGGCGCCCGCCCGCGCGGAGGCGGAAATGCTCGCCACGCTCGCGATCGTGTCGCTCGTGATCGCGGGCGTGATCATCATCGCGTATCTCGTCATCGCGAGCACGAAGGGCTCGCGCGCCGAAGTCCCGCAGGTGATCTGGCTGGCGGCCGAGCCGTCGGTGGACGCGGCGGCGCCGTGAACACCTAGGGGTGAGACGAGCGCTCGCGGCGATGCTGCTGGTGGCAGCGGCCGCCGCGGCGACGGACGTCGCGGCGCAGCCCCGCGTCGATCCGAATGCGCGTGACCTGCTGGGCTACCGGCTGAGACCAGAGACGATCGCGAAGCTCCAGCAGGTCATGCTCGCGCTGGACGGCTATCAGTCGCCGTCACCGGAAGGCATGCGGTCGGACGTCGCGCTGATCACCGTGCTGGCGATGACGATCCCGTACGGCGGCACGTTCAACGACACGCAGATGGCCGAGACGATCGGCGCGCTCGATCGCGGCCATCCCGAGCTTGCCGGCGCCATCCGGCAGGCCGGCCTCACCAATCGCGACTACGTGCTGGCGTGGACGACGCTGCTGGTCGCGCATCCGGTTGCGGCCGCGCAGCGCGCCGGCCGCTCGGTCACATCGGATGCGCCGCCCGAGACCGTCGCGTTCATCGCGCAGCACTGGACCGACGTCGATCGCCTGATGCACGAGATGCGCGATCGCATCGATCTCGCGCGCCAGGCCGGCGAGCGCCGCCGACCGTAGGCGGCGCACGGCTCAGCGCTTCGCGTCGGCGCCGAGGCGGTAGAGGCCGAGCGCGATCGCATCGGCCGCGACGCCGCTGTTCAGTCCGTCCTGCGCGAACGACTCGAGCTGGGCCGGTGGCGCGCCACGCTGCGCGCCGTACGCCAGCGCCCGCGTGATGACCTCGATGCCCGACGGCGCGACCGAGCGCTCGGCGGCGTTCGTGACCAGTCGCTCGGCGACGGGCACCGGCACGCCATGCGCCACCGCGCCTTCGAAGCCCGTGAGCATCGATTGCTGCATCGGCGCCGACAGCTTGCGGTTGCGCGCCCATTCACGGAGACGCTCGAGCGCGTCCTGAATGGGATTCGTCCCGGGCGTCGCGGTCGCCGCGGCGGCCGCGGTCGTCCTCGGCGCGCCCGGACAGCGGCCCTTCTTCGCCTGGCCGGGCGGACAATCGCGGCCGCGCCAGCCCTTCTTCGCGCCTTTGCTCCATCCGGGCGGGCGACCGTTCTTCCACTCGGCGCGCTCCTCGTTCGAGAGGCCCGGCGGGACCCACTGGTCGTCTCTCTTGTCCGCGACCGACGTCGCGGGCGCCGCGAAGATCACCAGCGCGATGAGCGCACCGAGCACGCGCGCCGTCATGGGATCGGCACCGGGCTTTCCATCACCACGTCGACGAGCGACGGTCCATCGTGCGCCAGCGCTTCCTTCAGCGTCGGCGCCAGATCCTCCGGCTTCTCCACGCGCCGGCCCCACACGCCCATCGATTCCGCCATGCGGTCGAAGCGCAGCTCCGGATCGGTGAGATCCATCGCGACGAACTGCCGTCCGCGCATGGCCGTGCCGAGGTACTCGACCATGTTCAGTTTCAGGATCCGGTAGGACGCGTTGTTCAGCATGACGTACGTCACCGGAATCTCGTGGTGCGCCGCGGTCCAGAGCGCCGTGATCGAGTACATCGCGGCGCCGTCGGAGCAGACGCCGACCACCTTGCGATCCGGTCGCGCCAGCGCGGCGCCGAGGCTGCCGGGCAGGCCCGGCCCGATGCCGCCGCCGCGCACGCGCACCATCTGACCCGCCTCGGTCGGCATGATCGCCTGGTTCAGATGCGTGGAGTTCGTGATCGCTTCCGAGAAGACCAGGAAGTTGTCGGGCAGGGAGTGCCGGATCTCGTGCATGAGCCGCGGCGCGCTGATCGGCTTCGCGTCCCACGCGGCCTTCGCCTGCTCCCAGTAGCGGCCGCGCGCGGCCTTCGTCTTCTCGCCGGTCTTCTGCGCGCGATCCGCGGCGACGCGCGCCTGGTCCGGCGTCCGCAGCTTCCTGACCTGCTCGGCGAGCTCCGCGAGCGCCGCTTTCGGGTCCGCCAGGAACGACAGATCCGGCGTGATGTTCTTGCCGACCTCCCACGGATTGATGTCGATCTGGACGAGCTTCGTCCCGGCCGGGACCGGGCTCTCGGCATCCGGGAAGATCAGCTGGAAGAGCGGCGCGCCGACGACGAGCAGGAGATCGCAGCCCTGGAGCGTCGACTTCAACGGACCGGGCGTGACGAAGTTCAGCGCGCCGATGTTCATCGGATGCTTCGCCGAGACGTTGAACTCCGACGCGTAGCATTCGAACGTCGGCAGGCCGCACAGCTCGGCGAGCGCCGCGACCTCCGGCTGCGCGTCCGCGAGCGAGACGCTGTCGCCGACCATCATCATCGGCTGCTTCGCGGCGAGGATCATCGTCGCGACGTCCGCCATGCCGTTCGGATCGACGCGCCCGCGCCACTGCGTGTACGTCGTCGGGCGGATGTCGAACTCCGCTTCCCCGTCGAGCGTGTCCATCGGCAGCGCCAGGAACACCGGGCCCTGCGGCGGCTCCATCGCCACCTTGAACGCGCGGCGCAGCGCGCGCGGCACGTCGTGCGCGTGATGGATCTGCGCCGACCATTTGCAGACCGGCTTCGCCATGTCGACGAGCGGGCCGGAGAGGTGCGGCTCCTGCAGCAGCGTGCGGCCGGGCGACTGTCCGGCGTACACGACCAGCGGCGTCTTGCCGATCGCCGCGTTGTGCATCATGCCGAGCGCGTTGCCGAGGCCGGGCGCGATGTGGACCTCGACGAAGGCCGGGCGGCGCGTGATCCGCGCGTACGCGTCGGCCATGCAGACGGCGACGCCTTCGTGCAGCGCGAGCATGAACCGGAGCTGCGGGTACTCCTGCAGGATGTCCATGAACCCCTGCTCGGTCGTGCCGGGGTTCCCGAAGATGTGGTGCACGCCGTCGGCGATGAGCTGTTCGACCATCGCGCGCTTGCCGGTCATCTTGCGCATGTCGGTCTCCGTCGTGGGATGAGCGCCGTCGAAACGCGTCGTCGAAACGCCGGGCAGGGTATCACGCCGCGCCGGCGCCGAGCGCGGGCCCGGCCGGTCAAGGGCAAGAAAATACCGCTTAGGGTCGGACGTTGACGTATACGTCACCAGGGGCGTATCGTGAGCGTGATGGCGCACGTCGCGACCAGAGAGCTCCTGACCGTCAACGAGATCGCCGAGGACCTCGGCGTCACGCCGCGCGCGCTGCGCTTTTACGAGACGAAGGGCCTGATCGTGCCCCAGCGCGCCGGCACGACCCGCGTCTACACGCGGCGCGATCGCGGCCGGCTCGCGCTCATCCTGCGCGGCAAGCGCCTCGGGTTCTCGCTCGCCGACATCAAGCAGTATCTCGACCTCTACGACGCCGATCCCGGCAACGTCCGCCAGATGAAGCATCTGCTGTCACGGGTGCGCGACCGCCTGGCGCGGCTCGACGAGCAGCGCACAGCCCTCGAGGCGGCCACCGCCGAGCTGAAGGACATTGAACGCCAGGTCCAGGATGCGCTCGCCGAACGGACCGGGCGGAAGGAGTAGTCATGGCGACCTACAAGGCCCCGCTGCGCGACATGCGCTTCGTCCTGAACGAGCTGCTCGACACCGAGCGGCTGCGCCGGCTGCCCGGTTGCGACGAGGTCACGCCGGACGTCGTGGACTCCGTCCTCGACGAAGCCGCGAAGGTCTGCGAGGAAGTGCTCTTCCCGCTGAATCGATCGGGTGACGAAGAGGGCTGCCATCTGGTGAACGGCGAGGTGCAGACGCCCAAGGGCTTTCGCGAGGCGTATCGGACGTTCGCCGAGAGCGGCTGGACGTCGCTGGCCGCGGATCCCGACTACGGCGGGCAGGGGCTGCCGAAGACGCTCACCGTGCTGATGGAAGAGATGTTCTGCTCGTCGAACCTCTCGTTCGGCACGTACACCGGTCTGTCGCGGGGCGCCTACTTCGCGCTGCGCACGCACGGGCCGGACGACATCAAGCGCCGCTTCCTGCCGAATCTCGTGTCGGGCACATGGGCGGGCACGATGTGCCTGACGGAGCCCCAGTGCGGGACCGACCTGGGCTTGGTCCGCACGAAAGCGGTCTCGCAGGCCGACGGGACGTACCGCATCACCGGCACGAAGATCTTCATCACCGCCGGCGATCACGATCTGACCGAGAACATCCTGCATCTGGTGCTCGCGCGCCTGCCTGACGCGCCCGCCGGCATCAAGGGCATCAGCCTCTTCCTCGTGCCGAAGCTCCTCGTGCGCGAGGACGGGACGCTCGGCGCGCGGAACGGCGTCGGCGCCACCGCGATCGAGCACAAGATGGGCCTCAAGGCGTCGGCCACGTGCGTGCTCGATTTCGAGGACGCGGTCGGCTACCTCATCGGCGAACCGAACAAAGGCATGCGCGCGATGTTCACGATGATGAACGACGAGCGCGTCTCGGTCGGCGTGCAGGGCCTCGGTCTGGCCGAGGTGTCGTATCAGAACGCGGTCGCGTACGCGCGCGAGCGGCTGCAGGGCCGGTCGGTCGCCGGCGCAAAGCATCCCGACCAGCCGGCCGATCCGCTGATCGTCCATCCCGACATCCGTCGCATGCTGCTGACCATGCGGGCGTACATCGAGGGGACGCGCGCGCTCGCGGCGTGGGTCTCGCTGGCGATCGACGAGGCGGCGCGCCATCCCGACGCCGACACACGCCGATCCGGCGACGAGTTCGTCGCGCTGATGACGCCGATCGTGAAGGCGTTCCTGACGGACATCGGCTTCGAATCCACGAACCTCGGCATGCAGGTGCTCGGCGGCCACGGTTACATCCGCGAGCACGGCATGGAGCAGTACGTGCGCGACGCGCGGATCGGCCAGATCTACGAGGGCACGAACGGCGTGCAGGCGCTCGATCTCGTCGGCCGCAAGCTGCCGGCCGGTTACCTCGCGCGATTCCTCGAACCGGTCTCGGCGTTCATCGCGGCGCATCGCGCCGATGCCGGGCTCGCGGAGTTCGTCACGCCGCTGGACGAGGCGTTCGGTCGGCTGCAGGAGGCGACGGCGGTGATCGGGCGCGCCGGCTTCACCGATCCGGAAGAAGCCGTCTCCGGCGCGACCGAGTATCTCCGCCTGATCGGCCTGGTCGCGCTCGCATACCTCTGGGCACGGATGGCGAAGGCGGCGGTGCCGAAGGCCGGCGCGGGTGACGACGCGCGGTTCTATCGCGCGAAGGTCGACACCGCGCGCTTCTTCATGCAGCGCGTGCTGCCCCAGACGGCTTCGCTGCTCGCGGCGATCAACGCCGGCGGCCGCAGCATCACGGGGTTCGACGAAGCGTCGTTCTGAGTCGCGCAGCCGGGTCGTCAGCGCGCGATCGCGTAGAGCAGGAAGACGCCGAGCGCGAGCGCGCTGGCGGCCCACGCGCGCTGGAAGGTCGCCGGGCGCGCCGACCACCAGCCGAGGATTCGCCGCAGCCGCGCGACGCCGACGAAGGGCGTCACCACTCCGCTCACGAAGATCAGGATCCCGATGACGCGCAGCGCGTCCGGCGCGCGCGACTCCGGTGCCACGACGAACAGCGCGGTGCCGAGGACGAGGCGGATCACCGCCGCTGTCCACAGCCCGACGGGCGTGCCGAACGACCGGACGAGAGCGAGCAGGCGTGCGGGTGCGACGACGCCGACGGCGCCGACCGTGGCGACGAAGGTGGTGAGCACGGCCGTCACGACTCGCATGCCTCTCCCATCGTACGGGCGCGTTCGACGACGTGTTGATCTGCGCGTTCAGTCGTAGGCCGCACGAACTCAGCACCCCCGCCAGGCGCATCAGCGCGCTCGCCGATCGCGAAACGTTTCGCGCGAGCGGTGGATCGCAGACGAAGCATCCGGAGGGACCGGTGGTGATGCGGCACGACGCGGACGGGCACATCGTCGAGGTGGGCGCGCGCACCCGGACGATCCCGCCGGCGCTGCGGCGCGCGCTGCAGCACCGGGACCACGGCTGTCGGTTCCCCGGGTGCAGCGTCCGGATCGGGCAGGGCCATCACATCCGGCACTGGGCCGCCGGCGGCCCGACGACGCTGTCGAACCTCGCGCTGCTGTGTCGCCGGCACCACCGCGCGGTGCACGAGGAGGGCTACCACGTCGCGCGATTGCCGGACGGCGCCCTGGAATTCCGGACGCCGCACGGTTGGGTGCTGCCTGACGTCCCGGCGCCGCCGCCGGTCCCTGACGATGCGGTGGCGGCGCTGCGCGCCGCGAACGCCGCCAATGGGGTGAGCGTGGACGCGCGCACGGCGCGGCCAACGTGGCTCGGGGAGCGCGTCAACGTGGGGTATGCCATCGACGTCCTGCATCCGTTGGCCGTGCGGTCATCGTGAGTCGGACGTTGATGAATAGAGCCGTCTAGGGCATCGGCACCGGAAAAACATCGCGCACGGCTCATTGAGCGCGCGTGCGCCACCGATCATCCTCGTGTGCGTGCGCTGATCACGCCCTCTCTTCCGCCGTCGCCATCGCCGCGCGTCCGCTCGCCGTGCGCGTGGCGTCCACGGCGGCGACCGGGGACCCGTATCGCTGGGTGATGCTGGCCGGCGTCTGGGTCCTCTACTTCTGCTTCGGCCTCACCACGACTGCGCTCGCGCCGCTCGTGCCCGTCATCGCCGCCGAGCTGCAGCTGAGCCATGCCGCCATGGGCGGCGTGCTCGGCGCATGGCCGCTCGTGTACATCGCGTCCGCGGTGCCGTGCGGGGTGCTGCTCGACCGGCTCGGTCTGCGGTGGTCGCTCGGCCTGGCGGCGGCGGTCATGGGCCTCTCGGGTCTGCTTCGCGCGCTCGCGGCGGATCACGTCGAGCTGTTCCTCGCGGTCGCCGTGTTCGGTCTCGGCGGGCCGCTCGTCTCCGTCGGCGTCCCGAAGCTGATCGACCTGTGGTTCACGGGGCAGGGCCGGGCGCTCGCGATGGGGTTCTGCGTCGCCGCGCCGGCGCTCGGCGGCGTCGTGGCCCTGTCGCTGACGAACAGTGTCGCGTTGCCGCTGGCCGGCGGAAGCTGGCGCGCCGTGCTCGTCGCCTACGCCGTCGTCGTGCTGACCGCGGGCGGCGCGTGGCTCGCGGTCTCGGCGCACCCGCGAAGCCGCACGGTCGACCGGCGGGCGCTCGCCGAGCCGCGGCGATCGCAGCTCCTCGTGTTCGCGGACCTGCTGCGCGCGCGCTCGGTTCAGGTCGTGCTCGTGATGAGCATCGGCATCTTCTTCTTCAACCACGGCCTCAACAACTGGCTGCCGGAAATTCTGAGAACCGGTGGAATGGACGCGGCGGCCGCAGGCTACTGGGCGTCCGTTCCGACGGCCGTCGGCCTCGTCGGCGCCCTCGTCATTCCGCGCCTCGCCATGCCTGGCCGGCGGCTCGCGATCCTGTGCGCGCTCTTCGCGTGCGGCGGCCTGGCGATGTTCCTCATCCGCAGTCCCGCCGGCGCGGTGCTCATGACCGGGCTGTTCCTGCAAGGCATCGCGCGGGGATCGATGACCGCACTGGCGATGCTCGTGCTGATGGACATGCGCGACGTCGGGTCCCGCAACGTCGGCGCCGCGGGCGGTCTGTTCTTCGCCGCCGCCGAGATCGGCGGCGTGCTCGGTCCGCTCACGATCGGTGCGCTCTACGACTGGACCGGCGGCTTCGCGGCGGCGCTCTATCTGATGATGGCCGTGTGCGCCGCGTTGATGATGCTGCTGCGGCCGCTCGGGCGGCTCGACATCCGGGGCTACGGCGTCGAGCCGTCCGGGCGGCGGCACACCAGCATGACGTGACTGCCGGTGAGCACCGTCTCCTTCCGCTGATTCACGAGCCGGCAGTCCTCGACGACGATCCCGAAGCCCGGGCGGCTCCGGCTCTCGCGCTTGTCGCGGATCGTCCACTGCGCCTGCACGGTGTCGCCGATCCGGAGCGGCGCGGTGAACCGCACGCCGTCCCATCCGAGCGTCGCGACGACGGTGCCGACGTTGTACGCGGTCTGCCACATCAGCCCCTGCATGACGGAGAGCGCCAGGAGCCCGTGTCCGATCCGCTCGCCGAACGGCGTCTCCTTCATGCCCTCCGCGTCGGTGTGCACCTCGCTGAAGTCGCCGGTCGCGCCGGCGAAGAGGTCGATCGTGCCTTCGCTCACGGTGCGGCGTGAGGAGATCAGGCGGTCGCCCACCTCGAGCTCCTCGTAGTACTTGCCGCGCACGGGGTCGGCGGCCATGGCGTCTCCTTCCTTCATGGTCGTAGCAGGGTCGTGCTCGACGGATTCGTCGACAGACCGCGCACGAAGAACTCGGCAAAGCTCGTCGCGATGTCGGTCGCCGCCCTCGGGCCCGCCGCGTCGTACCACCGCGGGATCCAGTTCAGCGCTCCGAGAATCGCGAACACCACCAGCTTCGAGTCGCACGGGACGAAGATGCCGCGGGCGATGCCGTCCTCGACGATGCCGCGCAGCATCCGCTCGTACGCATCCCGCCGGTCGAGGATGCGCCGGTTCAGCGCCGGAGAGAGCGCCCCCTCGTACAGCAGCACGACGGCGCCGGCCAGCTGGTCCGTCATGCCTTCGATGTAGCGGCGAAAGACGATCCGGAGCTGCTCGTCGGGCGCCGGCGTCTGCGCGAGCGCCGTCTGGACGGCATCCGTGGCCAGGTCCAGGGCCTTCGTGTGGCACTGGTAGAGCACGTCTTCCTTGTTCTCGACGTAGTAGTACAGCGCGGCCTTCGTCACGCCGAGCGCGCGCGCGATGTCGTCGAGCGTCGTGGCGTCGTAGCCGCGGCGGTTGAAGACGCGCGCGCTCTCCGCGAGGATGCGCTCACGGGTGACGTTCGGACGTGCCTTCGCACGCTTCCCGGCGCCCGCGACACCGCCGAGCCTACCGGCCATCGAAGACCGGCCTCCGCTTCTCACGAAATGCCGCGACGCCCTCGGCGGCGTCGCGCGTGGCGAAGAGCTCCGCGTTGGCGCGCGCGCCGAACTCGAGATCGCCGGCGGCGAGGGTCCGGTTGATCCCGCTCTTCAGGAGCTCGACGGCGAGGGGGGCCAGGCGCGCGACGTCGGCCACGACGCTCGCCGCTTCCGCGAGCAGCGCCTCCGGCGGGACCACGCGGGCGACGAGGCCGATCTCCTTCGCGTCCGCGGCGGTCAGGCGTCGGGCCGTCAGCAGGATGTCCCGCGCGCGCGACACCCCCACCAGGTGCGGAAGGCGCAGCATCGCGAACGCCGGCACGACCCCGAGCGTGGGCTCGGGAGCGGCGAACACCGCCGTGTCCGAGGCGACGACAAGATCGCACGCGAGCGCCAGCTCGAGGCCGCCTCCGAGCGCGTAGCCGTTGACGGCGGCGATGACGGGCTTGCGCAGCCGCTCGGGACTCGACAGGAACGCGAGCGTGGCCTCGAGCTGCCGCAAGGCGTCGGTCATCGAGAGCGCCAGCTCGTCGATGTCGGCGCCCACCGAGAACGCGCGCCCCGTGCCCGTCAGCACGATGGCGCGCACGCGGGGGTCGGCGTCGGCCGCGAGGAGCGCCCCCGTCAACGCGTCCTGGACGGCGCGGTTCAGCGCATTCAGCCGCTCGGGCCGGTTGATGCGGATGATCGCCGCGGGCGGCTCGACGGCCACCGTCACGAGGCAGGCGCCAGCGACGTCGCTGCCAGACACGACGGCGCTCACCAGCGGAACGGCGCGAAGTCCGGCTTGCGCTTCTCGAGGAACGCCGTCATGCCTTCCTTCTGCTCCGGCGAGCCGTGCAGGCCGAGATTGAGCATGCGGAAGCCGTGGACGACCGACGGGTAGAGCGTGTCGGAGTCGAAGTTGAGCGAGAGCTTGGCCACGAGCAGGGCCGTCGGGCTCTTCTCGAGCAGCTCGCGGCACCACTCGTCCACGGCGGCGTCGAGCTGCTCGTGCGGGACGACGCGGTTGATCCAGCCCATCCGCTCCGCCTCGGCGGCGGTGTACTGGTGGCAGAGCAGGACGATCTCTCGCGCGCGCTTGTCGCCGACCACGCGCGGGAGCATCTGCGTGCCGTACCAGATCGGCACGCTGCCGATCCGCGTCCCCGCCTGGCCGAACTTCGCCCGCTCGGACGCGATGCTGAGGTCGCAGAGCATGTTGAGCTCGTTGCCGCCGCCGATGCAAAAGCCGTTGATCCGCCCGATGACGGGCTTGCCGGTGTTGCGCATGATCGCCGAGAGGTTGAGCAGCCGGCGGTTGAACATCCACGCCTTGTGCGGGGTGAACGCGGCCTCGCCGGCGACGTCGCCGCCCGAGCTGAACGCCTTGTCGCCCGTTCCGGTGAGGACGATCACGCCGACGTCGGTGTCGGCGTCGGCCCGCTCGAACGCGTGGATCAGCTCCTCGACGGTCTGGAGCCGGAACGCGTTGTAGCGCTCGGGCCGGTTGATCGTGATGCGGGCCACGCCCTTGTCAGCGGTGTACAGCAGGTCGGTGTAGTCCACGCGGGTCCTCCCCTAGCGATGCGTTTGGAGCTCGAGTTGCGTCCGGAGCTGCCGGCGCGCCACCTTGCCGGACGCGGTCAGCGGCAGCTCGTCCACGAAGCGGACGGTGCGCGGGCACTTGAACGCCGCGAGCTGCGCGCGGCAGTGGTCGATGATCTCCTCGGCGGTCGCGCTGCGGCCGGGCTGCAGCATCACGACGGCGCACGGCACTTCCCCGTACACGTGGTCGGGGATGCCGACCAGGGCGCCGCCGGCGACCTTCGGATGCTGGAGCAGCACCCGCTCGACCTCGGCGGGATAGATGTTGGCGCCGCCCGTGATGATGATTTCCTTCTTGCGGTCGACGACCTTCAGGTAGCCCTCGGCGTCCATGACCCCGAGATCGCCGGTTCGGAACCATCCGTCGCGATACGACTCGACGGTCGCCTCGGGCTTTTGCCAGTACCCGGCGGTGACCGTGTCGCCCTGGCAGACGATCTCGCCGACCTCGCCGCGTGCCACGTCGCGCCCGGCGTCGTCGACCACGCGGACGGCCATGTTGCCGCCGGGCGGTCCGATCATCCCGGGCCGAAGCGGCAACCCGCGCGCGCCGACCGCGACCATGTGCGCCTCGGTGAGTCCGTAGATCTCGCGCAGCTCCCAGCCGAGCGTCTCGTGGAGCCGCGCGCGGAACCCGTCGGGGCACGGGCTGCCCGCGGTGAAGAAGATCCGTAGACTCCGGACGTCGTCGCGCGCGGGATCGAAGGCTTCGACGAGCTGCACCGCCGCCGTGGGGACCATCACCGTCGCCGTGGGGCGATGGCGGGTGATCGCGTCGAGGGCCAGGCGCGGCCGGAAGCGCTCGAGCAGCACCGCGGAGGCGCCGACGCGGAAGGGCGCCAGCACGTCCATGATGGAGCCGATGGCGTAGAAGAACGGCGACGCCACCAGGAACCGGTCGTCGCGGGTGAGCTTGTAGACGGTGACCCACGCGAGCGTCGTGAAGTCGAGCCAGGCGTGGGTGATCATCACGCCCTTCGGCGAGCCCGTCGTGCCGGACGTGTACATGAGCATCGCGACGTCGTCGGGATCGCGATCGGCGACGGGCGCCGTGTCGTCGCGCGCGACGAGCCGCCCGAAGGGCACCGTGCCGGCCGGCGCGTCGCCCACGACGACGACGGCGTGCACGGACGGCGCCTGCTCGCGCGCGGCGAGCACGGTCTCGACGACGGCCGTCTCGCACACCACGGCGGAGGCGCCGCTGTCGGTCAGCAGGTACGCGAGCTCGGCCGGCCTCAGCATCACGTTGATCGCCACGGCGACCGCGCCGGCACGCAGGATCCCGAAGTACGCCGCGACGACGTCCGGGTGGTTGTTCATCATGTAGCCGACACGGTCGCCGGGCCGGACGCCGAGCGCGGCGAGCCCGGCCGCCACGCGCCCCGCACGCGCCTCGAGCGCCGCGAACGTCAGCTCGCCCCAGTCGCCGAGCAGTGCGGGGCGCTTCGGGAAGCGGCGCGCCGCGACGCCGAGAATGTCGTAGGCCAGGTTCACCGTGCCGCTCCGAGGTACGCCTGCGACAGCGCTTCCGGCACCAGGAACTCCTTCGCGGAGCCTTCCCGGGCGATCCGCCCGGCCTGCATCACGATCACGCGGTCGACGAGGCGCAGCACGAGAGAGGCGTCCTGCTCGACGACGATCACGGTCAGGTCCCCGGCCGCGACGAGCCGGGCGAGGGCGTCGTAGATCTCGCGCCGCACCTTCGGGCCGAGCCCCATCGACGGCTCGTCGAGCAGCAGCACGCGCGGCCGGGACATGAGCGCGCGCGCCATGGCGAGCATCTGCTGCTGGCCGCCGCTCAGCACGCTGGCGAGCGCATCGCTACGGCGGCCAGCACGGGGAACAGCGCGACGAGCTCGTCGATGCGGCGCGCGAGCGCGCGACCCGCGAGGCGCGCGGGATAGCCGCCGAGCCAGAGGTGGTCGTGGACGGAGAGGTCCGGGAACAGCAGCCGCCCCTCCGGGACGAGCGCGATGCCCTGGCGGACCCGTTTCGCGGCCGAGCAGCCCGTGACGTCCGTGCCGTCGAAGCGAATGCGACCGCTCGTCGGCGCGATCAGTCCCGCGAGCGTCCGCATCAGCGTCGACTTGCCGCTTCCGTTGACGCCGAGCACGCCCAGCACCTCGCCGCGGTCGAGCCGGATGCTCACGTCCCGCAGCACGGTCACGGGACCGTACCCGGCGTGGAGCGCCTCGACCTCAAGCAACGACATGCTCGGCCTCGCCGAGATAGGCCTCGACGACCCGCGGGTTGGCGCGCACGGCGTCGGGGCGCCCGTCCGCGATGATCTCGCCCGCGTCCAGCACCGTCACGTGCTCCGCGACGCCGAGCACGAACGGCATGTTGTGCTCGACGAGCAGCAGGCCGAGGCCGTCGGCGGCGAGCCGGCGGAGCAGCGCGGCGAGGTGCTCCACCTCGGGGCCGCCGAGCCCGGCGCACGGCTCGTCGAGCAGCAGCATCGCGGGCCGGGTCGCGAGCGCGCGGGCGATCTCGAGCCGCCGCTGCAGGCCGAACGGCAGCCGGCCGGCCGGCTCGCCGGCATACGCGGTGAGGTCCACGAGGCCGAGCAGCTCGTCGGCACGGCCGCGCAGCGCGTGCTCCTCGGCATGGAAGCGCCGGGTGCCGGCGACGGCGGTCAGGAGCGACTGCCGCACCTGCAGGTGAAAGCCGCACAGCACGTTCTCGCGCACGGTCATGTCGCCGAAGATCTGCACGAGCTGGAACGTGCGCGCGAGCCCCGCGCGCACCCGCCGCGACGCCGGCCAGCCGTGCAGGTCGCCGCCGCTGAACCGGACGGTGCCGCTGTCCGGCGCGAGGAAGCCGGACACGATGTTGAGCAGCGTCGTCTTGCCGGCGCCGTTCGGCCCGATCAGCGCCTGGACGCGACCGCCGGCGAGGCCGAGCGAGACGTCGACGAGCACCGGGAGTCCCCCGAACCGCTTGCTCACGTGGGACAGGGCGAGCAGCGCCGGGGCCGTCATGCCGTGGCCTCGTCGGCGGCGCTGGCCGCGGCCGGCGTCCGGCGCGGCCGCCGGAGCGCGCGCCGGAGCGCCGGCACCACTCCCTCGGGAAGGAGCGTGAGCATCAGCACCAGCACGCCGCCGTAGATCACCGGCTCGAGCCCGACGTAGCCGCGCAGCCACTGCGGCAGCAGGCTCAGCACGAGCGCCCCCACGAGCGCCCCGGTCATGTCGCCCATGCCACCGACGATCACCATCGAGACGACGAGGATCGTCGTGTTGAGGCCGAAGGCGACCGGGCTCACGTACTGGAAGCCGAGCGCGATGACGGCGTAGACCAGCCCGAGGGTGAGGCCCGCGACGAGGAGCTGGACGAACACCGTCACTCGCTCCGGAGGGGCCCGACGAGATCCCGCGCGACGAGGATCCGCATCACCTGGTTCGTGCCCTCGAAGATCTGCAGGATCTTCGCGTCCCGCATCTTCCGCTCGACCGGGCAGTCCCGCATGTAGCCCATCCCGCCGACGACCTGCACGGCGTCGGTCGTGACGCGCATGGCGACGTCGGTGGCGAAGCATTTCGCCTTCGCGGAGACGGACGCGAACCGCCGCGGGTCGTCGACGGCCAGCCGCGCCGCGTAGTAGACGAGCTGGCGCGCGGCCTCGATCTCGATGTCCATGTCGGCCAGCATGAACTGCAGCCCCTGGAAGCTCGCGATCGGGCGGCCGAACTGCTTGCGCTCCCGCGCGTACCCGACGGCGTATTCCATCGCGCCCTGCGCGACGCCGATCCCGACGCCGGCGATCGCCACGCGGCCGCGCTCGAGCGCGTGCATGGCCGCCCGGAACCCGCCGTGCTCGGGCCCGAGCCGTGCCGTCGCCGGCACGCGACAGTCCTCGAGGACGAACTCGACGGTGGTCGTGCCGCGGATGCCCATCTTCCGGTCGTGCCGCGTGATCCGGAGCCCGGCGCTCTCGCGCTCCACGGCGAAGAGCGAGATGCCGCGGGCGCCCGCGCCCGGCCTGGTGACCGCGAACACGAGGATGACGTCGGCGACGTCGCCGTTCGTGCAGAAGTGCTTCGTCCCGTTCAGCACGTAGTCGTCGCCGTCGCGCCGCGCCGCCGTGCGGATGGCGGCGGCGTCGGATCCCGCGTCGGGCTCCGTCAGGGCGATGGCGAGCAGCCGGCCGGCCGCCACCCGCGGCAGGTAGTGGCGCCGCTGCGCGTCGTCGGCGCAGTACGCGAGCAGGTCGGTGCAGAGCGACTGCGTCGTGAAGATGAGCGCCGCCGAGACGTCCGTGCGCGCGAGCTCCTCGGCGACGACCGTCTCGTCGAGGAGCGATCCGCCGGCGCCGCCGTACTCCTCGGGCACGAACAGCGACAGCAGCCCGGCCTGCCGGTAGGCGTCGACGATGTCCCCGGGAAACGTCTCCTCGGCGTCGATGGCCTCCGCGCGGGGGGCGATGTGCCGCGCGGCCAGCTCGCGCACCATCTCGCGCAGCGCGACCGCTTGCCGATCGTCCGGCATCCGCGCCGCCTCGGTCACGGTGGCCGGTTCCATCAGGCGGCGACCAGCGCGACGGGACGCACCGGCGAGCCGGTGCCGCCGACGATCTTGAGCGGCAGCGCGACGAAGAGGAACGTGAAGGCGCGGTCCCGCGCGAGCGCCTCGAGATCGAGCATCTCGATCATCGGGATGCCGCGCTCGACGAGCAGGGCGACGTGCACCGCCATTCCGTGCGCCGGCACTTTCTCCACGGCGTAGTTGTCCGCGCCGACGCACTGCGCGCCACGGTCTCCGAGCCAGTGGGCCGCGTCGACGAGCAGGCCCGGCGCGGGGTTCGCGTGGTAGCGGGCGTGATCGGGCCAGTAGCGGGTCCAGCCGGTGCGCACGACCACCGTGTCGCCGGCCTCGACCTGGACGTCCTCGGCCTCGCACGCCTTCTCGAGGTCGCGGGCGGAGATGCCCTCGTCGGCGGCCAGGACGTCGACGCCGCGGAGCGCGGCGATGTCGAGGAGCACGCCGCGGCCGACGACCGGCGGGAGCTGGTGCGCGCCGCAGCGGCTGAGCCCGCCGGCGAACGACTGAACGCTCTCGGCCGCCACGTCGCCGTGGAGCCGGCCCGCCTTCGAGACGTGCCCGAGCGCGTCGATGTGCGTGCCGACGTGCGTGCCCATGGAGAAGACGTCGGTCGCCGCGCTGACTCCCTCCCGGTACACGACCTGTCCGTGCTGCTTGATCAGCGAGAAGAGATACGGCGAGTGTGTCGGCCCGTGCGGGATGCCGGGCTCGAGCGGCAGGCCGAGATCGTAGAGCCGGCTGTCGCGCACCAGCGCGACGAGCGTGTCGAGCGTCATGGATCCTCCAGTGGCCGGAAGCGCGGCAGCGTCACGGCCTCCGTCACGCGATCGAACACGACGGTCACCGGCAGGTCGCAGCGGAGCGCCTCGTTCGGGACGCCGACCACGTTGCTGAACATGAACGGGCCCTCGTCGAGCTGGACGAGCGCCACGTTGTACGGGACGTCCGGCCGGAATGCCTCGTGATAGACGTGATGGAACACGACGTACGAGAACACGCGGCCGCGACCGCTGAGCCGCGTCCACTCGTGCTCGGCGGCGAGGCATCGCGGACACGCCGGCGCGATCGGATAGCGGTGGTGACCGCACGCGAGACAGCGTTGCAGCCTGAGCTCGCCGTGGGTGAGCGCCTCCCAGAACGGGCGGTTGTCGTCGTCGATCGTGGGCAGCGGCTTGGCGTACGTCATGGGTCAGTCGTCGTGGGGGGCCCCGACATGGCCCCCCACACCCCCCGACGTTCGGACGCGCCCCGGCCGAGCCGTGGCGCGCCTCGACATCGGCACAGGATGTCTCATCGTCAGTCGCGCGCCAGCACCGCCGCCGCGGCGCAGTTGAGCGTCATGCCGCGTCCGGTGACGAGCCCGACCTCGGCGTCCTCGACCTGGCGCGGCCCGCATTCGCCGCGGAGCTGCCGCACGCCCTCGACGACGTGGAGCCAGCCCTGCATGTAGCTCTCGGAGAGATTGCCGCCCGCCGTGTTCACCGGCAGCGCGCCGCCCAGCTGGATGCGCCCGCCCTCGACGAACGCGCCGCCTTCGCCGCGCTTGCAGAACCCGGCGTGCTCGAGCCACACGATCACCGAGATCGTGAAGTTGTCGTAGAGCTGCGCGACGTCGACGGCCTCCGGGCCGACGCCGGCGGCGCGGTAGGCGGCCTCGGCCGCCGTCTGCTGGTGCGGCACGTACCACCACTCCGGGTTGCCGATCGTCTCGGGGCTGTGCGCCTGCGCGACGCCGAGCACGCGGACCGGCCGCGCGCGCAGGCGGCGCGCGCGCTCGACCGAGGTCACGATGAACGCGACGCCGCCGTCGGAGATGAGGCAGCAGTCGTAGAGCCGCAGCGGCTCGACGACGGGCCGGGACGCCTGGTGGTCCTCGATCGTCATCGGCTCGCGCATGACGGCGGCCGGGTTCAGCGACGCGTGGCGCCGGCACGCCACCGCGACCTCGGCGAGCTGGCGGCTCGTCGTGCCGTACTCGTGCATGTGCCGCCGCGCCGTCATCGCGCTGTTGGCCGCGGCCGCGAACATCCCCCAGATCCCCCAGGAGTCGCCCCAGCCGTACGCGGCGGCGAAGCGCGAGCCGCCGGTGCGCGCCGTGTCGCCGAACACGCAGGCCACGGTGGTCGCCGCGCCTGCGGCGATCGCCTGGGTCGCGAGCTGCATCAGCACGAGCGCCGTCGCGCCCCCCATCGAGAGCGAGGCGGTGAAGCGCGGCGCCAGGCCGAGCGCCTCGCCGAGGCGCAGGTAGTTGCGCGCGCCCTCGGGGGTCGTGGTGCCGGGCATGGTCAGCAGGCCGTCGACCTCGTCCTTCCGGAGACCGGCGTCCGCCAGCGCGAGACGGAACGCGTCGACCTGGAGCCCGAGCGGCGTCGCGCCGGGCAGCTTTCCCTGCGGGGTCGCACCGACACCGACGATGGCTACATGGGGGGCCCCGACATGGCCTCCCATACCCCCCGACGCTCGGAACCGCGTCGGCGTAGCCGCCCCGGTCCTCGACCTGGCGCTCACGTCAGCTCTCCGCCAGCGGCGCCGGCGCCGTCACGCCGCTCGCCTCGAGCGCCTTGATCTCGCCGTCGTCGTAGCCGGCCTCGCGCAGCACGTCGGTCGTGTCGCGCCCGAGCGTCGGCGGCGTGCGCGCGATGCGGACCGGGACGTGCCCGATGCGGAACGGGAGGTTCACGACCCGCGTTCGGCCCGCGACCTCGTGATCCAGCTCGAGGAACGTGCCGTTGGCCGCGAGCTGCGGATCGGCCACGACCTGCTCGTAGCTCCGGACCGGCCCGCACGGCACGCCGGCCGCGACCAGCCGCTCGACCCACGCGTCGGTCGTCTGCGCGCGGAAGCGCGCGTCCACGAGGTCCATGAGCGCCTGCTGGTGCGCGAGACGGAGCGCGGTCGTGCGGAAGCGCGCGTCGGCGGCGAGCTCCGGCACGCCCGCGACGCCGCAGAACGTCCGCCAGAACTTCGTGCTCGGGATCGCGACGAGCAGATCGCCGTCCGCGGTGCGGAGATCCATGATCAGCGCCATCGGCGAGCGGTTGCCGAGCCGCGGCGGATTCCGGCGCTCCTTGAGGAACCACGAGAAGACCGGCGACTGCATGAAGACCGCCTGGTCGTAGAGCGAGCTCTCGATCTTGTCGCCCTCGCCGGTGCGCCCGCGCCGGATCAGCGCGCTCAGGATCGCGAAGGCGACCGACACGCCCGTGGTGACGTCGATGATCGGCGCCCCGGCGCGGAGCGGGCGGCCGTCCGGCTCGCCCGAGATCGACATGAGCCCGCCCATCGCCTGGAAGAGGATGTCGGTGCCCGGGCGCCGGGCGTACGGCCCGCGCTCGCCGAACGCCGAGATCGAGCAGTAGATGACGGTCGGCGCGACCGCGCGCACGTCGTCGTAGGTGATGCCGAGCTTCTCCACGACGCCGGGCCGGAAGTTGTGGATGACGACGTCCGCGCCGGCGGCGAGCCGGAAGAACACGGCGAGCCCGTCCGGCTTCGTCAGGTCGACGACGATCCCGCGCTTGTTGCGGTTCACCGCCAGGAAGAACGGGCAGTGCTCGGGGTCGTAGGTCGTCTGCATGTAGCGCACGTCGTCGCCGGCCGGCGGCTCGACCTTCACGACGTCGGCGCCCATGTCGGCGAGGAGCATCGTCGCCGTGGGGCCGACGATCATGCGCGTGAGGTCGAGGACGCGGATGCCGTCGAGCGGCCTGGTCATGCGGTCACTCCCGGACCGTGCCCCACCGGAGGACGGTGCGGCGCTCGAGCGGGCGCAGGATCAGGACGTCCGTGACGAGCCAGAGGATGCCGATCACGATCATCCCGAGGATCACGACGTCGGTGCCGAGGAACTGCCGGGCGTCGAAGATCATGAAGCCGAGACCGGTGCTCGTCGCGATCATTTCGCCGCCGATGAGCGCGCGCCAGCCGTAGCCGGCGCCGAGCCGCATGCCGGCGACGATCGACGGCAGCGCGCCCGGCAGGTACACGTGCTTCACCAGCACCCACGGCGAGGCGCCGAGGGTGAGCGCGGCGTTGACCATGTTGTCCGGGATGCTGCGGATGCCGAGGATCGTGTTGAACAGGATCGGGAAGAAGACGGAGTTGAAGATGATGAACGTCACCGCCTTGTGCCCGATGCCGAGCCAGAGGATCGCGAGCGGGACCCACGCGAGGCCCGGGATCGCCTGGAAGAACGTGATCGGCGGCATGAAGAACGCGCTCGCCGTGCGGTTGACGCCGATGAGGATGCCGAGCGGGAGCGCGAGCACGAGGCCCACGACGAAGCCGAGCCCGAGCCGGAACATGCTGGCGCCGCTGTGGCGGACGATGTCGCCGTTCGCCAGCAGCTCCCAGCCCTTGACCGCGACCTGGCCGGGCGAGGGGAAGAGATAGTCGGGGTAGAGACTGACGGCGGCGAGCGCGCCCCACACCGCGACGATGACGGCGAGCGGGAACACGAACGCCACGAACGCGGCGAGCCCGGGCACGACGTCGAGGGCGATCCACACGCGATAGGCGACGCGCTGCACCGCATGGACCAGGCGCGTGCCCGTGGGGACGTCGTGGAGGTGTTCCGCGCGCACGGCGTCCATCACGCCACGCCCACCGGGGCCGCGATGCCGCCCTGCACGAGGGCGAGGAGCTCCTGCCGGAGCTCGGCCGTGCGCGGATGGGCCTGGAGCGCCGCCCAGCGCCGGGGCCGCGGCAGGTCGATCGGCACGATCCTCGCGCACCGTCCCGGGCGCGCGGAGAAGACCGCGACCTTGCTGGACAGGAACACCGCCTCCTCGACGCTGTGCGTGACGAACACGATCGTGCGCGGCTCGCTCTCCCAGAGCTGCATGAGGAGCTCCTGGAGCGAGATGCGGGTGAGGGCGTCGACGGACGCGAACGGCTCGTCCATCAACAAGATCTCGGGGGTGTTCGCGAGCGCCCGCGCCAGCGCGACGCGCTGCTGCATGCCGCCGGAGAGCTCCCGCGGGTACTTGTTCTGGAAGCCGTCGAGGCCGACCTGGCGCAGGTACCGGTCGGCGGTCGCCGTGCGCTCGGCCGCCGGCAGGCCCTTGATCTTGAGACCGAACTCCACGTTCTCCCGCGCGGTCTTCCACGGGAGCAGCGCGTAGTCCTGGAACACCATCCCGCGGTCCGCGCCGGGGCGCGTGATCGGCTTGCCGTGGACGAGCATGCGGCCGCCCGTCGCCTTGCGCAGGCCGGCCAGCATGTGGAGGAACGTGGTCTTGCCGCACCCGCTCGGGCCGATGATCGACACGAACTCGTTCGGCTCGATGGTGAGGTCGAGCCCGCGGATCGCCACCACCTCCTCGGCGGTCCGCGGGTCGACGTACACCTTCTCGAGGTCGCCGACGACGACCCCGGCGGGTGCGGCGTCGCTCACTTCAGGTCCCTGGTCAGATCCGGATAGCGCTTCTCCGTCTCGTCGCTGAACGCGCCGGTCACCATGGCCTTCGCCTCGACCGCCTTGGCGATCTTCTTCTGGGCGAGCATGAAACGCATGTCGGCCTCGAACTCGCGGGCCATCGCGGGGGTGACGCGGGGGTCGAAGATCAGGTAGCGGTACGACTGCTCGATGACCTCGGCCGTGCCGCCCTTGACGTACCTGGCGTTGATGACCGACGCCTCGCGCGGCTGCTGCCGGATGTACTGGCACGCGCGGAAGTGCGCCTTCACGAACCGCTGCACGACCTCACGGTTCTTCTCGATGTAGCTGTTCCCGAACATCACGCCGCCGGGCGACTTGAGGTAGTTGCCACCTCGCGCCAGGATCTTCACGAGCCCCTTGGCCTCGAGCAGCGAGGGCCCCGGCTCCCAGGTGGCGATCGCGTCGACCGATTTCGCGGCGATCGCCGCCGCCATGTCGACGTTGTTGATGAAGACGGTCTCGATCTTCGACAGATCGAGCTTCTCGGCCTCGGCGAGCGTCAGGAACATCTGCTGGCCGATCGAGCCCGACTGGAACGCGACCTTCTTGCCGGCGAGGTCCTTCAGGGCGTTGATGCCCGAGTCGGTCCGGACCGCGAGCGCGATGCGGTTGCCGCCGTAGGCGTAGAGCGCCACGGTGGTGAAGGGCGCGCCCTTCGCGGCGCCGGCGATCATGCCGAACGAGCCGCCCACGCCGCCGTCGGCGCTGCCGCCGATGACCGCCTGGATCACCTCCGGCGCCGCCTGGGCCCACAGGAACTCGACGTCGAGGTTCTCCTCCTCGTAGAAGCCTTTGTCCTTCGCCACGTAGATCGG
>JACPCW010000109.1 GCA_016184365.1 Candidatus Rokuibacteriota bacterium
GGACACGCAGGCGCCGCGCGGTCAGGACACGCAGGCGCCGCGCGGTCAGGACACGCAGGCGCCGCGCGGCCAGGACACGCAGGCTCCGCGCGGCCAGGACACGCAGGCTCCGCGCGGCCAGGACACGCAGGCGCCGCGCGGGCAGGACACGCAGGCTCCGCGCGGTCAGGACACGCAGGCGCCGCGCGGTCAGGACACGCAGGCGCCGCGCGGTCAGGACACGCAGGCTCCGCGCGGCCAGGACACGCAGGCTCCGCGTGGCCAGATCACGCAGGCTCCGCGCGGGCAGGACGTGCAGGCTCCGCGTGGTCAGGATACGCAGGCTCCACGCAGCCAGGATGTTCAGGCTCCCCGTTCGCTGGCTGGCGCCAAGGCCAACCCGGTGAGCACGGCGTCGAAGCTGATCCGCGAGGCCGAGGCCGCGTGCAAGGCGGGCGACATGAAGGCCGCCAAGACGAAGGCCGACGCTGCGATCAGTACGCTGAAGTAAGTCGACCAGATCGACCAAGGGCCCCGGGGACATCCCCGGGGCCCTTTCTTTTTGGCTCGCCGTCAGGCCCGGGTGCCGCGCCGACCCGCGACCAGGTGGAAGTGGACGTGATAGACCTGCTGACCGCCTTCGGCGCCGCAGTTGACGGTGACGCGATACCCGCGGTCGCCGTAGCCGGCGCGCTCGGCGATCTGTCGCGCCGCGTAGAGGCAGCGCCCGATGTCCTCGGCGTCGCCACGCTCCATCGTCTGGATGCCGTCGATGTGCCGCTTCGGAACGACGAGCACGTGCAGCGGCGCTTTTGGATAGATGTCCTTGAACGCGACGACGCGATCGTCCTCGTACTCGATGTCGGCGGAACTCTCACGCGCGACGATGCGGCAGAAGAGACAGTCGGTCACGGACACCTCCGCGGGGCGGCGAATGCGGGAGTTGTTATACTACGTGCTCGTGACGTTTCACGAAGGGGCGCGCCATGAGCGCCCGGGGGGCGCTGGCGAGCGCCCGAGGAGACGACCGATGGGCACCTGTCCGAAATGCAAGCTGCGGATTCGACGGAACGGCAACCACACCAAGCTCGGCTCGATCTGGTACCACAAGGCGTGCCCGACGGCGCCGGGCGCCAAGGCGAAGCCGAAGACGACGACCGCCCGGTAGTTCTCCCGCCCGCGGGCGGTCAGACGCCCGCCGGTACCTCGAGCAGCGCTGCGTCCCTGGTCGTGTGCACGATGAACGCCTGCCCCACGCTCGAGAACCGCGCGTAGTCGGTCACGCGCACGCCCGGGCGCTGCGCGAGGAACTCGGCCAAGGCCTTGCGCTCGCCGAGGTCCGGATGGCCCTTGAAGCGGTAGAAGTCGTTGAACATCAGCAGCGTGCCGTCCTGGAGCAGCGGACCGAGGAAGTCCAGCACGGGCTTCGCCGACTCGTAGAGCACGCAGTCGATCCAGACGAGGGCGGCGCGCCTGATACCCAGCCGGTCCGCAAGCTCGGGCGTCAGTGTCTGGTCGTAGAACCCCGGGATCACGGTATAGGCCGTGGACGGCACGCGGCGCGCGCGCATCTCGCGGGCGAACTGGTCGACGCTGCACCCGAACTGCCCCGCGCGAAACGGCTCGTACCCGGGCAGCGCGTCGACGCCACCCGGTGCCGGCAGCCCGGCGAAGCTGTCGAACGCGTGCATCGGCACGCGCAGGCCGTGGCGCCGGAACGCATGGTAGAACTGCGCGAACGTCGAGCCGCGCCACACACCGAACTCCAGATACGCGCCGTCGACGCGGTTGTTGCGGGCGAAGCGCGCGGCGAGATCGGCCATGTGCTCGCGACCGAACCGGTCCGAGCGGATCGAGACGTCGCGCAGCAGGCGGTACTTCAGCAGGTTTCGACCGAGCGTGAACAGCCGCGCGCCAAGCGTGGACAGCCTCATCGCCTTCGCAGGGGTGCAACGGCCGTACCGGAGCGGGATCGGCGTGCTGGCGCGACGTTCGGCCCCGCGCTGCGTAACGGTTTTCAGCAAAATACCAGCGCGGCTACCGACGATGAAGGGCCGGGAAGCGCTTCCCGGCCCTTCGTTGGTTTGGTGGAGGTGACCAGGATCGAACTGGCTACCTCGGCGTTGCGAACGCCGCGCTCTCCCAGATGAGCTACACCCCCGCCTCGAACCCAGACAGTTTACCCGTCCTCCGCGACCGCGACAACGTGCGCGCTATGTCCCGCCGGTCGTGCGGTCGCCGCGAAGCGTGCTCGCGAGCGCCGTGAGCTCCATCGGCAGCGGGAAGAAGGTCGTGGTGTTCCGCTCGGACGCGATCTCGCGCATCGTCTGCAGGTAGCGCAGCTGGATCGCGACCGGGAAGCGCGAGAGCACTTCCGCGGCCTCGGCGAGCTTCGCCGACGCCTGGAACTCGCCCTCGGCGTTGATGATCTTGGCGCGGCGCTCGCGCTCGGCTTCGGCCTGCTTCGCCATCGCGCGCTGCATGTCCTGCGGCAGGTCGATGTGCTTGACCTCGACCGTGGTCACCTTGATGCCCCACGGATCCGTGTGCTCGTCGATGATGCGCTGGAGCTGCTGGTTGATCTTGTCGCGCGCGGACAGCAGGTCGTCGAGCTCGACCTGGCCGAGCACGCTGCGGAGCGTGGTCTGCGCGATCTGCGACGTCGCATAGAGATAGTCCTGCACGGCGATGATCGCCTTCTCGGGGTCGATGACGCGGAAGTAGATCACCGCGTTGACCTTGATCGACACGTTGTCGCGCGTGATGACGTCCTGCGGCGGCACGTCCATCGCCACGGTCTGCATGCTCACCTTCACCATGCGGTCGATGAGCGGCACCAGCAGCACGAGACCGGGCCCGTTGCCGCTGCCGCCGGGGTTCAGGATGGCGCGGGCTTTGCGCCCGAGCCGGAAGATGACCGCGCGCTCGTACTCGCGGAGGATCCGCACGAAGCTGCCGAGGAAGAAGAGCCCCGCGGCGAACACCACGACGACGAGCAGCAGATCGAGCGGCACCGTCATGACGCGCCTCCCTCGGCATCGACCCGGGTCACCTTCAGCGTGAGGCCATCGATATCGACGATTCGCACCCGCGCGCCGGCGTGGACCGGACCAGCCGTCGCCACGGCGCGCCAGATCTCGCCCTGCACCGTCACCTGCCCGTCCGGCGCGAGATCGTCTCGTGCGACCGCGGTCTGCCCGATCAGCGCCGCCGCGCCCACGGTCTGACGACTCGCGAGCGCCTGCAAGCCGGCGCCCAGGACGAAGAGCACCATCCCGCCCGTCATCGCGACCATCGAGCCGATCACCCACCACGACACGCGGAATCCGAGCTGCGGCGCGTCGAAGAGCATGACGGATCCGAGCGCCATCGACACGACGCCGCCGATCGCGAGCACGCCGTGGCTGACGACCTTGATCTCGAGGATCAGCAGCACGGCGCCGAAGAGGATGAGCAGCAGCCCCGCATAGTTGAACGGCAGGCTCTGGAAGGCGAAGAACGCCAGGATCAGCGAGATGCCGCCGACGACGCCGGGCAGGATGACGCCGGGGTTCGACAGCTCGAAGAAGAGGCCGAGCATGCCGAGCATCATCAGGACGTAGGCGACGTTCGGATCCGTGATGACGTTGAGAAAACGATCGCGCAGGCCGATCTCGATCGGCTTCAGGACGGCGCCGCGGGTCTTGAGCCTCACGTCGCCCTTCGCGGTTCGAACGGTGCGGCCGTCGACCTTGTCCAGGAGGTCGCGGACGGAGTCGGCGATGAGGTCGACGACCTTCAGGTTCACCGCCTCGCGCTCCGTGATCGACACCGACTGTCGCACCGCCTTCTCCGCCCAGTCGGCGTTCCGGCCGCGCTCGCGCGCGATCGTCCGCGCGAACGCGGCCGCGTCGTTCTCGATCTTGCGCATGCTTTCCTTGTCGACGCCGCCGCCGAGCGCGACGGGATGCGCGGCGCCGATGTTGGTCGCCGGCGCCATCGCGGCCACGTGTCCCGCGATCGTGATGAAGACACCGGCCGAGGCGGCGCGCGCGCCCGTCGGCCCCACGTAGACGAGCACCGGGACCTCGGCGTTGAGAATGCGTTGCACGATCGCCCGCATCGACCGTTCGAGCCCGCCTGGCGTATCCAGCTGGATGACGAGTCCCGCGGCGCCCCCCGACTGCGCGCGATCGATCGCGAGCTCGACGAGGCGCAGCGTGACCGGGCTGATGACGCCTTCGAGCGGGAGCATCGCGACATGGCCGGCCGGCGCCGGCGCCTGGGCGACGGACAGCGTGGCGCCGAGCAGCAACGCGAAGACGGCGCCGCACAGCGCCGGCCGGCGCGTCAATCCTTCCGGGGGCCCCGACATGGCCCCCGGACCCCCAGCACTCGGCGGTCGTCGGCGAAGCCGGCGCCCGCCTCGATCGGCCGCATGTGCGTCATCGGGCCAGCGCGAAGAGCGAGACGAACTCGAAGAGGAGGTTGGCGGCGAGCAGCGAGGTGATCTGACCCGGTCCATCGTACGGCGGCGAGACTTCCACGACGTCGGCGCCGACCAGGTCCAATCCCTGGAGGGCCCGGACGAGTGCCAGCGCTTCGTACGACGTGAGACCACCGACCTCGGGCGTGCCCGTCGCCGGCGCGAACGCGGGGTCGAGGGCATCGATGTCGAACGAGACGTAGACGGGACCGCCGCGCAGCCGCTCGAACCGTGACGCCGCCCAGGCGATGCCCTGCTCCTTGATCGGCTCGACGCGCAGGACTTCGAGGCCGTGCTCGTCGTGGAACGCGAAGTCTTCCGGGCCGTAGAGCGGCCCGCGGATGCCGACCTGGATCATGCGCCGCGGATCGATCAGGCGCTCCTCGACCGCGCGGCGAAACGGCGTGCCGTGGAAGAACTTGCTGCCGAAGTATTCATCCCACGTGTCGGGATGCGCGTCGAAGTGCACGATGCCGACGGGCCCGTGACGTCGTGCGACCGCGCGCAGGATCGGCAGCGTCACGGAATGGTCGCCGCCCATCGACAGCGGCAGCGCGCCGGCCTGCACGATCCGCTCGATCCCGGCCGTGATCGCCTCGAAGGTGCGCTCGATCGAGATCGGCACCACGTCGATGTCACCGCAGTCCGCGACGCGCAGCCGCTCGAACGGATGCACCTTCAACACCGGGTGCCACGGGCGGATCAGTGACGACTGCTCGCGGATCGCCCGCGGCCCGAACCGCGCGCCGGCCCGGTACGACGTGCCGCCGTCGTACGGGATACCGATGATCGCGACGTCCAGGCCTTCCGGCGACGAGGTCGCCGGCAGCAGCATCGTCGTCGCGATCTGCCCGAACCGCGGGGACTGGAATGGATTGCGCGGGCCGAGATTCATGACCGCGGCTCCGTCACGCCCTAGAGCGCGGTCTCGAGTCCGGCCACCGCGGCCGCGAGCGCCGTGACGTCGGCGGGCGACGTGTACACGGAGAAGCTGGCGCGCGTCGTGCCGACGGCGCCGAGACGCCGCATCAAGGGCTGGGCGCAGTGGTGGCCGGCGCGCACCGCCACGCCGTCGGCGTCGAGGAGCGCGGCCACGTCGTGCGGATGCAGCCCGTCCACGCTGAACGCCACGACGGCGCCGCGGTCGGTGCCCGCGGGCGGCCCATACACGCGGATCTTCGGAATCGCCGCGAGCGCGCTCATCGCCGACTGCGCGAGGGCCTGCTCGTGCTCCGTCACGCGCGGCATCGTCAGCTTCTCGAGGTACTCGATCGCGGCCGTCAGCCCCACGGCTTCGGCGATCGGCGGCGTGCCCGGCTCGAAGCGCCACGGCAGGTCGTTCCACTGCGCGCGGTCGATCCAGACCTCCTTGATCATCTCGCTGCCACCGCGGCCCGGCTCGAGCCGCTCGAGCACCGCGCGCCGCCCGTAGAGCACGCCGATACCGGTCGGCCCGAGCATCTTGTGCGCGGAGAACGCATAGAAGTCGCAGCCGAGCGCGGTGACGTCGAGGCCCAGATGCGGCGCGGCCTGCGCGCCGTCGACCAGCGCCAGCGCGCCGGCGGCGCGCGCCCGGCGACAGATCTCCGCCGCCGGCGTGATCGTGCCGAGCACGTTGGACACGTGAGCGAAGGCGACGACGCGCGTGCGATCCGTCAGCAGGCGATCGAACGCGTCGAGATCCAGCGTTCCGTCGGCACGAATCGGGATCGCCTTGATCGTCGCGCCGTGCGCGCGCACGACGAGCTGCCAGGGCACGAGGTTCGAATGGTGCTCGAGCTCGGTGACGATGACTTCGTCGCCGGGTTCGAGCGTGCGTCCGATCGTCTCGGCGACGAGGCCGATGCCGTCCGTCGTGCCACGCGTCAGGATGACTTCTTCACGCGCGGCCGCGCCGATGAAGCGCTGGACGCGGTCGCGGCAGAGCTCGTAGAGCTCGGTCGCTTCCTCGCCGAGCGTGTGGATCGAGCGGTGCACGTTGGCGTGGTGCGTCTCGTAGTACCGCGTCATCGCCTCGATCACGCTGCGCGGCTTCTGGCTCGACGCCGCGGAGTCGAGATACACGAGCGGGCGGCCGTTCACGAACCGCTCGAGGATCGGAAAGTCCCGGCGGGTCTCGACGTCGAGTCTCACGGTCCGCCCTCCCGCGCGGGCGCGCCGGCGAACGGACCGAGCGCGGTCTGCAGCACGCTGAGCGGCAGCGTCACGCAGCGCATGCGCGTCGGCCGGATGTCAGCGTCGAGCGCCTCGAGCAGCGTGTTCGTGGTCACGGCGAGCGCGTCCGGCACGGTGCGCGCGAGGACTTTCTCCGCGAGGATGTCCGCGGACGCCGTGCAGATCGCGCACGAATCCCCGACGAAGCGCGCGGCCGCGATCAGGCCGTCGTCGAGCACGAATGCCATGCGCACGCGGTCGCCGCAGAGCGGGTTCACGTCTTCCGCAACCGCCGTCGCGCCGGGCAGCGGGCCGCGAAACGCGGGACGGCGCCACCGCTGGCGGATGACGTCGCTGTATGGGAGGGGGCCTCGGTGGCCCCCTCCCAGACCTCCCCCAGCTCCAGGGATTGCGCCGGCGGAGCCGTCGCTCGTACCGGGCGGTCTCGCGCGCTCGCCGATCATTCGAGCTCGCCGCGCGCCGCGGACGGCCGATACGGCGGAAACCGGTACGCCATGTCACGCGAGAAGAGTCCGCCGTGCCCGAGCTCGGCCAGGGCGCGGTTGTCGAGCTTCGCGCCCGTGAGCATCCGCGGCAGGACGAGGTCGAAGGTGGTCGCCTGCGAGAACATCCCGCACGTCGGCATGCCGAGCACCGGAGCACCGTCCCAGAACGCGAGCCACAGCAGGCTGCCGGGATGCGCGGGGGCGCCGTGACGCTCCATGCGCGCGCCGAGCAGCTGGAGGGCGCCGAAGACCGGGTCGAGCGGATCGAGCGCGGAGGCGCCGGCGACGATCAGGAGCGTCGCGCCTTGCCCGCGCAGCGCCGACACCTCGTCGGCCACGGCGCGCGCGGAGCCGCCGGTCCAGCGGATCGGCAGCAGGGTGCTGCCGAACCAGTCGATCTTCTGCCTGAGCGCCGTCTCGAACCGCTCGCGCTGCCGCGCATCGAGCCGTTCCCGGGCGACGGCGCCGATCACCTGCCGGCGAAAGCCCTCGACGCCCACGAGGCCGCCGGCCTCGCGCGCGAGCGACTCGATGCGGCCGATCGTCTCTTCCGGAATGACGAGCGGCGTGACCTTCGCCCGCGCGACGACCTCGCCCGGCTCGACCGGCTGGCCATCGAAGAGCGTGAAGACGGAGATGCCGTCGAGGGCGTTGGCGTCGGTCAGCGCCGCGCGGCGGACGGCCAGCAATCCGCGCCGGGCCGCGGCGAGCGCCCACTGCCCGCCCGTGTATCCCTTGACCTCGACGCCATCACCGACGACGGCGGCGGCGAGCCGCCGGCCCGCATCTTCTTCGTGGAGATCGCCGGGATCGACCGCCAGCACGTGGATCTCGTCCCATGGCACGGCGAGGAGCGTCGCCGCCGCGGCCTCGTCCAGGCGTGCGCCCTTCGGTGCGCGGATCTTGCCCTCGGCGTCACGCACGTCGTGGCAGAGCACGCGGTCGACGAGCTGATCGGCGCTCGCGCCCTTGCGCCGCACCGCGATCGCCTTCATCCGCGCTTCTTCTCCCGCATCGGCACGCCGGTGCCGCCACCGCGGACGGCCTGGATCTCGGCGAGGATCGCGAGCGCGATCTCCGGCGCGCTGCGCGCGCCGATGTCGAGGCCGATGGGCACGCGGACGCGCGCCAGCGCTTCGGCGCTGACGCCGTCCTCGGCGAGGAGTCTCAGGATCGTCGCGCCCCGGCGCGCGCTCCCGAGCATCCCGACGTAGCCGACGTTCGTGGCCAGCGCGTGCCGCAGCACCGGCAGGTCGTACTTGTAGTCGTGCGCGACGAGGACCAGCGCCGTGGACGGGACGAACGGATATTCGCCGACGATCTCGGACGGGATGCCGATGCGCAGCTCGTCGACGTCGGGGAACCGGCCCGGGGTCGCGAAGTTCGGCCGGCCGTCGACCACGACGGTGCGGTACCCGAGCGTCCGTGCCAGCGAGGTCAGCGGCATCGCGACGTGGCTGGCGCCGACGACCAGCAGCAGCGCGGGCGGCGCCATGACTTCGATGAACGCGCGCACGGTGTCGAGGACGACCGTGCGGGACGTGCCGCGCGCGATCGCGTCGCGCGCTTCGGCGACGAAGCGCGCGTCGAGGAACGCTTCACCGAGCGTGCCGTCGGTGGTGCCGTCGTCGAGCACGAGGAGCTTCCGGCCGGAAGCGTTTCTCGGCTCGGTCGGAACTTGCGGCGCTCGATCGGTTCGATCGTTGGCTCGTGCGTTTTCGAGCCGCGTGACGATCGCGGCGTGGCCGCCGCGCGCGGCGTGGGCGCGGACGCGATCGAGCAGGTTCGCGGCCTGGTCGTCGGCGCGATCGAGCGCGACGGGCTCGAGGAAGACCTCGATGGTGCCGCCGCACGTGAGCCCGATCTCCCACGCTTCCTCGTCACCGAGGTTCAGCTCGAGCAGACGCGGGCGCATCGTGGCGAGCACGTCCGACGACTGCTCGATCACCTGCGCATCGACGCACCCGCCGATGGTGACGGACCCGAGGATGCCGCCGCGCTCGTCGACGAGCATCTTGGCGCCTTCCTTCCGGGGCGTCGTGCCGCGCGTGTTGATGAGCGTCGCCATGGCGACCTTGCCGGTCGTGCGGCGCAATTGATCAATGTGATCGAAGAGTTCCGGCACGGACTCATCATACGCTCGTGGATTCGCGGCACGCCAGGTATCGGCAACAGGTCCGAGCGTTGGGGGTCTGGGGGCCATTCGGGGCCCCCACCTATATCAAACGCGACGGCGGCGAAGCGCGGGGAGGCTCAGCAGTGCGATACCGGTCAGAAAGAGCGTCGCGGGTTCGTGTCCGGCGACGCCGAAGAAATCCGGGAAGAACGAGTAGACCACCGCCTGTGCATTCGTCGGCGTGTGGGCGACGGCAACCAGCAACCAGATGACCGCAGCGAGAACCCTCCGCATGACGACTCCGCCTCCTCGTCGGGCTGAGCAACCGTACGGACCGATGCCGGTGCAATGGAAACGCCACGGCCAAGGCCGCGATTTCCGGGTCGTTCGGCGCGTGCGAATGCAACGGCTTGCCGAAGCGCTGCAACGGGCGCGCAGGTCTGCAACCGTTCGTGAGCGCCGTGCGGTATTTCACTGCGAGGCCGCGTCGAGCGCGGCGATGCGGAACGTGCGCGCACTCTGCAACGCGCTGCAGAGATGCTGCAGCGCGATCACAGGCTCAGGTGGCTCGCCAGCTCCCGAAGCGCGGTGAGGTTGTGCGCGGCGGCGAAATGGTCGACGAGCGGAAGCGCCGCCGCCATCCCGCGCGTCAGCGGCTCGTACGAGGGATTGCCGAGCAGCGGATTCAGCCAGATGACCCGCCCCGCGCGTCGCTTGATCCGCATGAGCTCCGACGCGAGGATCTCCGGCTCGCCGGTGTCCCAGCCGTCGGACAGGAGAATGACGATCGTCCGCCGGTCGACGAGCGACGGCCATTCCCGATTGAACTGTGCCAGCGATTCGCCGATGCGCGTGCCGCCCGACCAGTCGCGGACTTCCGTGAGCCGGCGCAGCGCCTGACGGTAGTTCCGCGCCTTGAGGTATTCGCTGATGCGCGTGAGCCGCGTCGAGAACGTGAACGTCTCGACCTGTCCGAAGACGCTCTGCAGCGCGAACAGGAACTGCAGCAGGAAGCGGCTGTAGAGATCCATCGACCCGGACACGTCGCACAGCACGACGAGCCGTACACGGCGCCGCTTGCGCTCGCGGAACCGCAGATCGATGAGATCGGCGCGCGTGAGGTTTGCGCGGAGCGTACGCCGGAGATCGACCCGACCGCGGCGGCGGACCGGACGGCGCCGCCGCGTCAGCCGGCGCGCCAGCCGGCGGGCGATCTGGATCGTCAGCCGGAAGACTTCGTCGAGCTGGTCGGCGGTGAACGTCGAGAAGTCCTGCGTCATCATCGCTTCGCGATCCGAGACGCCGGGCACCGCGAGCGGCTCGCCGCTGTCGTCCGCGTCCGCGCCCCACGCGTCGAGCGCCGTCGTCTCCCGCTGCGCGGCTTTCGATTCGAGGCCACTCGACTCGTCGCGGCCCGTCTCGGGACCGAGCGCGACGAGGCTGCCCGGCTCGGTCGCGTCTTCCGCGCCCGGGCGCCAGAACGCTTCGAAGCACCGCTCGTACGTCGGGTAATCCTCGGGGCGCGCCACGAACACCGTGCGCAGCCCGAGGTAGACGTCGTTGCGGTCGGCGAGATCGAGATGGTCGAGCGCGCGCGTGCCGTCCATCACCTGCCCGACGGACACCGGCAGCCCGTGCCGGCGGAGCAGAGCGGCGAACGTCAGGACGGCCGTGGTGAGCGCGCGCGGCGCCACGACTACGGCTGGGCGGGAACGAAGGGCGTGAGCCCGGCCTTCACGACCTCGGCGCGGAACCGCTTCATGTCGTCGGCGTCCTTGAGCACGCAGCCGAGCGTCTCCTGCACGACCGCCTCGTCGAGATGATCGGCGTGCAGCGAGGCGAGCGCCTGCGCCCAGTCGAGCGTTTCGGCCACGCCCGGCACTTTCGCCACGCGCATCTGTCGCAGCGACTCCATGAAGCGCGCGATCTCGCGCGCGAGCCGGGCGTCGAGGCCGGGCACCTTGCGCTCGATGATGCGCATCTCCTTGTCGAAGGTCGGATAGTCGATCCAGAGGTAGAGGCAGCGGCGGCGCAGCGCATCGGACAGCTCGCGCGTCCGGTTCGACGTGAGGATCACGTACGGCGGATGCGTCGCCTTCACCGTCCCGATCTCCGGAATCGTGACCTGCCACTCGGCGAACACTTCCAGCATGAAGGCTTCGAACTCTTCGTCACAGCGGTCCACTTCGTCGACGAGCAGCACGGGCGACTGGAACTCCTGCGTGATCGCCTGCAGGAGCGGCCGGCGCAGCAGGAAGCTCTCCGAGAAGATCTCTTCTTCCTTCTCGTTCACGGAGCGCGCGGAGCCCTCGGACAGCCGGATGTGGAGAATCTGCTTCTGGTAGTTCCACTCGTACAGCGCGGTCGAGGCGTCGAGGCCTTCGTAGCACTGCAGGCGGATCAGGTTGGTCGCGAGCATCCGCGCCATCACCTTCGCGACTTCCGTCTTGCCGACGCCCGCGTGCCCTTCGATGAGGAGCGGCTTCCGCAGCGTCATGGCGAGATGCACCGACGTCGCCACGGGCGCGTCGGTGACGTACTGCGCGTCCTCCATCATCTGCTGGATCTTCCGGATCTCTTCACGCATGGCGTCATTCTAACCGCCGCGCGCGGGCCGCGGTGAGGCGTTCGAGATCGTCGGGCGTGTCGACGTCGGCCGGCATGTCGATGTCGAGCTCCACGCACGCGACGCGCGCCGGATCGCGCTGCACGACCTGCCGGGCGCCGGCGTCGCCGGAGAGCCCGGTGAGCTCGCCGAACACCGGGGCCGCGAACAGCACGGGATTGCCCTGCACACCGCGATAGACGGGCGCGACGATCGGCGCGCCGCCGCGGCGAAACGCGGCAATCAGCGCGGGGATCACGTCAGCCGGAAGCCACGGCTGGTCTGCGAGGACGACGAGCGCGGCTTCGGTGCCCGCGGTGAGCGCGCCGATGCCCGCCGCGATCGACGTCCCCTGCCCGTCTTCCGGTCGCGGATTGACGGCGAAGCGGACCGGTAATCCGTCGAGCGCGTCGCGTACCGCGGTGTTGTCCGGCCCGGTGACGACGACGATCTCGTCGACGAGCCCCGGCACGCCTTCCACGGACCATCGGACGAGCGGTTTGCCGGCGATCGGCTCGAGGAGCTTGCGGCGGCCCATGCGGCGACTGAGGCCGGCGGCGAGGACGACGGCCACGATCATGTGGATTCAGACGGTGAGGTCGGACGCTTCGAGCGCCGGCTTTGCCGGCGCAACGCCTCTCGTTCGAGCCGGTGGGGGGCGATCGGGGGGAGCGGCGGTTCGCTCCCCCCGATGTCGATCAATTCACCTCAACCCTTGGCGCGCTTGACCGCGGCTTCGATCGCGCGCCGCGCGAACACGCGGCAGAGATGCGACTTGTACTCGACCGAGCCCTGCAGGTCGGCCTGCACGTCGACACCCTCGGCCGCCTTCTGCGCCGCGACCTCGATGGTCGCCTGATCGAGCGTCTGGCCCGTGAGCCCGGCTTCGACGCCCTTCGCGCGCACCGCCTTCGTGCCCGCGCCGGTGATGCCGACGCTCGCTTTCGTGCACACGCCCGTGCCGTCGAGCGTCACCATCGCGGCGGCGCCGACGACGGCGAAGCGCGACGCCGGATGCGGGAACTTGAGATACGCGCCGCCCGAGCCGGCCGCCCACGCCGGCACGCGGATCTCGACGAGGATCTCGTCGTCACCGACGGCCGTCGACATCAGGCCCTTGAACCAGTCGTCGGCCTTCACGGTGCGCCGGCCCTTGGCCCCTTCGCACACGAACTCGAAGCCGGCGGCGATCGCCGTCGCCGGCATGTCGGCGGCCGGGTCCGCGTGCGCGAGCGAGCCGCCGATCGTGCCGACGTTGCGCACGGCGGGGTCGCCGATCACGCCGGCCGTGTCGGAGACGATCGGGCACTTCTCGCGGAGCACCGGCGACGATTCGACCTGCCAGTGCGTCGTCATCGCGCCGATGACGATCGTGCCCTTGTCGTCCTTGATGCCGGCGAGGCCGGGCACTCGGCGCAGATCGATCACGTGCTTCGGCTGCGCGAGGCGCAGCTTCATCATCGGAATCAGGCTGTGGCCGCCGGCCAGGAGCTTCGCGTCGTCGCCGAGCTTGCCGAGCAGCGAGAGCGCTTCGCGAACGCTGCCGGGCGTGTGGTACTCGAACGCAGCTGGGTACATGGGCTGTCCTCTCCTATCGCTTGGCCGTTGCGGCCTGAATGGTCTGCCACACGCGCTCGGTCGTGAGCGGCATCGCCTCGATGTGATCCACGCCGAGGCCCGCCAGCGCATCGACGACGGCGTTCACCACGCACGGCGTCGCGGCGATGGTGCCGGTCTCGCCCGCGCCCTTGATGCCCAGCGGGTTCACGGGTGTCGGCGTCACCGTCCGCCCGGTCTCGTACATCGGCAGCAGATCGGCCTTGGGCAACGCATAGTCGCTCATCGTGCCGGTCATGAGCTGTCCCGACTGCACGTCGTACACGGCGCCTTCCCAGAGCGCCTGGCCGATGCCCTGCGCGATGCCGCCGTGAACCATGCCGTCGACGATCATCGGGTTGATGACGTTGCCGACGTCGTCCACGGCCAGGTACCGCAGCAGCTTCACCGCGCCGGTGTCGCGCTCGACCTCGACGACGCAGGCGTGCGCGCCGAACGGGAAGCAGAAGTTCGACGGATCGTAGAACGACGTCTCCTCGAGCCCGGGCTCGAGGCCGTCCGGATAGTTGTGCGGGACGTACGCCGTCAGCGACACGGCGCCGAACGGCACGGCCTTGTCCGGCACGCCCTTCACCTGGAAGCTTCCGTTGACGTAGTCGATGTCTTTCGGCGACGCCTCGAGCAGGTGCGCCGCGATCCTCTTGCCCTTCTCCTTGATCTTGTTGATCGACATCAGGATCGCGGTGCCGCCGACGGACGCCGAGCGAGAACCGTAGGTGCCCATGCCGAAGGGGATCTGGCCGGTGTCGCCGTGGATGATCTCGACCTGCTCGATCGGGATCTGCAGCTCGTCGGCGACCAGCTGCGCGAACGTCGTCTCGTGTCCCTGCCCGTGGGAGTGCGAGCCGGTATAGACGCTGACCATCCCCGTCGGATGCACGCGCACCTTGCCCGACTCGTACAGCCCCGCGCCCGCGCCGAGCGCGCCGACGACCTTCGACGGCGCGATGGAGCAGGCCTCGATGTAGGTCGAAAAGCCGATGCCGAGAAGCCGGCCCTGCTTGCGCGCCGCTTCCTGCTCGGCCCGGAACTTCTTGTAGTCGAACATCTGGAGCAGCTTGTCGAGCGCGGCGCCGTAGTCGCCGCTGTCGTAACTCACGGCGACGAGGGTCTGGAAGGCGCCGGAGAACTTCGGGATGAAGTTCTTCTTCCGGATCTCCGCGACGTCCATCTTGAGCGCGCGCGCCCCCGCTTCGACGATGCGCTCGAGCACGTAGCACGCTTCGGGCCGGCCGGCGCCGCGGTACGCGTCGACGGCGGTCGTGTTCGTGAACACGCCGGTGACCTGGCAGTTGATCGCGCCGATCTGGTAGACGCCGTTCAGGAGCGTGCCGTAGAGGAACGTCGGCACGGCCGGCGCGAACGTCGACAGATACGCGCCGAGGTTCGCCGTCGTCTTCACGCGCAGCCCGAGCATCGTCCCGTCCTTGGCCAGCGCGAGCTCGGCGTCCGTGACGTGATCGCGGCCGTGCGCGTCGGTGAGATACGCCTCGCGGCGCGTCGACGTCCAGCGCACCGGACGCTTGAGCTGGCGCGTCGCCCACGAACAGACGACTTCCTCGTTGTAGAGGAAGATCTTCGAGCCGAACCCTCCGCCGACGTCCGGCGCGATCACGCGCACCTTGTGCTCCGGGATGCCGAGGACGAAGGCGCACATGAGGAGCCGGTGCACGTGCGGGTTCTGCGACGTCACCCAGAGCGTGAGCTCGCCGGTCGCTTCGTCGAACCGGGCGAGACAGGCCCGCGGCTCCATCGCGTTCGCGACGAGGCGCTGGTTGACGATGCGCTTCTTGACGACGACGTCCGCCTTCTTGAAGGCGCCGTCGACGTCCCCGCCGCCGAGCTCCCACTTGAAGGCGATGTTGTCCGGGGCGGCGTCGTGGACGCGCGCCGCGCCCGGCGCCGTGGCCTTGTCGGTCGCCGTGACCGACGGCAGGACCTCCCAGTCGACCTTGACCTTCTCGGCCGCATCGGTGGCGGCGTCGCGGCTGTCGGCGATGACGACGGCGACGGGATCGCCGACGTGCCGCGCGACGTCCGACGTCAGCGGCATGTGCGGCACCATCGCCAGGTCCTGCACCACGCCCGGGATGTTCTTCGATTGGCGCAGATCCCAGCCGCACGGCAGCGAGTTCACGCCGGTCATGTCCGCGCCGGTGAAGACGGCGACGACACCGGGATGGCGCTTCGCCTCCGCCGTGTCGATCGTCCTGATGCGCGCGTGCGCGTGCGGGCTGCGGACGAAGGCGGCGTACGTCGTCCCCGGCAGCTTCACGTCGTCGACGTACGTGCCGCGTCCGGTGACGAACCGCGGGTCCTCGCGCCGCTTGATCGATTTGCCGAACAGTCGGTCAGACTGGACGGTAGCCATGACGTCCTCTCACTTCTTGGCGGTCGCCATGTTTTCAGCGGCCCACTGGATCGCCTTCACGATGTTGTGATAACCCGTACAGCGGCACAGGTTGCCTTCGAGCTGGTGACGGATCTGCTCTTCCGTCGGGCTGGGCGTGCGGTCGAGGATCTGCCACGCCGCCAGGATCATCCCGGGTGTGCAGAAGCCGCACTGCAGGCCGTGCTTCTCCCAGAAGCCCTGCTGGATGGGATGCAGCTCACCGTCCTTGGCGAGGCCTTCGATGGTCGTGATCTTCGCGTCTTCGCACTGGACGGCGAAGAACGTGCACGACTTCACCGCAACACCGTTCATGAGGATCGTGCACGCGCCGCACTGCGACGTGTCACATCCGACGTGCGTGCCGGTCAGCCCGACGACCTCGCGGATGTAGTGCACCAGCAGGAGCCGCGGCTCCACCTCGTGACTCTGCGTCTGCCCATTGATCGTCATCTTCACTGGCAGTTTCACGACTGTCCTCCGGGATGGTCAGGATCGAGAGAAACGGCGAACGGGTCGTTTGGCGGGTCAGAGGGTAAGACGCGGCCCGGGGATAGTCAAACCACCAGATGGGGGCCCCGAGATGGCCCCCAATCCCCCCACGCTCGGAACGTCCGCGGCGGAGCCGCGGCCGTCCTCGATCACCGTCAGTCTTCGATGCGGAGCGCGTCGACCGCGTCGCCGCGGGTGACGGCGACCAGATCCGAATCTTCGATGGCGATCATCCGGTGCCGCGTCCGGACCGGGATCTCGTGGAGATGGCCGGGCTCGAGCGGCACTTCGCACGTGCGGCCACCGTCGTCCTCGAAGACGAGCAGCAGACGGCCGGCGCAGACGACGACGGGGCGCGACGTCTCACCGTGGGCCTCGAGCCACATGCGGTTCCCCTGGTTCAGGTGCACGATCCGGCCGAGATATTCCGGCGCGACCTGCCACACGAGCTCGTATCCCCACGGCTTGTCGGCTCTGAGCGCCCCCGCCATCACGTCTCCCCGCCAGGCTTTCGCTGGATCACCGCCGGCAGAGCGCCTGTCTCCGCCGCTCGTGTTCCGCCGTGATCGTCGTCGGTCCGATACGCCACGATCCGGGTCGGTGCAAGTCAGTTGCCGCGCGAAGTCCTCAAATTTCGCGGCAGTTTTCGGCACACCGTGCCAATCGGACAGATGTGCGTCTGCAAGGTGCATCACATCCGCGAGGCCGTGCGCGTGAGACGTCGGCTGCAATGGAATCCCCGCTCGCTGGAACCTTCTGCGCAGGTACCACGCCGAATGACGCGTAACTCCGCACGAGTCAACGACTTCGAGCTGTGGCACGGCGGCTGCGCATGCGAAGCGTCATGCAGGTCGCCCTTCGACCGTCGCTCGGACTCGTCGTCGCGGCCGCGCTCCTGGTCGCCGGCTGTACCGACCACGGTGGTCCCTCGGCTTCGCCGCGCGGCGAACGCGCGCAGCCGGTCGTTGCGTCCGAGACCGCGGCGGTCGTCGACGAGTACGCCGCGGCGCTCGACGCGTCCGCGCCGGAGCTGGCGCGCCGGATCCACGGCATGCTGAGGGCCGGCAAGGTCGACGAGGCGCGCGCGACGCTCGAGCGTGTCGCGGCGCGGCGCCCGACCTCGTCGGTCATGACGCTGCTCGGCGCGCTCGAGCTGTCGCGCGGCGCGGTCGATGGCGCACGCGCTGCATTCGTCCGCGCGCTCGACCTCGACGGCGGCGCGGTCCCGGCGCGGCTCGGGCTGGCGCACGTCGCGCTCGTGCGCGGCGACGACGCCGAAGCGCGGCGCGAGATCGAGCGGGCGCTCGGCGTCGATCCGAACAACCGGAATGCGCGCCGCCTGCTCGGGACGGTCGCCGCGCGACAGGGCCGCTACGACGAAGCGATCGCCACCCTCGAATCGCTCGTTCGCGACCGCGACGTCGATCCCGGCTCCGTCCTCATGCTCGCGGACCTCTATGTCCGATCCGGGCGTGCGGCTGACGCCGTCGCTCGCCTGCGCCCGCTCGTCGCCACCGACCCCCGCGCGTCGGCGCCACGCGTGGCGCTTGCGACCGCGCTGCTGGCCGCGGGTGATCCGCGTGCGGCGGCGACCGAGCTCGACCGGGTGGTCACAGGCCCCGACGCGCGCGCGGAACATCACGAGCTGCTCGGCCGCGCGCGTCTTGCGATGCACGACGTCGCCGGCGCGCGCCATGCCTTCGAGCGCGCCGTCGCGCTCGACGCGCGCCGCTTCGAGGCGCGCGTGGAGCTTGCGCGGCTCGGCGGCGCCGAGCCGACGCGCGATGTGCTCGACGCCTGGAGTCGGGATCTCGCCGAGCGCGTGAGCCGGTCACCGGGCGATCCGAAGCTCCGCGCCGAGCACGCGCGCGTGGTGGCGCTGGCCGGCCGTCGCGACGAAGCGGAGCGCGAGTATCGCGCCGCGCTGACGATCGCTCCGGACCTGCCCGCGGCGAACCAGGGACTCGCGGCGCTGCTGCTCGCAGCGGGCCGCCCCGACGATGCGGTGCCCCTGCTGCACGCCGTGCTGCGCTCCGACCCAAGACATCGCCAGGCGAACCTCCTGCTCGCCGACCATTACGAAGGCCGCGGTCAGGCGCCCCGCGCGATCCAGCACCTCGAGGCGGCGTACGCCGGCGAGGCGCCGCTCGACGTGAAGCTGCGAGTGGCGTGGCTGCATGGCCAGGCCGGGCTGGTCGATACGGCGCTCACGCGCGCGCGCACCGCCGTGTCCGAGGCGCCACGATCCGCGCTGGCGTACACGACGCTCGGTCGCCTCCAGCTCCTGCGCGGCGACGCGCGCACGGCCGCGGCGACGTTCGAAACCGCGCTCGCCCTCGACGCGCGGTATGCCGCGGCGCAGATCGGTCTCGGGACGGCGTGGGAACGCGCCGGCGAACACGATCGCGCCGCGCGCGCGTGGCGGAAGGCGGCCGAGCTCGCGCCACACGATTCGCGCGTCTTCAACAACCTGGCGTGGGTGCTCGCGCGCGACGGCCGGCGCCTCGACGAAGCGCTCGCGCATGCGCAGCGCGCACGCGCGCTCGCGCCCGACCTTCCGGCCGTCCTCGACACGCTCGGCTGGGTGCACTACCGCCGCGGCGAGTACGTCGAAGCCGAGCGCGTGCTCGTCCGCGCCGTCGAGCTCGCGCCGCGCGCCGCCATGCCGCAGCACCGGCTCGGCCTCGTCTATCAGCGCCTCGGGCGCGCCGATCGCGCCGAGGCGGCTTTCAAGCGCGCCCGCGATCTCGACGCCGCCATCGGCCACGCGCCCGAGCTGCGCTCCTCGCTCTCGTCCCGCTGACCCCTTCAGTCAGCGGGCCCGGGTATCCCCCGGGCCCGTTTCGCGTTCACCGGTCAGGAGTCGCCGCGCGTCCGCACGGGCCTGATCGAGCACCTCGCGCACCGGCAGCGACTTCTCGCGCGCGATCCGCGCGACATCGGAGAACTCGGGCGTGACCGTCACGACACGGCCTTCGAGCCGCGACACTTTGACCGCGATCGGGCCGTACGCGGTCGCGCACGTCACGACCTCGCGCGGCAGTGGGACGCGGCGGCACTCCGACCACCGCACGCCGATCGTCGTGGACTCTTCGAAGAGCACGCGCGAGAGCGCGGCGATCGCGTCGGTCGAGCAGAGCGCCGTGAGCACGACGCCCGGCCGGCTCTTCTTCATCACCACGGGCGTGAGGAAGACGTCGAGCGCGCCCGCTTCGAAGAGACGGTCCATCAACGGCTCGTAGAGCTGCGGCGACATGTCGTCGATCGTCGTCGCGACCTGCACGATCGTCTCGGGCGCGTCGGCGTCGCTCGCCGTGCCGACGAAGCAGCGGAGGACGTTCGGCGTGTCGGGCAGGTCCATCGCCCCGGCGCCGTAGCCGACCGACTCGACCACCATCGGCGGCATCCGGCCGGCGGCCGCGGCGACGGTCGTGAGAATCGCCGCGCCGGTGGGCGTCACGAGCTCCGCGCGCACGCCGGTATCGACGACCGGGAACCCGCGCAGCAGCTCCGCCGTGCCGGGCCCCGGAATCGGAATGCGACCGTGCGTGCTCGTGACGAACCCGCCGCCGAGCGGCAGCGCGGACACGTGCACGGCGTCGATCTGCAGCAGCGCGAGCGCCATCGCCGCGCCGGTGACGTCGACGATGGCGTCGACCGCGCCGACGTCGTGGAAGTGCACGCGATCCGGCGTGGTTCCGTGCACGCGCGCCTCGGCCTCCGCGAGCCGCCGGAAGATGCGCGCGGCGCGCTCCTTCACCGGCTCGGGGAGCCCGCTCCCCTGGATGATGGCGAGCACGTCGGCGAGCGTTCGATGGGGATGGTCCGTGCCGGCGATCTCGACGTCGACCTTCGTGGCGCGGAACGCGCCTTTCGTGACTTCGCGGCGCGTCAGCTCCCACCCTCCGAGCGGGAGCGTGTGGAGTGCCGCTCGCAGCGCGTCGAACGGCGCGCCGGCGTCGACGAGCGCGCCCATGATCATGTCGCCGGCCGCGCCGGACGGACAGTCGAAATACGCGATCCGCATCAATCGAGGCGGGGAGCCCCGACATGGCCCGCCGCACCCCCCAGCGCTCGGACACGCCCCGGCGGAGCCGTGGCGCGCCTCGGGATCGCTCGATGTGTCATCACCGAATCTTCGCCGCGAGGCGATTGATCTGGCTGGCTTGGTGCGCAGCGCCGTAGCCGTTGTCGATGTTCACGACGGAGACGCCCGGCGCGCATGAGTTCAGCATCGCGAGGAGCGCGGCGATACCGCCGAACGACGCGCCGTAGCCGACGCTCGTGGGCACCGCGATGACCGGCCGGTCGATCAACCCGCCGATGACGCTGGGCAGCGCGCCTTCCATGCCCGCGACGGCGACGATCGCGTTCGCTTCGGCGAGCAGCGGCAGATGATCGAGCAGCCGGTGAAGGCCGGCGACGCCGCAGTCGTAGACGCGCTCGACGCGGTTGCCGAGCGCTTCGGCCACGAGCGCCGCCTCTTCGGCGACCGGCAGGTCCGCGGTGCCGGCGGCGGCGACGACGATGAGCCCGACGGACTCGTGCGATTCGGGGCGCACGACCACGAGTCGTGCGGCCGCGTGATACCTGTGCGGCAGGTTCGCGGCGGCGATGGCGTCGGCGACCGCCTGGTCCGCGCGCGTCGCGAGCACGTTGGCGTGACGCTCGGCGAGACGGCGCGTGATCTCGACGACCTGCGCGGGCGTCTTGCCGGGACAGAACACGGCCTCCGGCGCGCCGGCGCGGAGCGCGCGGTGGAAGTCGACCTTGGCAAAGCCGAGATCGTCGTACGGCAGGCCGCGCAGCCGCCCGACCGCGTCGTCGACGCTGAGCCGGCGCGCGCTCACGTCGTCGAGGATGCGGCGGATCGCGTCCTTATCCATGCGCGCGCCGGCTGACCGGCAGGATCAGGTTCGCGCTCCCGGACTGAAAGCCGGCGAGGTCGAGCGTGACGTAGACGTAACCGAGCTCGCGGAAGCGGCGGACGATCGCCTCGTGCCGGCCCTCCTCCCACAGCCGGGGCATCTCCGCCGCGGGCAGCTCGAGCCGCGCGAGCTTGTCGTGATGACGCACGCGGAACTGGCGGAAGCCGAGCGAGCGCACGAAGCCCTCGGCGGCATCGATCTGGCGGAGCTTCTCCGCGGTGATCCGGTCGCCGTACTGGAAGCGCGACGACAGGCACGCGAACGACGGCTTGTCCCACGTCGGCAGGCCGAGCGTGCGCGACAGCTCGCGGATCTCCGCCTTCCACAGCTCGGCCTCGATCAGCGGCGCGCGGACGCCCATCTCGGCGGCGGCCTTCATGCCCGGCCGATGGTCGCCGAGGTCGTCCATGTTGGCGCCGTACACGACGACGCCGGCGTGCTCACGCGCGGCGATCGGACCGAGCTTCGTGAAGAGCTCCGTCTTGCAGTGGAAGCACCGGTCGACGGGATTGCGGGCGTAGTCGGGATTGTCGAGCTCGCGCGTCTGGACGACGACGTGCCGCATCCCGAGGGTCGCCGCGAGACGCCGCGCTTCGGCGAGCTCGGCCTCGGGGTACGTCTCGGAGTCCGCGGTGACGAGCACGGCACGCTCGCCGAGGGCGTCCCTGGCGGCGCGCGCGAGGAACGTCGAGTCCACGCCGCCCGAGAACGCGACGACCACGTGCTCCATGCCGCGCAGCACGTCGAGCAGGCGCTCGTACCTGGGCGTCACGCCGCGCTCAGGCCTCGAGACGAACGAGATCGTGGAAGGCGCCATAGCGCTCCTCGATCTCCGCGGGCTCGAGGCGCTTCAGGCGGTCGAGCGAGAAGTCCTCGACCGTGAACGACGCCATCACGGAGCCGTAGACCATCGCCCGCCGAAGCGCGGCGGCGCTCACCTGCTCCTGGCTCGCGAGGTATCCCATGAAGCCGCCGGCGAACGTGTCGCCGGCGCCCGTCGGGTCGTACACCGCTTCGAGCGGATACGCCGGCACGACGAAGAACGCGCCGTTCACGACGAGCATGGCGCCGTACTCGCCGCGCTTGACGACGATGGTCTTCGGACCCATGCCGGCGATGACGCGCGCGGCTTTCACGAGGTTCGGCTCCCCCGCGAGCTGCCGCGCCTCGGCATCGTTGATGGTCACGATGTCGACCTCCGCGAGGACCTTCAGGAGCGCGTCGCGCTTGCCCTGGATCCAGAAGTTCATCGTGTCCAGCGCGACGAGGCGCGGGCGCACCGCCATCTGGCGGAGCACGTCGAGCTGCAGCTCGGGATCGATGTTGGCGAGGAAGAGGAACGGCGTCCGGCGCAGGCGTTCGTCGAGCGCCGGCCGGAATTCCGCGAAGACGTTCAGCTGCGTGTCGAGCGTCTTCGCCTCGTTGAGGTCGTAGCCGTATTCGCCGGTCCAGCGGAAGGTCCGTCCGCGCGACGTCTTCAGCCCGCCGACGTCGACCCCGCGGTCGCGGAGGAGCCGCACGTGCTCGGAGGGGAAGTCGTCGCCGACGATACCGATCAGGTGGACCGGGGCGAAGAAGCTCGCGGAGAACGAAAAGTACGTCGCCGCGCCGCCGAGCACCTCCTGCACACGGCCGAACGGGGTCTCGACGCTGTCGAGCGCGACGGAACCGACGACGAGCAGATCAGCCACCGCGGGAGCCTTTCTTTCGCGGCGCGGGCTTCGGCCGCTTCGAGAGATCGGCGGGCGGAAAGTACTTGTCGAGCAGGAGCCCGAGCCGGCGCCGCGTCGCGAGCGGGAAGGCCTTCGGCGCGGTGATCACGGCATTGCGCAGCAGCTCGCCGCACGCGCAGGCGCGCGGCGGTCCGATCGCGGGGATCACGCGGCGCAGCGTGTCCTTCGCCGTCGCGACGTTCTTCAGGAGGTTCTGGATGACGGCTTCCACCGTCACCGCGTCGTGGGTTTCGTGCCAGACGTCGTAATCGGTCGCGAGCGCGAGCGTCGCGTAGCAGAGCTCCGCCTCGCGGGCGAGCTTCACCTCCGGCATGTTCGTCATGCCGATCACGTCGACGCCCCAGCTGCGGTACGTCCACGACTCCGCCTTCGTCGAGAACTGCGGGCCCTCGATGCAGACGTAGGTGCCGCCGCGATGCACGGTCGCGCCGGTTTCGCGCGCGGCCTTCTCGAGCGCGGTGCCGAGCACCGGACAGACGGGATCGGCCATGCCGACGTGCGCGACGATGCCGTCGCCGAAGAACGTCGAGACGCGACGCTTCGTCATGTCGAGGAACTGATCCGGAATGACGAGGTCGAGCGGCCGGATCGCTTCCTTCATGCTGCCGACGGCGGAGATGGACAGCACCCATTCCACGCCGAGCGACTTCAGGCCCCAGATGTTGGCGCGGAAGTTCAGCTCCGACGGCGTGAGGCGATGGCCGCGGCCGTGCCGCGGCAGGAAGATCACCCGGCGGTCGCCGAGTCGCCCTTCGCAGAACTCGTCGGACGGATCGCCGAACGGCGTGCGGACGCGCCGCCACCGGACGTCCGTGAGGCCTTCGAGCTCGTACAGGCCGCTGCCGCCGATGACGCCGATCGCGGGCGTCGTCATTCGAGCTCTCCCCTGGCGCGCTCGTCGCCGGCGGCGGTCACGCGCAGATGCACGAGGCGTCGCATGAGCGAGTCGGGACCATCGAAGACGATCTCGACGTAGTGGCCGGTGAGCGCGATCAGGCCGCCGGTGGCGCGATCGCGGGTCTCGAGCACCAGCGCTTCGACGGAACGGTCGACGAGCGCGGCGCGGAACGCGCGCGCCTTGTCGTCCGATCGGGCGCGCAGCACCGCGCTCCGCCGCGTCACCGTCCGCGCGGCGAGATGATCAGGCATCGCGGCCGCCTCGGTCTCGCGGCGGTCGGAGTACGCGAACACGTGGAGGTACGAGAACGGCAGCTCGTCCACGACGCGCATCGTGTCGGCGAAGTCGCCGTCCGACTCGCCGGGAAATCCGACGATCAGATCGGTCCCGAGCCCGAGATCGGGGATGCGCGTCGCGAGCCGCTCGACGATCGCGCGATACCGGCGCACGGTGTACGGCCGGCGCATCCGGCGCAGGACGCGATCGCTGCCGCTCTGCAGCGGGATGTGCAAATGCGGCGCGATGCGCGGGGCACCGGTGACGACGTCCACCAGCTCCGGCGTGAAGTAGGCCGGAAGCACCGACGACAGCCGGACCCAGCGCAGGCCCTCGATGTCGCCGATCCGCCGCAGCAGCGCCGCGAGCGTCGTCGCCGGCGTGAGATCGGCGCCGTAATGGCCGAGATCGACGCCCGTCAGCACGACTTCCGGATGACCCGCGTCGACCAGACGTCGGACCTGGTCGACGACGATCTCGGGATGCTGGCTCCGGCTGACGCCACGCGCGCGCGGCACGATGCAGAAGGCGCACCGATGCTGGCAGCCCTCCTGCACTTTCAGAAACGCGCGCGACCGGCCGGCCGTGCGCGCCAGCGGCGCGACCGGCATGGCGCCGGCCGTTCGGATGTCGGAGACGGCGACGCGCGTCGCGCGATCGGCATTCGTGACGAGCGATGCGATCAGCGCGTCGATGCGGTGCTTGTCGGCGTTGCCGACGACGAGGTCCGCCCCCGTCGCCACGGCTTCAGCGGGACTCGTCTGGGCCCAGCACCCCGTGACGACCACGCGCGCGCCGGGATGCTGTCGCGCCGCGCGGCGGACCATCTGCCGATCGGAAAAGTCGGCGCGTGCGGTCACGGTGCACGAGTTCACGACCACGACGTCCGCCGGCTCTTCGAACGGGACGGTGCGGAAGCCGCGCGTCTCGAGTCGAGCCTGCATCTCCTGGGTGTCGACCTGGTTCAGCCGGCACCCGAGCGTCGCGAAGGCGACGGTGCCGGTCACGCGGGCACGGCCTCCCGCAGCTGACCGCATGCGGCGCCGATGTCCTCGCCCTTGCTCCAGCGCACCGTCGTCGTCACGCCGGCGCCGAGCAGGATGGACTGAAACGCGAGGATCCTTGGCAGCGGCGGCCGGCGGAAGCGCGCGCCGGGCCAGTCGTTGAACGGGATGAGGTTGACCTTCGCGCGCACGCCGCGGAGCAGTTTCGCGACTCGGTGCGCATCCTCGTCGCTGTCGTTGACGCCCTCGAGCAGCACGTACTCGAAGAACACGCGCTGGCGCGGCGCGAGCGGGTACTGGCGCACCGCGTTCATCAGCGTCTCGAGGTCGAACGAGCGGTTCACCGGCATCAGGCGGCCACGGACCTCGTCGGACGCTGCGTGCAGCGAGATCGCGAGGTTCACGCCCAGCCCTTCGCGCGCGAGCCGCTCGATGCCCGGCACGAGGCCGACCGTCGACACGGTGATGCGTCGCGGCGAGTAGCCGAGCCCGAGCTTCGGATCCGTCATGACGTGGACCGCGCGCACGACCGCTTTCAGATTCGCGAGCGGCTCCCCCATCCCCATGAACACCATGTGCGTGACGCGCCGGTCCTCGTCGCGGAGCAGCGCATTGGCGAGGAGCAGCTGGCCGAGGATCTCCGCTTCCGTCAGGTTGCGGTCGACGCCCATCGTGCCGGTCAGGCAGAAGGCGCACTCGAAGCCGCACCCGACCTGCGTAGACAGGCAGAGCGTCGTGCGGTCATCGTCGGGCATCACGACGGCGCTGACGCGACCGCCGTCCTCGAGCTTCAGGACGATCTTGCGGCTCCCGTCCGCCGACGGTGTCACGCGCTCGACGGTTGGCAGGCCGATGCACGCGTGCTCGGCGAGCGCTTCGCGGAATTCACGCGGCAGATCGGTCATGTCCGCGAGATCGAGCACACCTTTCCGATACATCCAGGTCGCGATCTGTCGTCCGCGGTATCGCGACTGCCCGAGTTGCACCGCGAGCTCTTCGAGTTCCGAAGGAAGGAGACCAACGAGATTCGTTGCTGACATTCGTGGGAAGAATAACACGCCGATTCGACACGGAGTTTTCCACACGGCCTGTGAGCGACCCGTGGATAACCCTGTGGGTGTCGCGACCGCGTGAAAAATTTATTGCGCACTTAGAGCGGTTCGCTCATCCGCTGAGCACTCGCGCCGAACATTACTGCACAGCATCGGCGATGCCAAACGCTACCGGCGGGCGATGACGTACAGGTCGAGGAGATTCGTGTTCGTCGGGCCGGTGACGATCAGATCGCCCGTCGCGCGAAGGAACGTGTGAGCGTCGTTGTCGCCGAGCGATCGGACGGCGTCGGCGCCGCGCGCGCGCCCGCGTGCGACCGTCGAGCCGTCGACGACGGCGCCGGCCGCATCCGTTGGACCGTCCGTGCCATCCGTGCCCGCCGCAAGCACGACGAGATCGTCCTGCCCATCGATCGTGATCGCGGCGGCGAGCGCGAATTCCTGACACCGGCCACCAACGCCGGTTCCCTTCACCGTCACCGTCGTCTCGCCGGCGGCAATCAGGCACGAGCCTGACGGCAGCGCCCGCGCCCGGCCGATCAGCTCGAGGGCGACCGCGCGCGCTTCGCCTTCGAGCGAGCGCGTGAGGAGCTGCGGCACCAGGCCCGCGCGGGCGGCCGCGTCGACCGCCGCGTCGGTGATCACGGTGTTGTTCCCGATGATCGCGTTCGTCACGCGGTCGAAGAGCGCATCGCCGGGCTTCGGCGTCTCGTCGATCTCGCCGCGCGCGCCCGATGCCAGCCGGTCACGCACCGACGCCGGCACGCGATCGCTGACGCCGCGCCGATCGAGCACGGTCAAGGCATCCGCGAAGGTGGTCCGATCGGGCGCCGTCGGTCCGGAGGCGATGACGTCGATGGGATCCCCGATCACGTCGGACAGCGCGAGCGTCACCAGGCGAGCCGGCGCCGCGGCACGCGCCAGCTGACCGCCCTTGAATCGCGACAGGTGCTTGCGCACGGCGTTCAGCTCGCCGATCGTCGCGCCCGCCTCGAGCAGCAGCCGCGTCACGGCTTGTTTCTCGGCCAGCGTGACGGGCGGCGCGGGCGCCGGCGTCAGCGCCGAGCCACCGCCCGAGACGAGAAAGAGGAGGAGATCGTGCGCGCCCGCCTGACGCGCGAGGTCGAGCAGCGTCGCCGCGGCGGTCTCGCCGCGCGCGTCGGGCACGGGATGACGCGCCTCGGCGAGTCGCACGCGACGCGTCGGCCGCAGGTACCCGTCCTTGACGACGACGTAGCCGCCGGCGATCCGGTCGCCGAGGAGGTCTTCGGCCGCAGCGGCCATCGCCGCGCCCGCCTTGCCGCAGCCGAGCACGATGACGCGGCGGGCGGCGTCGAGATCGGCGACACCGCGGAGCGCGCGCGCGACCATCGGGGCGGGATCGCCGGCGGCGAGCGCGGCGCGCCACACCTCGAGCAACGTGTCGCGTAGGGTCATACCTGCTGGGGGGCCCCGACATGGCCCCCCGGACCCCCCACCGCTCCGAGCGCCCCGGCGAAGCCGGCGCGCTCGTCGATCACGCGCGCGGTCATGAGGCGTTGAGGCCCGTCAGGCGGGCTACCGGGCGAGCTTGAGCAGACGCTCGCCGGCCTCGCGCAGCACGTCGTCGGTCTTCGGGAAGCAGAAGCGGATCTTCGTCGTGCCGAGGTCGCGGTGCGCGTAGAACGACGAGCCGGGGACGGTCGCGACGCCGATTTCCTTGATCAGGAACATCGCGAACTCGGTGTCATCGGCGATGCGGTGCCGTTCCATGAAGTGCGCGACGTCCGTGAGGATGTAGTACGCGCCGCTCGGCCGGTACGTCACGAAGCCGGCGCGCTCGAGCGCCCCGAGCAGCAGATCGCGCTTGGCCTGATACATCTCCCGGAGCCAGACGTAATAGCTGTCCGGGAGCGTCAGCGCGGTGACGGCGGCTTCCTGCAGCGGATGCGGCGCGCCCACCGTGACGAAATCGTGCGCGCGGCGGATGCCGGTGCTGAGCTCGGGCGGCGCGATCGCCCAGCCGATGCGCCAGCCGGTGACCGAGTACGACTTCGAGATGCCGGAGATCGTGACCGTCCGCTCCGCCATGCCGGGCAGCGTCGCGATCGCGGTGTGACCGAGCCCGTCGTACACGATGTGCTCGTAGATCTCGTCGGTGATCGCGAGCAGATCGTGGCGCCGGCAGAGATCCGCGATGAGCTCGAGCTCGGCGCGCGAGAACACCTTGCCGCTCGGGTTGTTCGGCGTGTTGAACACGATGGCACGTGTCCGCGGCGACACGGCGCGCTCGAGTCGCTCGGGATCGAACGTGAAGTCCGGACCTTCGAGCGGCACCCACACGGGCTCGGCGCCCGCGATGATGCAGCCGGGACCGTAATTCTCGTAGAAGGGCTCGAAGATGATGACCTCGTCGCCGGGATTCAGGACGGCGAGGAGCGTGGAGAGCATCGTCTCCGTCGACCCGCAGCAGACCGTCACGTGCTGGTCCGGATCGAGCGCGATGCCGTAGAACTTCCGGTACTTGTCGACGATCGCGCGCCGGAGCCGCGGTGCGCCCCACGTGATCGCGTATTGGTGGAAGTCGCCGTCGAGGGCGCGGTGCGCGGCGTCGATGAGCGCGTCCGGCGGACGGAAGTTCGGCATCCCCTGCGCGAGATTCACGCCGCCGTGCTGGCTGACGACGCGGGTCATCTCGCGGATCACCGATTCCGTGAAGCCCTGGACGCGCTTCGAGAGCACCGGCTCAGCGGCCGCCGGCGATCGCGGGAACGATCGAGACCTGATCGCCGTCCTTCAGCGCCGTCTTGTTGTTGTCGAGGAAGCGGATGTCTTCCTCGTTGACGTAGATGTTGATGAAGCGGCGGATCTCGCCGGCTTCGTCCACCAGACGCTCGCGGAGGCCGGGGAACTGCCGCTCGAGGTCCTCGACGACGGCGGCGACGGTGTCGCCCTTCGCCTGGACCTCGGCGTTGCCCTTCGTGATCGTGCGGAGCGGCGTCGGAATGCGAACGGTCAGCGCCATGTCGGCCTCCTACGTATGGGACGCGAAATCGCCCAGCGATGATTCCGCAATCGGTCGCGACCTTCGGCGCGCGATCATTTCCAGCACTTCGCGAGTGCGTTCTCGAAGGCGGCGAGCGTGGGCCGGATCGTGAGATCGGCGGCGAGCCGGCTGGCGAGCGCGTCCGGCGTCTTCAACCCCGTGCCGGTGATGCACACGACGACGGACTCGTCGCGCGCGATGACGCCGCGCTCGACGAGCTTGCGCGTCGCGGCGACGGTCACGCCGCCGGCCGCCTCGGCGAAGATGCCCTCCGTGCGCGCGAGCAGCAGCATGCCGTCGACGATCTCGTCGTCGGTCGCATGCTCGCCGGTCCCGCCGGAGGCCTTCGCGGTGCGATACGCGTAGTAGCCGTCGCCGGGGTTGCCCATCGCGAGCGACTTCGCGATCGTGTTCGGCCGCACGGGCTTGCAGACGTCGGTGTCGTCCTTGATCATGGTGACGATCGGCCCGCAGCCGGCCGGCTGCGCGGCGTGCACGCGCGTGCGGACCGGTGCGTCGATGAGCCCGAGCCGCGCGAGCTCCGTCATCGCCTTCCAGATCTGTGTCATCAGCGAGCCGCCGGCGCACGGGACGACGACGTGCACGGGCGCGCGCCAGCCGAGCTGCTCGACGATTTCATAGCCGTACGTCTTCGCGCCCTCGGCGTAGTAGGGCCGCAGATTGGCGTTCACGAACGCCCAGGGAAACCGGTCGCCGACCTCGAGCGCGAGCCGGTTGACCTCGTCGTACGTGCCCTCGACGGCGACGAGCGTTGCCCCATAGACGAGTGTGCCGACGACCCTCGAAGGCTCGAGATCCGCCGGGATGAAGACGAACGACTTCAGCCGACCTTCGGCGGCATGCGCCGCGACGGAGTTGGCGAGGTTGCCGGTGGACGCGCACGCGATGGTGTCGAAGCCGAACTCGCGCGCCTTGGCGACGGCGACGGCGACCACGCGGTCCTTGAACGACGCCGTGGGATGGCAGACGGCGTCGTTCTTGACCCATACGTCGCGCACGCCGAGCGCGTCGGCGAGATTGCGGGCGCGGACGAGCGGCGTGAAGCCGACGTTGACGCCGACGGGCGGCTCCCCGTCGACGGGGAGCAGGTCGCGATAGCGCCACATCGTCGGCGGACCGGCGGCGATCGTCTCGCGCGTCACGCGTCCGGCGAGCGCGTCGTACCGATAGTCGACGTCGAGCGGGCCGAAGCATTGCTCGCAGACCTGCATCGGACCGGCGGGATAGACGTGACCGCATTCGCGGCACGTGAGACGGTTCAGCGTCTCCACCGTCGCTCCATCGGTCGGGGAATTGAGCCCCGTTCTCGACTCCACCGACAGGCAGACATCTCGGCTACTCTAGCATGCCGTGACGCGTAACCGGGTCCTGCCGCTCGCGTTTTTGCTCGCGTGGATCGTCCTGTTCGGCGCGTTCGCGCTCGGTGTCTCACCCAGTGCGTTCGACGATCATCCCGGCCAGATCCATCGTGTGTGGCTCGCCGTCACGCACGGCCTCGCGCCGTGGACCTGGCACGACGGCTGGTGGGGCGGCTATCCCGAGCTGCAGTTCTATCCGCCGGGACTCGCGTATGCCGGGGCGCTGCTGCACCTCGCGTCGCTGCGAATGTTGTCGGTCGATGCGGCGTACCACGTCCTCGTGTGGATCGGCTGGGCGGCGCCCGGTCTCACCGTCTGGCTGCTGCTCGCGCGACTGCTCGGTCATGGCTGGGCCGCGCTTCCCGGGGCGTTCATCGCGCTCACGCTCTCGGCCGGACTCGCGAGCGGCGTCGAAGGCGGCGTTCACATCGGCATGGTGCCGGCGCGGCTGGCCTGGGCGCTGCTGCCGCTGCTCGTCTGGACGCTGCTGCGAGCGTCCAGCGGCCGCGCCGGGCTGACGGCGATTCCCCTGCTCACCGCGATCGCGGTGACGCATCCCGCGCACCTGCCGGCCGCCGGCGCGGCCGTCCTGTTCCGCGCCGCCACGCGCCGCGCTCTCGTCGCGGCCATGGTCACGCTCGTCTGCGCGGCGGCGCTGACCGGATTCTGGACGATTCCCCTCCTCGTCCGCGTTGCGGAGACGCGCGCGCTGGCGTGGGGCGGGCTGGCCGATCTGCTGGCGCTGCTCGTCCGGCAACCGCTCGCGATCGTCCTCGTCGCGCTCGCCGGTGTCGCGGTTGCGATGGCCCGCACGCCGGACGAACGGTTCGTGACACGGCTCCCGTGGCTTGCCGTGGCGATCGTCCTGATCGACGCCGTCGCGCTGGAGCCGCTCGGCCTCCGGTGGCTGCCGGCCGATCGGCTCGTCGACGCCGCGGTCATCCTGCTCGTCGTGGCCGCCGGCGTTGCGATCGGTCGCGGCATCGACACCGCCGCGCGGCGAACGCCGCTGCCGCACGCCGCGCTGGCGATCGCCGGCATCGCGGCCATCGTCGCGCTGTCGGCGCCGGGCGAAACGCTGACGCTGTGGCCGCGCCGCACCGTATGGCCGACGCTCGCCGCGACGGAGCGCGGTCTGCGGCTGCCGGAACTCTGGACGCGACTGCGCGACGTTCCGGACGGGCGTGTGCTGTTCGTGCGCTCGGGCGTCCCGCTCGTCTGGGGCACGGAGTGGTGGCGCCCGCACACGCACGCGACGGCGCTCACGCCGCGCCATGCCGGCCGCGCGATCGTGAACGGCACGTTCACGCATCCCTCGCCGGTCGCCGCGCTCGTCTATCGCGGCGATGCCGCCGGCGGACCGATCCGGCAGCTCGTCGAGCGCCTCGACGGGCGATCGCTCTTCGGCCGCCCGCTCGACACGCTGGACGCGGCGACGTTCAGCCGCTACGCCGATGGTCTCGGCGTCAGCGCCGTCGTCGCCCTCGACGAAGACCTCCCGTCGATCGCCTTCGTTCGCGACAACGGCGGCTATGTGCGCGTTGCGGCGCCCGAGCCGTTCGTCGTCTACGCGCGGCGTGCGCCGCTCGCCCTGCCCCGCCGCGTGGACGCCGGCCGCTGGACATTGATCGTGGATGGCGAACCGGGGACGTGGGTGACGACGCGGACGACGTACTACCCGCTCTGGCGCGTGCACGATGGCGAGCGCGCGCTCGCAACAAGACGCGGCGCGTACGGGGACCTCGAAGTGCGCCTGGACCGCCGCGGCGCGACGCTCGACCTTCGTTACGGGCCGGGACTGGCCGAGATCGCCGGGCTGGCCGTGACCGTGGTGGGTCTTGCGACCTGGGCCGGACTCATCGCGACGCGCATCCGCGCGCGCGGCTGATCTACTCCGCGGCGGCTTTCGCGCCGGCCACGGCGCATTCGTGATCCTGCTCGCCCGTGCCGCCACCGCAGCCGATGCCGCCGATGACGCGTCCGCCACGGATGATCGGCACGCCGCCGTTGGTCGGCAGCGCCTCGCCGCGTACGACCGTGGGCATGAGCGTCCAGAACGGCGAGTTCTCCGCGACCATCGTGCCGAGCTCGCCGGTCGCCTTGCGGAACGCCGCGGCGGCGACCGCCTTGGCGCGCGAGGTATCCGGCGTGAGGAACCCGGTGCCGTCACCGCGTGCCGAGAGCACGAGCCGGCCGGCCTCGTCGACGACCGTGACCGTCATCGGCGTGCCGAGGGTCTTCGCGCGCTCCTGCGCGGCGTGCACGGCCCGTTCCGCCATCGAGAGCGTCAGATCGATCATCGCGTGTCTCCGGGGTCAGAAGGCACTGCGCGTACGACGGTGCGGTCCGCGGCGGGAAGCCTCACCGAGGCCCGCGTCGCTCCCGCATTGTCGACGATGCGCACCACGAGGCGGTCGCCGTCGACCACGACCTCGCCGAAGTTCTTCGCCCACCCCAGCGCGCCGAGCGACCGGGAATTCAGGCTGCGGTCGAGGAAGCGCTTGAAGCCCTGCCGCGCCGCGAGCGGGCCCGCGACGAACTCGTGAAACGCGAAATCCGGCGCCGGCGCGTGGCGGATCAGCTCGGCGTGATGGACATCGCCGGACAGCACGACCACGTTCCGGATCCCCGAATCGCGAATCGTCGCGAGGATCGTGTCGCGCTCGTGGACGAAGCCGTTCCGGAAGCGCTGGAAGCCGAGCGCGTTCGCGCCGGACCACGAATCCGAGTACGTCCCGCCGGTGAACATGCCGAACGGCACCGACGACACGATGAACTTCCAGGTCGCATCCGACGCGCGCAGCCCGTCGAGCAGCCACGTGCGCTGGACGTCACCGAGCATGGACTTCATCGGCCCATCCGGTGTCGCGTTCGGCGTGCGGTACTGACGCGTGTCGAGCATGAAGAGCTCGGCGTGCCGGCCCCACCGGACGCGGCGATACAGACGTGTCGGCTCGTCCGGGGGGCCGGCGATCGGCCAGTAATCGAGGAAGGCCTGCCGCCCGACCGGCATCAGCGGATCGAACGGGCCGACGAAGTTGTTCCGCACCTCGTGGTCGTCCCACATCGCGAAGATCGGCGTCGTGCGCGCGAACCGCTGCACCGCGGTGTCCCCGCGGTTGTAGCGATGCTTGGCGTGGTACTGGTCGAGCGTCGTCGCGATGAAGTTCGCGCCCGGCGCGTGCTGGCGCACCCCGCACGTCTGATCCGCGTAGATCGTGTCGCCGAGGAAGAGGAAGAGATCGGCGCGCCGCTTCGCCATGGCTTCGAAGATCGTGTAGCCGTCCTCGATGTCGCGGCAGTGATTCGCGCCGCCGAGATCTCCGCTCCAGAGGATCCGCGCGGGCGCATCGGCGCCCGGCGCCGGCGCCGTGCGGAACGCGCCGGCGATGCGGTCGGGGCCGTGCTCGGCCTCGTAGACGTACCGCGTGGCCGGCGCCAGCCCGGTCATGACCGCGCGGCCGGTGAGGTCCGCGGCGGGGTCGAGCCGGATCGCCGCCACCGTGTCGGCGGCGTCGCCATCCGGGCGGTACCGCGCGATGACGGGCTCGCGTGAATCGCCGCGCACCCACATCGTCGCGCGCTCGTGCGAGACCTCGGCGATCGTGACGAGCAGCCCGGCGCGCAGGTCGAGCGCGGTGGGCGCGGCCGGCGACAGCCCGCTCGGCGCGATGCTGAGAAGGAACACGGCCGTCGATGCGAGGCCGGTCCAGCGCATGTCTAGTCGCGTCCGATCGTCTGCGTCGTGAGCACGGTGCCGGCTTCGTCGATGATCCGCACGACGAGCTGCGTGGCCTCGACGGTGACTTCGCCGAAATTGTTGACGCCGCCGCGACCCCAGAGGCTGACGGCGTTCAGCGTCTGATCGAGCGGCCGCGGCGTGCCGGTCGATGCCGACAGCGGTCCGGCGATGAGCTCATGGAGCACGAAGCCGGCGGCCGGGGTGTGCCGGATGACCTCCGCGTGATGCACGTCCGCCGTCACGACGACGAGGTTCTTCACACCGCGGAGTGCCGCGAGGATGGCGTCACGCTCGTGCATGAATCCGGTGCCGCCCGGGTCCGGCAGGCCGAACACGGTGGCGTTCGTCCACGAATCGCGACGCTCGCGCCGTCCGGTCGGGATCGCGAGCGACACGCTCGACACGACGACTTTCCAGACCGCATCGGACGCCGTGACGCCGTCGATGAGCCATCGGCGCTGCGCCGCGCCGAGCATCGTCTTTCCGGGGCTGTCGACCTCGCTGTTCGGGCTCCGGTACTGGCGCGTGTCCAGAATGAACAGGTCGAGCAGCTTGCCCCAGCGGAACTGCCGGTGCAGCCGGTGCGGCTCCGCCTCGGGCGGCACGATGGGCCAGTAATCGAGGAACGCCTGCCGGCCGGCGGGCATCAGGGGCTCGGTGGGTCCGGAGAAATCGTTCCGGACCTCGTGGTCGTCCCAGATCGCGTAGACCGACGTGGTGCGGAACGCCGCCTGCACCGGTCCATCGGCGCGGTTGTAGCGATGCTTGTCGTGATATCCGGCGAGCGTCGTCGCGATGAAGCCGTAGCCGGGGACGCGATCCGGGCCCTGGCACGCGCGGTCCGCGTAGATCGTGTCGCCGACGAACAGGAAGAACTGCGGATGCCGTGCGGTGATCGCCCGGAAGACCGGATATCCGGCCTGCACGTGACGGCAGACGTTCCCCCCACCGAGATCGCCCGACCACGCGAACGTGAATGGCGTCACGGCATCCGCCGGCGGAGCGGTGACGAATTCGCCGCTGACCGATCGCGTCCCGGCGCTGACGCGGTAGGCGTAACGCGTCGACGGAGCCAGAGCGCTCACGACGAGCTTTCCGGTGAGATCGCGCGATGTGGAGAATTCGACGTTGCCGGCGCGCACCGGCACGGCCCCGACCGGCGCGACGTCGACGCGGGCCGCGCCGGGCGCGGCACCGCGCGCCCACACGACCGCGCTCGTTGGTGTGACGTCGCCGACCGTGACCAGCAGACCATCGGCCGCCACGGCGCCGGTCGCCATGGCGAGCAGGACGAGCGCGAGCAGTGCTGCGACGGGCCGTGCGGCGACCGGTTTCAGCGCACGGCGCTCCGCAGGTGCGCCTGAACTTCGTGCTCGAAGGCCTCGAGCTTCTGCCCGAACGCGCGCTCGAAGTTCTTCTGCCGGTCACGGCTCGTCCGGAACGACCGGAAGTAGTCCGCGACGGCCGTCAGCCCGTTCCGCGTGATCAGGTAGTCCGACATCAGGAATGCGAGCTGGTACGTCGGCAGCGAGCCTTCCTTGAGATGTCGCGTCGTGAAGCCGCGGGACGTGCCGAACGAAGCGAGATCGAGCCGTGCGGCGACGACCGATGCGTGGTTGCGGATGCCCGCCTGCGCGAGCGTGCGGCGACGCGCGAGCGTGTCGATCTCGAGGCGCTCGAGGACGCGGAACGCGATCCATTCCGCCATGCCTTCGGCGAGCCACTGCTCACCGCGCCCCTCGCCTTCCGCGAGCTCGAACTGCGAGACGTGCGCGACTTCGTGGGCGATGAGGCGCAGCCATTCGCGGCCGCGGCGCTCGTTGTCGTCGTTGAAGAGCAGCTGGCGGCGCTTGCCGACACCGATCGCGAACTCCGAGAGCTCGGCGGCGCGCGCCGGCGACAGCCGCGCGTCCTCGATCAGGCCCTGCTCGAACACACGACGCGACCCGTAGACGTACACGGTGAACTTCGCCGGCACGGGAAGCCCGAACTCACTCGCGACGATGCTCGCGACGCCGCGCACGGCGGATTCGTGCGTCGTGAGCTGTTGCACGTTCGCCGGCACGGTGAACGCCGACGGATCGATCGCGATCGGCAACACGAGACCCGAGCGACAAGAGCGCGAGTGCGACCACGAAGACGGAACGCGCGATCACTGTTGCGGCCGGACGTGACAGGCTCAGAGGAAATACTCCCAAATGCTGTGAAACGGTTTACCTGACCAACCCGACACGAGTCTACATTGAGCGACATAAATGGGAAGGACTTTTCGCACTTGTCAGGAGGCTGATTGTGCGAATTACAACGACCTTCGGGCGAGCGCGCCTTTCGCGTCAGACGAGCGGGTCGTAGTTGAAGTACTGACCCGACGATTCGAGCGGCACGAGGTGCTGCTGGAGCGTGCCCGGGAACATTTCCGACAGGCGCTCCAGCGTCCAGCCCTCGTGATGATGGAGGCGCATCACCGGCCGCATGGCGCTGAACAGCATGATTTCCTTGCCGCGCACACCGAACACCTGGCCGCTCACCTCTCGGGCGTCGTCGGTCGCGAGCCACGCCGCGAGCGGGGCGATGTGCGCCGGGGAGAGCTTCTTGATCTTTTCGACGCGCGCCTTCTGCTGCGGCGTCTCGGTCGGAATCGTGCCGATCATGCGCGTCCACGCGAACGGCGAGATGCAGTTGGCGGTGACGTTGTAGCGCGCCATGTCGAGCGCGACCACGCGCGTCAGCCCGACGATGCCGAGCTTGGCCGCGGCGTAGTTCGCCTGCCCCACGTTGCCGACGAGTCCGGACGTCGACGTCATGTTGATGAACCGGCCGGACTTCTGCTCGCGCATCTTCGGCGCCGCGGCGCGCGTGACCGCGAAGCTGCCCTTGAGATGCGTGTCGATGACGGCGTCCCACTCCTCTTCCGTCATGTTGAAGATCATCCGGTCGCGCAGGATGCCGGCGTTGTTGACCACGATGTCGATGCGCCCGAACGTGTCGATCGCCGTCTGAACGATGCGCGCGCCGCCGGCCATGGACGCCACGGAGTCGTAGTTCGGCACGGCCTTGCCACCGGCGGCGGTGATCTCGCGGACGACCTCGTCGGCCGGCGCGGACTCGCCGCCGCTGCCCGACGCGGTGCCGCCGTAGTCGTTCACGACGACGTGCGCGCCGTGCTTTGCCATCAGCAGCGAGATCTCGCGCCCGATGCCGCGCCCGGCGCCCGTGACGACCGCGACCTTGCCGTTCAGCATGCGTGTCTCCCGAAAAGAAGGATGAAAGCGGTCAAGACGATAGCACGGCCGGTCGCGGCGATTTCACCCTCGCCGGCGTCCGTCGATCGCCGCGACCCACGCGCCGCCGAAGACGAACACGACGGCGGAGTAGTACACGAACATCACGAACGCGATCAGCACGCCGAGCGGCCCGTAGATCTGGTCGTAGACGCCGACCTTGCGGATGTAGAGCGCGAACAGCTGCTTGGCGATCTCCCACAGGACGCTCGCGACGATGGCGCCGGAGAGCGCGGCGCTGCCCCGGATGCGGCGGCGCGGGACGTACCGGTAGCCGAGGTAGAGCATCGCCGTCGACAGCGTCGTGCTGAAGCCGACGTTCGCGGCGTTCATCCACCCGCTCGCCAGGTTCGCGGGCTCCAGGACGAACGTCTGGATCCAGGCGTAGAACCACGTGGCGGCGGTGGCGCCGAAGAGCAGCAGGGAGAGCAGCAGGACCATGCCGGAGTCGACGACGAGGTTGCGGAGGAAGCTCGACGGCATCCTGATGCCGAGGAGCCGGTGCATGACCAGCCGCGACGACGAGAGGAGCGGCGTCGAGAACACGATGAGGATGACGGTACCGAGCAGGCCCGTCACCGCCCGCGTGTCGACGATGCCGTGCAGCACGCCGCGCATCTCGCGCCGATAGACGGGAAAGTTCCGCGCGAGCTGCCCGATCACCTCGTTCGCGGCGTCCTCGCTGCTGAGGACGAAGCCCAGCGCCGACACGCCCAGCAGCACGAGCGGGATCAGCGTGATGAGCCCGAAGAACGCGAGCCCCGCGCCGAGAAAGAACCCATCGGCAGCGAAGAACCGCGAGACGGCTCCCCGCAGCGCGAGCATTCAGGCGCCCGTCAAAGGATTCCGCGCACGACGCCGCCGTCGACCTGGATCGTCACGCCCGTGACATAGGACGCGCGCTCGGAGGCCAGGAACACGACGACGTTCGCGAACTCCTCCGGAGTGCCGATGCGCCTGAGCGGAACGTCCGTCGCGCTCTTCGCGACGTAGTCGTCCACGGGCAGGCCCGCCTGCTTCGCTCCACCGAGGAACCGGTCGGTCATGATCCGGCCCGGGCACACGACGTTGAACGTGATGTTGTCGCGGCCGAGCTCGGGCACGAGCGTCTTCATGAGGCCGGCGACGCCGGGTCGCGTCGCGTTCGAGAGCAGCAGGCCGTCCACGGGCTGTTTCACGGACACGGACTGGATCGTGAGGATGCGTCCCCACCCGCGCCTCCGCATCGACGGGACGACCTCGCGGATCAGCCGCACGACGGACACGACGGTCACGTCGAACGCGGCGTGCCACTGCTCGTCGGTCATCTCATCGAGGCCGCCGCGCGGCGGCCCGCCGGCGTTGGCGACGAGGATGTCGACGCCGCCGAAGGTCTCGACCGTCCGGCCGACGAACGCCCTCACGTCGGCGGCGTTCGTCACGTCGGCGCGCATCGCGAGCACCTCGGCGCCGGTCTTGGTGCGGATCTCGTCGGCGACCGTCTTCACGTCGCTTTCCGTCCGGGCGCAGATCGCCACGCGTGCGCCTTCGGCGGCGAAGCTCATCGCGCACGCCTTGCCCATGCCCTTGCTCGCCGCCGTGACGAGTGCGACCTTCCCTTTCAGTCCGAAATCCATGGCTGTCCCCTATCTATGGTTGCGCGTCGGGCGGCGGATCGGCCGGCCGTCACGGCAGGCGGAAGAACTCGGCGCGATCGCCGCCGGTGAGCTCGACGCGCTTGAGCGCGCTGTCGCGCATCACCTCGATGGTGAGCTTCTCGCCCGGTTCGTGACGCCAGAGCGAGACGTAGAGGTCGCGCCGCGTGCCGACGTCCGCGCGGTTCAGCGACACGACGACGTCGCCTTCGCGCAGGCCGCCCTTCTCACCCGGGCCGTCGGGCACGAGGCCGGCGATGACCACGCCTTCCTCGACCGCGTGCGCGAACACGCCGAGCCACGCGCGCCGCGGCCGGCTGACGATCCGGCCATGGCGCAGGTACTCCTGCTGGTGCCGGCGGAAGCACTCGATCGGAATCGACAGGGAGTTCCGCGCGATCTCGTTCAGGTTGAGCGACACGATGCCGACGAGGCAGCCGGTCACCGTGAACAGCCCGCCGCCGCCGAAGCCGGGATTGGGCGCGCTCGACACGATGCCGTTGTCGAGCAGGTATTCCCAGTACGCCTCGAACTCACCGAGGTACGTCACGAGCCCGCTGGCCACGCGACGCTCGTGCGTGCCGGTGGACGCGAACGAGGCGATCGCCTCGCCGCGCTCGAGCGCTTCGCCGGAGCCGAGGAAGGCGGCGGGCAGTCCCTGACGCTTCACGCGCACGAGCGCCAGGCCGATGTCGAAGTCCTGGGCGATGACCTCGGCCTTGGCGCGCCGGCCCTCGTCGAAGCCGACGTAGATCGTCTGCGCGCCCATCACGACGTAGTTCACGGTCAGGATCAGTCCGGCCGCGTCGATGACGACGCCGCTGCCCATGCGCTCCGTGCCGAGGATGCGGGAAGACGGATGATCGCGCGCGACCGTGACGTGGAGGTTGACCACGGTCCTGAGCAGCTGCTTCGCGAGACTGACGGGGGCGTCCATGAGCAATCGCGCGCTACGAGCGCTTCAGATGATAGCCGAAAAATTCCTCGACCCGGCGCTGCGCGTCCTCGGCCGCGGCGCGGTCGTACGCGACGGTCGCGCCACAGCATCCGCCGGGCAGATTCCGGTTCTCGACGTCCGCGAGGAACGTCTTCGCCTGGCCGGCGACGTCGAAGTAGTGGTAGGCGCCGCGGTACAGCACGATGGAGGCGTCGGCGCCCGAGGTGCGCATGTTCGTGACCATCTCGCGGCACGGGCCCGGAAGGATCCAGTCGTCCGCGTCGCCGATCAGCACGAGGAGCGGCCGCACGACCTGTTCGTGGACCAGGGAAGAGCATCCGCCGGGGTAGAACGCGACGCTCGCGCGGTACCCCGGCTCCGGCATGACGACGCCGCGCCGCCGGGCGCGCTCGAGACTCGGGCCGTTGACGACCGACATCGCGTAGACGCCGCCGTTGGACCAGCCGACGGCGCCGATGCGCTGCCGATCCACGTACGGCCGCGCGTGCAGATACGAGAGCGCGCCGACGGCGTCGTCGAAGCGCTCGGTGTTCGGCGGGTCGGGCGCGGTCGGGGCGCAGTTGGCCTGAAACCCGCGCGCGCGCCACGAGTCGACGACGAGCGCGACGTACTGCCGCGCGCGGAACCATGCGCCCCACGCGCGCGTCGAGTCGCTGACGCCATGGCAGCCGTGAAACAGCACGACGGCAGGAAACGGGCCGTCGCCGGCGGGCCGGAATTCGGTGGCCGGAATCGGTCGCGGCGCGCCCGGCGTCGCGTTCGGGAAGCGGACCGCCGTCGCCGACGCGCAGCCCGCGAGCAGGATCGCAAGCAGCACGAGCGTCCGACGCGGCATGGCGTTGAGGATATCGCGCCGCACCGGTAGAATCGCGCGCATGGAACCCGTGCGCGTCCTCGTCTACTCCGACTACCTCTGACCCTGGTGCTATCCGGCGGCCGTGCGCCTCCGGACACTGAGCGACGAGATGGGCGATGGCCTCCTCATCGAGGAGCGCGCGTTTCCGCTGCGGCCGGCGCCCGAGCGCGGCGTCGCGTTCCGCGGCTCGTATCGCGAAGCGGGCTGGCGCCGCTGCGGCGAGATGTCCGCGGCTGACGGTGTCGTCTTCACGCCGTGGCCTCACGCCGAGATGCCCGGCTGGAGCCTTCCCGCGCTCGAAGCCGCGAAGTGCGTCCGGAAGCAGGGCGACGAGCCGTTCCGCCGGGTGCACCGGGCGCTCTTCCGCGCGTATTTCACCGAGAGCCGGAACATCGGCGACCCGAACGAAGTCATCCGCATCGTGAGCGACTGCGACGTCGACGTCGAGCGCTTCATCGCCGATTACCGCTCCGGCATCGGCCGCGAGGCCGTCGTCGCCGACTACGAGACCGCCGTGAACGAGCACGGCGTCCGCTCGATCCCGACGGTCGTCGTGCCCGCGACGGGCCGGGTCCTGGTCGGGCTCGTCGATCTCGCGAGCTACCGCGCCGCGATCGAGGAAGCGCGGTAGCCAGAGCCTCCGGGCTCCTCGCCTTTGCACTCGCCGCCGACGGCGCCGGCATGCACGTGTGGCGCCGCGAGGCCGGCGACGTCCGCGTGGAGATCGTTCCGTTTTCCCCGCTCGTGCTCGTCACCGATCCGAGCCTGGTCGCCGACGCGCCCGGCCTGACGTCGCTCGAGCGGCTCGACGGTCCCGGCGATCTCGCGTGGCTCGCCCGCTTCGCGACGTGGGGCCACGCCATCGGGGCGCGCGACCGGTGCCGCGAGCGCGCGCCGACCGCGCCCGGCGATCCGACGCCGCCCTTCCTCTTCCCGGGCGACGCGGTGCACCAGTTCCTGCTGACGACGGGGCACACGTCGTTCGGCGACCTGGTGTTCGGTGACGTTCGCCGCCTGGCGCTCGACATCGAGGTGATGACGACCGACGGCTTCGAGTTCCCGAGCGCCGCGCGTTCCGGCGATCGGATCATCGCGGTCGCGCTCGCCGACTCCACCGGCTACGTCGACGTCATCCGCGGTGATCGACTCGACGAGCGTGAGCTGCTCGAGGCGTGCACGGCGGCCATCCGCGCGCGCGATCCGGACGTCATCGAGGGCCACAACATCTTCCGCTTCGACCTCGAATATCTCGAAGCGCGCGCGCGCCGGCACGGCGTGACGCTCGCATGGGGACGCGACGGCAGCGCGCTGCGCGGCCGGCCGACGCGCCTCGCGATCGCGGAGCGCACGATCGGCTACCGGCGGTACGAGATCGGCGGGCGGCACATCGTGGACACGTGGATGCTCGCGCAGCTGCACGACGCCGGCGCGCGCGATCTGCCGGCGTTCGGATTGAAAGATCTGGCCCGGCACTTCGGTGTGGCCGCCGCCGGCCGCACGTACGTCGACGGGGCGAGCATCACGTCGGAGTTTCGGAACGCGCCCGACCGGCTCATGGCCTATGCCGCCGACGATGCGCGGGAGACGCTCGGCGTGAGCCGCATCCTGGCGCCGCCGTACTTCGCGCAGGCGCAGGTCGTGCCGTTCGACTATCAGTCCAGCGTGCTGCGCGGCGCGGCCGCGAAGATCGACGCGCTGCTGCTCCGCGAATATCTCCAGGCGCGCCATGCCGTGCCCCGGCCGCGGCCGCCGGCGCCGGTCGGCGGCGGCCACGTCGCCATTTTTCACCAGGGCGTCGCGCGCGACGTGCTCCACGTCGACGTGACGTCGCTCTACCCGTCGCTCATGGTCGCCCGCGGCATCGCGCCGGCGAGCGACTCGCTCGGCTCGTTCCTGACGCTGCTGCGGACGCTTCGCGACTTCCGCCTGCAGGCCAAGCGCGACGCTCGCGACGCCAGCGACCCGGAGCAGCGCGCGCACCTGGCCGCGCTGCAGCAGTCGTTCAAGATCCTGATCAACGCGTTCTACGGCTATCTCGCGTTCTCGAGCGCGCACTGGAACGACTTCGCCGCCGCCGATCGCATCACGGCGGAGGGACGCGAGGTCGTCGCCACGATCCTCGGCGAGCTCGAGAAGGCGGGCGCGGTGCCGCTCGAGGCCGACACCGACGGCGTGTACTTCGTGCCGCCCGCCGGACACGCCGCCGCCGATGACGATGCGCTGCTGGCCCGGATCGCCGCCGCTCTGCCGGCGGGCATCCACCTCGATCTCGACGGGCGGTATGCGGCGATGTTCTCGTACCGGCTCAAGACGTATGCGCTGCTCGACAGCCACGGCCGCGTCACGCTGCGCGGGTCCGGCTTCCGGTCACGCGGCCTCGAGCCCTTCCAGCGACGGCTCATCGAAGAGCTGGTGCGCCTGCTGCTGGAGGACCGCGGCGCCGAGTGCAAGCGCGTCGTGGATCGCTGGCTCGACGACTTCGCCCACCACCGGGTGCCGCCGCGGCTCTTCGCGCGGACGGAGACACTTCAAGAATCGCTCGAGGCGTATCGCGCCAAGGTCGCGAGCGGCGGGCGGTCCGTGTCGGCGGTCTACGAGCTGGCAATCGCGTCCGGCCGTCCCCTGGAACCCGGGGACCAGGTCTCGTACTACGTGGCAGGACGCTCGGCGCGCGTCGCGGTGAACGAGAACGCTCGGCTCATGGCGGCGTGGGACTCCGCGCGGCCGGACGAGAACGTCGAGTACTACCAGACGAAAGTGTCGGAGGTCTGGGAGCGGCTGCGCCCGTTTGCCGAGCAACCCGGGCTCCGGCCGTGGATCGACGAGGCCCCCCCCGCCGATCCACAGCTGAGTTTGTTCTAGCGGTCAGCCGGTTACCGGCGCCACCCACCCCCGCCGCCGCCGGGGCGCGCTCCCCCACGGGCACCGCCTCCGCCGCCGCCCCCGCCGCGCTGCGGCTGCGGGCGCGCCTCGTCGACGACGAGGTTACGGTCGCGGAACAGGCGGCCGTTCAGCATCTCGACCGCCTTCGTCGCCTCTTCCTTGGTCGCCATCTCGACGAAGCCGAAGCCGCGCGGGCGCCCGGTGAACTGATCGGTGATGATCCGCACGGTTTCCACGGTGCCCGCCTGCTGGAAGAGCTCGCGGAGATCCTCCTCCGTCGCCTGGAACGACAAGTTACCGACGAACAGCTTGGCTGCCATCACCGCCTCCTCGATTCCACGGACCGGCGGAGGATAACGACGCTCCCCGACTCGGATTGGCGCTTTATAGTGACAGGAGGCAACGGATGTCAAGGTCAGAGGTACACCCCTCGCGACGCCCCGCCGTCGACCGTGATGCAGATGCCCGTCAGGAATGACGCCCGGGCGGAGACCAGGAAGCACACGAGGTCGGCGCAGTCCTCCGGCGTCGCGATCCGGCCGAGCGGATAGGCGCGCTCGGCCTCGGCCTGCATCGCCTGGGGCGTCTTGCCCGCAGCCTTCGCCTGCTGCGCCATCAACGAATTCCAGCGCTCCGTCCGCGTGGCCGCGGGAGACACGGCCGTGACGAGGATGTTCGCCGGCGCGCCGAGGTCCGCGAGTCCCTTGGTGAAGTTGACGAGTCCCGCGTTCGCCACGCCGCCCGGCAGATACGTCGCGGTCGGATTGCGTGCCGCCGCGCCGACGACGTTCACGATGCGCCCGCCGCCGTTCTGCTTCATCACCGGGAATACCGCGCGCGCCATGCGGATGTACCCGTGGAGCTTCAGGCTCCAGTCACCCGTCCATTGTTCGTCGGGAATCTGAAGAAAGTCGCCGCCGCGGATCGCGCCCGCGTTGTTGACGAGGACGTCGATGCGGCCGAAGCGGCCGACGGTCGTGTCGACGACGCGCTGGACCTCTTCGAGACGTGAGAGGTCGGCAGCCACGGTCAGCACGTCCTGCGCACCCGCGGCCTTCACGGCCGCGGCGGCGTCGTCCAGGTCCGTCGCGGTTCGTGCCGTCATCGCGACGCGCGCGCCCTCGGCGCCGAGCCCGATGGCGATCGCGCGCCCGATGCCTTTGCTCGCGCCGGTGACGAGCGCGACTTTTCCGGTGAGCTCGAGATTCATGACGAAGCTCCTCTCAGGCCGCGCGAGCTGCGCGCGGGAAACGGGGCGGCGTGAGCGCCGCCCGATCGGTCGATGACAGGTGCTGGTACCCGACGGCCACCTGGATCAGGCCCTGCAGACTCTCGCGTGCCGCGCCCTCGGCACGGGACCAGTGCGATTCCAGGACTTCGTGCGTCTCGAAGCCGAGGCCGGCATCGAACAGGAGCGCGGCGGCGCGCAGCGCGTCCGCGAGGGACGTCGCCGGCGAAAGGATCGGCTGCCCCTCGAGCGCGTCGGTCGCCGCCCGCGCGCGCTTCGCGATCAGCGGCGCGCGGTGCGCATCGCACTCGGCGGTCCACTCGGCCGGCGGCGCCGTCGCGAGCGCCGCAAGCTCGCGACGCGCATCGACATCGCCGAGGGCTGCGACGATCAGCTCGGCCAGGCGGTTACGCGTGCGCAGCGGCAGCGTCGGGATCATCTATCAGCTGGGGGGCCCCGAAATGGCCCCCCAGACCCCCCCAACGCTCGGAGCGCCCCGGCGAAGCCGTGGCGCTCCTCGACCCCCCAGCGCTCCGAGCGGCCGGGCGAAGCCGGCCCGCTCGTCGACGACGCGTTTGCAGACCCCGCGAAGTACGCCCGCTCGTCGACCACGGGTTGACCTGCGCTCACTCGATCGGCAGGCCGGTCGCGACCGTCGGCGGCGGAGGCGCCGGCTCGACCGGACGCTCTGCGGCGCGGCGCGCGACGCGTTCGACTCGTGTGCCGGCGATCAGATCGTGAAGCGCGCGCTTGTCGGTCCGCAGCCCCGCCATGACGAAGCCGAGCCCGAACGTCGCGCACGACACGAAGTACCCGAGCCAGCGCAGGAACGCGGCGCCGCCGAGCGGCGGCTCGCCGTCGAGCGCGACGACGCGGACGCCGGTCAGCAGCTTGCCGATCGTCTGTCCTGCGGTCGCATGCAGCACCGACGTGTAGAGCGCGGCGAAGACGAGCGTGAAGAATCCGACGGTCGACGTCACGGCCATCGACGGATCGGGTCCGGCGCCGAAGACGAGCGCCGCCGCCGTCGTGTACGTCGCCTGCACCACGAGGAAGACGACGAAATCGATCACCGCGGCGAGCGCGCGGATCCAGAAGCCGGCCGGAGGGGCCGCGTGCATGGCGCGTATAATACGCCCCATGATCTCGGTGCGGGACGGGCAAGACCGCATCCTCGCCCAGATCGCAGCCCCGCTTCCCTCCGAGCAGGTCTCGCTCACTCGTGCGCTCGGCCGCGTGCTCGCCGACGAGGTCCGCGCCCCGTTCGACGTGCCGCCCGACGACAACTCCGCGGTCGACGGCTACGCCGTCGCGAGCGCCGACGTTCCGGTCGAAGGCACCGCGACGCTCACGGTGATCGCCGATCTGCCGGCGGGATCGGTGTTCTCCGGCACGCTCGCGTCGGGACAGACGGTGCGCATCATGACGGGCGCGCCGATGCCGCGCGGCGCCGATACCGTCTATCCACAAGAAGTCGTGACGCGCTCCGGCGACCACGTGGGCATCGGTCCGCTCGACAAGGGCGCCAACGTGCGGATGCGCGGCGAGGACGTGCGCACCGGCACCATCGTCATCGCGCGCGGCACGGTGCTCCGGCCGCAGGAGATCGGGCTCATCGCCTCGCTCGGCGGCTGGCAGCTGCCGGTGCACCGCCGCCCCCGCGTGGCACTGCTCTCGACGGGCGACGAGGTCGCGGAGCCCGGCGGTCCCCGTGCTCCCGGGCAAATCTACGACGCCAATCGCTTCACGCTGCGCGGCTCGATCGAGCAATGTGGCGGCGACGTCGTCGACCTCGGCATCGTTCCCGACGTTCGCGACACGCTGCGCGCGCGACTGCTCGACGCGAGCCGCGTCGCCGACGTCGTCGTGACGTCCGGCGGCGTGTCCGTCGGCGACTACGACCTGGTGAAGGACGTGCTCGGCGACCTCGGCGGCATCGACTTCTGGCAGGTCGCGATGCAGCCCGGACGTCCGCTCGCGTTCGGGCGCATCGGTGACGCGCACTTCTTCGGGCTGCCCGG
>JACPCW010000007.1 GCA_016184365.1 Candidatus Rokuibacteriota bacterium
GGACAGGCCGTGCTCGCGATCTGGAACGACGTTGAGGTGGGGGGCCCCGACATGGCCCACACCCCCCCAACGCTCGGAAGCGGCCCGGCGTAGCCGTGCCGCTCCTCGGACAGGCCGTGCTCGCGATCTGGAACGACGTCGTGGCCGGCGAGGAAGCCGAGTTCGATCGCTGGCATCTCGGCGAGCACATTCCCGAGCGCGTCGGCGTGCCGGGATTTCTTCGCGGACGGCGGTACGACGTCGTCGACGGCGAGCGCCGCTACTTCACGCTCTACGAGACGGAGCGTCCCGAAGTCCTGAACGGTCCCGACTATCTCGCGCGGCTCGACAACCCGACGCCGTGGACGCAGAAGTGCATCAGGCTCTTCCGCAACAACAAGCGCACGGCGTGCCGCGTGACGCTGAGCCTCGGCCACGGCGTCGGCGGCGCGATCACGACGCTCGACGTCGGACCGGCGCCAGGACGTGACATCGAGCTGCGGGACTGGCTGACGCGCGCGGCGCTGCCGGCGCTCATCGGCGCCGACGGCATCATCGGCGCGCATCTCTGCGAAGCCGACGAAGGCGTCACGCGCGTGCAGGCGGCGGAGAAGACGCTGCTCGACCGTCCGGACGAGCTCGCGCGCTGGGTGGTGATGATCGAAGGCACGGAGGCTGCCGTGATCGATCGCGCGTGCGCGACCATCCTCGCGGCGCCGGCGCTCACGAGCCATGGCGCGGCGGCGGACGTCGCGACCGGCAGCTACCGGCTCGTGTACTCGCTCGGCCGAAGCGGCTGAGTCGCCGTCACGGCAGCAGGTCGCGGACGGGAATGAGCGCGCCCGGCGCGGCGAGCGCCGCGAGCGAATCGTCGGGACCGGCGACGTCGAGCGACGCGTACGTCCAGCCGTACGCCGCGGTCTCCGCGCGAATCGGCGTGCGCCGCACTTCCACCACGCGGTCGACGAGGTTCACGATCCAGTAATCGGCGATGCCGGCGCGCGCGTAGAGGCTCGACTTCTCGGCGCGGTCGAACGCCAGGCTCGCGAGCGAGATCTCGACGACGAGCGCCGGGCGCGCCGGATGCGCCTCGACGTAATCGCGCGGGCTGCCCGGAACGACGGAGACGTCCGGCTCGGGCTCGGAATCGTCGTCGAGCGCCACCGGCCCCTGCGGCCGGACATCCCAGCCCGGGCCGAACGCCACGCGCAGCGCTTCCTGCGCCAGGCGGATCGCCGCCATGTGGGGTGAGCTCTGCGGCTCGCGTACGACGAGCACGCCGCCGATCAGCTCGAGGCGCTCGTCCGGCTGGAAAATCCCGCACTCGATCATCCGCTCGTACTCGACGCGCTTCCATCGACGGGTCTGAACGTCCGGGATCGCGCTCATGTCGCGCCTCCTCACCGACACCGTACCGGCCTGCTCAGCAGACGGTCAACGTCCACATCCGGAGACACCGCCCCGGGGCTACGATGAGGGTGTCCGCCGCGGATGCGGTCACGCGTCCGGGTGAAGCCGCCGGCGAGAGGCCGAGCCGACAACGACGGGGATAGCCGCGGCCCCCGCTGCTCGCCGACGGATAGCCGCCGGAGTAACGCCCGGCCGGATGACAAAGTGGGGGGTCCCGACATGGCCCCCCACACTCCCCAGCGCTCGGAAGCGCCCCGGCAAAGCCGTGCCGGACCATCACGTCAGGGGCCCCGACATGGCCCCCGACACCCCCAACGCTCGGAAGCGCCCCGGCATAGCCGTGGCGCTCCTCGGTCACGCGCTGCGGCGTAGACGCCACCAGAGGCTCAGCGCGAGCAGCGTCGCCAGCCCGAACCCGCCCATGACCGCGAACGCGCGCGGCACGCCCCACGCCTCCGAGATCGCGCCGACGAGGAACGCGCCGATCGGGAACGAGCCGCCCCAGATCAACACGTAGAGGCTCATGATCCGGCCGCGCAGCGCGTCCGGCGCCGCGAGCTGGAGCGCCGTGTTGCACGTCGCGACCAGCATCGTGCCGGTGTAGCCGATCGCGACCAGCATCAGCGCCGCGACGGCGACGTGCCGGACCGAAAACATCAGGAACAGGCCGCCGCATGCGAGCGTCGCCTCGATGAACATCGTCATGATCGAAGGCTCGCGGCCGGACGACGCGCCGACGGTCAGCGCGCCGGCGACGGCGCCGACGCCGAGCGCCGCCATCAGATAGCCGAAGCCCTCGGCGCCGAGCCCCAGCACCGTCTTCGCGAGGAGCGGGACGTAGACCGAGAAGTTGAAGACGGAGAAGCTCACGACGAAGAGCAGGCCGAGCAGCAGGCGGATGCGCGGCGTCGAGAGCGCATGGCGGATGCCCTGCGCGATGTCCGCGAGCACCCCGGTGATGGAGCGCGCCGCGGGTTTCCCGGTCGTGGTGAGCGTGAGCAGCGCCGCGATGACCACGAGATGCCCGACGCCGTTCACGAAGAACGCCGGGACGACGCCGAACTGGCCGATCATCACGCCGGCGACCGCCGGGCCGACGATGCGCGCGGCGTTGAACGACGCCGAGTTCAACGCGACGGCGTTGATCAGGTCCTCACGACCGACGATGTCGGCGACGTACGACTGGCGCGCCGGCATCTCGATCACGTTCGCGAAGCCGAGCACCATCGCGAGCGCGGCGACGTGCCAGTACTCGGCATGGCCGCTCCACGCGAGCGCGCCGAGGCCGACGGCCTGGACGGCGAGCGTCGCCTGCGTCGCGATGAGGATGCGGCGCTTCACGAACCGGTCCGCGACGGCGCCCGAGAAGACCGAGAAGAGCAGCACCGGTCCGAACTGGAGCGTGCCGATCAGCCCGAGCAGGAACGGGGAGTCCGTGAGCTGGAGCACGAGCCACGCCTGCGCGACCGACTGCATCCAGCTGCCGATCTGCGCGACGAGCTGCGCCCAGAAGAAGCGGCGGTACTCGGCCTGGTTGAGGGCGCGGAGCCCGCGCGGAAAGGTCATGCCGGCGACAGGATAGGTCTCCCGTCGCCGGCACGAAAGCGATTCGGCCGCGCGTCAGGCCGCGCGCCGGCGGCTGAGCGGGCGGCGTCGCTCCTTGGCGCCCGCTTCGGACGGCGTCCTGAGCTTGCCGCCCGTCTCCCGATCCAGTCCTTCCTTGCCGAACGCGCCCGGCTTCGCGCGCGCGCGCGGCGTCTCACCGATGCCGTAGCGGCTCGTCGTCCCCTTGATCGACGACGAGCGCGTCCCCGCCTTGGTCTCCGACGATTTGGATCCCATCGTCACCGGGTCCCGCTGCGCCAGGCTCCGGCGTCGGCGCCGCGGGCCATCGACGTGAACGAGGTGTTGGTCGCGGCGCGGGACAGGAGGCCGAGCCCCGTCGCCGCGATCGACAATCCCACCGCGCTGAAACGACGCAGCCCCACCGCGATCAGGAGCAGCCCGACCACGCCGGTGGTGGCGCGCGCCGTGGGCGACCAGTTGTTCTGCCAGAGCTCGAAGACTTCGCCGCCTCGCGGCGTCCGCGGGCGTCCCTGCAGCGAGGGTATGTTGCCGGGCTCGTCGTGCACTTCGAGCGCATTGGCGACATCCTGTACGCCGCGCACCGCGCGGACGCGGCGCAGCAGCCGGTCGACGTCTTCTCTCAGGATCGGCCCCGTCAGCAGCACCCGCCCGTCGGTGACGGCCGCATGGATCGCGCCGGCGTGACCGACGACGGCGCCGATCCGCGCCCGCACGCGCTCGGCGAGCGTTTCATCGCTGACCGGTCCCCCGTCGAAGCGGCCGCGGAACTCGGCCACGACACCGCGCGCCCGGTTCGTGAGATCACGCGACGTCGCGTCGACGGCGTCGGTGGTCTTGTGCGCGGCATGGACGAGCTGGTCGCGCACGAGCGCGCGTCGCCGGCCGCCGCCCTGGGGGTCGAACATGTACATCGCGGCCGCGCTGGCGGCCGCTGTGCCGATCAATCCGAGCATGGTCATCGCCACCTCCTCACGCGGCGCGGTCCTTCAGACCGCGGCCCTCGCCGGCCATGCGCGCGCAGCTCGCGCAGCAGTAGCACTGACCGACGGTCTCGACCCCGTGGCCGACGATCTTGCAGCCGCAATGCGCGCAGATCGGCGCGAGCCGGTGGATGGCGCACTCGAAGCTGTCGAACACGTGCCGGTTGCCGCCCATGGTGATCTCGAAGGCCTTGTCGTATTCGTTCCCGCACACTTCGCATTGCGGCATGACGACCCCTCTCTTACAACCGCGGCGTTGTAACCCGTGCGTTGTCCCTCCACGGCCCGCTCCAGATGACGCCGGGCCCGCGCGGCGAGCGCGACACCGTGTGGATGCGGGCCCGGCGGCATCGCCCGGAATCGGTGCAATCCGGACGCCACGGAGTACGATTTCCATTCCATGGCGGACATCGAGTTTCTGTACCTGACGACGAGGGGCCGGCGTACGGGCGAGCCGGGGTGCCGGACTAGTGGTCGAGCTCGAGCCGTCGACGTAGGACCTTCGTGATCGCCTCCGGGCTGAAGCCGAGCTGCAGACACGCCTGGCCGACGTCGAACTGCTCGCGATACGCGCGGATCTTCCCGTTGCCGAGCTCGAACAGGCTCATGCCGCGGAAGCGGATCTCGCGCCCCGCGCTGCGCGGCACGGCGTCCGTGACGACGTACGAGAAGGTCCACTCCGTCGCGGCGCGATCGCCGGCCTCGACGAGCTCGTCGAGCTGCCAGACGTAGTCACGCCCTTCGCGGAACATGCGCGCGAACATCGCGCGCAGCTCGTCCGTGCCGCGATGGACGCCGAAGAACCCGTCCGCGTAGCTGGCGTCCGGCGTGAAGCACGCGACGACCGCGTCGACATCCGCCCGGTTGAACGCGTCCGTGAACGCTCGAACGATGCTCATGGTCCCTCGCTTTCTGTATCGGATCGGCGACGTTGACGCTCCCCGGCCCGCGCCGATACCGTACCGTGCATGGCGTCCGCGATCGACCACGACGTCGAGTCACGACGATGGCGGCGTGTCGAGTACGACCGACTCGTGGAACTCGGGATGTTCATCGGCGAGCGCCTCGAGCTGCTCGACGGCCTGCTCGTCGTCAGAGAGCCGCAGGGCAGTCCGCATGCCGCGACCGTCGCTCACCTCGGTCAAGTACTCGCGGCCGCGTTCGGACCTCACTGGCATCCGCGATTGCAGCTCCCGCTCGCGCTCGACGACGACTCGGAGCCCGAGCCCGATGTGGCGATCGTCGCCGGTCGACCGCTGGACTACGCTCGGGGACACCCCGCCACCGCTGTCCTCGTCGTCGAAGTCGCCGATGCGAGCCTGAGGCTCGACCGGCGCTTCAAGGGCGGCCTCTATGCGCGGGCCGGGCTCACCGAATACTGGATCGTCAATCTCGTCGATCGTGCGGTCGAAGTGCATCGCGCGCCGCAGCCGAGAGCGGCCAGCGCGTACGGCTGGGTGTACACGTCCGTCGAGATCCTGCGACCACCAGCCGTCGTCACACCGCGGGGCGCGCCAGCCACGCGAATCCCCATCGCCGATCTGCTTCCCTGACGGCCGCGACCTGTCACGTCCCACTGTCTCCGCCGCGGACGACGAGCGCCGCGGTCAGCTCGTCGATCCGCTGGACCGTCGCCAGCCCGCGGACCAGGCGGATCACGCGCGCGCGCGCTGACGCCGACAGCGCGGACGACGCCAGCGCGTCGAACTTCGCCTCCAGCTCCTCGCGCGTCGCCGGGTTCTGCGGCGCGCCGCGGGGGTAATCCACGTGCAGCGCGTGGTGCGCGCCGCTCGTCAGCACGACTTCGACGTCGACCGGGGCGCGATCGCTCGTCTCCCAGGCGGCGTCGAACGCGGGCTCCGGACGCGGAATCACCCGGCGCGCGAGCTCGTGAACCGCGGGGTCGCGCAGATGCGCCTCGTCGAATTGCTCGACGTGCACCCGGCCGTCCCGCAAGCCGACCGCGACGCCATAGCGCAGATCGTTCGTCGCCTGCGAGTACGTCTCGGGAATCCAGCCGGGATCGAGACTGCGCTCGCTCATGATCGCCGTCCACGCCTGCGGGAACGTGACGACGACCTCCGCGACGTCGGCGTGCGAGAAGCCGTGCGCCGCGCGCAGCGCGGCCAGCGCATCGAGCGGCAGCGCCCACACGTGGGCGACGTTGTGGAGCTTGAAGGCGGCGTCGAGCACGAGGAGGCGCTTGCCGAGATCGCGCGTGAGCGCCGCGGCGTCGAACACACCGTCCGTGAACGCGGCACAGAACCCGCGCGCGTCGTCCAGCACGCGCACGGGACCCGTCAGACCTTCCGCCGCGAGTCGCGCGGCGAGCAGACCGTTGTGCGCCGCGAATCCCGGATGCGCGCGCCACACGTCGCTGCCGTCGCGCAGCGTGAGCGACAAGCCCGACGCGAGACTGCCGGCGACGCCGAGCGCCTGCACCGTCTGATCGACGGTCAGCCGGAACAGCCGCGCGGCGGTGGCCGTCGCACCGAACACGCCGCACGTCGCCGTCGGATGGAATCCCTTCCGGTGATGCGCCATGCGCGCGGTGCCGGCGTTGATCGCGTTCCCGACGCGGGTCATCACCTCGTAGCCCGCGACGACCGCCGCAAGGACCTCGCGGCCGGTCGCGCCGGCGGCTTCGCCCGCGGCGAGCGCGGCCGGCACGACGACCGGGCCCGCGTGCACGATGCACGACAGCGTCGTGTCCGTGAAGTTGTGCGCGAATGCCGCCGCGCCGTTCACGAGCGCGGCGGCCGGCGCCGGCACGCGATCGCCGTGGACGACGATCGTGGCCTCCGGCGTGCCGTCCGCTGCGCGACTCACGGCGCGCGCCGCGCGCGTGCACGGCTCCGTGACCCCGGCGAGCGCGATGCCGAGCGTGTCGAGCACGCAGAGCGTCGTGTGGTCGCGCACCGGGGCGTCGAGCGTGTCGGGATCGAGCGCGTGGACGAACGTCGCGAGGGCCTCGGTCGCGGTCATCGCCGGCCATCCTATCAGGGCCGCGCCGGGCTACCATGACCGCCATGCGACGAAGCGACGACCGCATGCTCACGACCCACGTCGGCAGCCTGCCCCGTCCACCCGCCCTCCGTGACCTGCTCGTCCGCCAGGACCGCGGCGAGCCGATCGACGACGCTGCGCTCGCGCGCGAGGCGGAGGCCGCGGTGCGGCACGTCGTCGCGCGGCAGCTCGCGGCCGGCATCGACATCGGCAACGACGGCGAGCAGCCGCGCGCGGGATTCTCGACGTACCCGGCGCGGCGCATGCGCGGGTTCGGCGGCGAGAGCAAGCGCCCGCTCGCCCGCGACCTGATCGACTTTCCCGACTACGCTGAGATGCTGGCGGCGCGGCGCCGCGGATCGGCGCGGGTCACGAACGCGCCGCAGGCCATCCGCGAGATCGAGTATGCCGATCTCGGCGAAGCCGAGCGCGAGTGCGACCTGTTCGCGCGGGCGCTCGCCGGCGCGCCCCGGCGCTTCGTGGAGCCGTTCATGACGGCGGCGTCGCCCGGCGTCATCGCCTGCATCCTGCTCGACGCGCACTACGGGTCGCACGAGCGCTACGTCGCCGCGCTCGCGCGCGAGATGCGGAAGGAGTACGCGCTGATCCACGCGCGCGGCTTCGTGCTGCAGATCGACGCGCCGGACCTGGCCATGGAGCGCACGCGCCTGTTCCAGAACGAGCCGCTCGACCGGTTCCTCCAGATCGTCGACACGCACATCCAGGCGATCAACGACGCCCTCGGTGACGTGCCGGCCGATCGGGCGCGGCTGCACGTCTGCTGGGGCAACTACGACGGCCCGCACGTGCACGACGTGCCGCTGGAAGCGATCCTGCCGATCCTCTATCGCGCGCGCGTCGGCGGGCTGTCGATCGAGCTGGCGAACCCGCGCCACGCGCACGAGTACAAGGTGTTCCGCCGGCTGCCGCTGCCGGACGGCATGCTGCTGTTCCCGGGCGTGATCGACTCGACGACGAACTTCGTCGAGCATCCCGAGGTGGTGGCCGACCGGATCTGCCAGGTCGTGGACGCGGTCGGCGACCGCACGCGCGTGATCGCGTCGGTCGACTGCGGCTTCGGCACGTTCGCGGGGAGCGAGGCGGTTGCCGAGAGCGTCGTGTGGGCGAAGCTCCGGACGCTCCGCGAGGGCGCCGATCTCGCCACCCGGCGCCTGTGGGGCTGAGGGCGCGCTGAGCTCGGCGGACCGGCGGCCGCGCCGCTGCGGGGCGCGGCCGCCGGTCTCGCCGTGAACGGCTAGTCGCCGACGCCGACGCCTTCGAAGGAGTCGGCGGAATACGGGCTCTTCGTGCCGAAGTTCGTCGTCAGCTGGCCGTCGAGGCCCCGCGTGATCCGCGACAGCTCGGTCACGACCTTCCGATCGGCCTTCGTCTCGTACGTCGCCAGCACCCTCTCGCCCGGCGTCAGGTCGGCGAGATGCTCCGCGGACAGCGAGAGCTGCGTGCCGTCCTCGAGCGTGAACGTCTGGCCGGCCGCGTCGATGGCCTTCACCTGCCCCGTCGTCTCCGCGGCCAGTGCGGACAGCGACATCGTGAGCGTCAGCGCGAGTGCGAACGTGACGACCTTGATCATGTTGCCCCCTCGTGCGGTCTGATTGAACTGCGACGTACCATCGGCTCCGAGCAATTCGCGAGCCGAGCCCGCGCGCGCATGAAACGGCCGATCGGCACGCGGTTCTCCGTGACGTCGCCGCGGCGAGCGCACGACCGCTGTGGCGAAACGCCACACGCCCGTGGCGGTGCGCCACACGCCGCGGTGCGGCCGCGGGCGATCCCGCACGATTCGGCGGCCTTTCGGCGGCGCAACGGCGTGGTGCCCCGCTTGCATTGACCGACCTGCGATCGAACCAACCACATCTCATGGAGGAGTGCAGACGATGAAGACGCTGACGGGCATTGCGATGGCGCTGCTGCTCGGACTGTCGGCCGTGACGGCGAGCGCGGAACAGATCCAGGGCACGGTCAAGTCCGTGGACGCTGTGGAGCGGACCTTCACGCTCGACAACGGCACGCAGGTCTGGGTCGCCGAGGGCGTGTCGATGGACGCGCTGAAGGAAGGCGCCTCGGTGAAGGCGACCTACGAGGAGCGCGACGACAAGAAGGTCGTCACCACCATCGAGGTAGAGTAGCCGCCGGCCCGCGGGGCGGAGCGGACGCGCCGTGACGGCCCGTCCGCTCCGTCATCGCGGGAGGAACCCGCCCAATCCCGAGTCCTCGAGGAACCGCAGGATGGCCGCGGCCGGCACGAGCGTCGTCTCGCCG